>NZ_QETH01000103.1 GCF_003105115.1 Flavobacterium sp. HTF | reverse complement strand
AATTGTAAAATAATATTCAGGAAAAAAAATCATAATTATCAGTTTATCTTTTCTTTTTTCTACTAAAACGATTTAGTTAGCAGGATAAAAAATTTTTAGATCTTTTATCTTTCAAACAAGTCTGGAATTATGAAATAGAATAAAACCGAAAACTCCTAAAATTAAATTGCCTTGGAAAACTCTTAAATACGCATTAAAAAATGTAGTATTTGCATTAACAAATATATGTAAAAGCAATTAACATAAAACGTAATTTAAATATTTTTATAAGTAAATTGTTATTTTTATGCTAAATTTTAATGTTATAATCAGTCAAACGGGGTTATGGGCGATATATTGTTATTTTGTGTAGTAAAAATTAATTGTTTACAAAAAAAGCCCAATCTATATTAGACTGAGCCTTCAATTTTATAATTTAAATCTATGTAATTTATTTTCTATTCTTCTCCAGTTCTTCTATCCTTTTGTTTTGTTCTAATATTACTTTAGTAAGCTGATCGGTATTTTTTTTCTGTTCAATTGCATAAAGAGTTAATTCCTCTATTTTTTGCAAAAGTTTAGCATTCATTTCTCCCACATTAATTCCGTTTTTCAAAACTTCTTCTTCATTTGGAATATTTTCTAAATGTCCTTTTTCAGTGATATGTTTTTCAACTTCTGCAAGTGCTGGCAAAGTATATTCTTTCTTAAATACAAAATCTGACCAGCCTGTCATATCAACTTTTACTTCTTTAGCATGGATTGTTCCATTAACATCGAGTTTATTAATTGGATTAGTAGAGCCTATACCGACATTTCCATTATCCATTATTGTAAAACGATTGCTGCACAATCCTCCGGTCGCACACCCAACATCATCATAGGCAAAAAATTGCAAACTATTTCCATAATTTCCAGTCGTATTAAAAATTGTCCAATCACTAGCTACACCATTTGCAGTTTTAGAAGGGTTTTTTAGTTTAATATATCCGCCAAGGGCACCTGAAACACTACTAATAATTCCGCCATTAAATGATCCATTTCCGTTTACATCTAATTTAGATGCAGGAGAAATAGTACCTATACCAACATTTCCATTCCCCAGGATTCTGACTTTCTCGGTTTGGCCTGTCTGATATGACTCCTGAGTAAAAAATTGCATACCATATACATTATTACCACTACTCTGAACAACTGTTCTGATTGATGTTCCAAAAGTAGTATGATTACCATCTACAATTGATTGTCCAATCATTATTGCTGAATTATTATTTGTATTGCTAAGGTTCTTGACAAGTATATCGCCATTTCTGACTTCAAACTTAGCTAGTGGACTTAAAGTTCCAACACCTGTATTGCCAGTGTCAGGAAAAGTATTTTGTGCAAAATTTAACTGAGTAGTTAACATCAATAATAAAAAAAGGTTTTTTTTCATAATTATGGCTTTAAATAATATTTATAACCCTTTATTTGTCTGCATAATAACTTCGACAAACAACTGGTCAGTGTTAGTTTTATAATTTTTTTTCTTGGTGAAATTTAAATGTTTAACAGCACCTAGTTTTGGATTATTCTCTATCTTGTTTAGCAAAGCCAGGCATCCGTTAAATGAACCTTCTAAAGTAAAAATATAACTTGTTGTAATAAATCCCTTTTGGGTTATAATATGTGGTTCCTGAAAATCAGTAATTTTAAGATGATAATTTGTGCTATACGAACTTAATTGTTTTAATAAATCATTCTGAAAGGAATCTGAAACATTCATTTCGTATTGGGACAAAAGCTGATCCAGCTGTTTTTCTTTTTTAACAAGCTGCCCAACAAGATTAGGCATGTTACTATCATCAGCAATTTGCTGTTCTTTATCTTTATATTCTTTATAATACATGATTGTATTCGATATTGCAAAAGAATAACAGATATACAGGATTAAAACAAATCCTAATACAAGCAGTTTATTTTTCTTGTTTAGTTTCATTTATTTCAAGGTTATTTTAATCGAAAACTCTGTTTCATTAGTATCATTTTTTCCAAAATGTGTAATGAGTACTTTGTCAATCCATCGTTTTTTTTCTATGCTTTCAATCCAATTTGTAAAGTCTTCATTAGAAAGTGTGGTTCCTGTAATAGTAATCACTTTATTTGTTGCAAGAACAGCTTCTTCTGCTTTTATTTTTTTCTCTAAAGGATTGAAAGATAATTCCGTTAATAAAATTGAGGATGGAATTTCTTTCGCAATTTCATTTATTAAAAGCGAACTTTGAGAATCAGTTTTTCCAACACTGTTTTTAACTTTTTCTTCTTTTACTATAATACGCCGTTTGATTTTAGTAATGTCTTCGAGTGATGATTTGTTGACCAATACAGTCTCAGTGGTTTCTTGTGCCAATTTATAATAATGCGTAAAAAAGATAAAATTCAACAATAAGATACCCAAGACGACTGCGATGATTATTTTTAATCCTTTTGCAAAAAAATGTTTTTGATTATAGTCATCACGAAGCTCTTCACTATAAGATATCACAGACCCGGAATTAGGGCTGGTATTTAATATTAATCGTAATATTCCTGAAAAAACCAGCAAATGTCTGTTTTCAATTTCAAGATCATTGATATTATAATTAATTGAAAACTCCAAAATATTAGCAGAAATTATTTGCTGATCTTCATGTTTTGAAATTGCCTGATTATTTGTAAAAATCTGGCTTTCATTTACATACTCAAAAATTTCAGCTAACGCACAAACTCCCAGGCTAATTCCTGCAACCTTAATTTTTTGCTTTTCGTATTGATTAACTATTTCGTCAAGATATGTTTTTCTCGTAATCGCAATTATCGATTTGGTTTTTAAGCGCCATATTTCAAAATAAAAATCTTCCCAGTTGGTATTCGGAAACGCTTTATGCAGTAATTTATCATCCGAAGTTTCAACGCTCGGCACTTCCTTTTGTATTACCTGATTGGTATTCAGGATTAAAAAGAAAGGTAATTTCACATCCCATTTTTCAGCTATTTTTTGATTATAACTGACTCTGTCTTTTTTAGAAATAACTAATCCTTCTTTTTTTTCTTCAACCAAAAGCACAGCAATTTTTTCTTCATTGTTTAAAGTAAAATGCTCAATGCCAATATATTCTTTACCAAGTAAAAGTGAAGTTATGGATGGAAAAGTCATTAGTAAATAACTGTTGGTTTGATTAGTACACTTAATTTTTTCTTAGAATCTTCGCGTTTACGGGAACTGAATAACCATTTGATTATCGGAATCCTTGATAACAATGGTACCCCACTTCCTGAATCATTTTTAACAGATTCTTCTAATCCTCCCAAAACGATCAAATCCTGGTCTTTTACTCTGATTATTGACGTAAATTCCCTTGAGTTAATGCCTGGAGGCGCGTCTTTATCTACTTTTTGTCCATTAAAACTCGACTGAATAACTTTGATATCCATAGTAACCTGCCCATCGCCGGCAACCAGTGGCATAATAGTAACGGACAGTTCGGCATCAATTGGCTGATAATTTTTAACTTCTGAAGCCTGCGGAATCTGAGATCCGTAATAATTTTGATTCGTCACGACATAATATGTAGTTTCTCCAATGGATAAATACGCTTTGTGACCATTTAAAGTTGATAATCTTGGGGAAGACCGTATTTTTAAATTACCATTAGTTTCCATCGCTTTTAGGCTTAAATAAAAATTTGGTACTACTTTACCAATATTTAAAGATCCAAATCCGCTAAAGCCATCAATAATGTTATTAATTGTTTGAGCACCCAAATTAATATCTGCATTTGGGAAAACAGTTCCTGAAGTTGTAACTGGTTTATCTCCTATTCCGGCCTTTATTCCTGTTTCTACGATAGCTGAGCGATTTACTTCTAACAGCATTACCTCAATTAGAATAACAGGTACAGACTTGTCAATGTATTTTATAAAAGATTCAAATCGCTCAATATTGGCTGCAGGTCCGTTCACCAAAAAACTATTAAGTTCCTTGTCAATCTTAATATCCAAATCTTTTTTAATTTCATCCGGAATAATAGTCAATATAGATTCAGAAGGCACATTGCTGCCGGAAGATGCTGAGGATTGTGCATTATTTGAAAAATTATTCTGATTCTGATTTTGATAACTTGAATTGTTTTTTGAATCAAACGTATTGTAATTAGAATAACTGTTTGTATTGTTCAGTCTGCCTGCGCTTCTGCCCTCTTTTGACGGATCACCCAAAATTTCGATAGAACGATACATCAACGGAATAGACTTAATATTTCTGACTACCAATTGTTCTTTGGTTCCAAAATAATAAATCGATCCACTCTTCATGAATGTATAAGAACCTGAATTAGCTGAAAAGTTATTTTGCGAATTATTGTATTGCTGTTGCGATGGATTAGCATTTTGACTGGTAACACCATCTGCTTTCGTTTCGAATAATTTTATAAGCAGGGCATCAAAAGTAATATTCCTGGCTTTTACGGTTGCATTTCCTGCATTTTCTAACGGACTTGAGATAAACATATCGATATCCAGTTCGTGGCCTATATCATAGATGATACTTGAAATAGGTGTATTTTCAAAATCAACATCTAAAAGTTTTTTATCTGCATCAACTACTGTAAAGAAGAAATTCGATTTTCTGGAACGCTGTGGTTTGTTTTGCCTAATTGCAGCATTATTGTCGCCAATTTCAGGTGTAAAATTTCCTTCAGGCTTATCAAAAACATAAAAATTATCCCTCGTTTTAGTAACATTCAGATTATTTGCAAATGCTAATTTATTTAATGCCGCATCAAATGGCATATTTTTAATATACACTGTCAATAACTGGTTTTCTAAGCCAGGAGCAAAAACTAAGTTTTTAGCACTTTCATCCATTATTTTTCTAAAAACATCATATAATTTATCGTCCTTTAAATTAAGGGAAAGTAAATTACCATCTGCAAAGTAGACTACATCAATTGTCTTTACAGAAGGTGCTTCTAAAGGTTTTTCGTATGATTTGATTGCTAAAATATTACCTGTGAAATCAATTGTAAGATTATATTCTTTACATAAGAAAATTAATAAATCACCAACGGCAACATCAGAAAAATTATTAACGATATTGATCTGGCTTAAATTTGGTGCTACACTAATATTTAACTTGTGAATTTGTGAAACAGCTAACAAAAAACTTGACAAAGAAGCTTCCTTAATATTAATATTAACTTTTTCATTCAATCCCGGTGCGTCAGCAGTAATAGATTCGATATGGTTTTTAAGTTGCAAAATTCTATTTTCCTGAGAAAATGAAAATTGAAATATGAATATTAAAAGTAGTACTATTATTTTTTTCATTGAATGAATTATCGAATTGTAAGATTTTTAGTGTTTTTTATATTTTTACAAGAGTAATGAAAAAACTTCATCTATAGAAGTAATTCCATCATTTATTAAAGACAAAGCATTTCGTTTCAATGTAAATATTTCATTTTCATCCAGATAAGAATTAATATCCAATTGATTATTTTTAATTAATGAAGCTAGTTCTGAGCCGATTGGCAAAATTTCATAAATAGCTTTTCTACCAGAATAGCCTGTATGATAACAATTCTCACAACCTACAGCTACATGATGTTTCATCAGATTTTGTGGAATCTCAAAATCAGTAGGAAAAATGGCAGAATCAATATCCTCTTCCCGCTTACACGAATTACAAAGTTTTCTGACTAAACGCTGTGCAACACTAACATTTAAGGTACTGGCAATTAGAAAAGACGGAATTCCCATATCTATTAACCTTGAAACCGTTGCCCATGCAGAATTAGTATGAATTGTTGATAATACTAAGTGACCTGTCAGTGCAGCCCGAATCGCCATATTTGCCGTATTAACATCACGTATTTCTCCTACCATGATGATGTCCGGATCTTGTCTTAAAAAAGCCCGCAAAGTGGTCGCAAAATCAAGACCTATATTTTCTTTTAACTGTACCTGATTGATTCCTTCCAATGTATATTCAATCGGATCTTCAACCGTCAAAATATTAGTATTCGGTAAATTTAATTTTTTTAGAGTAGCATATAAAGTTGTTGTTTTTCCTGATCCCGTAGGACCTGAAATAAGCACTATACCATTTGGACGTTTTATATTTTCTAAATAAGTAGTTAATTCTTTATCCGTAAATCCTAAACTGTTAATATCAATATGGCTGGTATCTTTACTAAGAATACGTAATACAACTTTTTCCCCATGCAATGTTGGTAAAACAGAAACACGCACATCAAAATCCTGATAATCGGTTACAATCGTAATACGCCCGTCTTGTGGTAATCTCTTTTCAGAAATATCAAGTTGGGCCCTGATTTTTATTTTATTGACGATAACAGGATATTCCTCTGTAGAAATATGAAACTGTTCTTTTAATTTTCCGTCAAGCCGAAAACGTACACGGGCATTTTTTTCGTAAGGCTCAAAATGAATATCACTGCTTCCGATCTCTTTCGCATTCAGGACTATTTTTTCTAAAAAGTCTGCTGTGTAATGGATATCAGAAACATCACCGGAATTAGTCTTACGATAATTGGTGCTTAAATACCTATTTATATTTTCTGAAGTATCAGCTTCAAGCTGAACAGGAAACGGCAATAAAACAGCCAGCTCATTCCGTAGATTGTCAATATCAGCTGAATCCGTTTTTAACAAAACACTTTTGTGCTCTTTTGCAAAAGGAACAATTCGATAATAATACGCCTGTTCTGATTTAATCAGTTGCTGAAATTCAATTGGGATTTCAAAGTTTTTCATCTTTAATAAGCGTATAAAATAGTACTGTCAGAACAAAAAGTGACTACATATACTACTCCAAAAAAAAGGGACATATACCCCGCGAGAGGGACTGTCTTTAATTGATTTCTGTTTTGAAAAACAAAATGCAATAGTAATGAGAATAATAATGAAAAAACAAATAAAACAATAAAGGATATGGTCGCAAATCCAAAACTTAGGAAGATGAAGAATAAAACATCTCCTATTCCAATAGCATTTTGAAATGACAATTTTCTGAATTTTATATATAGAAAACTAGTCCCTAACAGAATTAAAATAAATAAAAGATTCAAACCTGAATTTAAAAAAACAAGTTCTAAAGGAAGATAGCAGGATTGAACTGCAAATACTAAAACACCAATTACAGGATACAGAAACCAGTATACCAAACGATCCCTACAATCCTGATATAGTACAATTAGTAATGTAATAATTAAAATTAGCTTTAAAAACCACATTAGTCGTTTACGATTTGCTTTGGAACTCCATTCTGATCAATTTCCCAAACGTTAAAAACCCCATTTCCGTTAAAGTCCGTTATAGCTGTAGCTTTAACTTTGAAGTCAGTATTATTTGACTGAATGATCTCATACACATAATTGGCACTGCCATTTTCTTTTGTAGTTTTTGGAGCTTCGAAATCTATCTCATTAAAGTTTGGGCTGTATTTAGAATACATAAAATAATATTGCTTTTCAGCATTATATATCGCTTTTAGCTGCACTTGTGCTTCTACGCTTTTTGCTTTTGTTATCAATGGCATTAGATTAGGCAATGCAATTAAAAGTAGAATTCCTATGATAGCCAAAACAATCAACATTTCCTGAAGGTTGAAAGAAGGTAATTTTTTAAGTAGATTTTTTTTCAAAATAAGCTTATTAATTTTTACAAATATATCTTTTTTATTGAGAAAAAACAGAGATAAATAATGAGAAACAATTTGTTAAAACTTATTACTCGTTTGACATATATATTCTATAATATTAAGTATTTAGAAAAAATCACTTTGTCTCTGGTGCTGAAATATTATTTTGAAAAATTTTATTTTCTTTCATCAATTTCGCATTATTAACCTGAAGTTCATTAACTTTCTTGTTGATTTCAATCATGTATAAAGTAAGTTCCTCAATCTTTTGCAATAATTTGACATTCATTTCACCCAGATTAATCCCATCTTTTAGTACTTCGGCTTCACTTGGCATGTCTATCAGATAACCTTTTTCATTGATATGTTTTTCAACTTCCTCAAGTGTTGGTAAATCATATTCTTTTTTGAAAACGTAGTCTGACCAATTTTGCGTGTCAACTTTTACCTCTCTGGAATGAATTGTGCCGTTTACATCCAGTTTATTTTTAGGGGTGTTAATGCCTATACCAACATTTCCGCTATTCGTTGCAACTAGATCAACACCAACACTTTTCCAATTATTCGCAGCTGGAACTAATAAACCCGAATATGGACTAGTTGCTTCTGGATGAATAAAATATAATTCTGAAAGACCAACATTACCGTTCTGTCCATTATAAAACGTAAATTTTAATTTACTATATACCCCGGCAACAGGAATCGCTACAGAAAAACTGGGATTCACATAGTCAACAGCTGAATAGTCAGCAATCACTCTCCAGACATTTGCTGAATTATAAGTATCATAACCTTCTATTTTAAATCTACTTGCCGGTAAATAGCGGGTTGTCCACCCTACCCACGCTCCTGCCTGAGTGTGGTAACCAGGTAAACCTTCTATAAGAATAGTTGTGGGTGTTGTGGGTGTTACACCTGCCATATAGTATGCATTCATACTTCCGTCAAATAATCCAGGTAGTGTAATCGCTGGTCCTTCCTGTGTAACAGTATATCTTGTAACGGCATTAAATAAAATATTATGCTCCATTCCAACAGGATTTCTATTTGTTGTAAGAACCTGACCCGTTAAAAGCTGGCAAATTGTGATGCTTAATAATAGAATAATTTTTTTCATAATAGATTAAGTGTTTATCTTTTAAGGTTGTATTTGATTAATATTTTTGTAAACCTATTTTCAAATTTTGATTAAATATTTTTTAATAAATATAAAAAATCTGACAAATATAATTCTAATTTTATTAGATTTGTTAAAAAAAAGTTATAGAGATTTTACTTACAAAAAAAATAATTATAAAAAATCAAAAAAGCCAAATATATTATATTATGATAAAGAAATTAGTTGTACTGTCAATGCTAGTATGCATAGCGTGTCAAACAACAAAAATTAAAAATGAAACATATAAAATTGCAACTACTTCCCCTGAATTAGGAAGTATAGGTCAGTCCGATAAAGTAAACGGAATTGAGAATAATTTTTCTGTAAAGGCATTCCCAAAACTAGAGAACGAAATTCGTGTAGGTATTGAAATTGTTCCTTTTAACAAACATCTAAACAACGTATACGCTTCAAAAGCTAAGTATAATCAAAACCAGACAAAAGTTGCCTATATTGACAGTCTGCCTGTGAAACCGGAACTGGTAACGATTAAAATCCTTGATGTTAACGGGTTTGTTAATGAATTGAATGCACAGTACAATTCTGACATTGTAAGATTATTACAAAACACGAAAAAATCTCAAATAATTACCAGTATTGCTGTGAGCTTATCTTTGGATGATATTTCTAAAGTAAGACAAGCAGATGCCTATTATCTGACAAATTCACAAAATAAAAAATATCTTATTTCATTATTTAAGTCCGGAAAAAAAACTGATATGATAGATATTAATCCGGAAACGATTGTGGGGTATCAATCCAGTGTTTTTTGTTGGGCAATTTCATCAAAAAGACAATGGTATGTTGCAGATATTGTTAAGGATAATACCAATTGTAAAGGAAATACAAAATCAATAATTCCTAAAGAAGACAGCAAAAGTCTTTTTGATATGTAATTTTCTCACTTCGCTTCTAAATTAAAATTAAATGAATAAATATCAATTATATAAGTTTTTAGGTTGCCTTATCCTGTTATCTTTCTTTTCGTGCGAGGAAATTTTAATTGTTCCGGATATTTCAAAAGAAAAAGTTACACTAATAGCACCGGCAAATAATTCTGTTCTATTTTCAACTGGAGTATCTTTTTCATGGAACAGTGTAAAAGATTCCGAAAAATATCATTTGCAGATTGCAAAACCAAATTTCACAAATCCGGTAGAAATTGTCTTGGATACTTTAGTTTCTAAAACTTCTTTTTTACAACAATTGAACATTGGAAAATATGAGTGGCGTATTAAGGGAGTTAACAGTGGCTATGAAACTCAATATACAACAGCCGCATTTGAAATTTTAAACAATGAAGATTTTCAGAACAATACCGTAATTCTTACTTCACCGGGAAATAATTTAATTACAAAAGTTGCTGTTCAAAAATTATCATGGCAGGCAATAATTGGAGCAACCGAATATCAGGTTCAAATTTATGACAGCAACAATGAGATAGTTAAAGAAGGTAATAGTGTATCAACAGCTTTTGACTATACTTTTACAGATGGTAATTTTAGCTGGAAAGTAAGAGCAAGTAACGGAACAAAAGAAACCTTATATTCTTCAAGAAACATATTAGTAGACACCAAAGCTCCTAATACTCCTGTTCTGTCCAACCCTGCAGATAAAAGTACTACGACTGCAACCGATATCAATTTTCAATACAGCAGAAACGTAATAAGCGGAAGTATAGAAAAAGATAGTATATATGTTTATTCTGAGAGTGCCTTAAGCAATTTAAAATTTAAAGAACAAATAACCAGTCCCTATTCTAAAACCCTTACTACAGGTTCTTACTATTGGTATATTAAGTCTTTCGATCAGGCTGGGAATTCAAGTAATAGAAGTTCTGTTTTTAGTTTTACAATAAACTAATTATTGATTTTGCTACATATTGAATTCTAAAACAAGAACATACCTTTTACAAAGCAAATACTCAATACTTAAAAAAACTATATATAAATTAAGCAAATTAAAACCAAATATGAAAAAAACAATATTTCTTGTCTTATTTTTTATTTTATCAACTTCAAAAATTTTATCTAATAATAGTTCTTCATTTCTAGAAACTTCAGAATATGAAACAAGTGTAACTTTTCCAGCAGGATATGTTACCGGAGATTATATAGAATTTTTGAAAGCAGTTCCAAGATCTCTTGCTGGTGGTTATTATCAGATTTCATTAACTTATACCAGAGGAAACATTGCTGCAGCTGCTACTCATGTAGCATCAATATCTCATGCGAATCCGGCATTATGGAGGGAAACCGGGCGAATTAATAATAATCCGTACGTAGGAACTTCATCAAATTTTACTATAGATTGCAATACTGAAGCAGCCAACCCTAGATTTAGGATAAGAGCTATTAACACTTATGGTTTGGTTAGCCAAAATCTTACTGTATATATTAAAGTAACAGCATTAAATTTTGCTGGGACATTTACAGCATTAAATACTACTGGAAATGATTTAAGTGTTACGAAATTTTTACCCATGACAAGTGATTGGGATCTATATGTTGGAAATGTATTTTCAGTAAATGGCGCTTCTTTAGCCATTAAGGCAATACAAAATGGAAATGTGGGGATAGGTACAACAAACCCAACTTCAAAACTAACCGTTGCAGGAAACATAGCCTCCCGGGAAGTAAAAGTAACTGTTGATGCAGGCGCCGATTTTGTTTTTGAAAAGGATTATAATTTACCTTCTTTAGACTCTGTAGATAAATTCATTAAAGAAAATAAACATTTACCTGAAATTGCTTCGGCTACAGAAATGCAGAAAGAAGGAATTAATCTTTCTGAAATGAATATTAAATTGTTACAGAAAATTGAAGAATTGACTTTATACATCATTGAACAAAATAAGCGCATAGAAAAATTAGAAAATAAATAAAAATAGGTTATGAAATTGAAGAGCCAGGTATTAACATTCATATTATTATGCTTTTACACAATAAATATTAACGCTCAGGAAACTCCGTTGGGAAGTAAAATAGTCGGTAATGGAGATGCTAATAATTATTATATTGGTCATTTTACTGTTCCCGGTTCGGATGGTTTAGATATTCATTGGTATGGCGGAATTCGTTTTGGAGATAGCGCATCAAAAGATGTGATGAGAATAGCAAACGGAAAAGTTAGTATTGGTGATGTCGCCCCTACTTCAAGATTGACTATTAAAAATTCTTCGCCTTACAGCGATGGAGGAATCAGATATTTAGGATACACATATCCTTCTGATGTAAGTTATTGGAGTGAGAGCCAAATAGCAATGATGTATAATGGTCAATTTAAAAACTTTATCTCTTCTATAGGCAATTCATATTTTAATGGTGGTAATATTGGTATTGGAACCACTAATCCTACAGCAAGTTTAGAAATTAATACCCCATCCATAACTGGAGCCGAAACATTATTAAGATTACAGGTAAGTGATGCAACTCAGGATTATTTGAGAATTGGGAATGGCACTAATGCTAATGCTCAATTCCTGCCTAATTTAGTTGGCCATAGTGTTTCAGACACCAGATCAGCACTTTATTTAACTGCTTCCACAGAAACCACTATGGACACCGGTAATGCTCCTCTTATGACATTTGATTCAAGAACTACTAGTGCTGTTATAACAACACGTCCATTATTTTCCTGGGAATCATATGGTAATAGAAAAATGATTTTAAATGCAAACGGAAGTTTGGGAATTGGTACAACAACTACAGGAACTCATAAACTGGCTGTAGAAGGGTCAATTGGTGCAAGAGAAATAAAAGTTCAGGCAACGGGCTGGTCTGATTTCGTATTTAAAAAGGATTACAAATTACCTACTCTGGAAGAGGTGGAAAATCATATTAATGAAAAAGGACATTTAGAAAATATTCCAAGTGAAGAAGAAGTGCTGAAAAATGGAATTAATCTGGGAGAAATGAATTCTAAGTTGCTTCAGAAAATTGAAGAATTAACTCTTTATATGATTGAAATGAAGAAAGAAAATATAAAACAAACTCAGGAAATTGACAATCTTAAAAAACAATTATCTACTAAAAACAATAATGATGAAAATTAAAAAAACTGCCATAATAATTTTATTTTTCACAACTCTTATTTCACATTCCCAACAAATTGGAGATGGCTATGCTCCTCCAATTATTCCTGATTTTTCTGCTGCACTTAAATCCGGAATTTATAATGGACTTAATGGCTCTACAATTGGAATGACACCTGATAATAGTCAAGTTTGGCAGCATTTATTTGTTGCCAGACATCTAAATACTACAAATAATTACCAACTCCAAATAGCTTCTTCATTTGCTGGAAATGACCGATTATTTTTTAGAAAGATTGCTTCTTCAAATTTATTAACAGCAAATACTACATGGTATGAATTAGCTACTCGAGGAACTAACAGTTTTACAGGCAATCAAATTATAAGTGGGAATGTAGGAATTGGTTCAACCACACCTATTGGACCACTTGATGTTACAAGTAATTCATCAGCACATGGTATAGTAATAAGAAAAAGATCTCTTGATGATTACGGCAATTTATCATTTTATGATAATGCCGGTTCAACTATTTTGGGAGGTTTAGGAGTTGCACAAAATAGAATTAGAATAATTTATGGAGGCTCGGGTGATGCATTTGAAAGATTTTCAATAACATCAACAGGTTTTGTCGGTATTAACTCAACATCACCTTTAAATACATTTGAAGTTAAAGTACCAACAAGTACTGGTACATCCAGTTCTGATGGAATTTCTATACATGATGGTGCAACGAATAGATTAGGTATAAATATTGGAGTGAATACACAAGGAGAATACTCTTATTTACAAGTAGTAAAAGGTGGAATTGGGCAAAAAAATATTGTATTAAATCCTATTGGAGGAAGTGTGGCTATTGGCACAACAACTACAGGAACTCATAAACTGGCTGTAGAAGGATCCATTGGAGCAAGAGAAATAAAAGTTCAGGCAACGGGCTGGTCTGATTTTGTATTTAAAAAGGATTACAAATTACCTACTTTGGAAGAGGTGGAAAATCATATTAATGAAAAAGGACATTTAGAAAATATTCCAAGTGAAGAAGAAGTGCTGAAAAATGGAATTAATCTGGGAGAAATGAATTCTAAGTTGCTTCAGAAAATTGAAGAATT
>NZ_QETH01000102.1 GCF_003105115.1 Flavobacterium sp. HTF | reverse complement strand
TTATATCGAGAACAACCAAAAAACTACTGAAAGACAATTTAAATTTTATAAAAAGAATGAATTTGATTATTCAGGTGGAGAAGAAATCTGTTATAAAATACCTTTACATACATTGCCTACCAAAAAGATTAATGATACGGAATCAAATCCAATTGGAAAATCTCTTAATTATTCATTAGAGTTTAAAACTAAAGTATTTGAATTGTTTGCAGATATTCTAAACGAAGATCAGATTAAAGAATTATTTCTTAATTCTTTTTCATTTGGAAGAAGTGATGGACGCCCTACTTATTTGAATTTCGAATTTAAAAACAGTAAAAAAATATATCAGACTTTTTTTGAATTATATCAATTTTATAATTCGGAAAGAAATAGTTTGCTAAGAGGAAAACAAATTTTAGAAAAGAAAAAACAAGATAAAGGGGCAAATACCACAAGAGTTAGAAGAAAATTTGCTCCACAGCTATTGAATAATAAGATTACCAAATTAGACATTATGAAAATAATGTACAATTCTTTTCCCCAAGTTAGAGACAATTATAAAAGCTTCGGAAGAAAAAAACCTTTAACGACACTAGACGAATACCTACTTACTAAAAGTAGAAATATCCGAAAATATTAATTCTTCTTTAGATTTATTTGCGTAAAAAACGCAAATAAATCTCATAATTACGCACTTGCATATAAAATTTTATCATCCAAATTACTTTTGTCAAAAACAAACAGAAGTTATATGGAAGATCAAGCCTTATACAATCATTTTTTTAAATTTTTTTCGGAGTTGGAAAACCGAATAGCAGGGAAAGTAATATCTCAACTATTAGAGCATTCCAATGTATTTGTAGGGACGCCTTCAAATCAAGAAAATCTTTTGAAACCTGATGAGTTGTGTAAAGCTCTCCGAATTTCTTCTTCACAATTTTATAAGATAAAAAAAGCTCACGAAAATTTTCCTGTTTGTAACGTAGGAGGCGCCAAACGTTATAAGCAATCGGACGTTGAGCAATTCATCAAAAATTTAAAGACATAATTTTATGGAAAAAGAAAATTCCGCAATAATACCAAAAGTTATTTCATTACCGTTTCGGAAAACGGCAAAAGGGAAAATATATGTCCAAACAATGGATTTCATTGATTTTTTAGGCTTTCTGAATTTTTATAAAGCGAAAATTAATGAAACATTTCAATATGTACGCATTAAAGACAATGTAGTTACGATTGTCGACAAATCGTTTATGATTCAAACATGTTTGGATTGGTTGGAAAATAATTTTGAAAACTTTTCAAATCAAGGATTCACAATCAAAGAAGTTACAGAAGCTTGGGTGTCTAGAATAAGGACTTTAATGGATGAAAGAACCTTATATTTTATGCCACTGATCGAGATTAAACTTCAAATTGATACAGAGAAAGAAAGTTATTTTTATTTTAAAAATGCAGCAGTAAAAGTAGATAAAGAGGAAATAACTTTAATCAATTATGAAGACTTAGATGGTCAAGTGCTTGAAGAACAAATGATAAATAGAGACTTTGAATTCCCACAACAGAAATTATCAGCTTTAGAGATTCCATTTCGAAAATTTATTAGTAATATTTCAAATAGATTAAATGATAGGATAGAGGCTTTTGAATCTGTAATAGGCTATTTAATTCATCGCTTTCAAAATCCATCAAAGTCAAAAGCAGTAATACTATTAGATGGAGCAATTAACGAGTTAAACATTGTTTCAGGTGGTAGTGGAAAATCACTTTTTACTAAAGCATTAAGCTTTATTCGAATTGTATGCGATATTTCGGGAAAAGATTTTGATAGTCGAAATTCTTTCTCTTTTCAAAGAGTAACTCCACAAACTAATATTGTTGCAATTAACGATATAAAAGAGCATCAAAATTTCGAACTCTTCTACGGGCGAATTACTGACGGTTTTACTATTAGTCAGAAATATAAAAAAGATATATACATTCCTTTTAGTCGTAGTCCTAAGATGTTAATAACATCCAACTATTTATTAAAAGCTCCTTCTGGTAATAGTACAGAAAGGAGGCGTTATGAAATAGAATTTTCAGAACATTATGGAGAACATCTTACAGTTTTTGAAGATTTTGGGCATTACTTTTTTGATGATTGGGATGCTGAGCAATGGAATGCGTTCTCAATGTATATGATGTGTTGTACTCAAAAATATCTCAATACTGGATTGATAGAAGCAAATTCGGTTAATTTAAATGAGAGACGACTTATAAATGATGTAGGTATAGAATTGATAGAATTTTTAGATGAAGAATTACTTCAAGCTAAAAAGCTACACAAAAAGGAGTTGTTTCAAAATTTTATAAAAGGAGGTTATATTTCAAACAAATACCAGCCTACGCAAAAATCATTCACTACTCGAATTAAAAAATATTTTGAATATAAAGGGATTAATTACATAGAAACTCCAAGCAATAGTAAAATATATTTTGAAGTATTAGAAGAATACTCTCATGTAAGTTATACAACAATTAGAGATGTTACAGTCGATTATAAAACTGTTGATACTGCTAATAAAATGACTCGATTAGCGACAAAACTTTCAGAATATTTTATTAAAAATCCAAAGGATATTTTAGTAATAGATTTAGAAACTACAGGACTTGACGCTCATATTGATGAGATTGTTTGTATGTCCTTGACTTTTAAGAAACATACAGGTTACAATATCATTTTTTCTAAACACAAAACTAAGATTATAGATTTTATTCAACCAATTATACCTTTTTTGGAAAATGAAAATATTATAAAGGTGCTTCACAATGCAAAATTTGATCTCAAATTTTTACAACTGTATGAGATTAATATTGGCAAGAATATTAAAGACACGATGATTATGGATTATTTGTTAGACCCTAACCGCAAAACTCATGGTTTAAAGGAAATTTCAAAATTACATTTGAATTACTCTCAAATCGGTTTTGAAGAAATGACTAAAGGAGAATCAATCAGAGAAATTCCTTTGGAAGAGTTAACACTTTATGCTTGTGAAGATACAGACCAAACTTTTCAATTATACCACTATATCAATAACAAATTAAATTCTTAACCATGAATCATACAATTATCAATGTAGAACATCAATTAATTCCTGTTCTCGTTAAAATGGAATTGGAGGGAGTAAAAATTGATGTAAAAAAATTATCGAATGTAGAACTTGAATTAAACGATTTGAATGAGAGCATTAAAATCCAAATTTATCAATTTACAAATTCAGATATAAACCTTAACAGTTCTGAACAAGTAAGTAAATTACTTTTTGATGATTTAAAAATTGAACCAAAAACAAAGAAAAAATCAAATAGCAATTTTTATTCTGTCGACAAATCGCATTTAAGCAAGTTAAGTAAAGACAACGAAATAATTCCTTTGATTTTAGACTATCGGAAAATAACAAGTCTGCTGAAATTTTGTAATCAATTGAAAAATGTAAATTCTAAAACTAAACGTTTACACGGAAATTTTAATCAAATAGGAACAGCAACAGGGAGATTTAGTTGTAGTAAACCGAATTTACAAAACATTCCAAATGTAAAGGTAAAAGCAGAAGAAAAAAATAGGCTAAAAGTACTTGAATCTAAATTTAGAGAAGTCTTTATTCCTAAAAAAGGTTGTCAATTCATTGGAGCAGATTATTCTCAAATTGAACTTCGAGTAACAGCAGAAATGAGCCAAGATGCTTTTTTATTAAAAGCCTACAATGAAGATCTAGACATTCATAAACTTACAGCAAGTGAGGTATTCGGTGTAAAATTTAAAGACACTACAGATGAACAACGTTCCATAGCTAAGTCTATTAATTTCGGATTGATTTACGGTAAAACTGCTAATGGACTTGCAGAATCACTAACTGAGATTACAAATAAATCTCATTCATTAGAGCAAGCTCAGAAAATTATGAATGATTATTTTAAACGCTTTAGCGGAGTGAAATCTTTTTTAGATGGTTTGGTAGTTTTTGCAGATAAGTATGGTTATTCTAAAACACTTTACGGAAGAAAAAGACCAATTCCTGAGTTAAGTTCGCCAAAAATGTCAGAAAGAGAAAAAGGAAAACGTCTTGCAATGAATTCTCCTATTCAAGGTAGTGCCGCTGATATTATTAAAATTGCAATGATAGCATGCGACAAAGCAATAACACAGAACAATCTCAAATCTAAATTAGTACTCCAAATTCATGATGAACTTTTATTTGAAGTTCATGATAATGAAGTTTCAATTATGGAAAAACTAGTACAGAAGGAGATGGAAAATGCAGTAAAATTATCTATCCCTTTAAAAATAGATCTTAAAAAAGGTAAAAACTGGGCTATGGCTCATTAAAATAAAAAACATGGAAAATATAAAATTAGAAAAATATCAAATCGATTTCGTTAAAATTAAAGTTACTATCGATAATACCACAATCATTAAAATGGACCGATTAATCGAACACCCTACACTTAGAAATCAATATAGTATAAATCCTATTTTAGGAGAGCACGTTAAAAATTTTAGTCTCTATTTCTGTAATGATAATTGCGTGGTTATCAAATCCAGCATTCCATATTTTCTCTATGGTCATAATTATAGAGAGATTACAGGAAGACAGTTAGATAAATTCGCCAAAAAAATAAAAGAACTATTAGGAATAGATGTTTTAAAAGGAATAGTCAAAGAATTCGAATACGGAGGATTTGAAAGTATAGATATTAGTAGTCATTCCTATTTGACTAGTATTATTGGAATGAATGATTTTCAATTGGAAAAATCAACCTCTTTTATGAAGATGTACGGAAAACCATCTAAAGCAATTCATTATAAAGTTTATGATGCTGTCGCAAATGCCAAAGTAAAAAAAACCTTTGATGTTGCTAAATTTCCACAAGCTGCTGTGATAAAACACGAGATCAAATTTTTAAACCCTAAAAAATATTTCGGAAAAGAAGTGACGTTTTTTGATTTAACACTTGATTGGTATCCTGAAATAACTATTAGAGATTCATTTTATGATTTACTACCTGAACTTAAAAGTAAAATTGTTTTTAGAAGAGAAACAATTTATAAACCTATAAAAGATGATGTAATGCATATTCTATATGCTACTATTAAAAACATTGAGCAAAAGAATGATTACACATTATATAACGAGATAATGGACTTGATTAATAACTCAGGATTAAGTGCATCTCAAAAAAGTAAAAGAAAAAAATCAATTGCACTATTGGAAGACTCATATAATCTAGAATCCAAAAATTTTTAGAAAAATCAATACGTGCGGTAACCTCACGTCGAAATAAGGGGTAATGTTACCTCAACTAAAAACACAAAAATATGGCAACATTAAAATTCGTATTAAATAAATCACAACACCAGCGAAAAATAAAAAGTAAGGAGTCTATGCTGATGTTGAGGTACACACACAAAAAAGAGGTTACTTACTTTACTGCTCATAAAAACATAGATGAAAAATATTGGGACGATAAGGCTCAACAGGTTAAGAGAAGCTACTCAGGCTCTGACCGTTTCAATATATACATCAAAACAATTAAACAAAAAGTTGAAGACATTGTTAATGGGTTACTTATTTCAGGGGAAGATCCGACAAAAGACTACGTTAAAAGACTTTATAATGATGGTAAGGAATTACAAGAAAAGAAGAATCAATATAGTTTCTTTGAATACACAGAAGTGTATTTAGAAGTTAGTAAGAAGCATAAGACTTTAGGAACTATTAAAGCTTATAAAACATCCTTGAATCAACTGAAAAAGTATGAGAAGTATGCAAAGGTAAAATTAGATTGGCATAATATTGATATAGATTTCTACTATGATTTTTTGGATTTTTATACTGGAGTACAAGGACTTACAAACAATGGATTTGGAAAGGTTATAAAAATTATTAAAGTAATTTTAAATGATGCTACTGAAAAAGGTTTCAACTCAAATAACTCGTTTCAGCATAAAAATTTCAAAACAATAAAGGAGGAAGTGAACAATATTTATTTGTCTGAGGAAGAACTTGAGACAATAATAAATTTAGATTTAAAGAAAAATTGTGTTTTAGAGCGTGTTAGAGACTTGTTTGTTTTTGGGTGCTATACCGGACTACGATTTAGTGATTTTAGTCAAGTGAAACCTGAGCATATTGCTGACAACAAACTTAGAATAAAAACTATAAAGACAGATGAATGGGTGACTATTCCATTACTAGATCAGGTAAAAGTTATTATGGAAAAATATAAAGACCAAACAAATAGTTTGCCTAAATCATGTGTTAATCAAACGATGAATAGACATCTCAAAGAGATTGGAAGTTTAGCAGGAATTGAAGAAAAAGTTTTAAAAATAAGAAATAAAGGTAAAGAAAGAATTGAAGAGTCATATTTCAAATGGGAATTGATTTGTACACATACTGCAAGACGTTCTTTCGCTACGAATATGTTTAAAAGAGGTGTTCCAACCAGAGTAATTATGAAAATAACAGGACATCGTACAGAAAAAGCCTTTTCAAGTTATATCAAAATATCTCAAGAGGAAAACGCAGACTTGATGCTGAAATACCTTGATAAATCAGCTTAGATAGAATTTATTTTAGTACCTTTTTATTTGAGAGGAGGCATTAAAATAACTATGAATTCGATCAGTAAGTGATTTAGGCAATTGGTGCTTTGAGGTCTTTACTTATATTGAGAGAAAGTCATTTATTTGTCCTCTAAAGGACTTTGTGGTAAAAAATCTTTAGGAGAACATTCAAATATCTCTGCTAGTTTGTTGATGTGAGAAAGATTGTACTTTGCTCTTGATTTTGAGCTTTCTATATCTCCTATAAAACCTATAGAAAGATTTAAAGCATAAGATAACTCTTTTTGGGAAATTTTCTTCTCAATCCTTATTCTTCTTACAGTATCAATTACATATTGTTCTATAGGTTCTAAACTTGGATTGTCCATAAATAAATCATTTGGACAAAGTGAGTTAATGCTTAAAAAATATTCACTCGTATATGTACGAGTTTTTGAAAAAAGATTGATATTTGTGATAAGAATTTTCTAAAAGCTAAAGTGAAAATCTTAACAATTATTAATCAATAATCTTTGAAAATGAAATCAACCTTTTTTTGCATCGTAGTCACAGTAATATGTTTATCATGTAATTCCATAAATAATAAAGAGCTCCCCGAAAATAAAAATGAAGATGGGACTGATATGTTTATTTGTACTGAAAATATATTTAGTGGCTTTGTTGTGTTGAGTTCCTCGCTTGACAAAATGCAAAAGCCTCATACGGCAACTCATGTCTTTAAAGGCATACTAAAAAATAATACACAAAACATTTATAAAAAAGTAACATTAAAAGCTAAGTTGATAATTGTTCTAGAGAATGGCAATGAATTAACATGTAGTGATATTAATTACACAAAGAATTTATTAGGAGATGGTATTACACCACAATTTAGAAGCAATTGGAAGCCCAATGAGGAATGGATTATAGATAAAATAAAAACATGTACTTTTCCTGTTGAGTATCTCGACTATCCAGTTAAGGAAGTTTACACGCAATATTATTTTAAATTAACAGATCAAGTTAATAATACAGAAACAGAAATAATGGCATCTCAGAGAGATGTAACCGAAAAGTGGTTTAATGCTAAATCTAAAGTGATAAATAATAGTGTAGATTGTAGTGATAATTCTTTTGAATTTGGAAAATTTATGAGAAATAAAATTTAAGATAAGTATACTCACTTTATACCAGAATTAATAAAATAGAGAGGTAAGCGTGTGAACTTACCTCTCTATTTTATTATATTAACCAAAACAATCTAAGCTTGATGTTAAAGTTAAAATGATGCTTTTTGACTAAATAACAAGGTGTTAGTAGCTTTTTAGTCGGAATATATAAATCAAAGCCTCTATTAATTTAGAAGCTTTTTGAACTTGCAAAAAACTAAAAACGAAACCTCTTTAATTAGAGGTTTTTTATTAGTTAAATATATTATTCAATTACACATAATTATTTAAGATTAAGATCTTTATATAGAATGTCAATTACTCTTTTAACTTCAACTGCCATATCTATATAAGGATTAATATTTTCAAAATCCTGCTTCTGAAAATTGCAAAAGAAATTAATCTTGGTAACCAAATCCATTACTGATTTTCTACTTTCCTCATTTAGATATATGTTGTTACGTACAAGAGCATTATTTAATAAACTAAGAGTTTCAACTGCCCCTTTTGCATCGGTACTTCTTTCAAGAAATGGATTATTATAAATATTCGGTTCTAATTCAAATCTATAATCAATAAGTATCTTGTGTAACTCATTAAATGCTCGAATTTTGTTTTGATATAGAATCTCTATACGTTTTGACCGATTTGAAAGCTTATGAGTTACAACACCTACTATTATTCCACTAATAATTGGAGAAAATATAGCTAGCCATTTGAAAATTTCTAGATTGTTCATTGGTTTGGTTTTAACAAATCTAACAATAAAGCCTTAAATAAGTCGACATTTAAACTAAAATCCTCATTATGAGGATTTTTTTTATAAGATAAAATTTTCAAATTCAGAAATTAAAAATTGTACATTCTTTAAAAAAAACTTACATTGTGCAGTTAAATTGATTAACTTTTTAATTATTTAAAGACAAAGTGAATAAAAATCAAAAGAAGGTTCCTGATACCTGGAAGTGGGTTGCTTTAAGCGATATTGGTATTATCGTCACAGGTAATACGCCTTCTACAAGGATAAAAGAGTATTATCAAAGTGATGATATTCCTTTTTATAAACCTACCGATTTAGAGCAAGGAATTAATACCATTGCTTCTAAACAATATCTTTCAAAATATGCAAAAGATGTTGCTCGTCTTATTCCGAGTAATTCTGTTTTGGTTACATGTATTGGAGCAACTATTGGAAAAACTGGTCTTCTTATAAAAGATGGAGCTTTTAATCAACAAATCAATGGGATTATTCCTTTTATTAATTCAAAGTACTTGTATTATTACTGCAAAACTACACAATTTCAAAAGGAATTATTAAGTAAAGCTTCTTCTACTACAATTCCGATTTTAAATAAATCAAAATTTGAGTTAATTAGAATTCCACTTGCACCCATTGAAGAGCAGAATAGAATTGTTGAAAAAATTGAGGAATTGTTCAGTGAAATTGATAAGAGTATTGATAATTTAAATATCGCAAAAATCAAGACTAATAATAGTATGTTTTCAATATATAATCAGGTTTTCAATAAAAATAATTTTGGAGCCGAATTTCGTATTAGAGACTTATGTACAATTAATTATGGTAAGAGTTTAATAAAAAAGGAACGTAAATCTGGACAAATTCCAGTTTATGGGTCTAATGGAATAATTGGTTATCATAATGAAACATATATAGAGAAGTCAGTTATTATCATTGGAAGAAAAGGAAGTGTTGGAGAGTTGCAATTTTCAGAAGAAAAATGCTATCCAATAGACACAACATATTACATAGAAGAATACGAAAGTTTTAATTTGAAATTTTTGTTTTATCAACTTCAGATTAAAAATTTGCGTCAATTAAGTACATCAACTACCATTCCTGGACTTAATAGAGAAAATATTTATGACTTGAAAGTAGTTATGCCTACTTTAGAAGAACAAGAATTGGCTGTAAAATACATTGATGAAAAATTAAATGACATCCAAATGTTAAAAATTGAAATTGATGAAAATATAAACAAAACAAAATTAATTTACTCAAAAATACTTCAAGAAGCTTTTCAAGGAAATCTAGTCAATCAAATAAATACTTATACACCAATAAATAATTTACTTGAAAATATCGAAAAAGAAAAAAATCAATATTTGTTGAGTCAGAGAGAGATAATTAAAAATCGTCCTAAAATTAAAAGAATGGAAAAAGAAAAATTGTCTATCATACAAGTTTTAGAAAAAATTAAGAGACCTATTACTCCAAAGCAGTTGTGGGAAGATTCTATGTATAGCGATAACATAGAAAAATTTTATTCTGAATTAAAGAAGATTCAGGATAAAATTATTGAAGAGAAAGTAGAAAAAGGTAGTTTAATTTCACTGAAATGAGGATTGATAGTTTATACATTGAAGACTTTAAAAATCTAAAACAATTTACAATTGATTTAGATGAGAAGGAGTTGAATACTGTTCTTCTTGGCCAAAATGCAACTGGTAAATCTAATTTTATAGAATCGTTAGTTTTGATTTTCAAATATTTGGATTTAAGCAAGGCTGGTTCGACTCCTCGCTTTCCAGAATTTGAATATGTAATAAAATATAAATGTAGGGGACATAATATAAAAGTAACATGTAAAAAAGATGGAAGTTCTAAAAAACTTGCTTACGAAATCTATGTAGATGAAGAAAAGCAATCTTATAAATCGTTCTTTACGAATAAAGAAGTTTACTTGCCTAAGTATGTTTTTACCTATTATTCCGGTATAAGTAATAAGTTAAAAGACCATTTTGATGAGAATCAAAGGAATTTTTATAATAAAGCAAAAGCAAAAGAAGTAACAAAAGAAGATGTTGAAGATTTTAGAAGGATGTTTTATGTGCAGTTAGTACACTCCTATTTCGTTTTATTAGCTTTTTATACTTTCGAAGAAGAAAAAACTAAAAACTTTTTGCATGAATATTTGAATATTGAAAATTTAGAATCTGTTTTATTTAAGTTTCAAAAACCCGAATGGCAAAAGAAATCAAATTTTCAAGATGAGTTTATGTGGGGAGCAGAAGGCTTAGTTCGCGAGTTTTTAGAAAAGCTTTGGGAAATTTCGCTTGCTCCCATAGATGTTTTTGAGGAGTATAAAGAAAGTTTTAGAGATTCGTCTAATAAACAAAAAGAATATCTGTATTTGTATGTGCCAACCAAAGAGAAATTACAAGAATTAAATAAATTTTATCACACAAATACGGAATTATTTAAAGCTTTAGAGAGCACTTATATTTCTGATTTGATTGACGAAGTAAGGGTTAAGGTTAAAAAAACAAATGTTAATAATGAGATAACGTTTAAGGAATTAAGTGAAGGGGAACAACAATTATTAACCGTTCTGGGACTTCTCAAATTCACTAAAGATAAAGAGACTCTTGTGTTACTGGATGAGCCAGACACGCACTTAAATCCTTTATGGAAATGGCACTACATAGATTTGTTAAATGATATTTATAGAAACGATTCTGAAACTGAAAGTTTAGATGAAACTACTCATATTATAATAAATACTCATGATCCATTAGTTATTGGGGGATTGAAAAAAGAACAAATTAGAATTTTTAGAAGAAATCCCGAAAATGGAAATGTTATAGCTGAATCAGCAGAAAAAGACCCTAAAGGAATGGGAGTTGCAGGCATTCTCACAAGTGAATTATTCGGTTTGCCAACAATATTAGATAAAGAAACTCAATTACTCTTGAACAGGAAAAGATTTTTGCAGGGTAAACTAATGAGAAACGATATTGCAAATGAAGAATATGAGGAGTATAAGATTAAAAAAGCGCAATTAGAGGAATACGGTTTTTACGAAGAAGTTGAAGATAAGTGGTTTCAGATGTATTTAGCGGAAATGTCTAAACATGAAATAATTCAGCAAATTGAATTTACTGATGAGCAAAAAGAAATGCTTGAACAAGCCAGTAAGTTGGCAGTTGAGAAAATTCTTAAAGAAATGAATCAATAGGATATGAGATATATTGATATTACTGATTTTGAAGAAACATTTAATAGACTGAATGCTCATACTACATTTAGGGATTGGTTAGATGAAGCAAATCGACATTTGGAAAATATAAAACACTTTGATGCTAAGAGCCGTAGTGATTATTGGTCAAAAAATAACCATTGGAGGGAATTATATTCAACCCTTTCAGAATTATCGGGTCATAAATGTTGGTATTCAGAATCACCTGAAAATTCTTCGGAATGGGAGATTGAACATTATAGACCCAAAGCTCAGTCAAAAGATGAAAGTGGAATTGTTATAAGAGATGATGGATATTGGTGGTTATCCTTTCATTGGAAAAACTTTAGATTAGCAGGTAGTTTAGTAAATAAATTAAGAAAGGACAGGTTTGAAAAAGGAACAGAGGTATATGGTAAAGGAAACTATTTTCCTTTAAATCAAGATTCACTAATAGCACAGCCAGATGATTTTATTTGTAATTGTGAGAGTCCATTATTGATAGACCCAATAAATCCTAATGATGTTACTTTAATCTCATTTGATAGTAATGGAGATGTATACCCAACCTATAGTGAAGATGAAAATTTAATAAATAATAAAAAGGCCATACTATCAATCAAGTTTTACGGTTTAGATCATACTCCTATTCAAAGAAGCAGAAATAAAATATGGCAAAAATGCGAAACGATAATTGAAACAACTAATAATTATATAAAATATCATAATCCAACTCAATTACAAGTAAATTCAAAGGTAAGTGAATGTTATGTTGAGTTAGTAAGTTTAACAAAAAAGACGGAACCATATACAATGGTTGTGAAGTGTTTCATAAAAGAAAAATCTAAAGATAAGGACAACTATCCTTGGCTTGAAAATATAAATGCTGTATTACAATGACAACAAATAATTTAGTGGCAAAAATATGGTCATTCTGTGATACATTGAGAGATGATGGAGTTAATTATGGGGACTATTTAGAACAAATAACATATTTATTATTTCTCAAAATGGCTGATGAATATTCAAAACATCCATATAATAGAGATTTCAATATACCTAAAAGTTGTGATTGGCAATTTTTTCTAAATCATCCATTAGAAGGATTGACATTTGATTATATGAATGCGTTAAATACATTATCGAATTCAGGAAAAATGTTGAGCAATATATTTAATGGTGCTCAAAATAAAATTCATGACCCTTACAAATTAAAGAAACTTATAGAGCTTCTTGATGAGGATAATTGGGTTTCAGAATCAGTAGATATTAAAGGGGATATTTACGAGAGTTTATTGCAAAAAAGTGCAGAAAGTAGTGGCGCTGGTCAGTATTTTACTCCTCGCCCAATAATTAAGGCTATTGTAGAATGTGTTGGGCCACAGTTGTTAGAAACTATTTCAGACCCCACATGTGGTACTGGTGGTTTTTTTCTTGGTGCAATTGAGTATTTAAATAATAATTTTGCAATAGAATTAAAAGATAAAAAGAAAAAAGATTTTTTTCAATTTAAAACATTTCATGGTTGGGATATCGTTCCTTCAACTGCAAGGCTTTGTTTAATGAATCTGTTCTTACATGGAATCGGAGACATGAAAGAAACTCCAGAAATAAAAGTTGAGGATAGTTTGCTTGAACTGCCGAAAAATAATGTAAAAATTGTACTAGCGAATCCGCCGTTTGGAAAAAGTAGTACTTATACTATAACAAATGATGAAAAATTAGCTAAACAGGAATCATATATATTGAGAAGTGATTTTTGGACCACAACAAGTAATAAACAATTATGTTTTGTTCAACACATAATAAGTATGTTGGAAGAAAATGGTCGTGCTGCAATCGTACTACCTGATAATGTTTTGTTTGAAGGAGGTGCAGGAGAAGCAATTAGAAAAAAATTATTGGAAGAAACTAATCTTCATACTATTTTGAGATTGCCAACGGGTATTTTTTATGCAAATGGTGTAAAAGTAAATGTTTTGTTCTTAGAGAAAAAGAAAAAAAGATCAACTCCTAATACAAAAGAAATCTGGTTCTATGACTATAGAACGAATGTACATCATACATTGAAAAAACATCCATTACAGTTTGAGCATTTAGAATCATTTATTAAATGTTACCAAGCTATAGATAAAGAATCAACATCTGAAACTTGGAATGAAACTAATTTTAAGGGGAGATTTAGAAGATATACTTATGAGGAATTAATTTTAAGGGATAAAGTAAATTTTGATATTACTTGGCTACAAGATGATAGTTTTCTTGATTTAGATAGCTTACCCGAACCAGAAATACTGGCTCAAGAAATTATTGATAGTTTAGAAAGTGCATTAAATAGTTTTAGAGAGGTAGTAAAAGGTTTAGCTAATAAAAATTAATTATTCTTATTCCTACTTAGGGTTTAAAAATGTAAGTTACCTATTATTAGCATATCCAAACAATATAACTAAAAAATGGTAAGATCTAAATAAGTAATGAATATTACTGTTGATTGTTGTAATTATCCTTTTTATTTTCATGAATTTCTACAAAGAAGAACATAATTTCAGCAAAAGAACATAGTGTATTATATGATACTAGTTAATTATTTTATTTA
>NZ_QETH01000101.1 GCF_003105115.1 Flavobacterium sp. HTF | reverse complement strand
ACAAAGATTTAAAAAAATATAATCAAAACGTATTGTTTTAGTTTATGCTGTTCAGAATACAAGTAATAAATTTATAACTTTACGACACCAAACAACCTACCAAATGAAGATTTTAAAATATCTGTTTCTTTTATCGTTATTAAGCCTAGTTGCCCTTACTGTTTTTGTTGCTACACAAAAAGGAAATTTCTCTATAGAAAGAAGTAAAGTGATCAATTCGCCAAAAAACACAGTTTACAACTATGTAAATGATTTAAGAAATGCTGAAGATTTTGAATCCTGGGTTGCAGAAGATCCGACGATTAAAATATCATATCCAAACAAAACAATCGGAAACGGGGCTTCGTTTTCATGGGAAGGTACCGAAGGAAATGGGAACATTATTACCTTAAACGCAAAAGACGGTGAAAATATTCATCAAAAAATAAATTTTGACGGAACTGAGGCGGATGTAAACTGGACTTTTAAAGATACTTTGGCCGGAAAGACAAAAGTGACCTGGAAGGCTAAGGGAACGATGAGTTTTTTGTTTAAAATCTATACCGCATTAAATGGAGGATCTGATAATGTAATAGGAACTGTGTATGAAAAAAGCCTTGTAAATATTGATAAAAATTTAGATTACGAGACTAAGACCTACACTATTAAAGTTAACGGAGTGGTAAGAAAGACCGAAACTCCATATATCAAACTGACTTTTACAAGTGAAATCCAAAAAGTAAATAAAAATGCGCGTGTTGTAGTGCCTAAGCTTATAAATTTCAGCAAAGCAAATGGTCTTCATGCCAACGGTAAACCTTTTATTATTTATCATACTTATGATACAGCAAGCGGTTTAGCCAAAATATCAATTTGTTTACCTATAAACAAAGAGATTTCGATAAGTGCCGGAAGCGATATTCTGGCCGGAAAATTAAATGGTTTTGAGGCTGTAAAAACAACCCTTACGGGTGATTATTCACACACCACCGAAGCAATTACAAAAACAAAAGCTTATATAAACAACGGAAAAATTACTCCGGAACTGACATGGTCTCATTTAGAAATCTTAGTACTTAGTAAATTAGATGTAAAGAGTCCGTCAAAACTAATGACTGAAATTTATTTTCCGGTAAAATCTAAAGAAGTTGTGACTCCTGCTGTAACTGCCCCTGTTTATAATCAACAGCCGGAAGAAGGTGAAACACCACAACAGCCAGCAGCTACTACCACAACAAAACCAACAGTTGCTAAGCCAGCTGCAAACAAACCCGCTGCTACAAAACCTGCCGCTACTAAGCCCGAAACAGCAAAACCTACAGAAGAAGAGTCTGAGTTCTAAAAAAATAACGAAGGCAAATTAAACCTTTTGTTCTAAATTCATTCTAACAAGATATAAATCATAAAGCTTGACAGACGAGAAGGAATTTATAGCACAATTATTAAATCCAAAAACGCAAAACACAGCGTTTCAAAAACTCTTGTCCGATTATCAAAGGCCATTGTATTCTCATATTCGAAACATTGTTTTGAATCATGATGATGCAGATGATGTCCTTCAGAACACTTTTGTAAAAATTTTTCAATATTTAAAAAATTTTAAAGGAGAAAGTAAACTCTTTTCATGGATGTATCGCATTGCAACCAATGAAGCACTTACTTTCCTGAATCAAAAAGCCAAACTAAACGGAATTACATCAGAGGCTTTACAAAACAAAACCATTGATAATCTAAAAGCCGATGTATATTTTGATGGAGACGAAATTCAGATTAAGCTTCAGAAAGCAATAGTGACATTGCCTGAAAAACAGCAATTGGTTTTTAAGATGAAATATTTTGAGGAGTTAAAATATGAAGAAATTGCAGAAATTCTGGGAACTTCTGTAGGAGCTTTAAAAGCATCTTATCACCATGCGGTAAAAAAAATCGAATTATATGTTACATCAAATTAAACCTTTTGTTATAAAATATATCTTATAGACATGAAAGAATTTAAATTAGAAAACGAACCGAAGATAACGCCCGGGTTTAAAACTCCCGAAAATTATTTTAATGATTTTTCGACAAAAGTTTTAAATCAGATTAATGAAAGAGAGGTAAAAGTTATTCCTTTTTACAAACGTAAAAAGGTACTGGCAATGCTTGCGGCTGCAGTAGTTTTCATTGCATTAATGATTCCTGTTGTAAACAATTACAACAATACATCAAAAGATTTTGATGCCAATACTTTAGAAACTTATCTGGCTTATCAGTCGAATCTTAATCAATATGATTTGATTAACCAGCTTGATACAAAAGATATTGAATCTCTTAATAACAACGTTGCTTTAGAACAGGAAACACTTGAAGATATTCTTTCTTCTAATCCAAATATTGAAAATTTAATTTCAGAATAAAATAAAAACTCACAACATGAAAATCAAAAATATACTTCCGGTACTTTTATTTTTTGTTAGTTTTTCATTCTATGCACAAAATGACAAAACTGATGAAAAACGCGAAAAAATCGAAGCTTTTAAGGTTTCATTTTTGACAACTGAACTGGAACTGACTTCTACGGAAGCAGAGAAATTCTGGCCGATTTATAATGCTTATGATGACAAGCAATTTGAATTGCGCCATGAGAAAATGAAAACGTATTTGCGTAAACTGGATGATGATAACATCAATTCCCTTTCTGAAAAAGAAGCCTGTACGCTTCTTTCACAAATAGAAAGTACTGATAAAGAATTATATCTTCTGCGGGAAAAATATATGGCCAGCCTAAAAAAGGTACTTTCATCTAAAAAAATACTGAAACTCAAAAAATCAGAAGATGATTTTAATCGAAAATTATTGAAACAGTACAGAGAGAAGGCCGGTAAAAGCTAAACAAAAAGAAACAACAGCGATAAGAACCCTATATAATAATACTTACTTTATTATTTAGGGTTCTTATTATTTTATTTAAAATTAAGTCGGACTATTTTATTGTGACCGGCAGCAATTGCAGTATTTCTGTTGACAAAACGAATAGTAAAAAGTTTTGAATCTGTAGACAACTGCATCCAGTTCTCTCCGCCATTCTGAGAATATTGTATTCCTTCTGAACCTACACAGATAATTTCTTTGCCATTTCCTCCGGGTACATATTGCACACATGAGGCATAACCAAACCCAAGGTTCTGGCCTATCAATTGCCATGTTTTACCACCATCAGTTGTAAAAGCTTTATTATCTGATTTTTTATCCGGATTTTCATAATCTCCTCCGGCAATAAACCCATGTTTAGAATCATAAAAATCAGCTGTAAAAATACCCGTCATTGGTTTTCCCTGAACAATAGGAGTTTCTACTACTTTCCATGTTTTTGCTTTATCAGGCGAATAAAAAACGCGTGCTTTCTTTCCTCCCGAAACCAGCCATGTATCATTTCCACTTATCACTATATTGGTATTGCTGGCAGCAAAAGCAGCTTCACCAACAGCATTTGTAGGCAATTTATCTGAAAGCATTTTGGTCCATGTTTCACCACCGTCACGGGTAATAATCATAGAAAAAGTATCTTCTGTCGGATCACCAATTGCAATTCCTTCTTTATCGTTCCAAAACTGCATACTGTCATAAAAAACTTTTGAATTAACTTCTTTATAGACTAATTTAAATTTGTTGTCTTTTTTAGAAACGGAATAAAGTAATGCAGGATTTCCTACGCTCAGTAAAAAAATATCTTTCGAAGTCTGAGCAATGCTCCTGAACTCTAATTTTAAGGTATCACGATAAATATGTTCTTCAAATTTTTCCTTTTTATCTAAGTCAAAATATCCAAAACGGGAATTATCACCACCATACCAAACCTTATTTTTATCGATTAAAATTGCTCTTATGCTAATTTTATCCTGGAATAAGGTATCTATCTTTATTGATGTAAAACCACCGCTGACTACCTTCTTAGTGGTATTATTAAATGTCGTAAAAGACACAAACAAAATAAAAGCACTACAAAATAGTATAACTTTTTTCATATAATTAGGTTTTGGTTAATGCTAAAATACAATTATTTATAATATCTCAAATAAGTTTTGCTTTTTTTAAGAAATAAAAATTTTAGCAGTCATTTATTGTGTAAACATTATCAAAAAACCTTAAACACAAATTAAACAACTACAAATAAGCACTTTACAAAACAGAAATAATTAGAATCAAATTATGGCACAGTAATTGGATATCTCAGAATATTAATCTTAATAATGATTTAATCATGAAAACGAAACTACTTTTAATAGCGCTTGTTGCATTAGTTTTTGGTTCTTGTGCTGCACAAAGTCAAGCTACTGTTTACGCAAAAAATTCAGATATAAGTGATAACCTGGATCTTAGAGCAGTTGCCTCTATGTTTGGTGAATCTGCCAACCTTCAGGATTTTGAAAGAAGACTGAATGATCCAAAATATCAAATATCTAACCTGGACTTAAATGATGACGGTGAGGTTGATTATTTACGTGTAATCGAATCTGTTGAAGACAGAACTCACGTTGTAATTATTCAGGCTGTTCTTGATCGTGATGTTTATCAGGATATTGCAACAATTGATATTGAAAGAGATAACGCTAATAAAGTTGTTGTTCAGGTTGTAGGTAATTCATATCTGTATGGAGACAATTATATCTATGAGCCTGTTTATAATATAACTCCGGTAATCTATACTTCATTTTGGGTAACAAATTACAGACCTTATTATTCAACCTGGAATTGGGGTTACTATCCATCATATTATACAGCATGGAGACCTTATCCTATCTACAGATACAGAAACAATATTAATGTTTACATCAATGTAAACAACCAATATAACTATGTAAATACAAGAAGAAGTTACAGAGCACCTGCTATCTATCAGACAAGACGTACTTATGGCTACGAAACCAGACGTCCGAACTACAGTTTTGCACAAAGACATACAAACACCAGCAACAGATATGAATTAGATCAAAGACGTGTTGCAAGCAGAGAAACTAACAGAAATCAGAATGTTTACAATAGCAACAGATCAAATTCAGGAAGGGTTTCTTCTAATGCTAACAGAAATTCAACAGTTAACCGAACAACTTCAGACAGAAGTTACAACTCAAATCGTGTAAATTCAGACAGAAATAATACAAAAACTGTAAATCCTGTCAGAGCTAATAATACACAAAGAGAAGTAGTCAGAAGAAATGCCGGTGACAATGATTCTAATAATCCAAGAGGGAATGTTCAGAACAGAGGATATTCAAACAGAACTTCTTCAACTCCACAAACAGAATCCTCAAGAGGATATTCTGATAACAGAGCAAACTCAAACAGAACAGCTCCTGTACAAAGAACAGAAGCTCCAAGAACTTACTCAGAAAACAGAGGGAATTCAGAAAGCAGAGCGACCAGTTCAAGACCTCAGGCTTCTCAGAGATCTGAAGCTCCAAGATATGAAGCTCCACAAAGATCCGAAGCACCTCAGAGATCTGAAACTCCAAGGTATGAAGCTCCTCAGAGATCTGAATCACCGAGAGCAAGCCAACAGGAGTCAAGAAGCAGTCAGCCTCAAAGAGAAAGTAGTTCTCCATCTAGAGGTGGCGGACGAAGAGGTTAACTACATTTCAATTTTTATTAAAACTAAAAGCACAATTTGGGGATTGTGCTTTTTTTTATCTTTTTAATTATAATTGCTTCTAATTTGTTTTAAAACAGTAAATTTGCAACCGTCTTTTATTAAAAACACATATGAGCGCATCGCACAAAAACTTACATAGTAAGTTGTCTATTGGGGGGTTATTAATCACATTAGGAATTATTTATGGGGATATTGGTACTTCTCCATTATATGTAATGAAAGCCATTCTTGGTGACCACACAATAAATGCAGATATTGTTTTAGGAGGTATTTCCTGTGTCTTTTGGACATTGACTTTACAGACCACAATAAAATATGTCCTCATAACCTTAAGCGCTGATAACCATGGCGAAGGAGGGATTTTTGCCTTGTATGCTTTAGTAAAAAAAACAAAAATACAGTGGCTCATTGTGCCCGCCATTATTGGAGGAAGTGCACTTCTTGCTGACGGTATCATTACCCCGCCTATCTCAATTTCATCTGCTGTAGAAGGAATCCGGGCATTTTATCCGGCAATGGAAACACAGACAATTGTCTATATTGTTATTGGAATTCTGTTTGTTTTATTCACAATTCAGCAATTCGGAACCAAACTCGTTGGGAAATTTTTCGCCCCAATGATGCTGATTTGGTTTACAATGTTAGGAACACTTGGAGTGGTGCAGATTTTACATCATCCAGAAGTAATAAAAGCGATAAACCCTTATTACGCCTATCATTTATTATCGATTCATCCGGATGGTTTTTTTGTTCTTGGTTTCGTCTTTTTATGTACAACAGGAGCTGAAGCTTTATACTCAGACATGGGGCATTGTGGACGAAAAAACATCAGAATAAGCTGGATTTTTGTAAAAACGACTTTGGTCTTAAACTATTTTGGACAAGCTGCTTATTTAATAACTCACGAAGGAAACACACTACATGAACTAGGAGGAGATAATCCTTTCTATTTAATTATGCCGCACTGGTTTCTTCCTTTCGGAATTGTGGTCGCAACACTGGCAGCGGTAATTGCTTCGCAGGCTTTAATTAGTGGCTCATTTACGCTGATAAATGAGGCAATGCGTTTGAATTTCTGGCCAAAAGTAAAAATCAAATATCCGACGGAAGTAAAAGGACAATTATACATTCCATCAATAAACTGGCTATTGTTCTTTGGTTGTGTGGGTATCGTACTGCACTTCAAAAAATCTGGAAACATGGAGCATGCGTATGGTCTTGCCATTATTTTGTGCATGATCATGACGACCATTTTATTGAATTACTATTTGATCATGAAACGTGTCAAATTGTATTTTATGGTACCGCTTATTACGATTTATTTACTGATCGAATTTAGTTTCTTAATTGCCAATATTACCAAATTTGCCGAAGGCGGATATGTAACGCTTATTATTGCCATAATCCTTATTTCGGTTATGACGATTTGGTTCCTGGCTAAGAAAATCAATAAAAACTACACCAAAGTTGTCAAAATTGAAGATTATAAAAAGGTTTTAATGGAATTGAGTGAAGATCTGTCTATTCCAAAATATGCAACCCATTTGGTTTATATGACCAATGCAGGACGTGTAGATGAATTAGAACAAAAAGTAATGTATTCTATTTTGCAAAAAAGGCCAAAGAGAGCTGATATCTACTGGTTTGTGCATGTAAACATACTTACTGAACCGTATAAAACGCAATATAAAGTTACCGAAATTGCAAAAGACGACATTTACAGGATCGATTTTAATTTAGGATTCAGAGAGCCTACCAAAATCAACCTAATGTTCAAGGAAGTAATTCGCGACATGGTGAAAAATGGCGAAGTGGATATTACCAGCCGTTACGAATCATTAAACAAAAACAATATTATTGGAGATTTTAAATTTGTTTTATCTGAAAAATTCCTTTCGAATGATAATGATTTAAGATGGCACGAAAATATTATTATGAACTCTTACTTCTTTATCAAGAAATTAAGTTTGTCTGAAGAAAGAGCTTTTGGTTTAGACAGCAGTTCGGTAAAAATAGAGAAATTCCCAATGGTGCTTCATGCTCCGGAAAATATTGGATTGACGAGAATTATAAAATAAGTCATTTCAAAAATAACTTCAGAAAACACTCTTTTAAAATTTAATTGAGTGTTTTTTCTTTTAAATGAAAGTAAAAATAACAATCAAAATTAAAAATTTAACTTTCAATCAATTAATAGTACCTTTGCAAATCAAATAATTAAAATGAGATTACACAGAAATTTAGTTTATACTACCATTGATTCTTTGAATGCTATCTTCAATGAAGGAGAATATGCAGACAAAGTGGTAGCAAGAGCATTAAAAAAAGACAAACGTTGGGGAAGTTCTGACAGGAAGTTTGTTGCTGAAACGATATACGAAATTGTTCGCTGGAAAAGATTATATGCAGAAATTGCCGAAGTTAAAGAACCTTTTGACAGAGACAATTTATGGAGAATGTTTGCAGTATGGGCAGTTTTAAGAGGATATCCAATTCCGGACTGGAGACAATTGGAAGGAACTCCTGAAAGAAAAATAAAAGGCCGTTTTGACGAACTTTCTAAAGTTAGGGCTCTAAAAGAATCTATTCCGGACTGGATGGATGAATTGGGAGTTAAGGAATTAGGTGAAAAAGTCTGGGCAAAGGAAATTGCAGCTCAAAATCAGCCGGCAAAAGTTATTCTTAGAACCAATACACTAAAAGGAACTAAGGAAAAACTGAGAAATACACTGATGGATTTGAATATTGAAACAGAATATTTAAAAGATCAGCCTGAGGCTTTAGTTTTAAAAGAAAGAGCAAATGTATTTTTAACAGATGCTTTTAAACAAGGTTTATTTGAAGTTCAGGATGCCAATTCACAATTGGTTGCAGGTTATCTGGATGTAAAACCGGGAATGCGTGTTGTGGATACATGTGCCGGAGCAGGCGGAAAAACATTGCATATTGCTTCTTTAATGGAAAACAAAGGACAATTGATTGCAATGGATTTGTATGAAAGCAAATTGAAGCAGTTAAAATTAAGAGCAAAAAGAAACGGAGCTTTCAATATTGAATATCGTATTATTGACACCACCAAAGTCATTAAAAAATTACACGAAAAAGCGGACAGAGTTTTAATTGATGCGCCTTGTAGTGGTTTGGGAGTTTTAAAAAGAAATCCTGATGCCAAATGGAAATTGCAACCGGAATTCATTGACAACATTCGTAAAGTTCAGGCAGAAGTTTTAGAAAGTTATTCTAAAATTGTAAAACCGGGAGGAAAATTAGTGTATGCAACTTGTTCTGTGTTACCATCTGAAAATCAGGAACAGGTTGAAAAATTCTTAAAAACAGAAATTGGCAAGCAATTTACATTTGTACAAGATCGTAAAATACTGGCTTCAGAATCAGGTTTCGACGGTTTTTATATGGCACTATTGGAAAGAAAAGCTTAAAAAGAATAAATTTCAAAAATTCTAAATTCCAAATTCCAACTTTACAATTGGAATTTGGAATTTTTTATTTGGGATCCTGGTTCCTTAAAGCAAACTTGGTTTACGCAATAACTTTCCGTTTTCATTTTCTTTGAATTTAGGAACAAAAACAATTTCTTTCGGTTTTTCAAATTTCCCTAAAAAATCAAAAAAATCAGGGGCAAAATCCTGTTTTTCTCCTTCTATAACCAAGATTAATTTTTCTCCCAAAACAGAATCAGGAATGCCGGTTACAAAAAATCTGGCACTTATTTTATCAATCAGTTTGGCTTCTATTTGTTCCGGGATTAGCTTTACTCCTCCACTATTGATAACATTATCGATTCTTCCTAAAAATATAAATTGATTTTCTCTTATTATTTCAACCAGATCATTGGTCACAACGGGTTCATCCGAAATGTACGGAACCGTAATCACCAGGCATCCGCGGTCGTCCTGCACAATTTTTACATTTGGTAAAACTGTAAATACATTTTCACCAACTCTTCTTGCAGCAATATGTGTAATGGTTTCTGTCATACCATACGTTTCATAAACTGCTGTTTTTATCAGAGGGAGCACTTTTTCTTCCAGGGCAGCATCCATTTTTGCTCCGCCGACAATTAGCTTTTTGACATTTTTAAGAGCTTCAATTGAGTTTTGAACCTGTAACGGAACCATTGCAACAAAATCATATTGTGTTGTGTTTAAAGCCAAAGGTTCTGTGCTTGGCGCAACAATATCCAGATCAAGCCCCAGAATTAAACTTCTTACCAACATCATTTTTCCCGCAATAAATTGAACAGGTAAACAAAGCAATGCTTTATTTCCGGGTTCTAACTCAAAAAAATCTCCTGTAGATAATGCTGAGTGAATCATGGCACGTTTTTGCAACTGAACTCTTTTCGGGAGTCCTGTTGTTCCGGAGGTTCTCATTTCGATATATTCTTTATCATCAAACCAGTCCAGTAAAAATTCACCTATCGCCTGTTCGTTTGCATCGCCTTCTTTGATATAACTATAAGCAATGCGGCTCAGGTCCAGGGCATTCAAGTGATATCCGTTTATTTTAAAATAATTGTGAACGTTTTTATGTGTTAACTCCAACATGATAGTCTTTTTTAATGTGATGGTTCTACAGTATCAATATTGCCTGTCAATTTTTCTTTCCAGTTTTTCCAGCCATACTTTTTAGTAAAAATAAAAAGCAAAATCGGGTAAATGACCACAACAGGCAAAATAACATCTAAGCCGGCTGATGGCTCAGACATATCCTTAAAAATAGAATGTGTCTGAAAAACAGACCAATCTGACGTCACCAGCAAAGCCCCAATAAGGTTATTGGCTGCATGAAAACCTAGTGACAGTTCCATTCCTTCATCCATAAGGGTTAGTACGCCTAAAAACAAGCCTGTTCCTATATAATAAACCATGATTACATATCCCATTTTTATAACTTCGGGATTAAATACATGGAGAGAGCCAAAAATCAAAGAGGTCATTAGTAATGGGAACCATCGGTTTTTACTCAAATTGGCAAATCCCTGCATCAGATAGCCTCTAAAAACGTATTCTTCAGTACTGGTCTGAATTGGTATTAGCACTGAGCCTAAAACAACTAAGATCAAAAAGGGGATCAGTTTAAAATTCCACACAAAATTTTCAGGCGATTTAAAATAAAACACCAAAAAACTTATTATGGAAAAAAGCGACCATAAAATAAAGGAAAATGCCACACGGCCCCAATCTACTTTTTTACGAGATGTCGTTATAGACAAAAGGGTTTGATTATGAAGATGCTTTACAACAAAATAAATTCCTGCAAAAGCAAAGGCAAAAGAGATCATCACCAAAAATAAAGTAAGGTTGGGTTGAAATATCTTGAGCGCGGCATCATTATCAGCCGGAAAATTTTTTGAGCCAAATGTTTTGTAAAGAACAGCAATGGAAAAGGGAATCTGACCAATAAACGAAGCTACAATTATAAAAACGGACCCAATAAGATATTTCCAGAATTTATTTTCGGGTTTGATTCCTTGTTCTAAAAACATATATGTAAAAAATTAAAAAATTGAGAATTCAGTTTAATAAGTAAATCTTATTTTTGGTATTGCTAAAATACCGATTTTTTTACTTTAACCCTCTTTATAAAAACTAAAAAAACAAAATGATAGAAATTTACCACAATCCAAGATGCGGAAAATCCAGAAGTTGCCTGGCATTTGTAGAAGAATCAAAACAAGATTACAAAATCATTCCGTATTTAACCGAAACACCTTCTTTTGAGGATTTAAAATCATTGCTTACCAAACTTAACTTACAGCCTCTTCAGTTAATACGAACCAAAGGGAAAATATGGATTGATAATTATAAAGGAAAATCCCTGACGGACGATGCCACTATTCAGGCAATGGTGGATCATCCCATTCTAATTGAACGTCCAATTGTGGTAAAAGACGGAAAAGCTATTATTGGCAGGGATTTAGATCTTGTAGCTTCTTTTTTAGACTGATTATAAAGAGAGGTGTTAACATTTTTTTGTGACTTTGCCGATTAAACCAAAACCTAACTTTGGTATCTAAAAAGGTAAAAGCCAAAAAAAACAATGAAACAAATCAAATTTGCCGTAATTCTTGTATTGCTACTTACAAGTTTTTACAATTACGCACAACAGCCGCCTGCAGGGGGCAACAAGGTAAAAGTCACCGGAAAAGTTTTCGAAAAAATAAGCAAGCAGCCTTTGGAGTATGCTACAATTTCGATAACGGCCCTTAATGATACAAAAGTTATTGCCGGAGGAATTACCAATCCAAAAGGAGAATTTGACATTGCCGTAGCTCCGGGGGTCTACGATATTAAAATCGAATTTATTTCATTTAAACCCATTGAAATAAAACAAAAAACGATTGAAAATGACACTAATCTTGGCGTTGTAAATCTATCTGAAGATGCAGCCCAGTTAAATGAAGTTGTAGTACGCGCCGAAAAATCGACAGTAGAAATAAAACTGGACAAAAAAGTATACAATGTTGGCCAGGATATGATGGTAAAAGGCGGAACAGTTAGTGATGTTCTTGACAATGTACCGTCTGTTTCTGTTGATACTGAAGGAAATGTAAGCTTAAGAGGAAGTGACAATATCAGGATTTTGATTGACGGAAGGCCTTCAAACGCAATAAACGTTGCAGAAGCATTGCGTCAGCTCCCTGCGGATGCTATTGATAAAGTGGAAGTAATTACCAATCCGTCTGCACGTTATGATGCTGAGGGAGGTTCTGGTTTAATTAACATTATTCTGAAAAAAGGTAAAAACCAGGGTTTCAACGGAACCTTTATTGCTTCAACAGGACTTCCTGAAACATATGGTTTAAGTGCCAATTTAAATTATAAAACAGAAAAACTAAACTACTTTACTTCTGCCGGTTACAACTATAGAACAAACGAGGGTCAGGGTTTAACGAATTCCGAATATTTTAATGAAGACGGTTCAACCAAACGTTATTTGGATGAAGATCGTGACACCAAAAGAACCAGAGATGGTTTTAACGGAAGAGCCGGAATTGAGTGGTCAATTACTCCAACTACATTTTGGACCAATGCGATCAATTATCAAAAAAATACCGGTGAAGATCGTGATTTAATCAATTACAATAATTTTGATGCCAATCGTATTTTCACAGGTTCAACGTATCGATTAAATGATGGAGATACCGGCAGTCAAAATGTTGAATATACGTCGAATTTAATAAAAAACTTCAACGACAAAGGCCATAAACTTACCGTTGATGCTTCTATTTCAAGAAATACGGATGACAGTAATAGTTTTATTTCCGGGTCAGAAAACTATAACAGCACTTTAAATGATCAGGTTCAGAAACAAGTTCAGCTGCAGGCAGATTATGTTTTGCCAATAAGCGAAGGAAGTCAGTTTGAAGCCGGATATAAAGGAAGTTTTGGTGATTTAAATAATGAATATTATGTTCTTGACCCACAAGGTGCCTTGCTTACTGATTTATCAAATACTTTAGAATATAAAGAGAATATAAATGCGCTTTATACCCAGTATGGTTTTAAAGTAAACAAATTCTCTTATTTATTTGGACTGCGTTGGGAAGACACCAACATTCAGGTAAATCTTTTGGACACTAATGAGTTTAATACCAAAAAGTATAACAACTTATTTCCAAGTGCTTTTATTAGCTACGAAATTTCAGATCAGAGTAATTTTACCGCAAGTTATAGCAAGCGTTTATCAAGACCAAGAGGGCGTTTTATGAATCCTGCTGTAAATTATTCCAGTAATATTAATATTTTTCAGGGAAATCCGGATTTAGACCCTTCTTTGACAGACAAATATGATATTGGTTACATCAAACGCTGGGACAAATTAACATTCAATACATCTGCTTATTTTGAAGACACTAAAGATGTTTTTAGTTTTGTAAGATCTCCAAATGGAAAAAATGTAGACGGAATTCCGGTAATTGTAAGCAAGCCTATTAATTTAGGTAAAGAACAAAAATTCGGTTTTGAATTTACGTTAAACTACACTCCGTTTAAATGGTGGAAAGTAAATAGTAATTTTAATTTCTTCAATGTACAAACAACAGGAGAAAATAGTTATACAGATGCTGATGGAAATACAGTTGTTCAGGATCTTGATAATAAAGCTAATTCATGGTTTGCAAGAATCAACTCTAAGCTAACTTTACCATACAAAATTGACTGGCAACTAACGGCTATGTACAATGGTGAACAAAAAACAGCACAGGGAAAAAACCTTGGTCAGTTTGGAATGAACACTGCTTTTAGTAAAGATATTTTAAAAGACAAAGCAACAGTTGCGTTCAATATCAGCGATGTTTTCAATTCAAGAATCATGAAATCATATACTTATCTTGAAAACCAGGCGTCTTATGGTGAAATGCAATTTCGTAAACGCCAGTTCAATTTATCGTTTACATACCGTTTCAATAAACCAAAAAGCGAAAGAGATAAAAATGCCGCTCCTAAAAATGAAGGAGGAAATGATGGAGGCGGAGAATTTCCGGGATAATATATATTAAATTTCAATATTTAAAATTCCAAATTCCAATTAGTAAGACTTGAAATCAGGTTTGAAGATTGGGATTTGGAATTTTTTTTATTGGACTTTCTCTTTTGGATTTGCATAAAAAAAGGACCCGTAAACGGATCCTTTTTATTGAATTCAATTTAAAATTAACTTGATTGTCATGTTTTTTTTTTTTTACCTCTTTTTTTTTGGACATTTTCCCAGCTTGCTCCGATACCCCATTAGTATCACACACCAACTAAGAAAAACTTCACCCAAAACC
>NZ_QETH01000100.1 GCF_003105115.1 Flavobacterium sp. HTF | reverse complement strand
GAATTTAACTTTAAAAAGTTACCCAAAATCTTCTCCCCAACATCTCCGCTTTTTTCCGGATGAAACTGGGTTCCGTAAAAATTGTCTTTCTGCAGGGCAGATGCATATTCAACATCATAATTTGTTGTGGCTATGGCTTCTGTGCAGTTTGGAGCATAAAAACTATGAACCAAATACATAAATTCATTTTCAGAAATTCCTTTAAATAAATCTGTTTTTAGATCATAAATCTGGTTCCAGCCCATTTGCGGCACTTTTACATTGTTTGAAAATTTCAAAACATCTACGTCAAAAATCCCCAGACCTTTTGTACTTCCTTCTTCTGTTTTATTGCACATTAACTGCATCCCCAGACAAATTCCCAGAACCGGCTGTTTTAATTCGGGAATCAAATTATCCAGACCGCTTTCGCGAAGTTTTGCCATTGCCGAACTCGCCTCGCCTACGCCAGGAAAAATTACTTTATCCGCGGATTTTATTTCATCCGTATTATTACTCAAAACAGCTTTAAAACCCAGTCTTTCAATAGCAAACATAATGCTCTGAATATTTCCTGCTCCGTAATTTATAATTACTATTTTCATTTAATTTTGTTTGTTTTGTTTCAGGTTTCAAGTTTCAAGTTGCTCAACAAAACTTTAAACCTGAAACAATTTTTCTAAAGATCCGTATAATGAGCTATCATTTTGTTTACCAGTCCGTTTTCATTAAAAAACATGACTTCTATTGCCATTTTATTCATTACAGATTTGTAATAAAGTGCAACAGAATTAACTCCCGAAGTGACTTCTTTCAGCTCAAAATGCAAATCAGGTATTTTTTGTAAAGCTTTCTCCCAATATGCCCTAACCTGCTCTTTTCCCTCAAGTGAACCACTCTCTATTCCTGCCGCCAGTTTTATCATAGGCGTAGTAATTTCAATATCTTCTGAATAATGCTTCATGATATCATCCAAATCATGAGAGTTCCAGGATTCTATCCACGTCTTTGCAAATTTTTCAGCATTCATAAGTTTTTGTTTTTTTGTTTCAGGTTTCAGGTTTCAGGTTCAGTAAGCAACCTGAAACTTGAAACCTGAAACAAAATTAATTATAACATCCCTTTCGTTGAAGGTAAGATCATTTTTTCTGTATCTCTTTTTACGGCTACTTTTATCGCTTTCGCGAAAGCTTTAAAGATCGCCTCGATTTTATGATGCTCGTTGATTCCTTCTGCTTTGATATTTAAGTTTGCTTTTGCTCCGTCGGTGAAGGATTTAAAGAAGTGATAAAACATTTCTGTTGGCATTTTTCCAACCATTTCGCGTTTAAATTCAGTTTCCCAGATCAGCCAGTTTCTTCCTCCAAAATCTATTGCGGCCTGTGCCAGACAATCATCCATTGGAAGACAGAATCCGTAACGTTCAATTCCTAGTTTATTTCCTAACGCTTTGGCGAAAACTTCCCCCAAAGCGATGGCCGTATCTTCAATGGTATGATGTTCGTCAACTTCTAAATCACCTTTTACAAGAATTTCAAGGTCCATTTGGCCGTGACGTGAGATTTGATCTAACATGTGGTCAAAAAAGGCAATTCCGGTATCGATTTTGCTTTTTCCTGTTCCGTCCAGGTTTAGATTGATGTAAATATCTGTTTCGTTAGTTTTTCTGGTAATGGATGCCGAACGGGCTTCTAATTTTAAAAATTCATAAATTGTTTTCCAATCCATTGATTGTAATACAATTGTTTCGTCTAATTCTTCACGTTTTGATGAAATTTCATTGCTTCCTGCTCCATCTGTATCGTTCATGAAAATAGCTTTTGCCCCCAGGTTTTTAGCCAATTCTACATCCGTTAAACGATCTCCCAAAACAAATGAATTTGCCAGATCATATTCCGGATTGTTCAGATATTTGGTTAGCATTCCGGTTCTTGGTTTGCGTGTTGGTGCATTATCTTCAGGGAAAGATCTGTCAACAAAAATCTCATCAAAAACAACACCTTCATTTTCAAACGCTTTTAAAATAAAATTCTGCGTTGGCCAAAACGTATCTTCCGGGAAACTCTCCGTTCCTAATCCGTCCTGATTGGTAACCATTGCCAGTTCGTAATCTAATTCATTGGCAATTTTAGCCAGATATTGAAAAGCTTTTGGATAAAACTCCAGTTTATCCAAACTGTCCAATTGTAAATTTTCAGGTTCTAAAACAATCGTTCCGTCACGATCGATAAAAAGTACTTTTTTCATAGGTTATTATTTTGTTCTGCCACGAATTACACTAATTTCTCGAATTTTATTTTACGCAGATTTTAAAAGATTTGAGCAGATACACACAGATAATTTATAAATCAAAATTCCATCTGCTTTAATCTGCCAAATCTGCGTGAAAAAACCTTTTTAATCTGTGGCATTTTTTTTGCACTCTTTGCATAATTCTTTGAGAACTTTGTGGTTAATTTTTACTTTAACAACTTCAATTCTTTAATCAAAACAGCGTTTTCTTCTGCTGTTCCAATTGTAAAACGAAGACAGTTTTCACATAAAGGCTGTGTTGTTCTGTTTCGAATTACAATTCCTTTTTCAATTAACTGATCGTATCTTTTATTGGCATCATCTACTTTTACCAAAACAAAATTGGCTTCAGTCGGATAGATTTTTTCCACAAAACCAACTTCAAGCAATACTTTAAGTAATTCTTCTCTTTGCTCAATAATACTGGTAATTTCAGACTTTATTTTAGCTGAATCTTTTAGGCGTTCTATTGCTCTTTGCTGTGTTAATTCATTTACGTTATAAGGCGGTTTTATTTTATTTAAAACCGAAATAACAGCTTCTGAACCATAACAAATTCCTAAACGGATTCCGGCAAGACCATAAGCTTTTGAAAGTGTCTGAGTAATCACCAGATTGGGATAGGTATCGATTTCTGTCAGCCAGCTTTCTTTATCAGAAAAATCAATATAGGCTTCGTCAATCACGACAAGACCCTTGAAATTTTGAAGTAATTTCACTACGCTTTCATCCGAAAAAGAATTTCCGGTTGGATTATTTGGCGAGCATAAAAAGATGATTTTTGTATTTTCATCAACAGCTTCTAAAATTTTTTCCACCTGAGGCTGAAAATCTGTGGAAAGCAAAATTTCTCTGTTTTCTACCGCATTTATATTGGCCAGCACGCCATACATTCCGTATGTTGGCGGTAATGAAATAATATTATCTGCTTTTGGCTCGCAAAAAGCCCTAAAAAGCAAGTCCAGAACTTCATCGCTTCCGTTTCCTAATAAAATCTGACTTTGTCTGGTAGTATTATTTTTAGCCAAAATAGCTTTAACCGAATTCTGTTGCGGATCCGGATAACGATTGACGCCATTCTGAAACGGATTTTCATTGGCATCCAAAAAGATCATTTCGGCGGTGTCAAAATCTTCAAACTCATCTCTTGCTGAGGAATATGGCTTTAATATTTTGACGTTTTCACGTGTTATTGTATTTATATCGAAAGTATTCATTTTTCAATTTTTATTCCTGCAAGGTTTCTAAAACCCTGTAGGTATTATTGTTTAACTTTTATATCAGGATGAATTTTAATCTTAAGAGGTTTTGGAAACCTCGCAGGATTAGCATCTATTTTAATGATTTCAATCTAAGTGTTACTGCATTTTTATGCGCCTGTAAACCTTCGGCTTCTGCCATCACTTCAATTGCTTTTCCTATATTTAGGATTCCGGTTTTAGAGATTTTCTGAAATGTCATCGATTTCATAAAACTGTCGAGATTTACACCACTGTAATTCTTGGCATAACCGTTTGTTGGCAAGGTATGATTGGTTCCCGAAGCATAATCCCCGGCGCTTTCCGGTGTATAATTCCCGATAAATACCGAACCGGCATTTATAACTCCGTTGCAATAAAAGTCATCGTATTCAGAACAAATAATAAAATGCTCCGGACCATAATCATTAATCAGAGCTAATGCAATCTGGTCATTTTCAACCAGAATCAATTTTGAATTCTCAATCGCTTTTTTAGCTATTTCTTTCCTCGGAAGTTCCTCAATCTGTTCCTGAACCTCTTTTTCTACAGCATCAATCAGTTTTTTTGAAGTCGAAACCAAAATCACCTGACTGTCTGTCCCGTGTTCTGCCTGAGATAATAAATCTGAAGCTACAAAAGCCGGAACGGCAGAGTCATCGGCCACGATTAACAATTCTGAAGGCCCAGCCGGCATGTCTATTGCCACTCCGTGCTGCGTAGCTAACTGTTTGGCTACGGTTACAAATTGATTTCCGGGTCCGAAAATCTTATATACTTTTGGAATAGATTGTGTACCGAAAGTCATTCCTGCTATTGCCTGAATTCCGCCTACTTTCAAAATTTTCGTCACTCCGCATAAATTAGCTGCATATAAAATCGCAGGGTTGATTTTTCCTTTTTTATCGGGTGGCGAACATAAGACAATTTCTTTACAGCCTGCTATTTCTGCGGGTACAGCCAGCATTAAAACCGTCGAAAACAATGGTGCGGTTCCGCCCGGAATGTATAATCCGATTTTCTGGATGGGTCTTTTTTCCTGCCAGCAGTTTACGCCTTCTATGGTTTCAACTGAAATTCTTTGTGTTTTCTGAGCGCTGTGGAATTTATAAATATTGTCTTTTGCTAACTGGATAGCTTCTTTCAGTTCATTTGAAATCAAACCAATAGCTTCCTGAATTTCTTCATTGGAAACTTCGTAATTATCCAAAGCGATTCCGTCAAAAATTGAAGTGTATTTTGCTACTGCTTCATCTCCTTTTTTCTGTACTTCTTTGAAGATTTCCTTAACCGTAACTTCAATGTCGTCTATCGTTTTGGTTGGTCTTTTTAATATTTCAGACCAGGTATCTTGTTTTGGATTGTCTATTTTATTCATTTTTTTTATGCTTTATGCTATAAGCCGTAAGCTTTAAGCTTTCTTAACTTTGTCTATTTTGGCTTAAAGCGTATTGCCTAAAGCCTACAGCGGGCGAAAGCCCTACAAAACCATTTTCTCGATTGGGCAAACTAAAATTCCTTCTGCCCCAACTTCTTTTAACTGATCTATTACATCCCAGAAAGTATCTTTATCGATTACAGAGTGTACGCTGCTCCAGCCTTCCTGAGCTAATGGCAAAACGGTTAAACTTCTCAGAACCGGAAGAATTTTACCTACTGCATCAATTTTATCATTTGGTACATTCATCAGGATGTATTTTGAATTTCTGGCTCTTAAAACCGCCTGAATCCTGAATTTTAAAGTATCAATGTGTTTCTGAATTTCCGGAGAAACTTTGGGAGAAACAGCCAAAACGGCTTCACTTTTTAAAATTACTTCAACTTCTTTCAGGTTGTTTTTGAATAAGGTACTGCCACTGGACACAATGTCTACAATAGCGTCTGCAAGGCCAATGTTTGGTGCAATCTCTACAGAACCGGAAATCTGGTGAATATCAACTGTTAATCCAAAAGAGCTAAAATATTCGTTTACAGTGTTTGGATAAGAGGTTGCGATTCTTAAACCTGCCAAATCCTGAACTGAATTGTATTCTAAAGTTTTAGGAACTGCTACAGAAACTTTGCATTTTGAGAATCCTAATTTCTGAACTACTTCAATTCCTTTCCCTTTCTCTACCAGTAAATTATCACCTACAATGGCTAAATCTACAACACCGTCTATTAAGTATTGAGGGATATCTGAATTTCTTAAATATAAAACTTCCAGAGGAAAATTCGAAGCTTGGGCTTTTAGCTGGTCGATTCCGTTATTGATCGAAATACCGCAATCTTTAAGAATTTGAATGCTTTCTTCGTTTAAACGACCTGATTTTTGAATTGCAATTTTTAAAGTACTCATTTTTTTAGTTGTTTGTTGGATTAATAGTTTGAGTACAAAGAGAGTTAAAATTAAAAAACCCGTTTGATGTACTCAAACGGGTTTTAAAATATGATGATTTACATGCATACCATTAACACATCGCCTGAGAGCAATAATGAAAATGATGATGATGTAATTGAATAGAAATCATGATTTGTGTTATTTTGTATTCTTTGTTTCGGTTGCAAATATAATAGATAAATTCATAAAAAAGCAATTTTTAATTTAACTTAACACTAGTTTATTGTTAAAAAAATTATCATGCGTAGTTTTTATTGCTTTTTTTAAATCTACTCAAACGTTTTAGAATTTTCGTTAAAAGTCAGAACAACTGTTGTTCCGATCCCTATTTCACTATCAATTTTAAATGTAATATGAAGCATCTCAGTCATTCTTTTTACAATTGATAATCCAAGTCCTGTCCCTTTGATTTCAGAATGAAGGGATGAATCGGATCTAAAAAACGGATTCAGTATTGATTCCAGGTCTTTCTTTTCAATTCCGATTCCGTGATCTGAAATTGTACAGCTTATGGTGTCTTTTTCTTTTTTTAGTTCAATTAAAATTTTCCCGTTTTCATTTGAATATTTAATGGCATTTGATATAATATTTCGAATAATGGTGACCAGGAGATAGTTATCCGAGTAAATATAAAATTCGTCACCGGCTTCTAAAACCACATCTATTTTTCTTGAATTTATTTTCTCTGAGTTCAGGGTTAAAACGTCTAAAATTATAGCGTTTAAATAAACGTTTTCTTTGTTTATGTTTAACTTTTGGTTTTCGAAACGAGCCATCAAAAGAAGCTGATCTACCAGAATATTTAAGTGGTCAACTTCATTTATGCAATAATTTATTTTGTCTTCATATTCCTTATTGTCACGGGGTTTCCTGATTAAAACTTCAAGCGTTCCTTTAATAACGGTAAGTGGAGTCCTTAGTTCATGTGACGCATCCGAAGTAAACTGTTTTTCTCGCTTAATAGCATCTTCAATGCGGTCTAATAAATTGTTTATGGTTTTGGAAAGTACGAACAACTCGTCCCGTGTTTTGGGAAGCGGAATCCTTGTTTTTAAATTATCTTTTGTGATGATTTCAGAGGTATTAATTATCGCATTTATTGGCTTTATACTTCGTCCCGCAAAAAATCTTGCAATAAAAAACAGCAGTAATAAAATAATAGGAAAAGCAATTAATAAGGTATCAAAAAGGTTTTTAAGCACTTTGGCTGAATCCGAAAGTGACATTGCAATAATTAAATAACCCACTTTCTTTGATTTTATATGAAGTGGAATCTGAATCTGCCGGATTGTATTGTTTAATAATTTTGTATCAAACAGCTGAAAATGTTCTACACTATCATGAAATACAAGGGTTTCGTTTTTTAAATTGGGTGATTTCTCAATTGTTTTTTTATTCAGATCAAAAAACTGAACAAAAACAGGATTTACATCGACAGAATTATGTTCGCGTTCTTCCCATTCTTCGGCATCCATAAAAATTACCTTTTTATTTTCAACCCTGATTTCTTTTAAATGATCCTGAATTTCGATCATCAAATTTTCATCAATATGTTTGTAAACGGTAAATTTTACAGTAAAATAAATGGCTGAGAAAACCACAAAAATCAGCAGACCTGTGGTTATTATATAATTTAATGCGATTCTGTTTTTAAAGGATAACTGTGCCATTTATAAGTCGTTAGCGATATAGCCTATGCCGCGTATTGTTTTTATATAATCTTCTTCGATTTTTAAATTGAGTTTTTTTCTTATGGCATTCATAAAAACGTCTATCACACCCGTATCATACTCAAAATTAATCCCCCAGACATCCCTTAATATCTGGTTTCTGGTACAGACTTTTCCTTTATTTTGAATTAAATATTTCAATAATTCAAATTCTCTTTGCGTGAGGGCTACTTCTTCATCATTTTTTAAGACAACATGTCTGGATGAATCAATTGTGATTGTGCCCAGAGAAAGGGTTTCAGGCACTTTTGGGTTTCTAAAATGAACCTTTATACGTTCAACTAATTCTTCAAAACTAAATGGCTTTTTGATATAATCGTTGGCACCGGCCTTTAAACCTTCAATTGTTTCCTGAACGGTATCTTTTGCTGTCAAAAAAATAATTGGGGTTCTTTTATCTTTGATTCTAATAGCCTTACACAGGTCCAGCCCATTAATTTTAGGGAGCATCCAGTCGAGTAAAATCAAATCAAACTGTTGGGTTTGCACTAGTTCAAATCCTTTGGAGCCATCGTTTGCTGTGGTTACCAAATATCCTTCTTCCTCCAGGCCCTGTTTCAAAAACTGAACAATCCCTAATTCGTCTTCAACTATTAAAATATGCATTTACAGTCAGTTAAGATTATATTTCCTCAAAGGTAAAAATTTTAAGATTGAGAAAATATTTAAAAATCATCTTAATCTTATAAGTTACAGAATCTTAAGCAAACATTAAGTTAACTCTAACTAAGGCAAAAGTCAAACTTCATTCTTACTTAATCAACCGAAATTAATTTTGTAAAAAAATAATGTCATGACTTTTTACAAGAAACTTTCACCTTTTTACAACCTTGCGGTATTTTACTTTATTGTAAGCTTTCTGCTCAGGGCTGTCTTGTTTTTTCATCCTATAACCCAAAGTTCATTTACTGTACTGCAAAGCCTGAAAATCTTTAGTTTAGGCCTGATTTCAGACTTTTTCGTCTTTATTGTGGCCAGCGTATTTTTGTGGCTGTATCTAATTTTTATTTCAAATTCAAAATACAATAAACCTTCAGGATATATTATTTTGGGCTTTTTAGTAAGTGCTTTTTTATATGTTGCTTCAGGTAAAAGTATTTTTGACGAATATGGTGGCGCTTTGCCACGTATCGTTTTAATCTTTATCGGAATCAAAACTTTTCTTTTTGCACTTTTACTTTTCCTTCCAAAACACAGGGACAAAATCAGATTCTGGCTCTTTGCCTTTGTTATTTTCCTGTATGTTTTAGTGATTCTCCAAAACGGACTAAGCGAATATTTCTTTTGGAATGAATTTGGAGTGAAATATAATTTCATTGCTGTCAATTATCTGATTTACACCAATGAAGTTATCGGAAACATAATGGAATCCTACCCTGTAATTCCGTTATTTTCTGTTCTGTTTATCGTTACCGGAATTGTCACTTACTTTATTATGAGAAAATCCGGAAATTATATTGATGAGATTCCGAAATTAAATGAGAAGTTTAAAATATCCCTTTTATACATTGGATTATTACTGGTTTCTTTTTTTGCGATTCCTGCCCTGGCTAAAACAGAAAATTCTAAAAATATATTTGTTAATGAATTACAATCTAATGGTTTATATAAATTTTACCTGGCTTTTCAGAATAATAAATTAGATTACTTTAAATTTTACAAAACGCTTCCAAACAACAAAGCTTTTTCACTTTTAAAAGAACAGTTTCCGACAATTTCAAATGAGAATACGTCACGAAACATTCAGAGTGATTCCATTGAAAATCATAAAAATGTAGTGCTCATTACGATTGAAAGCTACAGTGCCGAATTCATGAAAATGTATGGAAATCAGGAAAACATCACGCCGTTCCTGGACAGTCTTTCTCAAAAAAGCCTGCAGTTTACAAACTTATATGCTGCCGGAAACCGCACGGTACGCGGACTTGAAGCGGTTACTTTGTGCCTGCCTCCAACAGCCGGTGAAAGTGTCGTAAAACGTGAAGACAACAAAAATAAATTTTCGACAGGAGCTGTTTTTAAGCAAAAAGGATACAATGTAAAATTCATGTATGGCGGTGATGCCTTTTTTGATAATATGCAGGATTTTTATTCCGGAAACGGTTATCAAATTATAGATAAATCAAGTTTCTCTCCTGACGAAATTACTTTTTCTAATGTTTGGGGTGTTTGTGATGAAGACATGTACAACAAGGCAATTAAAGTCATGAATGCCGAAGCAAAAGAAAACAAACCCTTTTTTAATCATATCATGACGGTGAGCAATCACAGACCTTTTACGTATCCGAACAATAAAATTGATATTCCCGGAGATATCAAATCACGTGACGGGGGTGTAAAATATACCGATTATGCACTTAGGAAATTCTTTGCAATGGCTGGTAAGCAACCCTGGTTTAATAATACTGTTTTTGTAATCGTAGCCGATCATTGCGCTTCAAGTGCAGGAAAAACAGAACTTCCTCTGGATAAATACCGAATTCCGGCATTTATTTACAGTCCGCAAATTAAGCCTGAAAGATGTAACAAACTCATGTCACAGATTGATCTTATGCCAACGGTTTTTGGCTTGCTTCATTTTGATTACCAAAGTAAATTTTTTGGTCAGGATGTTTTTAAACCGGATTATAAACCTCGTGCTTTTATTGCTACCTATCAGGATTTGGGATTAATAAAAGATAATGTATTAACGATTTTATCGCCCAAACAACAGGTAAAACAATTTGATTTACGCCTGAATAAAAAAGAAGATGTTGCTCACGATTATCAGATTTATTATGATGAAAAACCGTTAAAATCTGAAAGAACCGATTTGATCAATCAAACTATTGCTTTTTATCAGTCTGCATCGTATGTATTGAAGGAAAAGGAATATCAGTTTAAAGACTTAACTGTCAAAAATCATAAGTTGTACGCCAAAGTTCGTTAAGATAACAGACATAAAAAAAGCCTCAAATCGTTAAGATTTGAGGCTTTTTGATATGGTTTAGAAATTAACCTGAAACAAAAAACTAATCATTTTGGTTTTTCATTCCAAATAAATCTCCTCTTTGATATGTTTTCAAATCCTCTTGCAGGAATTGAAAGTTTCTTTGTGTAACTGCTGGTGAATCTAAATCGCTCAAATCAGGTTTTCCGGCATTTACCCACGCCGTGTACCAAAAACTGGCAGTAGCGGTAATTGCTTTTCTCATTTGGCTTTCGACCATTCCATTTAATTCTTTGTGCAATTTTGAGGCATACTGTTCAGAGAAAATAGCTGTATTATATTTGCTTTTCAATATTTTTCCGTCTGCATCCTTTACAAAAACTTCACCTTCAGGAGTTGCTGTTCTTAGTTTTTTGTCGATATCCAATAAAGGTTGTGCCAAGCTGTGAGTATCATTGATCATATCCCAGGTTGCTTTATGAACATCCTGATAATATTGCGCTTCAGGAACATTTAATTTGTAATTTTTAGCAAACAATTCAGGTAATCTGCTTTCCCAAAGAGAATGAATCCCTTTTTGGTCGCTCAACTGTCCGTCATGATTTGCAGACGTATGCAACGGCATGTGTGCATCTCCAACATAATGACCTAAATCTGCAGCAAGAAACAAAATTTCTGCTCTGTTTTTATCTTTGAATGCTTTGGTTAATTTCACCATTAAGTCTTCTATGTACCAAGGCAAAATCCCGTTGTCATTCAGGAATTTGGCATCATATTTTTTCTTTGCTGCCTCCATAGTCTGCGGTAAACTGTCCACAGATCCAAAGTTTTCCATGTCAAAATAATGTCTTGGGTTTTCGTCTTTGTAATTTAAAGCATATTTACGGATATCAGGAACAGAAGCTTCCTGAGTAATAAAATCGATGTGATTGTAAAAGAAAACCTGAAGAGGTTTTGGCAAAGCCATAACAGCTGCTTTGTTAATTCGTTCATGACCAACGATTCCCCAGGATAATGTCAAAAATCCAATTCCTACTACAATAAATGTGATTAGTTTTGGTTTCATTTTAAAGTTTTTCATTTGTAATTTTTATTTGAACGCAAACTTACCTTATTTAAAGATAATTTAAAAGACTACCAATTAAGAATCTCTTAATTTAACTTTTGATTGTTTTTAAACCTCATAAGTATTATAAGTTCATATTATCAATCATTTTTTATTTGTAAGTTTGTTTTATTTCCAAACTCAATTTTATGCGCCATATTATTTTAAATTTCTTCCTTTTATTCTCAGGTCTTTGTTTTGCTCAGGAAACTGATATACAGCTAAAAAATGTTAGCGATACTATTCTAAACCCAAAAAGAACACTTAAAATTGCCGATCCGATTGATGGTGTAAAAACCATGGAAAAATTGTTTCCCGGAAAATTATACCATCTGGAAGATAAAAATACTTTTGTAAGCTGGAAATGCAAAACTTGTAAACCTTCACCATTTACTGATGTTAATGGTACCGATGGCGATCAGATGTTTCCCTACACAGACGGTGTTGCAACACGACTTCTTCAAAATATCGATTATGCTGATTCAAAAGGAAATCAGTTCAAATTTTTTATATTCAATCACTCTGTCTATGACGCAGACGGACTACAAACCAGCAGATTTACAGGCGGACTTATAGGTATCGCTAAATTTGCAAAAAACGGGAATATCTGGGAAATGAAATCTTTTCAACCCGCTGTAGCCGCTTTTGGTTCTTTTGCCCAGTCGCCCCGACCAAAACTTGTTCAGATTGGAGAAGATCAATATGCATTATCGCTCGTACATGCAAATGGCGGTGCAGGCGGTGCATACAACGGTTATTTATATCTAATTGCAGGGTTTGATGGTAAATATCAGCCTTTGATGGAAGTCAATTATTATAATCTTACAAACAGTATGAGTTCCGATTGGTCAAGTACTTATAGTGTTGCAACGGATAATAATAAAAAGTTTTTCAGGGATATTGTGATTACAACAACCGGATTGTACAAAAAAGCAAAAGGTACAGAGGACGACTATGAACTTGATTTACCCGAAGAAATTACTGCAATGGCAAAAACTAAAAAGCAGTTTAATTTTGTAATTGAAAAACGTTTTTCATTTAGTGGCAAAGCATATAAATCTGTAGGTAAATCAGTTGTGAAATTTTCAAATATAAAATAAAAGAATTAACCCAAATAAAGAATCGAAGCCAACGCTAAACCTGCAATAAAAACCCAAAGGAAGACACCCTGCAGTAATGGCTTCACTCCTACTGCTTTTAACGTATTGACATTTAAAGTTGCACCAATAAGAAACAAGGTAATTGTTAATCCGATTTTGGCAATATTCACCACATAAGGCGCAAAAATAGAGGCTTTTGGAACATAAGAATTTAAAAGCATGGCCAGAATAAACAGTCCGATAAAGTAAGGAATTTTGATTTTTGACCCGACACTTCCTGATTGGTTTTTGAAAAGTACTGCTGTCAAAAGCGAAATCGGAATAATCCATAAAGCCCTGGCCAATTTTACTGTTGTGGCGACCTGCAAAGCTTCCGGTCCATATTTGTTTGCCGCGCCAACTACAGAACTGGTGTCATGAATAGCAATGGCGCACCACAAACCAAATTCTCTCTGCGATAAATCGAGCTGATGCGCTATAAAAGGAAATGCAAATAGAGCAATTGAGTTTAGTATAAAAATCACTCCCAAAGCAATTGAGGTCTGATTCTCATTTGATTTAATTACCGGGGCAATTGCTGCAATAGCACTTCCGCCGCAAATTGCTGTTCCGGAAGATATAAGATGTGATGTTTTACGATCTGTTTTGAGCCATTTTCCCAGAAAAAAACCTAAAACCAATGTGCTAAAAATAGAAAAGACAGTCAGTAGAAAACCTTCTTTTCCTGCTGAAACTGCGTTTGCTGCATTCATACCAAAACCTAATCCTACTACTGAAAATTGTAATAAAAATGTAATGGCTTTGTGATTGAATGTTAAAAAGGGATTTCCAAATAAATTTACGATCACAACTCCCAATAACAAAGCAATCGGCGGTGAAATAACCGAAAGCAGACACAAAATAATCACCGAGGCAAAAACGGCCTGCTGAAAATAAATGCTGACTTCTACTAAATGTGTTGTTGTTTGTTGGTGCGTTTTCAAAATATCGTGCTTAATTATTACCTTACAAAGGTCTGCCGATTAAATTGAAATCGCCAATTGTAAATTGCAATCGACTATAACTTCAGGTTATAGAAAGAGGATATATTTTGAATAAAAAGTTCTGATAAGGGATCTGATTTTCCAAGTAATGTTATGATATAAAAATACCTTTCTATTGCTAAATTTTCAACATCCAGAGCCATTAGCTCGTTATTTTGAAGTTCTTTACTCACCGCATGTATCGACATAAAAGCAAAACAGTCTGAATTTAGCAAATAGGATTTTATACTTTCCGTGCTTCCTAACTGCATTTCAATTTGAAGGTCACTGATTTTTACATCCACTTGTTTTAATGCATATTCTATAACTTCAAGTGTTCCTGATCCCCGCTCGCGGGTTATAAATTTCAACGACTTTAAATCTTCCAGCGAGATTTCATTTTGCTGTACTACAGGATTTTTGTTGTTGCAGACCAAAACCAGTTCATCTTTCAGAAACGGGATGTATTTTATAGATTGGTTTTTAGTTTGCCCTTCAACAATTCCGATTTCAATTTCTTTATTGATTAAGGAATTCTCAATCTGTTCCGTATTTCCATTCAGGAGGTTTACTTTTATATCTTGCTGTTTCTGGTGAAACCGCGCTAAAACTGGTGAAATTATATATTGTGAAATGGTTGTACTTGCTCCTAATCGCAATAAACCCTGACGGTTATCTATAAATGAGCTTAAGTCGAAATCTATTTCCCTGTAGATTTCAAATATACTTTTGGTATGTTTTAGCAGAATTTCTCCCGCTGGTGTCAAAGCTATTTTAGAACCATTTCGTTCGAATAACTTTATTTTGTAGGTTTCCTCTAATTCCTGAATATGTTTAGAAACTGCAGGCTGCGATATATACAATTCGGTTGCCGCTTTAGTAAAGTTAAGACGGAGTGCAACGGTGTAGAAAACTTTTAGCCTGAAATCCATTTTTTGTTTTTTGAATACTTAACTGGAAAAATTTAAATTATTCCTTTTTAATTTTTATTCTCAAAATTTCCATTAGTTTGGTAATTCCATTCTGCATTCCTTGATAGTAATTTCCTTTTTTAAATTCAGGAATAAAATCATGCTCAATTATCTCTTTTGTTTCCTGGTCTGAAAGGTTTTTTTCGATTCCATTTCCAAGTTGAATCCGAATT
>NZ_QETH01000099.1 GCF_003105115.1 Flavobacterium sp. HTF | reverse complement strand
CTGTTACAGGTTAAGCCTGCATAAATGGTATTTTGAGTAAAACGCCTATAAAATGATTCAAAAAATATTCAGTTATCTGATCCCAATAAAAATATTCAAAAAAAAATCGGCAAGAAGTAAAATAATCGAAGTAACCTGGGCAAATGGTGAATTGGTTCTGGATTCTGAAAACACTAATTATTCTTATGGAAGTCTGCAACGTATATTAAGGTACGGACTCCGAAATATTGGTTATGATAAAGTTATTGAAATGGAACACATTTTATTGCTGGGAGTTGCCGGAGGAAGTGTAATAAAAACCCTGGTTGATGAAATTGAATATAAAGGTAAAATTACAGGAGTTGAAATTGACCCTGATATAATTCAGATTGCAAATCAATATTTCAGACTTGATCAAATTAAACAACTCGAAATTATTATTGATGATGCTTTTGAATTTGTACTGAAAACAAAAGACAAATATGATCTGATTATTATTGATGTTTTTGAAGATATAAAAATGCCCAATTTTTTATTTGAAAAATTTTTCAGCGAAAGGGTTTGTTCCCTTTTAAAAAATCAGGGATTTGTACTTTTTAATACTATGATTTTAGATGAAGCACATAATGTGAGAAACAGGAAGTATATTTCAGAAATAAACGTTAAATTGTTTTCTTCAAAAATGTTACCACGCATTGAAGATCACAACGAATTAATAATCATCCAAAAAGTAGTTTAATTTCCCATATGAAAAGCCTTGTCTCCATTTTAAAAGCCTTGCCTCCCACAAGAGTTATTGACACAAATATTGATTTTTCAAAATATATCCCTTTAGATTTATCCGTAACTAATAAAGATCTGGCCGTAAATAAACCGTTGGATGCTGCTCAGTTTGAAGATTTTATTTCAAAATATTTAGACAAAAATAACGCTGAAATTGCTTTTGGAGGTTATATAGAAGGACGTAACTTATATAAGAGAAGTACCATTTTTAAAGATGGATCAAATCCCGAACGCAATATTCATATTGGTCTGGACTTATGGGGAAAAGCCGGTACAATAATCCTGGCTCCGCTTGACGGAAAAGTGCACAGTTTTAAAAATAACCCGGGCCTTGGAGATTACGGACCGACAATTATTCTGGAACACGAAATTGAAAATGAAAAATTTTATACTTTATACGGACATTTATCGTTAGAAAGTATAGAAAACCTAACAGTTGGGGCTGTTTTTAAAAAAGGTGAAAGTTTAGCAACTTTTGGAAATTCTGAAATAAATGGCGATTATGCACCACATTTGCATTTTCAGATTATTAATAATATTGAAAATTATCAGGGTGATTATCCCGGAGTCTGCAATATAAATGACTTAAATTTTTATATAGAAAATTGCCCCGACCCTAACTTATTATTAAAAATAACATAAATAGTTATGAAGAAAGCAATATTGATTATATGTTTGTCCCTGTTAGCAGGATGTAAATCAAAAAATATCAGCCGAGATACTGAAGATCTGAAAATTACAAAACTAGAAGCTCCCGAAATTAATGCCAATCAGCAGAAAAAAGCATACGATTTAGGCAAAAGAGTTTTAGAAACCTGCAACACCTCTAAGTTCAAACCATTTGACGAAACGGAAGTGACCAAATCTGTAATGGAAAATACAACAGAAGAACGTCTGACAAAAACCTGTACGAGATTTAGACAGTATTACGGAAGTTTTGTTGATTTGAAATTAGACGGAGTTTATAAAACCAAGCAGGAAGTTATCTACCGCTACCATGCCTTATATACAAAAAAGGTAGCCAACAAAGAACTTCGCGTTTTTGTAAACGAAGAAAATTTGGTTTCTGCCATCAAATCAATGGATTGGGAAGAAAACTTTGAATCTAAATTAAAAGATTAAAAAAATATACTATGAATATAAAATTGCCTCTTTTTGTTTTGCTCCTTATTTCAACTATAATGACTGCTCAGCAAACAATTACTGTAAATGGTTCTAAACCTTTTCCTGCTACTCAGGAATATACTTTTATCTGCGAAAAATACGCTTACACAGGAGAAACAAAGGTTCAGATTGCAAAAACAGAAAAAGGCGGAATTTTAAAATTATCAATTGCAACAGCCAATGACAAAGCCCGAATTTCCGGTGGTGTTTATGTCGATCTGGCAAATGGAGATGTTATACCATGTGTAGATAAAAATGTAAAAGAATCTGCAGATGGTACAACAACTTCTTATTACTATTTTACCCCTGCAGAAATCCTTAAGCTAAAAAAGACAGATATTAAATCAATAAGATTTATAATCGTCGGAGGATCAAATACTTTTGGGAACCAGACCGGATATTTTACTACGGTAAACAAAATGGAGTATTTTTCTACTGCTTATGATACTTCAAAAAAATCATATGATACTGCTAAAGAAATTAGTGCTTTATAAATATTTTTTGCTGAAATAAGTCTTATATTTATGTTCTAATTTTTACAAAAATGAATTCAAACGAAAATTTAATTACTAAATTCTATACCGCTTTTGCAAACGCTGACTATAAAACAATGAGTGAATGCTACCATCCAAAAGTCCACTTTATTGATCCTGCTTTTGGTTTGTTAAAAGAAGAACAGGTTTCTAAAATGTGGGAAATGCTGATCTACCGAAGCAAAGGAAATCTGAAAATTGAATTTTCTAATGTCAAAGCTGACGATTTTAATGGTTCTGCAAATTGGAAAGCAACCTATAATTTTACCAGAACCAACAGAAATGTTATCAATGAGATTGCAGCCGAATTTGTCTTTCAGGACGGATTAATCATTAAACATACCGATAATTTTGATGTCTGGAAATGGTCAAAACAAGCCTTTGGATTAACCGGATATTTGTTGGGCTGGACCGGATTCTTTCAGGGAAAAATACAAAAACAGGCTTTATTATCCCTAAAAAAGTTTCAGCAAACAAAATAATTTTTAAAAGATATTTTTTAAGAAAAAAATAAAACCCGACAGCTTCTAAAACTGTCTGGTTTGTTATATATTTTAAACTGTATTAAGATTTAAACCAACCGGCAACTAATTCATCTTCAAAAGAATTAGCATTTTTATGAATAAATTCATTAGTTCCTTTATTATAGGAATAGTCTAAAGCCCATATCAAGTGATTTTTAGCCAGTTCTTTAATACTTCTGCAAACAAAAGCAATTTCTTCGTCTGTAGTTGTCGGATGAATTGACATTCTGATCCATCCCGGTTTTTTTATTAAATCGCCAATTGTAATTTCGTCTACCAGTTTATTAGAAGTTTCCTGATCTACGTGAAGTAAAAAATGCCCATAAGTTCCGGCACAACTACATCCCCCCCTTGTTTGGATTCCAAAACGATCATTTAAGATTTTGACACCTAAATTAAAGTGAAGGTCTTCTATGAAAAATGAAACAACTCCCAAACGGTTTTTATGTTGTCCCGCCAAAATCCTGATATTAGCAACAGGTTCTAATTCATTAAAAACATACTCAACGATTTCATGTTCACGTTGCAGAATGTTTTCAATACCCATTTCTTCTTTTAGCTCAATTGCCAAAGCGGTTTTTATAACCTGAAGAAAGCCCGGAGTTCCACCGTCTTCACGATCTTCGATATTATCGATATATTTATGTTCACCCCACGGATTCGTCCAGCTAACAGTTCCGCCGCCCGGACAATCCGGAATCATATTATTGTATAATTTTTTATTGAAAATCAAAACACCCGAAGTTCCCGGCCCGCCTAAAAATTTATGTGGCGAAAAGAAAATCGCATCCAGATAAGATTCTGGATCCGCAGGATGCATGTCAATTTCTACATAGGGCCCCGAGCATGCAAAATCAACAAAACAAACACCGTGATATTGGTGCATCAATTTTGCTGCTTCATGAAAAGGAGTTTTTAAACCCGTAACATTTGAACAGGAAGTAATTGAAGCAATTTTTATGGTCCTGTCATTATATTTCTGTAATAATTGCTCTAAATTATCGAGACTAAAAAGCCCTTTATCGCAAGAAGGAATAATTTCTACGTCTGCAATGGTCTCTAACCAGGACGTCTGATTAGAATGATGTTCCATATGTGAAATAAAAACTATTGGTTTCTTTTCTGCAGGAACAGTGGTACAATTTTTAAGGTTTTCAGGAATTTTCAATCCTAAAATACGTTGAAATTTATTGATAACACCTGTCATTCCCGTTCCATCCGTAATCAAAACATCATCCTGACTCGCATTAGTATGACGTTTGATTATATTTCTGGCATAATGATAAGCCTTTGTCATGGCAGTACCTGACACAGTCGTTTCAGTATGGGTGTTCGCAACAAAAGGCCCAAATTCATTCAGAAGTTTCTCTTCTATAGGTCGATACAGTCTTCCGCTGGCAGTCCAGTCAGTATAAATGATCTGTTTTTTGCCATATGGAGATATAAATTCTTGATTTACACCGACAATATGCTGTCTAAATTCCTGGAAATAGGTTTCTAAACTGATGGTACTATTTTTGCTATTCATTAGTATGCCTGTATTTGATTGCAAATATATTGCTTTTTTATAAAATTGAGAATTTATCAATTATAAACTTCAAAAATTAGATAACCTTTTGGTATCTTTAAGTAAACAGCAATTTTTATAAAAATTTATCATAATATTCTATCGGATTAATAGGGCAACTAAACTTAAACAAAACATATATGGAAAATTTATCAGTTGCAACTTTTGGTGGCGGATGTTTTTGGTGTGTAGAAGCTGTCATTCAGCGTTTAAAAGGAATTGGAACAATAAAATCAGGATATTCAGACGGGTTTATTAAAAATCCTCCTTACCGTGAAGTTTGTACCGGAAGAACCGGTCACGCAGAAGTGGTACAGGTAACGTTTAACCCTGACATAATTTCATACCATGACCTGATTACAGTTTTTATGACAAGTCATGATCCGACAACTCTAAACCGTCAGGGTGGCGACAGCGGAACACAATATCGTTCGATTATTTTATATCATGACAATTCTCAAAAAGAAATCGCAGAACAGGTTTTTGAAGAAGTTCAGGCCGTTTACGCAGACCCAATTGTTACGCAATTAAAAGCTTTTGAAGTATTTTACGAAGCAGAAGATTATCATCAGAACTATTACAATCAGAATAAAGAAGCTGGTTACTGCCAGGTTGTAATTGATCCTAAAGTACAGAAATTGAAAAAAATGTATGCTGATAAACTGGCATAATAATCTAATGAAAAATTTAAAAATCAATAACCGATTTACTGCTGAACTGCCTGCAGATCCTAACGAAACCAATGAAGTTCGTCAGGTTTCCAATGCGCTTTTTTCATATGTAAATCCGACAAAACCTTCTAATCCTGTACTAATTCACGCCTCAGAATCTGTGGCTGAATTGGTTGGGATTTCTAAAGATGAAATTCAGTCCGAATCTTTTTTGAATGTTTTTTCAGGAAAAGAAATTCTTCCCGAAACACACCCCTTTGCGATGTGTTATGCCGGACATCAGTTTGGGAACTGGGCTGGGCAATTGGGAGATGGACGCACAATCAACCTGACTGAAGTTGAGCATGAAAACCAGTTTTATATGCTGCAGTTAAAAGGTGCCGGAAAAACACCATATTCCAGAACCGCTGATGGTATGGCTGTTTTGCGCTCTTCAATCAGAGAATATTTGTGTGCAGAAGCGATGCATTATTTGGGAGTTCCCACTACCCGATCCCTTTCACTCATCCAGTCCGGAGACGAAGTTTTGCGTGACATTTTATATAACGGAAATCCTGCATACGAAAAAGGCGCTATTGTTTGCCGCGTAGCTCCATCCTTTATTCGTTTTGGAAGTTTTGAAATGCTGTCGGCCAGAAACGAATTAAAAAATCTGAAACAATTCGTAGAATTTACAATCAGACATTATTTTCCTGAAATCAAAGGTGATCCAAAAGAACAATATCTGCAATTCTTTAAAACTGTAGCAGACACAACGCGTGAAATGATTTTGCACTGGCAAAGGGTTGGTTTTGTTCATGGCGTTATGAATACTGATAATATGTCGATCCACGGTATCACTATTGATTACGGTCCATATGGCTGGTTAGAAAATTATGATCCAAACTGGACTCCCAATACAACAGACAGCCAAAACAGAAGATATCGTTTCGGAAATCAGCCGCAAGTTGCACAATGGAATTTATATCAGCTGGCGAATGCACTCTATCCGTTAATTAATGACGCGAAACCTTTAGAAGATATTTTAGAATCTTTCATGAATGATTTTAATGAAGATTATAAAATGATGTTTTTAAGCAAATTAGGAATAGTTACTTCAATAGAAACTGACAGTGAATTGATTGCAGATTTAGAAGAAAATTTGCAGTTATCAGAAACAGATATGACCATCTTCTTTAGGAATTTAAGCAAAATCAAAAAAGAAGATTCTGCCCAAAATGCTTTAGAAAAAATTAAGGATGCTTTTTATATTCCGGAAGAAATTACAAATAATGTTCTTGAAAACTGGATAACCTGGTTTAATTTATATCTGAAAAGATTAAACGTTGAAGAGCTTTCTGATGAAGACCGCCAGGATAGAATGAACAAAGTAAATCCAAAATATGTTTTACGAAATTATATGGCGCAACTGAGTATTGATGCAGCAGATCAGGGCGATTTTTCTCTGGTAAATGAATTGTATTTATTACTCCAAAACCCATATGATGAACAGCCTGAAATGGAAAAATGGTTTGCAAAAAGACCTGATTGGGCAAAATCTAAAGTGGGCTGCTCTATGCTTTCTTGTAGTTCTTAATTTTTATTTGCCACAGATTATGGAGATAAAAAATATAGTCTTTAATCTGTGGCAAAAAAATTCGTGCTAATTCGTGAAATTCGTGGCAAACTTTTATTTAGTTATATAGTCAACAATCATATTGGCATGAATTCTTGAATTTTCAATAAACCATTTATGGGTCTGCATCCCGCCGCAAACAACACCTGCCAGAAATAATCCTTTCACATTCGTTTCCATTGTTTCAGGATTGTAAGCAGGGATTTTCAATTCATCATCAGAAAGTTGTATTCCCATATTTTCCAGAAAGGTTAAGTCTGGTTTATAACCTGTTAAGGCTAAAACAAAATCATTTTTTATGGTAATTTTGCCATTTGGAGTTTCTATTTCGACTTCATTTTCCCTGATTTCAGTAATGTTCGATTCAAAATAAGCTTTAATACTTCCTTCGGCAATTCTGTTTTCAATGTCCGGTTTTACCCAATATTTTACACGATTGTTTATTTCGTTTTTACGAATAACCATCGTTACATTTGCACCTTTTCTCCAGCATTCCAGAGCAGCATCAACAGAAGAGTTATTCGCTCCGACGACCAAAATATCCCTGAAAGCATATTCATGTGCTTCTTTATAATAATGACGGACTTTTGGCAATTCCTCGCCCGCTATGCTCATTTCAATCGGAATATCATAAAATCCGGTAGCTATGATTACGTTTTTGGCGTTGTAACTGTTTTTATCCGTTATAATTTCAAAAGAATTATTTTCCTGTTTTTTTACTTCGGAAACCCTTTCAAATAAATGAATATTGAAGTTAAAATAACGATGGATATTTCGATAATATTCCAGAGCTTCCTGACGTCCGGGCTTAGGAGCCAGACAATTAAACGGAATATTACCAATCTCAAGCCTTTCTGCTGTAGAAAAAAAAGTCATATACAAAGGGTAGTTGAAAATACTGTTTACTATTGCCCCTTTTTCTATAATTAAATAACGTAAATTTTTATTTTGTGCTTCTATTGCGCAGGCTAAACCAATCGGACCGCCCCCTACAATAATTAAATCATATTGTTCTGTCATAACGGTTTATTTCCAGTCTTTAAAAGGATTTTTACTCAAATAGGCATTGTAGTAACGTTCATCATTTGTAACCTCTTCTCCAAGCCATTCGGGCTTTTCAAAAGATTCCGTTTCAGATTCCAGTTCGATTTCGGCCATGACTAATCCTTCATTATCACCATAAAATTCATCAATTTCAAAAACATGATTTCCTGATCGTACTTCAAAACGGGTCTTTTCAATTTTGCCCTTTTCACATAATTTAAGCAATTCCTGTGCTTCATCAACCGGAATTTCGTTTTCCCATTCAAAACGGGTCATTCCGCCATGATGCCCAATTCCTTTTATGGTTATAAATCCTCTTTCGCCTTTAATTCGAACGCGCACAGTTCTTTCAGGAATAGAACTTAAATATCCCTGAGCAATTTTATTTTGAGTAAAAGCCTGTTCTTTAAAATCATCCGATTTTACAAGAAACTTTCTTTCAATTTCAACCATTTTGATCTATAAATTTTATTTTATGCAAGTTACTCATTTTTATTGAGTCCCTGTATTTGACCTTCTGCAAACTTATATTTTAAAATGGAATTTAACGTCTAACCACATATTAATATAACTGATTATTAACTAATTACGTATTTATTTTTCACTAAATTTGATACAATCTGAAATTTTGACTGACTCAGATTTTCGAAACTCATAAACCTCACAATGAAATATTAATCAAAATTATACAAAGATGAATTTGCCATATTTTTTAGTACCCGCACTAGTTGGCTTAATCTGTGGAATTTTAGGTTACATACTAGGAAGAATGAATTCAAAAAATGATGATTCATTTGCATCATCATTACAAGCTGATCTGGATGCCAGCAAAGCACATGCAAAAAATTTAACTACACGAATTTTGGCTTTGGAATCTGAACTAACTTATAAAGAAATCAGCAATACAATAAAAGCGCCTCTAACTGACGAACCCATTTTACCATTTGACAGTTCTTTAGCAGCCAATGCGTTAAATAAAAATATTGAAGAAAATGATTTGAAAATCGTAGAAGGAATCGGGCCAAAAATCGAGAGCTTGCTACACAATGCAGAAATCCATACATGGCATGATTTGTCTGAAGCATCAACGGAAAAACTCCAGGATATTCTGGATGTTGCAGGCGAAAATTATGCTATTCATAATCCAAGTACCTGGGCAAAACAAGCTCTGTATGCTTATGAAGGAAAATGGCAGGAATTAAACGAATGGCAGGAATTAAACGAATGGCAGGAAAATTTAAGAGGCGGGAAAGAATGATTCTAAAACCTAAAAGCAAACTTTAATTGGTTTTTTAAGCATTTTCCAGAAAACAGGATTGCCATTTTTTAGAGGTATTATACCATAATTGTCCATTTAAAACTTCTAGCGGGCAGTCAAAATTATTGGTATAAAGTGCTCCGGTTCCCAGTCCCTGTGGAATTTTTGAATTTTGCAAAAATGTCCATTGCGCAATTGCGTTTAGTCCTATATTGCTCTCCAACGCAGATGTGACCCACCAGCCAATATGGTATTTCTCCGCAAGAGTAATCCATTCCTGAGTTCCTTTAAAACCTCCAATAAAACTGGGTTTGAGAATAATATATTGTGGTTTGATTTTTTGCAATAATTCTTCTTTTTCTTCCAATGAAAAAACACCAATTAATTCTTCATCCAAAGCGATAGGAAAAGGAGTTACCTTGCATAAGTCTGACATTGCTTTTATATTCCCTTTTTTGATTGGCTGTTCAATGCTATGAAGCTGAAATTTATGAAGTTGATTAAGTTTATCTAAAGCTTCATCTAAACCAAATGCACCATTGGCATCAACCCTTATTTCGATCTGGTCAGGAGAAAAATGACTTCTGATGAACTGTAATAATTCAAGTTCTTTCTGAAAATCAATGGCACCTATTTTGAGTTTGATACAATTAAAACCCTGAGCTAATTTTTCTTCTATTTGTTCTTTCATGAAAGAAGATTCCCCCATCCAGACCAGACCATTAATTACAATTGATTTAGAATTACCGGTAAAATCGGAAGGAAATAACACATAGGGATTTTCACTTTTTAAAGATAAAAAAGCCATTTCTATCCCAAACTGAATAGATGGAAATTCCAGTAAGGCTTCCCAAAGTTTTGTTTCGCCCAGATGAATATTTTCGCATACCCATTTCAGTTTTTCCTCATAATCATCGCGGTCATCTGCGCTTAATCCTCTCAGAATTCCGCACTCACCTATTCCCTTTTTACCATTGTCTTCCAAGACGATAAACCAGGTTTCTTTTTCGGTCATAATGCCTCGCGATGTTCCCGACGGACGCTTAAATTCGAGCATGTATTTATGGTAGGTGGCGTGCATTTTCCTGATTATAAGTTACGGATATTCTGTGTTTTTTTTCTAAAAAAGTTTTAGGACTTTTTCATAGTCTTTAGATTGTATTCCGGCTTTTTGAAAAGCTGCAAAATCTAATTTGGTTTTATCTGTCCAGCTAAGGCTATCCGTTACATTTTGATTTTGGTATTTTTTATAAATTGATTTTGCGGCACTGTAGTCGTCGTTCAAAAGATAAACGTGTGCTAAATTTAATTTTACCAATAATTCCGTATCATCCAGCTTTTCTCCTTCTGTAAGAGATTTAATTGCCTTTGCATATTGCCTCGTCATAATATAGCTGTAGCCAAGGGAACTATAGTCTAAAGCGGTCGCTTTTCCGTCATTAATAATCGTGTTTAATTTTGGAATCGCTTCGTTGAATTTTTGTTGTTTTATCAGCGTTGCAATCTGGGTTCTTAAATCGTTAAAAACATTTTTAGAAATATCGGCATCATTGTAACATGCATTCCCGAAATCTTTATAAGCTTTGTTTTTTTCGATTGGCAATAATTTCTGAAACTCAGAATAGCGATATTGTTTTATTATTTTGTTTAAGATGCAAACACAAAAATCATCTGAATTTGCCATTTTTTGAGCCATCGTTGATGTTTTGCACAAACTTATAATTTCATTTTTATTATCCTGATTCCAGCCCCTGTTTAGTTTTGTATCTACCCATGGCACCACTTCCAAAACTATTTTCTGACTCAAAATCCAGTTTTTGCTTTCAAAACCAAACCAGATTGTAGTGGTATTTTGCTTTAGGCATGATGATTTATCCAACGATAATCTTTTGGCATCTTTACTAACAGGCTCAGACTGAACAAAACATGCTGTATCTGTTTTTCCATCAGAAATATATTTTTTTGCATCTTCATTTGTAGTAAAAATAGAGTACGTACACTCATCATCACCTGAAATCTTTGACATCAAAAAAACGGCTCCTGCCGAACCCTGGCCGATCCCATAAGGATCCGGTATCGCTTTTAGTACGGAAACCAGGCTATTTGTCATTTCCTGATTTTTGTCTAAAAGTGTAATTCTATAAACAATTTCTGTAGTTCCGACAGGCAAATCTTCTGTATTGATAGCAACACGATCACCTGCAGACACCAAAAATTCTTTTGTTGTAGCTCGTTCTTTGTCCCAATAACCGTCTTTTTGAGCATAAGCAGCACAAAAAGAAATAACCAAAAAGAATGAAAATATTTTTTTAAGAGTCATATTTATGATTTTTTTACAGTACCATTAATCATATTTTGAATTCGGTTTTCCGCCTCAGCTTTGGTAATTCCGTTATAAAAATCTTTTACAAACGGGTGATCAAAATCGTCATGCGGAAAAATTAACGGCCGGTTGTTTCCCTTTTGGGTTACCACGTTTGTTGGAATACTTTCCGGAAACTCATATCCTTTTATGGTATTATTTAACCATCCAAAATATACTGTTTCATGATTATCGTTATTATAATTTTCACGATAATTCTCAAAACTTTTTTCACTCAAAGACACCCAAACACCATATTGTAAATCCTGACAATGATCGTTTACTTTTTGAATTAATACACAACGGATAAATCTAATGACTTCATCAGGATATTCAATTACACAGAAATCTTCATCTACGTCCGCCATTTCTTCTTTCTCTTCGTCAGAAAGCCAAGAATAATTATTGGGTACGCTGTAAGTTAAAGCAGGCCATCCTTCATGCTCAAGACCACAACATTCACAATTGTATAGCATATTATTAATAATTTGATTTAATCATTGACAAGTGGCTAAGGCAAAAAATTACAATTCTATTGATTCTCCAATTCCAAGGAGCATTAAATCTTTTCCTTTATCAAAAAATTTGCGAATTGAGTCTTCATGATTGATTTCGATATATCCGAAAGTATCAAAATGATATCCAAGAATTTTATCGCATTCTACAAAATCAGAAGCAATGATAGCATCTTCAACATCCATTGTAAAGTTATCCCCGATTGGAAGAATTGCCAAATCCAGTTTTGTTCTCAACGGAATCAGTTTCATGTCGTACGTAAGTGCTGTATCTCCGGCAATATAAATATTTTTATGCTCTCCTTCGATTACAAATCCTCCCGGATTTCCTCCGTAACTTCCGTCAGGAAAAGAACTTGAGTGAATTGCGCTTACATATTTTACTTTTCCAAAATCAAATTTCCAGCTTCCGCCATGATTCATCGGGTGCGAATTGTAACCCAATTTCGCAAAATAACTTGCAATTTCAGCGTTAGAAACAATTACTGCATTTGTTCTGGTTGCTATAGCCTCTACATCTAAAATGTGATCACCATGTGCATGCGTAAGCAGAATATAATCAGCTTTTAAAGTATTTATGTCGATTGCCGAAGCTTGTGGATTTCCGGTTATAAAAGGATCTACAATGATATGTTTTCCTCCAACTTCTATCCCTAAAGATGCGTGTCCGTAAAATGTAATTTTCATTTTGAAAAATTTATGGTTGAACTTTTGTTATCTTCCTCCTAAAAAGAGATTTACAATAATATCTGAGATTAATGAAATCATACAGATGGTTAACAGCAATGAAAGTAAAAATGTACTTAATGCCACTTTTTTTAATTCAGGATCTAATAACTTAGGTTCCTGGTTTTTAGAAACAGTAATTAAATGTTTGGTTAAAGGAATATAAGCCAGTAAAAACAGGTATTGATCAAAATTATAATCGCTCAGAATGGCAAATATAACTACGAGAACCATTGCGGTAATAATCAGGGCAAAATGATATATTTTTGCTTTATTGCCACCGATTTTAACTACGATTGTGTTTTTTCCTGATTTTCTGTCTGATTCCTCATCCCTCATATTATTTAGGTTTAAAACCGCAACACTTAACAATCCGATAGAAATTGCCGGCAAAATCAAAATTGGATCAACTTCTTTTGAATATAAAAAGTTAACGCCCAGAGTACTTACTAATCCGAAGAAAACGAAAACAAACAAATCTCCGTATCCTCTGTATCCATAAGCTGAATTTCCTACTGTATAACGAATTGCCGAAGCTATTGCTGCAATTCCGAGTAAAAGAAAAAAGATAGAATAACCAAAATTAGATTGTCCAAAGGCAAAGTAAATTAAGGTTATAGCTGATAATAATGTCAGGACTGAAGTAATGATAATCGCCTTTTTCATAGCCTGCGGCGTAATTACACCACTCTGAATAGCTCTTTTAGGACCCACTCTGTCTTCGTTATCAGTACCTTTTACACCATCTCCGTAATCATTAGCGAAATTGGATAAAACCTGTAAACCAAGTGTTGTTAAAAGTGCAAAACCAAAAATTTTCCAACTAAAAACTTCTGTTGGTGTGTTTATGGCTTCTGTTGGGTTGGATAGCGCGTAGATACTGCCAACTATAATTCCGGAAACTGATAAAGGTAATGTGCGCAACCTGGCGGCTTCAATCCAATGTTTCATTATGATTTGTTTAGTTTTAATTTTGTTTCAGGTTTCAAGTTTCAAGTTTTGGGTTGAGTTTCACAACCTGAAACCTGAAACTTGAAACATTTTTTTAACTTTTTACGGAAGCCACTTATTTTCTCCGAAATTTGGTTTTCTTTTTTCTAAAAATGCATTTCTTCCTTCTTTTGCTTCTTCTGTCATATAAGCCAGACGTGTAGCTTCTCCGGCAAAAACCTGCTGCCCTACCATTCCGTCATCGGTCAGGTTCATGGCAAATTTTAGCATTTTTATAGAAGTTGGTGATTTCTGAAGGATTTCCTGAGCCCACTCAAAAGCAGTATCTTCAAGTTCATCATGCGGGATTACGGCATTTACCATTCCCATTTCAAAAGCTTCCTGCGCTGAATAATTTCTTCCTAAAAAGAAAATCTCACGGGCTTTTTTCTGCCCCACCATTTTAGCAAGGTAAGCAGATCCGTACCCTCCGTCAAAGCTGGTAACATCTGCATCTGTTTGTTTAAAAATGGCATGTTCCTTACTTGCCAGAGTCATATCACAAACCACGTGCAAACTATGTCCGCCACCTACGGCCCAGCCCGGTACTACTGCAATGACAACTTTTGGCATAAAACGGATTAAACGCTGAACTTCAAGAATATTCAAACGGTGCTGACCATCTTCTCCAACATAACCCTGATGGCCACGGGCGTTCTGATCGCCACCACTGCAAAAAGAATATACTCCATCTTTTGTTGATGGCCCTTCTGCAGAAAGCAAAACTACTCCTATTGAGGTATCTTCCTGTGCGTCATAAAAAGCCTGGTATAGTTCTGAAGTCGTTTTAGGGCGAAAAGCATTTCTCACATTTGGTCTGTTAAAAGCGATTCTTGCAACTCCGTTACATTTTTTATAGGTTATATCTTCAAATTCTCTGGCAGTTATCCAATCCATTTCTATTTGTTTAGTTTTAAAAAATTATAGTGTAAAAATAAATCATTTTTACATTTTTACCTACTCAATTTAGTTTAAGTCTTCACTAAAATTACTTCCAATGTTATCAATTGGGTGACACAGGCAAAAAATAACACTATTTAACATTTGATTTAAAAAAAAAAGAGTAATTTTATACCCTAGAAATCAATGAGATACATTTATTTTATTGATCTATGATTGATTTTCTTTCACTGATTTATTAACCTAAAAAATGACTTTTTTTGAGAAAAATTAAAAATTTTGTCGCTCATT
>NZ_QETH01000098.1 GCF_003105115.1 Flavobacterium sp. HTF | reverse complement strand
ATTATTTAGTAGATTGTTAAAATATTAATTTTGTTTCGATGAATAAATTATTTTTTAGAATACTTGTTTTACTAATGAGCTTGTCCTTAATAGGGATAATTCTGGTTCAGGTATATTGGTTCAACTCGTCTTTTAAAAATAATGACGAACAGTTTAAATACCACGTTACACAAGTAATTGGAAATGTTGCCGATAAGCTTGAAAAACAAGAATTGTACAGCTTTGCCAATGAGGTAAATAAAATAAAGGACAGTACAGGTAAAATTCCAAAAAAAGAAGATCTGCTTCAGGTTCTGTTTGTTCAGAGAAATAAAAAAACAAATAAAACTATTGTATACACCAATACGCTGACAGCTGAGGATTATGATATGGATGCTTCACTGTTTAATAAAAAATTCAGCAGTGAAAGATTTAGAAATTTTAGTTCTAAAAGAGTTACTGAAATTTATAACAATAACACAGGTATCGATAATAATGTTCTGGGACAGAGTATTATACCGGATATTAAAATTGAAAAAACAGGCAGCCTCGATATCTTAAACAAGGTACAGCAGGAGATATCGATAAAAGATGCTGCAGATGCTTTACCTCTTGAAGAAAGAATCTCCAAAGAGAAATTGCACGGACTTCTAAAAAAAGAACTTGAAGAATACGGCGTAAAAACTAAATTTGAGTACGGAGTTCTAAATAGCGGTCTCGCAACTAAAGTAAGATCAGATGCCTTTCATTATGATAAAGATGCAAGTTACCACGTTCCCATCTTTACGAACAATGAAGGAAGTAGTAAATATGAATTGTATATTACATTTCCTCACAAAAAGAAATTTTTATTATCTGAACTGTTAAGTATCACCATACTATCGATAATTTTTACATTAATTATTATAGTTGCTTATACCAGTGCATTAAATCAGTTACTGCGTCAAAAACATATTTCTGAAATCAAAACAGATTTTATAAACAATATGACGCATGAGTTTAAAACTCCAATTGCCACCATTAATCTGGCACTTGACGCAATTAGAAATCCTAAGATTATTGAAGATAAAGAGAAAGTTTTTCGATATCTGCAGATGATAAGGGATGAAAATAAAAGAATGCATGCTCAGGTTGAGAATGTACTTCGAATTTCGAAATTAGAAAAAAGAGAATTAGATATTACCAAAGAGCCAACTGTAATTCATGATATAATTGATGATGCAATTGAACACGTAAATTTAATTTTAGAAGATAGAAAAGGAACAGTTGTTAAGCATTTTAATGCTGCCAGAACAACTTGTCTGATAAATGAAGTTCATTTTACAAATGTTATTGTAAACATTTTAGAAAATGCAATAAAATATTCTCCGAACATCCCTGAAATTGAAATTTTTACAGAAAATGTCAAAGACGTTATTCTTATAAAAGTCAGAGACCACGGATTAGGGATGAGTAAAATAGCTCAAAAAAGAGTTTTTGAGAAGTTTTACAGAGAACATACAGGAGATTTACATAACGTAAAAGGACACGGTTTGGGTCTTGCTTATGTAAAAAGAATAGTTGAGGATCACAATGGTCAAGTATATGTTGAAAGCGAAAAAGGAAAAGGTAGCACCTTTATAATAAAAATACCATTAATAAATTAAAATATGGAAAATAATAACAAAAGAATACTTTTAGTAGAAGATGACCTAAATTTTGGCGCTGTTCTTAAAGATTATCTAATGTTAAATGACTTTGAAGTTACTTTAGCTAAAAACGGTATGGAAGGTTTCGAAAAATTCAAAAAAGATGTATATGATTTATGCATTCTGGATGTAATGATGCCTTATAAAGATGGTTACACTTTAGCCAAAGAAATTAGAGAGAAAAACAGCGAAGTGCCTATTATTTTTTTAACTGCAAAATCTATGAAGGAAGATGTGTTAAAAGGATATAAAGCTGGTGCTGATGATTATTTAAATAAACCTTTTGATTCAGAAGTTTTATTAATGAAAATTAAAGCAATTATTCAAAGAAAATCTGCAGATACAAAAGCGGAACAGGTTCAGTTTGAATTTAATATTGGTAAATTCCATTTGAATTCAAAATTGAGATTCCTTACTTTCCAGGATGAAGAGCCAATCAAATTGTCTCCAAAAGAAAATGAATTGCTTAAAATGTTAATTCTTCATGAAAATGATTTGATGCCAAGAGAATTAGCATTAACTAAAATCTGGAGAGATGATAACTACTTTACTTCAAGAAGTATGGACGTTTACATCGCTAAACTTAGAAAATACTTAAAATCTGATGAAGATGTAGAAATCTTAAATATTCACGGTGAAGGTTTCAGATTAGTTGTTAAAAGCAAAGTAACTGAATAAACATAAAATTCAACTTTTCACTTAATAAAAAATATAAAGCTCTGAGAAATCAGAGCTTTTTGTTGTTGTATGTAATGCTTTATTTCCAGTTGAGCTGTAGGGCAAAACATGTTTTATCATCTTTGGTGATACTAAAAGTCGTGTCAGTTTCTGTTTCACTTTCATGAATTACGACATTGTCGTCTAATGATAATTCTTTCATGAAATTCATCTCGAAGCTTTTAATTTCCTGCTTTAGGATTTTTTGAGATTCAACATGATCTAAACACCATTCTAAATACTTAACATTATTAGCATGATTTACAATATCTAAATCAGACAAATAAACTGTTTTTTCAAACACTGATTCTTTTTCAGGATTTACATTTATTTTAGAAAATCCTTCAACTGTTGCTCTGTTTTCAGGGAATAATTCGAAATGTTCGTATGGAAGTGCTAAGCCTTCCGGACGTCGTGCTTTAGTGTTAAAAACGGCCCAAAACGTTTCGCTTCCTACTATTTTTTTTCCGTTTACATACATTTCCAGCGCACGGACAGAACGGGAGTTTTCAAGACTGTTAATCCATGTTTTTACAGTAACAATATCCTGCCATTTTGGTAAAGCGGTAACTTCTACACGCATTCTGCTTAAAACCCATGCCTGGTCAAATTCCTGCATGTCTGTAAAACTTATTCCTCCAACTTCTGAATGCGCAGCAGCAGTTAATTGCAGCAAATTACACAAATCGGTATATTTTAAATATCCGTTTGGCGTGCATTGTGTGAAATTGATTTCCCAGTCTTTACTTAAAACTGATGTGAAATTTGGAGATATTGGCATTTTTTAATTTTTAATTAAGTCCCGATCCCGAAACTTTGGAACGGGATTAGATTTTAGATTCGATGTAACTGATTATTTCGTTTTTCGGTGTTGCGTAGTCAAACCATTTTGTGTTTTCGTTTCTTTTGAACCACGTTAATTGTCTTTTAGAGAATCGACGCGTATTTTTCTTGATTTCTTCTATGGCAAACGGCAAAGAGAATTCTCCGTCAAAATAACTAAATAATTCCCTGTAACCGACAGTCTGGAGTGCATTTAACGCTTTATTAGGATATAATGCCTTCGCTTCTTCGAGTAGTCCCTCATTCATCATAATATCAACTCTTTGGTTGATTCTGCTATAAATTATTTCTCTGTCAGCATCTAATCCAATTAGAATAGGAGTGAAATTTCTATTATTCTTTTTTTGATTTAAAAAGGAAGAATATGGCTTTCCTGTTCCGATGCAGACTTCTGCAAAACGCATCATTCGTTGTGGATTTTGTAGTGTTTGCGGATTTTCAAGAGTTATTTTCTGATAATAATCAGGGTCTAATTTTTCTAACTGTTGCTGAAGATATTCAATTCCTAGTTTTTCATAATTTGAATTTACTTCAGACCGTATTGCAGGATCAATTTCCGGAAATTCGTCGAAACCTTTTAAAATAGCATCTACATAGAGACCCGATCCTCCGATTAGAATAGCAAAATTGTTGGTTTTATGTAATTCTTCGAGTTTCTGTAATGCTTCTTTTTCGTAATCGCCAACAGTATAATTTTCGAATATTGATTTGTTTTGAATAAAATGATGTGGCGCAGATGCAAGTTCTTCCTTATTAGGGACAGCAGTGCCGATTGTCATTTCTTTGAAAAACTGACGACTGTCGCAGGATATAATTTCACAGTTAAAATGTTGTGCCAAAGTTATGCTTAAGGCTGTTTTTCCTATAGCTGTTGGTCCGACAATGGTTATTAGATATTTCATATTTTTTAGCCCGGATGGAAATGGAAACCCCGGAATTATAGTGGTTAGTTTTTTTTTGGTGTAAAAGAGCGACCAGCGAAGCTCCTTTTATGCCTTAAAAAAAACAACCACTATAATGAGGAGTTGCAATGTACAGCTGGATTGGCTTCATAAATTAATTATTAGGTAATTCTGTTCCGCATTCGTAACAATATTTGGCGTTGTCAAAGTGTACTTGCGAATTGCATTTTTTGCATGTTTTTTTTGTGCTGACTGAGCTGTTTCTTAAACTGCTTTTGGCAAATTCGGCTGTTACAATTCCTGTTGGTACGGCTATTATTCCGTAACCCATTATCATTACTAAAGAGGCTAAAAACTGCCCTAACGGTGTTTGAGGAGATATGTCTCCGTATCCTACTGTTGTTAAAGTTACAATCGACCAGTAGATACCTACCGGAATACTGGTAAAGCCACTTTCTTTGCCTTCTACCACGTACATCATGGCACCAATTATAACGGCGCTAATAGCAACAAAATAGATGAAAACGAGGATTTTTTCTTTACTGGCTTCCAGTGCTTCTTTTAACTGAAAGGACTGATGAGAGATTTGGGGAATATGCAAAATTTTGAACAATCTGAAAAAACGAAGTACACGTATGATTGTCAGCACACTTGTGGCGGGAAAGAATATCGAAATATACATGGGTAATATCGCCAAAAGGTCTATAATCCCATAGAAACTGAAGATGTATTTGACTGGTTTCTGAATGGAAATGACGCGTAAAAAGTATTCGATTGTAAAGAAAACGGTGATAACCCATTCGCAAATAAGTAAATAGGAGTGGTATTTGTGACTAATGCCTTCTACGGTATCAAGCATGACCAAAAGAACACTTAATAAAATTAATCCCAGAAGAACCAAATCGAACATACGTCCTAAAATGGTGTTCGTTCCGTAAAGAATGATTTTAACTCTTTCTCTAAAAATCTCGTATTTTGATTTATTTTTTGTCATTCCTACGAAGATACATAAAGTTTGTAAGTATTAAAAATGAATGATTTTAAGGTTTTTGCTTTTTCGGATGTAATTGTGAATTATATTTTTGACATCGCGGTTGTTTTGCATCGGAATCAGGATGTTTTTTAAGATTTCGATGTTGGTAATCTGATAATTCAAATCATAGTAAGCATATCCCTGGTAAACCCCATTTTCGATTAAGATCGCGCTTCGTTCGTTTACATTTCTTCCTCTGTCAAGCAGAATCATGCTTTTGTTTTCAAAACTATTTTCCGCTATCAGTTCTTTAACCCTTGTATTGTATGCTTCCGCAGATATTTCACCGATACAGGCGCCATCACATTCCTTAATTTTATATTGGAAACATTCTTTTTTGGTTTGATATAATCCGGTTAATTTCTGGCACAAATTATATTTGGATGTTAACCTGAAAAGAGCATTTTTTCCTTCCTGGATATTGGCATAAGAAGTAATTTCTTTTTTTCTGCCATCCGCTTTTTCAAGCTTTAAGTTCAGATAGCCATTGCTGTCTTTTTCTGCGTACAGTGCGTATGGAAAAAATGTTTTTCGCTGCGAACGGTTATATTTCGGACGATTTATTTTTACTTCTTCACTTTCTTTTAAAAGCGCAATTAATTCGCTGCCGGTTTCATCATAGGTAATGGTAAATACTTCGGCCTGAATTTTTTTGCTTTTGCTTGTAATTCCGGTAAAATGCTGATTGATACGCTTTTTAATATTTTGGCTTTTGCCTATGTAAATCAGTGTGCCTGCTTCATTATAAATGTAGTAAATACCAGTTTTGGCCGGCATTTGATTTACGAGATCTAATAATTTTGGAGCAATCCCTTTTTCGACTTCCAGTTTTATGAAATCTTTTACGATTGTTTTTTCCAGGTCTTTTTCCAAAAGCATTTTAAACAGCTTTACAGTTGCCATTGCGTCTCCGCTGGCACGGTGTCGGTCTGCCATCGGGATTCCGAGTGCGCGGACTAATTTCCCTAAACTGTATGATGTTTGCTCCGGAATCAGTTTTTTGGCAAGTTCTACTGTACAAAGTGTTCTGGCTTCAAAATCATAACCCAGACGACGAAATTCAGTTCGAAGAATCCGGTAATCAAAAGAAGCGTTGTGCGCTACAATAATACAATCGGATGTAATTTCGATAATTCGCTTGGCGACTTCAAAAAATTTGGGTGCAGAACGCAACATAGCGTTATTGATCCCGGTTAGCTTAACCACAAAGGGCTGTATCGGAATTTCGGGATTGACAAGGCTAATGAACTGATCAACTACCTCATGACCATCAAATTTATAGATGGCTATTTCGGTAATTCCTTCTTCATTAAACTGGCCTCCAGTTGTTTCTATGTCTAGTATTGCGTACAAATTCAGTATTCAGTTTGTTTGCAGAGACGCAAATTATTGCGTCTGTACGATAAGTGATTTTATAAATTATCTTCCACCAAAAATGCTGCTTCCAATACGAACCATTGTACTGCCACATTCAATTGCCAATTGATAATCGCCGGACATTCCCATTGAAATAGTGTTTAATTGACAGTTTGAAGTTTCCTGCGTTTTAATAGAATCAAAAATAGATTTTAAATGTGTAAATTCTTTTTTTATTTGGTTTTGGTCTTCGGTAAAGGTTGCCATCCCCATTAAACCTAAGATACGAATATTTTTCAACTCTTTGAACTCAACAGAAGTTAAAAGTTCGTTTAATTCATTTTCATCTAAACCAAATTTTGATTCTTCTTCAGCAATATAAATCTGAAGAAGGCAATCTATAGTTCGGTTATTTTTTAAAGCCTGTTTATTAATTTCCTGCAATAACTTCAGGCTGTCAACGCCATGGATCAAATTTACAAACGGAGCCATAAATTTAACTTTATTGGACTGAACATGACCAATCATATGCCATTGAATGTCTTTTGGCATTTGTTCCCATTTATCGGTCATTTCCTGGATTTTGTTTTCTCCAAAAATGCGCTGACCCGCTTCATAAGCCTCCATTAAATCAGAAACAGGTTTTGTTTTTGAAACAGCAACAAGGGTTATCTGTTCAGGCAGACTTTCCCTGATTGTATTTAAATTCGATTGAATCGACATGATATTTTCTTTTTATGAAAGAATAAATTGCTTAGAGATTTTCTCTGCCTTTTTACTTTCGCTGTAATCGTAAAAACCTTCACCGGATTTGACTCCTAATTTTCCTGCGCGAACCATATTTACCAATAATGGGCAAGGCGCATATTTTGGGTTTTTGAATCCGTCATACATAACGTTCAGGATAGCAAGACAAACATCAAGCCCAATGAAATCAGCTAGTTGAAGAGGCCCCATCGGATGTCCCATTCCTAATTTCATCACCGTATCAATTTCATAAACTCCGGCAACTTTATTATATAACGTTTCAATAGCCTCGTTTAGCATAGGCATTAAAATTCTGTTTGCTACAAAACCTGGATAATCGTTTACTTCAACCGGAACTTTACCTAATTTCTCAGATAAATCCATAACAATTTTGGTTACTTCATCGCTGGTGTTGTAACCACGAATAATTTCAACCAATTTCATAATTGGCACCGGATTCATGAAATGCATTCCGATAACGCGCTCAGGATGTGCCACCACGGCTCCAATTTGTGTAATTGAAATAGACGAGGTATTTGTTGCTAAGATAGTATTATGAGAACAGGCTTCGTTTAATTGTTTGAAAATATTCAATTTTAATTCTACATTTTCAGTTGCTGCTTCAACTACTAAATCAACACCAACAACACCGTCTTTAATATCTGTATATGTAATAATATTGGTAATTGTTTTTGCCACTTCTTCCTGTGTAATAGTCCCTTTAGACAGCATTCTGTCAAGGTTTGCGGCAATAGTTGCCATTCCTTTGTCTAATGATTTTTCTGAAACGTCAATTAGTTTTACGGTAAAACCACTTTGGGCAAAAGTGTGCGCAATTCCGTTACCCATTGTTCCTGCTCCAATTACAGCTATAGTTTTCATTTAAATTAGGTATTTTGTTTTTAAAAGTTAAGGTTTAAAGAGGCTTTTTTGCCAGCTTTAAACCTTAAAAAATATAAGATATGTTTTGTTTATTTTTTGAAACAATCAATAATCTGATAAGCTACTCGTAATGCATCTGTAGCTTGTTCCAGTGTAACCACCGGAGTTGTATCTGTTTTGATTGCATTTGCAAACGATTCTAATTCGTCGAGAATTGCGTTGTTTTGTTCAATATCCGGATTGGTAAAGTAGATTTGTTTTTTGACACCTTCGGCATTTTGAAGAATCATATCAAAATCTCCCGGAACTTCCGGAGCGTCTTTCATGCGAACAACTTCGCATTTTTTCTCTAAAAAGTCAACTGAGATATAAGCATCTTTTTGAAAAAAACGTGTTTTACGCATGTTTTTCAAAGAAATTCTGCTTGCTGTCAGGTTTGCAACGCAGCCACTTTCAAATTCAATTCGTGCATTTGCAATGTCCGGAGTATCACTAATTACAGAAACGCCACTTGCGTCAATATGTTTTACTTTTGAATTTACTACACTTAAAATAGCATCAATGTCATGAATCATCAAATCTAAAACAACAGGAACGTCTGTTCCGCGCGGATTAAATTCGGCCAAACGATGTGTTTCTATAAACATCGGATTTTCGATCATGTTTTTGGTTGCGATAAAAGCGGGATTAAAACGCTCAACATGGCCAACCTGACCTTTTACATTGTATTCTTTAGCCAGTGCGATAATTTCTTCAGCTTCTTCGACTGTATTGGCAATAGGTTTTTCTATGAAGATATGTTTTCCTGATTTGATTGCCACTTTTGCACATTTGTAGTGGGAAAGTGTCGGAGTGACGATATCGATAACATCGACAGCGTGAATCAATTTTGCAATGGTACTGAAGTTTTTATAGCCAAACTCTTTTGAAATTCTTTCGGCATTTTCCTGATTTTCGTCGTAAAATCCAACTAATTCGTATTTGTCAGATTGTTGTAATAAACGTAAATGTATTTTACCAAGATGACCAGCACCTAAAACTCCTACTTTTAACATGAGAATGTATTTTAAACAAAAATATAATTTATTTGTCGAAAGTGAAAATGAATGCAGTAAAGATTTAGCGATTTGATAACTAAAAAACAATACATGAATTTAATCAGCTTTCTTATTCTAATAATTTTTTAAAAGCTTTGCTCTAAAAAACAGATTGCAAATGCGGGTATTTTTAAAATTATGTTTCTGACCAAAAATAGAGATTAAATTGATTAAAAGTACTTGATAATTGATAATTTGTTTTCTTACTTTTGCCAAAATAAAACCTACTCATTTTGAAAGATACTGCCAAACATCAAGGACTTCGTAATCAATTAGTAAGCACTTTAGAACAAAAAGGAATTACTGACAGAGCTGTGTTGGAGGCGATAAAAAAAATTCCAAGACATCTCTTTCTGAATTCGAGTTTTGAAGATTATGCTTATCAGGATAAAGCATTTCCGATAGGAGCAGGACAGACAATTTCACAACCTTACACGGTTGCATTTCAATCACAATTATTAGAAGTCAAAAAAGATCATAAAGTACTGGAAATCGGTACAGGTTCCGGTTATCAGACTGCCGTTTTGTTTATGCTTGGCGCTAAAGTATATAGCGTAGAAAGGCAAAATGAATTGTTTAAAGCCACTTCTAATTTATTTCCAAAACTAAATATTCGTCCTAAGCATCTTTCTTTTGGAGATGGCTATAAGGGGTTACCTAATCACGCACCGTTTGACAGTATTATAGTTACGGCAGGTGCGCCTTTTATTCCTCAGCCTTTAATGGCACAGTTAAAAATAGGAGGAAGGTTAGTTATTCCGCTTGGAGAAGATGTTCAGATTATGACACTGTTAATTCGTAAAAATGAAACCCAATTTGAAAAACATGAGTTTGGAGAATTCAGGTTTGTTCCTTTATTAGAAGATAAAAATTAAGATAAAGCCCATTTTAAATGAGCTTTATTTTGAAACTAAGCCTATTGCCCGAATTAAATTTACTTTTTGTGTTTGAAGAATATAATTTGTAAAAACTGATTTGTCATCCCTGTTTTGATCATTCTCTTCGACAGTAGTAAAGAGATAATTATGCAGTGATAAAATCCAGTTTAAAATTAAATTGGCTATTTGTAAATTTCCTTTTTCGAAAGGATTTATTTCTAATAGTTTAAGATAACATTCTGATGCTAAAATTATGGGATGCAAACTGTTTTTATTTGTTTCAAACCAATTAAAGAACAAATTCATCTTCCGGATAACCAAAGGATCGTTTTTGTATTTTTCCTGATTTTCTGATTTAGTATTTCCTCTTAAAATTAAGTTGTGAAAGACAAGGAGTTCCTTCTCATTTACATTTATTTTTTTCTGAACTAAATCTTTAAGGTAAATCAATGTTTCGTGAAAATTAATTGCTTCCATGTGTTCCTGCATACTTTTTCCGGAAATGGTCAATCCCTCGTTTATAACCGATTTGGTTTCTTCTAATGTTAGCGAATTTGCACTTAAACGAATACTTTTAAAAATAAATTCTGATTCTAAAGTTTTAGAAATTTTTCGTAATTCGAAGTGGTTCAAAGATTGTATTTGGCTTTTGTAGACTTCGATCTCGTCTAAAATTGACTGGAAAGATGATAAAATTGCGGAATTGATTTTTTTCTTATTATTTTGGATTTCCTGTTCAGCCAGAAGTATAGCTTTGAGAGCAAATTCTTCATCTCCAATCTCATAAAGAATTTTTTCTTTGAGCCACGCTACCATAAGTGTCTCATAATCGATTTCCAAAAGCTGTGCTAATTTAGAAATTTGATCCTTAGTAGGTTTTCTTGTTCCTGATTCAAATTTGCTGATTAATGCCTGATCGATATCTGCGAGTTGCGCCAGTTCTCTTGTCTTAAACCCTTTTTGTTCTCTGGCGTTTTTTAAAAGAGATTTCATTGATGAAAATTTTAGTCTTGACAATTTTAGTCAATTTTGTTGATATAAAAAAAGCAGCGTAAAAGAAAACGTTGCTTTAGAATATTTTATTTTGGGGGAAGTGAGCCGTCTTTTCTCATTTCTTTTACAACTGCCTGCATAATTGCATCCACCGTTTGTCCGACGTCAGTAACATATTCAGATTTGGTGGTTCCTGTCCAGATTAATTTATTTTGTTTTAATGAAAAAATGTTAGTTTCTACCATGTATGAAGTAGTTTCCTGATAATAACCCGGGTCATAAAAAATTGGAGAATACATTCCGTACCAATTGCCAAAACCATATCCGTATATGCCAGTATACATACCATCAAAACCGCCATAATACATTCCGGTATAAGTTCCCGGGACATAATTGGTTTCTTTCTCTTTGCTAACCAGACGCATGGTAACAACTCCGTCAAAATTTTCGTCCTGAAGAATTTTTAATTGCTGTTCTTTGGTTAAATGCAAAGTAGTTCCGTTCATATATTGAAAGGAGGTTCTGAAGATTGGGTTACTGGATGCTATACGGTTTTCTGCAGTTCTTCTGGTGGCTTCATCTTTGACTAATGCCACAACCAAAACTTTTTTAAATTCTTCCTGTGCTACAGTAATTTTAGGATCTCTCCAACTGCTTACAATTGATGTATTGCTGCTGCAGCTTAAGAAAATCAGAGTAATTAACAAAAGGGTATATCTATTCATGATTTTATACTTTAAATTAATACTAATAGTAAATTTAAGTATAAAATATTATAAAACAGCTTGTTATGTGTTTTTGATTTTAATTATACGCTTTTTTAATTCTGTCCAGATCTCGTTTTGTATCCTGCTCTTTTAGCGATTCACGTTTATCGTAATTCTTTTTTCCTTTACAAAGACCAATCTGAAGTTTTGCCAGTCCTTTTTCATTTGTAAATAATTTTAAAGGAACAATGGTCAGACCTTTTGCCTGAACATTTTTATGAAGTGTTTTTAATTCTTTTTTATTTAAAAGTAACTTTCTCTCGCTTCTTGATTTATGGTTGAATTGATTTCCAAAAGAATATTCTTCAATATAAGTATTGATAGCAAAAAGTTCCAGGTTGCTAAATTCACAAAAGCTTTCTGTAATATTCGCTTTTCCTAATCGTATCGATTTGATTTCAGTTCCGGATAAAACAATTCCGGCAGTATAAGTGTCGATTATTTCGTAATCGAAACGAGCTCTTTTATTAAGTATATTGACTGATTTTAACATAATGCAAATGTAAGATAAAAATGAAAACTTTAATACGGCTAAAGATAATTAAAGATTTTTTTTAATCTATGATTTTCGTCATTATTGGCAAAAAAGCTTACTTATAAATTTGTTAAATAATTTAAAACAAACTAAAAAATGAAAAAAATTGTAACATTAGTAAGTTTAGTATTGATGGGTTTAACAGCAAAAGCCCAGGAATCGGGTCAAGGTCTTAAGGGTGCGTGGTTTGCTACATCACAATTTGGTTACCAACAAACCAAAACAGCAGACGTTAAAAATACAAATATGTCGGTAATTCCTATTGTAGGTACATTCGTAACGCCGTCTGTAGCAATTGGAGCAGGTTTTGGGTATATTAATATGAAATCTGCTTCTGATGAAGGAACATCTGCAAAAACAGATTTAATTGTAATTCAGCCATTAGCAAGAAAATATTGGAATATTGCAGGTTCTCTTTATTTCTTCGGACAAGCGGCTTTACCGGTTATAACTGGTAAAGAAAAAGAAGGTGGTACAAAAATAAATCAGGTTGGTCTGTCTGTATCAGGAGGATTTGATTATTTTGTTACTAAGAATTTCTCTGTAGAATTTTCATATGATTTAGCAAATTTCACTTCAACAACAATAAAACCGGAAGAAGGAGAAAAAACAACTGTAACAAATTTTGGATTGGCACATATGGCAAATGTTGATTCAGCTTATTTAGTTGGAGGTTCTAATTTAACAACTCCACTAGCTGTCGGGTTTAAATTTATATTCTAATCATAATTCATGATTTAAATTTCAATTCACTAATTTTGTAAAGAGAAAGACCGTACTTTTTTAGAGTACGGTCTTTTTAGTATTATTTAAAAAATAGAAAATGCAATCTAAAGATCCTTTACACGGAATTACACTTAAAGTTATAGTAGAAAAATTAGTTAACTATTATGGTTTTGATACTTTAGGCGAACTTATTCCAATAAAATGTTTTACTGTAAATCCAAGTGTGAAATCAACTCTTACTTTTTTGAGAAAAACAGATTGGGCACGTCAAAAAGTAGAAGAATTGTATATAAAATCAATTCCTAAATTTTCCTGAAAACTAGTTTAATTTATACGAAATCATAACGCCTCCTCTGTACGGAAGCCATTCTCCACTTTTATTCCAGTGTTTGGCTTTTTCATATCGTCCCGGAGTTCCATCATTATAGTATCCATGATAAAATCCCTGGTGCCATCCACCACCAACAAAAACATCCAGTAAAAATTTATCGTTTAACTTTACATTATAACCTACTGTCGCTCCTAATCTGTAACCAAAACCATGCTCATATTTGTTTGAATCAAAATAATTCCACTTTTGTAATTCATATAAATCTGGTCCGGCATGTACACCCACATAAAATCCGTTGTATTTTTCTTTAAAATGATAACGTACTTCAGGAGTTAAGGTGTAGAATTTCATCGGATTATGCCCGTCGAAAGATTCCCAAAACGAGGCCATTACATCAACGCTAAAAGTGGTTTTTTCTCCAATGCTGGTTTCGATTCCTATATTTGGTATTAGAATAGCTGCAGTCGCGGCATTAAATTTTAGATAAGTCTGGCTTTGAGATTGAATAGAAAAGAAAAGAACAAACAGGATTAAGGCTTTTTTCATAAAATTGTTTTTCGTGGTAAGAAATAAGCTTATTCGCTTATTTTTGGGTGCAAATATAACGCAAAACAAAATTTACTATTGTAGAAACACCTTTTTTTATATGAGATTTCTGTTATATATTTTTTATTTGTTTAATAATGAGTAAATTACTTTGTCTAAGAATTTTCCTTCCCAAAATTCAGCTTCTTTTAAGTGGGCTTCTTTTATAAAACCGCATTTTTCTAATACTTTTTCTGATGCAAAATTTTCAGGATCAATAACAGCTTCAATCGAATGTAGCTTTAAATCATCAAATCCATATCGGATTAACTTGTTAACGGCTTCCGGTATAATCCCTTTTCCATGAAAATCAGGCGATAACATGTAGCCAATCTCTGCACGGTAATTTTCGGGCTGCATTCTGTAAAAACCAATTATCCCGAGTAATTTTGGATTGCCTTTTAATGTAATTCCCCAATTAATGCCAACATTTGTAATGATTTTTTCCTCAATCATTGCGATATGTTCCAGTGCATCTTCATTATTTTTTACTAACGGACGCGGAATATATTTCATCGTTTCAGGATTTGAACGCAATTCAAAAACTTCATTTGCATCATCATTAGTAATTCTTCTTAAGAGTAAACGTTCAGTTTCTATAACTGGAAACGGAGTAAAATTAAAGTCTAACATATTTATAGATTATAATATCTGAATACTAAATTTTGCATCAAATGTCTCGTTGGCATCCAAAACCAAAATCCCTTCTTTTTTGAATAAATCACCGGAATTATCAGGCGTATCTGAATAACCAAACCAGGGTTCAATACAGACAAACGGGGCCTGATCTTTTGTCCAGATTCCTAAACTCGGAAAATCATCAAAATGAACTTTGATGTAAGGTGTTGTGTTTTTTAAAATTGTCAGAGAATTTGATTCTAAAGTTTTAAAAACCAATGCATCA
>NZ_QETH01000097.1 GCF_003105115.1 Flavobacterium sp. HTF | reverse complement strand
CGTTTGAAAATTTCGTAATCAAAGAATCTTTTTCTGAGCATATGCAGAAATTAAAAAAAATATATGAAAAAACCAATGTCAAAGAAATTTGGAACGACACAACTATCAACAGTAGTTTACAACAGATTTTATATTTTTATGAAGCAGGTCTGCTGGATCTAAACAGTGCAAATGCATTATGCAAAGACTTAAAACGAATTATAAATTTAATACAGGAAAAATGCAATAATTCCAGTGATCATTTTGCGATTTATTACAATGAACTAATCTTGTTAAATAATAATATGCTTATTGAAGCTGAAGAAAAACTAACCATGTTTGTTCCATATACATTGTTGGGTTATTTTATTACTGACAATGAAGAAAGCTGTAAAAATGTTTATCAGTTTTTCAGATTGCAAATTCAAAACTCCCAACCATTAACGCAATCGGGAATTAAGGAACAAAATTTATTTTTCAATAAAACTATACGAAAAATAGATTATTATCAGGAAAAAATAAACTCTCAGGTTGATTTACAATTTTAATGATACCCTACTTGAATCAACTAAGATTTATTTATCAAAAATCCTAAATCACAATACACAAGCAATATCTTGATTAAAAAGAATAGTGTTTTTATTACATTTTAACGGTTTTATGTATTATCTATAACATTTTTTTAATACATTTGGAATCACCAAAACAAATCATTAAAACCACACAATCCTTTGAAAAATTATCAAAATAAATCTTCTTTCCTTATTTTATTTGGATTATTATTAAGCATTTCAAATATTCACAGTCAATCCGTCAATAATGATGTTTCAACTTATAACTGGTTTGATAAAACAGTAGGTAAAGAAAACCTTGACATTATTAATGGTACACCGCACAATAATCCATTTGGAACTGTTGGTGACAATAGCATTTATTTGATTGACCAATACGAATCAGGGAACATAACTTATGAAGGTCAAACTTATTATAATGTAAAACTCAAATATGACATTTATAGGGACATTTTAGTCCTGAATCCGTTTGAATCAGAAAATGTTGGTATAAATCTTATTCAGAATAAGGTAGAATCATTTTCTATTAAAGACAGGAATTTTATTAAAATTGATAAAAAAATCAATACTGTTCCGGAATTTACCACCGGATATTATGAAGAGAATAAAATTGCACCAGACTTTATATTTTATATCAAACACCATAAAGGCCAGCAAAAAATCATATCTGAAGGCATACTATCTTATACTTTTAAGGAAAACACTTCTTATTTTCTTAGTTTAAAAAACACCGTATATCAGATCAATAGCAAAAATGATATAATTAAAATATTTCCTGAACAAAAAAAACAAATCAATGGGTTTTATTTGCTGAATAGAGAACTTAGAAAGGCCGATTTGAATCAGTTTATGAGAAATCTGATGAAATACATTAATAATTCTCTTTCAATACAAACGAAATAAGACAATGAAAAAAATTCTACTCGCCTTAGTTATCTTATTCTCATTTCAATCCTCTTTTGCTCAAAATTCAGATGAGAAAATTTCGATTACATTTACAGATCAGACTTTGGAAAATGCAATAAAATCTATTGAAGCGTCAACTTCATATAAATTTTATTTTGATCCGATTTGGGTTAACTCAAACAAAACCCTGATCACAGGCTCCTATACAGACATAAAAATTGATGATTTACTGAGTAAAATCTTAAGTAAATCCGATTTAAATTTTATAATACTGAATAAGAAAGTCATATTGACTCTTAACAGTACTATACATGATGATCTGCCTGCAAATTATTTTTCTGATGCCCCGGCAGAAATCGATAACCGAAACGGTGCAAATCCTGATAATCCGGTTTTTTATCAACAATACGATTCTTTAAACAGTTATAGTGTTACTAAAAAAGCATCTATTGTTTTTATTGGAAAAGAAAATAAAGATTTGACCAAAAAAACTTTTACTGTTTCCGGTTCTGTAAAAAATGAAGAAACAGGAAAACCTGAAGCCAATATTTATATTAAAGTAAGAAATAAAAACATCAGCACTTCAAGTGATCCTGATGGTAATTATACTTTGCAACTTCCGAGAGGAATTAACGTTATCGAAATAAAATCTTTGAGCCATAAAGATGTAACAAGAACTCTGATGGTTTATGATGATGGTACTTTTGATGTTAATCTTAATGACAAATCAAATCAGTTAGACGAAGTTGTAATTAATAAGAAAGGAAGAAAACAAACTGAAACTGCTGTTTCTGGTTTGGTTTCTATTGATATTGAAGGAATCAAAAATGTTCCTTTGATTCTGGGTGAAAGAGATATTCTGAAAGTTGCAACAACATTTCCGGGAATCAAAACTACCGGAGAAGGATCTGCAGGTTTTAACGTAAGAGGTGGAAAAGACGACCAAAATCTTATTTTGTTGGATAATGCCGTTTTATATAATCCTCAGCACTTTTTAGGTTTTTTCTCTGCTATAAATCCGTACACAGCCAAAAAAGCAGATATTTATAAAGGAAGTATTCCTGCTGATTTTGGAGGTCGATTATCTTCTGTATTTGACATTACAACAAAAAATGGAAATCCTGAAAAATTTTCAGGTGAAGGAGCTATAGGGCCTATTACCTCAAATCTTATGATTAGTACACCAATCGTAAAAAATAAATCGAGTATTATTGTCGGAGGCCGAGCAACTTATTCTGATTGGATATTAAAATCATTAGACGATGAAAATCTTAAAAACAGTCAGGCTGGCTTTTATGACGGAATTATAAAATACAACTATAACATAAACAGTAATAACACTGTAGAAGCTACGGCATATTATAGCCATGACCGTTTTAGCCTTAGTTCAGATTCTATTTATAAATACAGTAACAGGCTTGCTTCTGTAAAATGGGACCATACTTTTAATAAAAAAAGTAAAGCTGCTTTAATTTTTACTAATAGTGAATATAAATTCAATATTGATTACGATTCAAATGATGTAAACTCTTTTGATTTTGGATATAAAGTAAATGAATCTCAATTACAGTTAAAATTTAATTATCAGCTTACTCCAAAGCATAATTTGTCTTATGGTGTTGCGAGTAAATTGTATAATATTTCACCTGGTTACCAACATCCTACGCACCCGGAAACAATATTAATTTCGACTGACATTGCAAAAGAAAAAGCACTTGAATCAGCCATTTATTTAGCAGACAGTTTTAAATTCAGTGACAAACTGTTATTGGATTTAGGTTTACGATATTCTTTTTATGCTTCTTTGGGGCCTGCAGAAGTTAGAACTTATGAGGCTGGTCTGCCACTTACTAATGAAACAGTAACCGGAACTGAAACTTATAAAAATAATGAAGTCGTAAAAACATATGGGGGACTTGAGCCACGTTTAGCTGCACGTTATTTTATTACAGAGGATTTTTCGGTAAAAGCAGGTTATGACTATACAAGACAATATGTTCATCTTTTATCCAGTAACGTAACACAATCTCCAACTGATACCTGGAAATTGTCTGATTCTAATGTAGCGCCGCAAAGCGCACAGCAAGTTTCTTTGGGTCTTTTTAAAAACCTAAAAGACGGAGAATATGAAGTGAGCCTGGAAGGATATTATAAAAAATCTAAAAATATTCTTGACTACAAAGTTGGTGCCCAGGTTACCTTGAATAAAAATGTTGAAACCGAATTATTACAAGGAGAAGGAAAAGCATACGGTGTTGAATTTTTGCTAAAGAAAACCGAGGGAAGATTAAACGGCTGGATAGGTTATACATATTCCCGATCTCAAATTAAACTTGACAGTCAGTTTAGTTCTGAAATAGTAAATAATGGAAAATATTTTCCGGCAAATTTTGATAAGCCACATGATTTAAGTGCCATTTTAAATTATAAATTTACAAGACGTTATAGTTTATCGACAAACTTTTTGTACCAGACAGGAAGACCAATCACTTATCCGATTGGAACATTCCATTATGGAGATGCTGAATATACTCTGTATAGTGACCGAAATGCCTATAGAATACCGGATTATATTCGTTTAGATATTGGAATTAACATTGAAGGAAATCATAAAATAAAAAAACTGGCTCACAGTTTCTGGAATATTTCTATTTATAATGTATTGGGAAGAAATAATCCGTACTCCATTTATTTTGTGACAGATCAAAGTGGAAAGGTAAAAGGATACAAAACTTCTATTTTCTCAATACAAGTGCCAAGTATTACTTATAATTTTAAATTTTAATTAATGAAAAATTATAAACTAAATATTATAGTTCTTTTATCAGTCTTGCTATTAAATAGCTGTACAGAGACATTTCCTTTATTGACCAATACCTATGAAGAAGCAATCGTTGTCGAAGCAACAATAACAAACGAACTTAAGCATCAGGAAATAAAAATTACCAAAACAGCTAAATTTGAAGATGAAGAATATCTTCCTGAAACCGGAGCCGAAGTATTTATAACAGATGACGCAGGCAATCAATATAAATTCAAAGAAGAATCTGACGGGTATCTTTCTACAACAGAATTTCAAGCGGTGTCTGAAAGAAAATATCAGCTGCACATCACTACAAAAGATGGTAAATCTTTTGAATCTTCACCTGAAACTTTAACAGCTGTAAACCCAATACAAAGTTTAACAACTACAGTTGAAACAAAAGATAAAGCAACAGGTATTGCCATTACAGTAAATAGTTTTGATCCCACCGCTAAATCAAAATACTACAGATACGAATATGAAGAAACTTACAAGGTTGAAACTCCAAAATGGTCACCCGTAAAGGCAACATTCAATGAGAACGGAGGTATTGTCCTTATCCCAAATTCAACAGATACACGGGTTTGTTATGGAAATAAAAGAAATATTGAACTGCTCTTAACAGACACCAATAACCTAATTGAAGACCGGGTTAACTTCATGGTACGTTTTATAGACAAACAAGACTATATAACGACAAGCAGGTATAGTATTTTAGTAAAACAATACGTTCTAAGTTTACCATCATACAATTACAATACTACTTTAAAAAAAATGGCCGGTTCCGGAAACATTTTAGCACCAAATCAGCCAGGACTTTTATTGGGTAACTTAAAATCAATAAGAAACCCGAATGATAAAATAGTGGGCTATTTTGATGTCGCTTCTGTATCATCAGAGCGGATTTATTTTAATCATAAAGATTTATTTCCAAATGAATTGCCTCCTCCTTATATTGTCGATTGCCAACAATTTTGTTACGGACAGAGCGAAAATGATGTTCCGGAACCATGCACACATTCCGCACCATTTTCAACCGATTTAAGTCAGGGCTTAATTACTTTTGTTAGTTTAAGTGCATATTACTATTGGGTTTATGCTCCTTGTGGCGATTGCACAAAGATTGCATCCAACATAAGGCCAACTTTTTGGGTAGATTAAAATAGGTCAGTATTAAGATTTAGATAAAATCACAACAGATATTAAATGATAAAAATTTATCAAATAAAAAATATAATCATTTTCGCTATACTATCCATTTTATTAAATGGCTGTACAGAGACATATCCGTTATTGACAAATAATTACGAGGAAATTGTAATTGTAGAAACAACTATAACTAACGAACTCAAAAATCACGAAATAAAACTAACCAAAACATCAAAATTTGAGGATGAAGACATTGAGCCTGAGACCGGAGCAAAAGTTTTCATTACAGATAATGCAGGAAACCAATACGATTTCGAAGAAGATTCTGAAAGTTATATTTCTACCACACCATTTCAGGCTTTGCCGGACAGAAAATATCAATTGCATATAACCACAGAAGACGGGAGATCCTTTGAGTCATCACAAGAAACTTTAACTGCTGTAAATCCAATTGAGAGTATTACGCCAGCTGTAGAAATAAAAGACAAGGTGAATGGAATAGCAATTAGGGTAAATAGTTTTGACAGTAGTAATCGATCAAAATATTACCGGTACAAATATGAAGAAACCTATAAAGTTATAGCTCCAAAATGGACAACAACAAAGGCTACAATAGGTGAAAATGCTACGATTGTTTTAGTTCCGAACTCGCCTACAACAAGGATTTGTTATGGAAATAAAAAAAATGCTGAATTACTTTTAGACGATACAAAGAATAAAAGTGAAGATCGTGTTAACTTTATGGTCCGTTTTATTGACGCTCAGGATTATATAACAACAACGAGATATAGCATTTTGGTAACTCAATACGTTGAAAGTCAACAAGCATATACTTATTACGCCATTTTAAAAAAAATGGCCGGGCCCGGAAGCATTGTGTCTCCAACTCAGCCTGGTGTTTTATTAGGAAATATAAAATCTGTTAAAAATTCAGGTGACAAAATAGTTGGCTACTTTGATGTAGCTTCTGTATCGACTGAAAGAATTTATTTTAATCATTCAGATTTATATCCTGGCGAAGGAGCACCTCCATACATTGTAGATTGTAAAGAATTTTGTTACGCAGATTACCCGTTTAGTCCGGATCCTTGTACCCATAATAATAGTCCTTTCGTAGATCTGCAATTTGGAAGAATAACTTATTTTTTACAAGGTGCCGAGTATACCTATTGGGTCGATGCACCATGTGGTGACTGTACAACTATTGCATCTAATATAAAACCAACATTTTGGACAGATTAATAATCTGGAAAGAAATCATTTCGAATATTAAAATAAATTTAAGCAGTGAATAAGCATAAAATAATAAATATAATTCTTGTTGTTCTTCTGGCGCTATTTTTAAATGGGTGTACAGAAGCATACCCTTTATTAAGTAACACCTACGAAGAAATTATTGTTGTAGAAGCTACTTTAACAAACGAGCTCAAAAATCAGGAAATAAAAATCTCAAAAACATCAAAATTTGAAGATGAAGGTATCCAACTCGAAACGGGAGCAAAAGTTGTCGTAAAAGATGACACTAATAACGAATATCAATTTACAGAAAATGCAGGTTCATATAAATCTGTAACTGCTTTTCAGGCTTTACCGGAGCGACAGTATACTCTGGAAATCACGACCAAAGATGGAAAAGTATATCGTTCAATTCCTCAAATCTTAACGAGTATAAACCCGATTCAAAGTATAGTGCCATCACTTACAACGAATAAAGACAATGAAACCGGTGTTCAAATTAATGTAAACAGTTATGATGCGGGCAGAACATCAAAATATTATCGCTATGAATATGAAGAGACATATAAAATTATAGCACCAAGATGGTCAACATTAAAGATTATTGCAACTGGCGAACAATCTGTACAACTTATTGCGAATAATGTAAACACCAGAACATGTTATTCGACTAAAAATTCAACAGAAATTCTTTTGACAAATACGAATGATAAAACAGAAGACCGAGTAAGTTTTCCTGTTCGTTTTATCGAAGAAAACAATTACGTCATCGGGCACAGATACAGCATATTAGTCAGGCAATATATTGAAAACTTAGAAGCTTATACTTTTCATAAAACCTTAAAGGATTTATCTGGTAGTTCCGGAATATTATCTCCTAAACAACCGGGGTTTCTTTCCGGAAACATTAAATGTATTAGTGATCCTGGTACAAAAGTCCTTGGCTTTTTTGAGGTAGCGTCTGTATCAGAGCAAAGAATCTTTTTTAATTATAATGATTTTTTCCCTGGAAAACCTTCACCCTATTTCAACACTTGCGAAGACATTCCGTTCAAATTTTGCTTCTCTGGCGATGGTTGTGAAGGAGACACTATGATTTATAATATAAACAGAAATTTAATGACATATATTAGTGGTGCTGGTCAAACCTACATACTAACAGATGTCGAATGCGGAGACTGCACATCATTTTCATCTAACGTAATACCTTCATTTTGGACAGAATAAAACACCTTATTGTATTGTTTGTACTCGTAAGTACACAATTCACCAGCGCACAACAAACCATCACTTTAGATGAAACAATCTTCGTTCATGCAAATGCGACAACATTTGTTTCCGGAGAAACTCTTTTGTATAAAGTCCTGTGTCTAAAATCGACTGACAAAACACCCAGCACTATAAGCAAGGTTGCTTATGTTGAACTTGTAGACAATAATAAAGTATCTGTTTTTAAAACTAAAATCGCTCTGGAAAATGCAACCGGACAAGGTGACTATTTTATTCCGACGACTTTAAAAACAGGAAATTACAAACTTATCGGTTATACAAACTGGATGTTAAATAAACCTGTCTCAGAATTGTTTCAAATTGACATTAACATCATCAACCCTTATAAAACAACAGAAAAAACTGCTTCTGAAAATATTTTAGCTGCTGCCACATCAAATGAAAACAGCATTTCAAATGAAAACATCAAATTTAAAATCAACAAAAAATCATTCGCAAATCGTGAATTGGTAGATTTAAAAATTGAGTCGTCAAATCCGGTTTTTCAAAACGGAAATTATTCATTATCGGTTAGAAAATTAGACAACATCCCTTCTAAAACTCAAATTTCGGCTTTAGATTTTGCTGTAAAAACAAATTATCCATTAATTCTGGATTTACAAAATCAAAACAAAAAAATAGTTTTACCAGAACTAAGAGGAGAGATTATTTCAGGGAAAATTTCAGCAAAAAACAATACAGATAAGATCGAAAACTTATCGGTTGCCTTGTCTATACCCGGAAAATCATTTGCCTTTAAAGTGGTAGAAACAGATGCGAATGGTAACTTTATTTTTAATATAAATAAAACATATTATACTCAGGAGATTGTTGTTCAGATTATTGACGAAAAAGCAGACAATTATAATCTTACCATAAACAATGCACCGGAAATAGATTATTCCAATTTATCTTTTGATCAAAACTCAACTTTATCCTATACAGCAAAAGAGAGTCTTTTAAACAGATCTATTTCCAGTCAGGTAGAAAATGCTTATTATCATAAAAAAGTAGATAATATTGTAAAGAATCAAACACTTGAAACGTTTTATTTCCCTGTTGCAAAAGAATATGTTTTAGATGATTTTACACGATTCAAAACACTAAAGGAAACCATCACAGAAGTAGTTGTCGAAGTATACCAAAAGCAAAAAGATGACAAACTTTATCTGCATGTCAATGATCCAAGTGTTTTCCCACAACTACCCGATGCAGCACTGGTTTTAGTTGATGGTTTGTATTTAGAAAACCAGGCCGAACTGGCGAAATACAATATGAAAGGTGTTTATAAAGTTGATGTTATTGTTGGAAGATACTATGTTGGTTCGAAATCCTTTAATGGTTTAGTAAGTTTTACAACATTCGACAAGGATTTTAAAAGCACTCTAAGCGGAACTTCAATTGCGAAACCAACAATTTTGAGACCGCAGCCAAAAAAACTTTATAACAAAATCGATTATAGCAATCTCGCAGATAATGCAAGAATTCCGGATTTTAGAAATCAGTTATTCTGGAATCCTGATGCAAAATTAAATGGTGAATCAAATAATGCTTTTTATACATCAGACCTTTCTGGAACTTTCGAAATAAAACTGGAAGGCTTTACTAAAAACGGTACTCCGGTTTCATTAAAAGAAATTATTGAAGTAAAAGATTCTTCTGTAAATTAATAATCCCATGTATAAAACAAAAGCTCCCGTTTCTTCTGAAACGGGAGCTTTTGTTTTTAAGATCTAAGTTAGCTTTGAACTTATTCAGATAAAGTTAACCTTTTTTAAGTAAAACCTTTTCTTGCGAAAATTGATATGCAGCTTCCAGAAATAAAATCATCTTGCTCCAGTTAGCATTTGGCTCATAATAATTATTATATTGTTTTTTTACTGTAATTGTCAATTTATTACCTTTCACAACAGCATTACTTATAAACTCTCCTGTCGAATTCTGAACATTCTTATTCAGTTTTTCTATTCCCGAAACTTTATAACCTGCCGGGATTTCAAAAATGATTTCGTTTTCAAATGATCTCGGAAAAGACATATAAATATTATTTTTCCTGTCTGTCTCTTTTTTATCTATTTCAACCTGATTCGTTAATATTTTTCCAATCTCAATAATATAGTTTTCACCGGCCTTTTTGATGAAATTATTTTTTATGATAAATTCTTCCTCATAACTAAAAGGTGTTTCATTACCATATCTGCCCGTATTGGTAATATTCAAAGTTGGGTTTTCGATCTCAAATCCAAATTCTTCTGAAAGTACTTTCTTGTCGCTTTCTTTCTTTAAGTCTTTTGATTTGTTTTTTAATGCCTCAAATTCTTTGGTATATTGTGCACGTTTGTTTTTATTTCCTACTTTATCCAGAATTCTTTCTGTTCCATATTTCTGATAATCTTCATCCAGATAATCATAGAACTTCATTTTTCTGTATTGTTCATCATTTTTAAAATGTCCGAAAAATGACGAATTTCTTTTTATCATAAGGCTGGAAAAATCAGCTCCCAAAGAAACATCGGTCACAACTTTTGTTGCATTATCTTTAGCTGTAGAAGTTGGCAAACTTACTTCTTTGACATTGGCAATTTGCTTGAAATTAATTGCGTCTAATGAATATGCTTTTGTATTTTCCAGATTATAATCAATTATTCCAGGCGTTGTAAAAGGATTAAAACACTCTAAATAAAATGGTGTTGGCGTATTGACTCTTATTAATGCCTGTACATTTTTCTGAATTAATAAATCATCTATAGATCCATTATATCTGTTCGTAGCCAGTATGATATTGTAATCAATTTTAAACTCTTTCATAAAGGCCATGAAATAGTTAATAAACTGTGACTGCTCGCCAATATAAACCGGATCTTTAAATAATGAATACGGATAAAATATATCGGCTTCCTTAATTACAGCCGATTCTATGTATTGCGTATAGTATCGGTGTCTTGCAAATTCATAAACTGCTTTTATCTTTTCTTCATCATTTGCAAAAGTTTTTCCTTTCAAAAATTTTAAAGTTTCATCTAAATCAAAAACTGGACGGAATTTTTCTTTATAGTATTCAAATATATCATCCTTATCGACTGTCTTTCTTAAATTAGTACCGCCTTTTGGAATAAATACGTCAGCATAATTATAGTTCGTAAAAGCGCCGTTTCTGGCAAAATAAACCTGAAACTTATAACAGGGCATTTCTGCAAATGGATAAAACCATCTCGGAAATTCATTTTTCTCAAGATCGCTTGCCTCCAGTTCATATTGTTTGATATGCTTTTTTTCTGAAGCTACTTGTTTTAATTCAGGCGCACCGTTATATGTATTGAAATTTACATAAAAATCATCTTCTGCAGAAAACTTGATTTTTTTGTTCATTACAGGATATCCCTCACTCAATGTTGTCTCAACCGGTTCAAAGCTCAGATACGTGATAGCAAATGGCTCATAAGAATAGTAATAATAGTCTAAAACATCACCTATTTCTAAACTGTTTATGGCTATCTTTTTTTCTTTATCAACCTGTTTGGCATTTTTATCAATATCAATCTCAATTTCATCTCCATTTGGCTTAACAATTTTTACTCCTAAAAAGGTTGTACCTTCTTTGTACATATACCCTTTTGAAGAATAAAATTTATCATTAAATGAAAATTCAGAAAATTCCTTGATAGCGGCCTGATCCTGAAGTTTAATTCTCCTTCTGAATGCAGAAGTATAAATCACTTTAGCACCGGAATTATGATAGTTGTAATATTCGTATTTATAGATAACAACTGCTGATTCGTTTTTCCACTTATCAGGTGTTTTAATTGCTGTTTTATAAGAATCCGATTTTCCCCAGAAGAAGTCTTTAACTTCGGCTTTATCCTGCGAGTAGGAAGAAAAATAAATGGAAATAAAAAACAAGAGTAAAATTTTATTCATATAATTATAGTTTTGAAAGAATTATTTGCTGATTATAAATTGTGTTAAGGTTTTTATTAAAGGCATTCCATTTATCCATTTCACCTGCTTTGACAATAGCATTTTTAAATACAAATTGTTTTTTATACAAAATCTCTTTTCCTACATGTTTAAACGAAATCAATACATTGAAATCTTCTTCTTTTACAGTCAGGTTTTCAGGAAGTTTACTAAGCTTGTATCCTGCCGGAATGGTCAAAACTACATTTGATTCGTAGTCTGTTTTATAATCTAATTCATAATCTGTCTTTCTTTCCTTGAATTCAAAATTTTTAAATTCGTCCATATATTCCAGGTCTATATAAATTTCATTGTCAAATCTTGAAACCTTATTTAAAACATTAATTTCATAGTTTACAGAAAGCTTTTGATCTCTGTTGGTTAAATCAGAAGTCTTAATATTGCTTGCTGAAATATTTTTATCGTGTCTGGACAGGTATTTTTCTAATGTTTCTCCTTTTTTATCACTTTCAAACGAATTGATAATATTCAGAAATTCAGTTCTGCTTTCTCCTGTGTACAGTTTTGAGCAGGCACCTACTAATTTGTCATTATCAATAGTAAGATTGGCGTTGTATATTTCTTTGTTTAGAGCACTTGGTGCAACAGGAACTTTTTTGATGATAAATTTATCCCCGTCTTCAATCATAACTTCTTTATTCTGAATCCTTTCAGCATCTTCTCCCAAAGAATTATATTTCTCTGTCCCATCAATAAAATAGGTTTTGCCATTATGAAACAACGTGCAGATCATATGATTGTCAACAGCCAATGAAGGGGTTGTATAATCATACATAATATGTTTTGTACCAATCCAGGTAAGCCTTGCATCAAACCCCGCTAATTTGAGCATTTGCTTGCTTAGGTTTGCCATTCCTTTACAATCGCCATATCTTTTCTCAAAAACATTATTTGATTCATCTGGTTTGAAACCTGCAATTCCATCTTCAAAAGCGATATATCGTATATTGTCCTGAACCCAATAGTAGATGTTTTTTATTTTTTCTTCATCAGTTTTTGCTTTTGAAGTCAGCTCTTCCACTTTGCTTTTAAGAACGCTGGTATCATCTTTCATCAAATCTGTTAGTGATTTATACCATTTATATAAATCTGCGGTCGAATTAAAAAGTAACGTTTCTTTATCCTTGTTTTTAAAAGATTTTGCAATAATTAAGATATGTGGGTAAATGTATGTTCTTCCGGGAGTTTTCTTTTCTTTATAAAAAGCATCAACATTTTCCATTACATAATTGTAGGTCGTAATGCCGTTTTTTTCATCCCTTGTTTTTGTTTTCAAAACAGTACTTCCTTCAAAGTTAAATTCCTTTAATTCTAAATTTAGCCAATCGGGAACAACAACTGTAATATCTTTTTTTATAACCGGAAATTCATCATTAAAATATAAAGAGGTAAAATATTTTATATCATTATATTTCTTTTTGAGTTCATAATTATAAGTATATCCCTGAACAGGAAAATCTACGTTGATATATTTTACACGGGCATCATTATAAAACAAATCTTTGTCTTTATAGAACTCATCTTTTACCGAAAAATCAGCGTTTTTTTGGTTTCTGTATTTTAATGCAAAAGTTTCAATTTTAGATTCACTGTCGTAAAATTCATATTTTAAAATATCCGCCCTGTGATTAATATTCATCAGAACCTCGTTGACAGAACTATTTACAATGACTTTAGAATCACTTTTATTCAGATCAAAAGTGATTATTTCTTTGCTTTCTAAAACAGCAACATCATTTTTTGCATATTTCTCTCTAAGAGATTTCGCCAACTGAATGTCTTGTGGAGTAGGATCTAATGTTTTTTGCCCAAATGAAATAGTCGTAAACGAAAGGAAGGAAACAACTGAAAGTAGAAGTATTTTCATCAAAATATATTTGCCGCAATTTACAAAAAAAGCGACACGAATTATTCTTTTCATCTTTTTTGAAAAAGATTGTAACTTTTTCGATACTCTTTACGTATAACCATTTGTACACTTTAAAAAATAGGGAGACAACAACATGAGACAACTTAAAATTACCAAGCAGGTAACTAATCGTGAAACTGCATCGTTAGACAAATATCTACAAGAAATTGGAAAAGTTGACCTAATTACCGCTGATGAAGAGGTAGAATTAGCACAAAGAATAAAGGCCGGTGATCAAAGAGCTTTAGAAAAATTAACAAAAGCCAACCTACGTTTCGTAGTATCTGTGGCTAAACAATATCAAAATCAAGGTTTAACACTTCCCGATTTAATTAATGAAGGAAACCTGGGTTTAATTAAAGCGGCTCAACGTTTTGACGAAACTCGTGGATTTAAATTTATCTCATATGCAGTTTGGTGGATTCGTCAATCGATCCTTCAGGCTCTTGCAGAGCAATCACGTATTGTACGTTTACCATTAAACAAAATTGGTTCTATCAATAAAATCAACAAAATGTATGCTTTATTAGAGCAATCTAACGAGCGTCCGCCTTCTGCTGAAGAAATTGCAAAAGAACTTGACATGACTGTAAATGACGTAAAAGAGTCTATGAAAAACTCCGGACGTCACTTATCGATGGATGCACCTCTTGTTGAAGGTGAAGATTCTAACCTTTACGACGTTTTACGTTCTGGAGAATCTCCAAACCCGGACAGAGAATTAATTCACGAATCTTTACGTACTGAAATTGAACGTTCTTTAGAAACACTGACTCCAAGAGAAGCAGATGTTGTTCGTTTATACTTCGGTCTTGGCGATCAGCACCCAATGACTCTTGAAGAAATTGGAGAGACTTTCGACCTAACCCGAGAGCGTGTTCGTCAGATTAAAGAAAAAGCAATCCGTAGATTAAAACACACTTCCAGAAGTAAAATCCTTAAAACTTACTTAGGATAATAATATAAATTTCAATATATTTAAATTCCAAATTCCAACTTTTATTGGAATTTGGAATTTTTCAACTTTGGAATTTTACCGTAAACAACAGTTTGATTGACTGTTCGTTTTTTGATTGATGATTGAAACTCCGGCTGATTACCGGAGTTTTTTATTTTATTATTTAGCTTAAAAGTTTGTTATTTATGGAAATATGCTCGCAAAGTCGCAGAGTCGCAAAGTTTATTTTTCTTTGTG
>NZ_QETH01000096.1 GCF_003105115.1 Flavobacterium sp. HTF | reverse complement strand
TTGATTTTTTAACCAATTGTTTAAATAACTATTAGAATCATTACTAAAATATAATTTTGCATATTTTAAAATAAAATACTGTTCTCCTATTGAATAATTTGAGAGATTGTTCTTGAAGTAATTAAGATTTAAAGAATGTTCTTCTAAAAGAATATGAAGAAACTGAAAGACCTTAGAAGCTGATTCAGGAGATAAGTCAGTTATTTCTAGTTTAATTCGATTATATTTAGTCATAATGAGGACTTTTAAAGAGACTTCTTTAATTTGTAAAGTAAGTTCAAAGATAAAATATATTAGTTGACGAAAATGGAAACATTTTCGATCTCTTTAGAGTAAGTTATCTAAAGGATAAATAGTAAAATTAGTTATGGAAATTGATTATAACAATATCATTTCAAAATTAATTCTGAAGAACTCATATTGTTTAATAAAATCAATGGGGGCAAGGTTTTCCGAAGAAGTTTGAGCATATGTTTGAGCTCTAATAAAAAAGCCTTAACAATCTCTAGGATTATCAAGGCTTTACAAACTTTCTATGTGGTCCCACCTGGGCTCGAACCAGGGACCACCTGATTATGAGTCAGGTGCTCTAACCAGCTGAGCTATAGGACCGGTTTGAGGATGCAATATTACTACTATTTTTCGTTCACTCCAAATATTTTAAGGTCTGATTTGTATTTAATTTCAAATACCCATTGCTATTTCTCAAAACTTAATTGATTTTCAATAGCTTATTTAGAAGACACAAAATGATTTTTTTATTTAATTTCCTGACAAAGCTCTACCAAAACCCCGTTTGTATTCTTCGGATGCAGGAAAACTACCAGTTTATTATCGGCTCCTTTCTTCGGAACTTCATTGATTAGCACAAAACCCTCCCCTTTTAAACGTTCTGTTTCTGCATAAATATCGGCAACATCAAAAGCGATGTGATGGATTCCTTCTCCTTTTTTATCCAGAAATTTTGCAATCGGACTTTCAGGATTTGTCGCCATCAATAATTCAATCTTGCTTTCGCCGGTTTGAAAAAATGAAGTCAAAACACCCTCGCTTAAAACCTCTTCTGATTTATAGGATGGGACGCCCAATAATTTTTCAAACAAAATATTAGCGTGCTCTATATTTTTTACGGCAATTCCGATATGTTCAATTTTGTTTACCATTTCATTTAATTGTTTAAATCTCTTTATTGATTTACGTAGGTATTAAAATAACCGCATTCTGCAATTACATCCTGATAGTATTTGGTATCTGAATATTCTTTTTTCAATGTTTTAAAACCATTCCAGGCAATGAAATTTATTTTGTCATCTTCAATATCCCAATAACTTTTCACACTATTATATTTCTTATTATAATAATCGTTTCTTTCGCATTTGGCCATCAAATAAATACATTTTGCTTTTTGCTCTTTGGTTGTGGCCGCCTCAAATGCTTTTTGATAATACATTTTTGAAACATTACAATTGGTAATCATTTCCTTCATTTTATCCCTAAACGAATACGGACTTGATCCATAACCCACAATACTGATTTCGTAAAATGTTCTGCCGTTTCCAAAATGGGTGATATTATAAAATGCATTTCCCAGCAATAAACTATTGGTATATACGTCTTCTTTTTGGGCTAATTTATCCTGCATGTCTTTTATGGTCGTCAGGAATTCTATCTGAGAATATTTTCTTTTCTGATATGCAACATGGTCGCAATCGTGACAATCTTTAATATTTCCGTTAAACGGATTTCCTAAAAATGTATAATACTGCACAGAATCTGTCTGTTGTATAAAGGCAATTGCTTCCGGGATTTTGTTTTTGAAAGTAGCCTGAATTGCCTGAAAGTTATTGATGTCTTTTAATTTCAGATTATAGATTCCGGCAGCGATTTTCTCAATTTCTGTTTTGTTCGATTTTGCCAAAAATTCTTTCATTTTTAATACATCCTTTTCATTATCATAAAAAGAATTTCCGGCATTCCAGTAACCATATGGCGAAGTACCAAACAATTCAGCCATTACAGGATCTGATTTTGCTTTGTAAAGTACTGCCAGATAATTCTTGCTCCATTGTGCCGCATTCTGATAACGAAACTCCTGCCCTTTGTAATTTTTCGGAAGTTCCTGATACAGCCAGGTCAGATCAGCCAAAACGGTTTTTACATTAGAATCTGTAAGTTTGTCAATTTTGCTTAAATTATTTACAAAACGCAGTAAGCGCAGCTGGTTTGTTGCCAGTTCGGTTTTTGGGAGTGTTTTCTGGGATTTATCAAAATTCTTGTCTGCGTTTGCAAAATCCCCCTCCAAAGTTTGCAGGTACCCCAGTGCCATATCCCACAAATACGGTTTTTCGGTATTTCCTGCAGCAGAAATTTTCGCAATCAAATCAACCGCTTTTTTATCAATTTTAGCCTGATTTTCTGTTCGGTTTTCTGCAATTGACTGCGATTTTACAGGCAGATTATCTCCCTGATTTTGCTGAAACGAATTATTAATTTTTTGCTCCAGGGAATTTACCAGTCTGGTGGCCAGATAATTCAAATGCTCGCTTTTCGGATTCAGTTCATAAATTTTCTCAATAGCCTGTCTTTCATCTTTATAATATCCGTGTATTGCCCAAAGTGCGGCTTTCTCATCATTATTTTTTGCCATAGCCAGTGATTTTGTCCAGTCACTTTCGTTTTTGGGATGAAAACTATAGGCGGTCACTATTCTCATTTGAGGGCATTTATTAAAAACCTGAGCATAGATATAATTTGATACTGCATATTTTTTCTGCTGATGGTTTATTCCGGCTACATAAGCAAGTGCGCGGTAATACAAAATATTTTTTGGCGCAGCACTTTCTGTTTTATTAAAAAACAAAATTGCTTTTTGTTTATCGTTACTATAAAAACGGGCTTTCATGGTAAGAAACCAATAACGGTTTTTCAAAAATGGATCTGATGTTATATTGTATACATTCTCAATGGACTGAATCATTTTTGAGTCATTAAATGTTTTGGCTACAACGGGATCATAACTCCAATAATCTTCTCCAATCGAAACTGTTTCTATCTTTTGCGCCAAATACAAAAACTCGATAAAACTTTTGATTTTTTCATCCTTAAGGCTGATTTTCTTTCCCCATTTTAAGGAGGTTTTATTCTCTTTTTTGGTTTTTACATAAACATGAAGCTGCTCTATTTCTGTTTTATTGGCTGCAACTTTATCTCTTTCCCCATAATATTTTGGCGATTCTTCTCCAATAAGAAAATAGCTGATTGTTGCCGTATCCGCTTTTCCTTTAAAGTAAGTTTCCCAGTCTGATTTTATGCTTTCGTTGAAACGGGAATTATGTTCAGTATCAAAACCAATTCCGTAAAAAATCCCGCCTGATAAAAAAAGGGGCGAATAGGATTTATCTGCAAAGGTTTCCGGTGTAAAATTAGAGTTGTAACCAAAAAAATCCCAATCGTCACCGCCTGCACAGGCATAAATTATTCCGTATGCAAAAAGTAAGGTGGTACTAAAAGCAAGAAACAACTTGTTCAAAAATATTCTTTTCATAGTTTTTTAAATTGAATTGGTCTAAATCGTAAAATATAATTTCTTTTGGCGGCTGTGCGAGGTTTTCTTCCAGTTCGTCGGCCATTTGTTTTAAATCATCCGCAGTAATTCCTTCTATTTTCAGCAAATCATTTTCTTCATAAAACACTCCGTTTTTATAATTTGATTTTTTTACTTCAAAAAATACTGAACTTAGCTGCTCAAAATTTTTATCGTTTTTAAGTTCGTTTATATTTAATTTGGATCGCAAACCTATTACTTTCTGATTTCTGATATGAACTCCCCATGAATATATGGGCAATGCAATATCCAGATGAAGCGGATATTTTTTTAAACTCTTTAAATATTTTGCTGCCACATTCCGGTCATAAATTGAATTTAAAGAATCTGCTGCTATTGCTCCCATGTTATAATACATCAATACGCCCGAATCTACATTTGGTATTTTTGTTTTCTTAAAGTATTTTACCTGATGTAAACGAATAGTTGCCGATAATGTTTTATGCGAGAGTTTTTTAAACCGCTCAACAAATTTGAGGTAATTGTCTTTGCTCTTTAATGTCCAGTCGCAGTCGATCTGAATTTCCGTGCATTCGATTTTGTTTTTTGCGTTTATCTGATCGATAAAATGAATTGTTTTTTTAGCCAGATCTTCAATATCCAAATTAGGCTGCAGCATTACTTTGTTCTGGATAAAAATGACCGGAACAATACTGTATTTACTAACATCTTCCTGAAACCGGACCGGACTAATTGGGATTGGCTCTTTGGTTTCTGCCTGCAGACCTATATCAAAATATCTGACATATAGTTTCTGAACAGCATTTTCGGTTAGGATTTCATTTTCGCTTTTGGAGAATTTGAGTATCGTTTTCCAATAATAAAAAGAAATTTTCGGCTGTTCGCTCTTACCACAGGAAACCAGTAGAAAAGTCAGCAATACCAAATAAAATCTTTTTAACAAAACACGGGAAATTATATTCAAAATCAAAAATAAGAAATTATATCAAAAGGATGGATTCAAAATTTAAAAAGCATTAATCATAAACGCCAAAATCCTAATAAATGGATAAAAAATTTCAATTAAAGCAAATATAATCGTTATTTTGTGCAATCAAATTCAAAACTGTTATGTTGAAAAACAACTTCAAATATATTTCATTTTTACTGGTATTTTTAATGTTTGGATGCGCCAAAAGGGGCAGCATTACCGGGGGGCTAAAAGATACACTGGCTCCTGTTTTAGTATCAAGTTCTCCAAAAAACCTAAGTACCGATTTTAAGGGAAATGAAATTACATTGTATTTTGATGAGTATGTAAAACTTAAAAACATAAATAAACAGCTTATTATTTCGCCTCCAATGAAACATGAGCCGTTGATTACGCCTACAAATGTCAGCAAATTTATAAAGATCCAGATCAAGGACACCTTGCAGCCCAACACGACTTACAGTTTTAATTTTGGGCAAAGTATTACGGACAATAATGAAGGAAATGCGCTGAATCAGTTCAAATACATTTTTTCTACCGGATCTTATATCGATTCCCTTACACTTGACGGGAAAATAAAAGATGCGTACGAAAAAAATGTAGATAATTTTGTATCTGTAATGCTTTATGAAGTAAATGATAAGTTTAAGGACTCTATGATTTACAAAGAAAATCCGAGATATATTACGAATACTCTGGACAGTATGAGAACTTTTAAATTTGAAAATTTAAAAGCCGGAAAATATCTTATGATTGCGCTAAAAGATAAAGGAAGCAACAATAAATTCAATCCAAAAGATGATAAAATAGGTTTCCTGAAAAATTACATAACGGTTCCAAGCGATACGGTTTATGAAATCGAATTATTTAAAGAAACGCTTCCGCTAAAAGTCTTCAAACCTATTCAGGTCTCAGGAAACAGATTATTGCTTCCGTATGAAGGAAAGCAGAATTTTAAAAATTCTTTACCAAAGATTGTTCTTAAAAACAATACTGAAATATTGGAAACAATTGTAACACAGTTTCCTAAAAAAGATTCGCTCCAGATTTGGTACAAACCCCTAAAAGCCGATTCCTTATCTCTTGAAGTGGAAAAGGATAGTTACAACAAGAAATTTACTTTCAGGATTAAAGACCAGAAAAAAGATACTTTAAATATAAAAGCTCTTCAGAGCGGGGTTATTCATTTTAGGGACCGATTCACATTAGATACTGAAACTCCACTGGTTAAATTTGACAAATCTAAAATTACATTAGTCAATAAAGATTCGGCTGCGGTTGATTTTACGACAGAATATAATGAGTTTGAGCAAAAGCTGTATGTTGATTTTAAAAAGGACCCTTCTGAGAAATATAATGTTACATTCTTTCCCGGAGCTCTAACTGATTTTTACGAAAAGACCAACGATACTTTATCTTATAAGCTGACCACCAGAGAAGTTGCCGATTACGGAAATTTAGTATTGAATTTAAAAAATGTCAAGCGCTTTCCGATTATTGTTGAATTAACCAATAAAAAAGGTGATCAGGTTCTCGCAAGTGCTTATTCTGAAGGAAAAACTACGCTTGAATTTAATTTGGTTCTGCCAGATGCATTTACAATTCGTGTTATTTATGATGACAACAAAAATAAATTGTATGATACCGGAAGCTTTTTGAATAAGACATATGCGGAGGAAGTCTTTTACTATCAGGATGAATATGATGTACGTGCCAATTGGGACCGTAACGAAACCGTTGACTTAAGCATTCCTTTTAGCCCCGAAGTAGAAAAAAAGAGAGATGATAAGAAGAAAAAAGACGAAGAAAAAAAGCGGAAAGCTTTCTAGATTTTAATTTCGAACTTATCTTTATCACTCAAAAAATCCAGTTTTCTTCTGGTTTCAAGCATTACATTTTTATCCAGTTCAACCACAAAAACACCCGCTGTTTCTTGTGGTTCAAGAATATAATTTCCTAAGAAATCAACAACCTGAGAGTGGCCGATATGTTCGTAATCATGAATATCCAAACCAATTCTGTTTACGCCGACAACATAACTCAGGTTTTCTATTGCGCGTGCCTGTAGCAGCGCATCCCAGGCATTTGTACGGACTTTAGGCCAATTGGCCACATACAAAAGCAGGTCATAATTTTCGACATTTCTTGCAAAAACCGGAAATCTCAAATCATAACAAATTTGCAGGCAGATTTTCCAGTCCAGATATTCTACAATTACTTTTTCAGTTCCGCTACTGTAAAATTTATCTTCTCCGGCCAGTGAAAACAAGTGTCTTTTATTATAATGCTTAATTTTCGCGTCAGGAAAAACAAATAGCATCCGGTTATAATACTGATTATTTTCTACAATAATCAAACTTCCTGTTATGGCACAGTTTTTTTGTTTCGCCAGTGACTGCATCCACTTAACCGTTTCTCCCTGCATTGTTTCAGCTACAGCCGGAGCATTCATCGTAAACCCTGTTGAAAACATTTCCGGAAGAACAATTATCTCAGTATCATCAGCTATTTCATTTATTTTAGATTCAAAATTGCTTCTGTTTTGCGAAGGATTTTCCCAATAGAGATCTGATTGTATTAAGGCAATTTTCATGTTTAAAAAATTAGATTAGACAATAAAACCTGCCTTATATCAGAACCAAATCTGATTTTCCATAGGGCTTTAATTCTTCATTATCCGGATTAAGTTCCGTAATGATATAATCAATTTCTGAGACATCGGCGATTTTCATTTTCAAAACAGTATTCAATTTTTCTGAAATGGTCAAAATCGCGGTTTTTCTGGACGCCTGGATCATGGCTTTTTTAACCTGAACGGTTTCCCAGTCAGAATCTGAATAACCACCATCAACGTCCAAAGCATTTGTACCAAGCACTAAAAGATCTGCTTTGATATTGGCCAACTGATGAAATACTTCACCACTCACGCACATCTGACTGTAAGACGAAATACTGCCTCCAATCATGATAGTTTTAATATTGGGTTTATCCAAAAGCTGTACGGCAGACAAAGCTGTGATGGTAAAAACAGTAAGGTTTAAATCATTTGGTATTAATCGGATAAATTCTCTGATTGTAGTTCCACCGTCGACAATTATAACCATTCCGTCATGAAGAAGATCTACGGCTTTTTGTGCAATAACCTGTTTTGCTTCGACCGCATAAGTTTGATTAGACGAAGAATAATGATATCCTTTGGTCATTGCGCCCCCTTTTACTTTTATCAAAAGGGAATCTGCATCAAGTTCATTAATATCACGGCGAACAGTATCTTCTGAAACGCCAAGCTTAGCCGAAAGAGTTTCAAAACTTACACGCGTATGTAAGTTGATTTCTTTTAGAATGTGATTTTTACGTTCTTCCTTGCTATAATTTAAAACTTCATTTTCAGTACTCATGCCGATTGATTTAGTACTTACAAAAATAAACATTTCATTACTAATTCACCGAAACAAAATACAGTATGAGTTAAAAAAAACACAGGCACTTTTTTTTTGGCTCTTTTATAACCTTTTTTATTTACGCTGCTTTATAATTTCAAAAACTACTTGTTATCAAATCATTATCAAAATTATTTAAACATATGTTATAAATTATTTTATTCCTTTTGCATTTTATTCATAAATAAAATAATTTCACTGCGTTATTTGGATAAAATTTTAAACGTATAAATTTCTAAGGATAAATTCCCGTAAAGGATAAATTTATTAAAACTTTAGATTGGCTTGTTTTTGTTTTTTTAAGGTGCTTGTTTTAGTTTTACCTGCATTTATGGTATCAAATGCTATATTGTAAGTCACTCCTTTAAAAACTTCTTTCATTTCCATTTTTACAGCACTGATGTATGTTATCTCAAATTCAACGTCACCATCCTTGTCAAGAACCCACGGAGCGTATTCTATTTCAGTAATTACTATCTTGGTTTCCTCTTTATCCTGCCATTTCCATTTACCAAATTCTATTGAACTTCCGGCATTTTGAGATTTGATACTGAAAGTAGTAAAGCAAGTTCCTGCTTTAGAAAAATTCACTAAATTGAGTGTATCTTTAATTGGTGAAGTTTTGGTAAAATTCCATGTATTATCACATAACATATCCGTATTGGGAGTACTTGTAAATTCGGCGGCCTTAGTAACTTTTAACTCATAAGTATAAGTATCCGACCCTTCGTATTTAATTGAAAATTTGACATTACCAGGATCACTGTCGTCTATTTTTATTGTCCCAAAATCTGACAGCAAAAGAATATCAGTATCCAAAATTTCATAAGTCCCAAAAACAATAATTTCTTCGGCAGTTGCCTGTTGTTTTGATGACAGTTTCTTTTTAGAAGTTATGCTGTTTTCATTTTTCGTAATGATATAATTTCCGTTAGTATCAAATTCAATTGATTCGAATTCATCAGAGTTCTCTACAATCCACTTTTTATTGATACTTTCCTTCGTATTATTTTCATTTTTAGTATCTTCTTTAGAACAAGATAAAAACACAATTATAAGAAGTAAAATGCTGATGACCGGACTAAATTTTCTCACTATTAGGTTCATTATATTAAACGATTTGATTGTTTATAAACAAACCCAAATTTATCGTGATTGCATTTGGTACACATCACTATTTTTAGTGATTTAAAAGAGTCCTGTAAAGCAAAAAACGCATTCAACTTAATGAATGCGTTATTGATATATAAACAGGATTATATTATCCTTTTAAACTTGCTGCTAAATACTCACGGTTCATACGTGCGATATTTTCAAGAGAAATTCCTTTAGGACATTCTACTTCACAAGCACCTGTATTGGTACAGTTTCCGAAACCTTCCAAATCCATTTGGTGAACCATGTTTAAAACACGGTCAGTAGCTTCAACTCTACCTTGTGGTAACAATGCATATTGAGAAACTTTTGCAGAAACGAATAACATCGCTGAAGAGTTTTTACAAGTAGCAACACAAGCTCCGCAACCAATACAAGCTGCTGCATCAAATGATTTATCTGCATCGTCTTTTGGAACTGGAATTGTGTTTGCGTCAATTGTATTTCCTGAAGTATTTACCGAGATAAATCCTCCTGCATGCTGGATTCTGTCAAAAGAACTTCTGTCAACAACTAAATCTTTAATTACAGGGAAAGCTTTTGCTCTAAATGGCTCGATAAAAATCGTATCGCCATCTTTAAACATACGCATGTGCAACTGACAAGTTGTAACTCCTCTGTCCGGTCCGTGTGCTTCTCCATTGATGAATAAAGAACACATTCCGCAGATTCCTTCACGACAATCGTGGTCAAATGCAACTGGCTCTTCTCCTTTGTTGATCAGACCTTCGTTAAGAACATCTAACATTTCAAGGAAAGACATATCCGGTTCGATTCCATCAATAGGATATTCTACAATCCCTCCTTTATCTTGGGCGTTTTTCTGACGCCATATTTTTAATGTAAGTTTCATACCTTTTTCGTTTGAAAGTCATAAAGTCGAAAGTCGAAAGTCGCTTGGCACATTTTGCCTTTTGACTTTAAGACTTTGGGCTTTCGACCAAATTCTTATTTATAGCTTCTTTGAACTAATTTAATATTTTCGTAATTAAGAGCTTCTTTGTGTAATACTGCGTCACTTGGTTTTCCTTTGTATTCCCAGGCTGCAACATATGCAAAGTTATCATCATCACGAAGTGCTTCTCCTTCTTCTGTCTGGTATTCCTCACGGAAGTGACCACCACAAGATTCGTTACGGTGTAAAGCATCTTTCGCGAACAATTCTCCTAATTCTAAGAAATCGGCAACACGGGTTGCTTTTTCTAATTCCTGATTAAATTCGTAAGCGCTTCCAGGAACTTTTACATCTTTATAAAACTCTTCACGTAAAGCGGCAATTTCTTCGATAGCTTCAGTTAAACCCTGAGCGTTACGAGCCATACCTACTTTATCCCACATAATTTTACCTAATTTTTTGTGGAAATAATCTACAGAGTGAGTTCCGTTATTATTGATAAATTTATTAATCTGATCAACAACCGCTTTTTCAGCTTCAACGAATTCCGGTAAGTCTGTAGAAATTTCACCCATTTTAATATCCGGAGCTAAATAATCTCCGATAGTATATGGCAATACGAAATATCCGTCAGCTAATCCCTGCATCAAAGCAGAAGCTCCAAGTCTGTTTGCTCCGTGATCAGAGAAGTTAGATTCTCCAATTGAGAAACATCCGGGAATTGTAGTCATTAAGTTATAATCAACCCATGTTCCACCCATTGTGTAGTGAACTGCCGGGTAAATCATCATTGGCGTTGTGTAAGGATCCTCATCAACGATTTTGTAATACATCTGGAATAAGTTTCCGTATTTACTTTTCACGATGGCAGCTCCTAATTTAGTAACCAAAGCAGCATCTTTATCATCTAAACCTTTTACATAAGCATCTTCAGTTCCGTAACGTTTAATTGCTGCTGCGAAATCTAAGTAAACCGCTTCACCTGTTTTGTTAACTCCAAAACCGGCGTCACATCTTTCTTTAGCTGCACGGGACGCAACGTCACGAGGAACTAAGTTACCAAACGCAGGATATCTTCTTTCTAAGAAATAATCTCTGTCTGCTTCAGATAAATCTGTTGCTTTTTTCTTTCCTTCACGAATTGCCTGAGCATCTTCTAATTTTGCAGGAACCCAAATACGACCATCATTACGCAGAGACTCAGACATCAAAGTCAGTTTTGACTGGTGATCTCCTGAAACCGGAATACAGGTTGGGTGAATTTGTGTATAACAAGGATTTGCGAAAAACGCTCCTTTTTTATGAATTTTCCAGGCTGCTGTTGCGTTACTTCCCATAGCATTTGTCGAAAGGAAAAATACGTTTCCGTATCCTCCTGAACCAATTACCACTGCGTGAGCAGAATGTCTTTCTATTTCTCCTGTGATTAAGTTACGGGCGATAATACCTCTTGCTTTTCCGTTCACGATTACTAAATCAAGCATTTCGTGACGGTTGTACATTTTGATTTTTCCACGGCCAATCTGACGGTTCATTGCAGAATAAGCTCCTAACAATAACTGTTGTCCTGTTTGTCCCTGTGCGTAGAATGTACGGGAAACCAAAGTTCCCCCAAAAGAACGGTTATCTAAAAGTCCGCCATATTCACGAGCCAATGGCACCCCTTGAGCCACACACTGGTCAATAATATTTGCAGAAACTTCAGCCAAACGATGAACGTTTGCCTCACGTGCACGGTAGTCACCTCCTTTTACAGTATCGTAGAACAATCTGTAAACCGAGTCACCGTCACCTTTATAATTTTTTGCTGCATTGATTCCCCCTTGTGCTGCAATAGAGTGCGCACGACGAGGTGAATCCTGAAAGCAAAATGCTTTTACGTTATATCCTAATTCTGCCAGAGTAGCCGCAGCCGAACCTCCAGCCAAACCTGTACCAACTACGATAATATCAAGATTACGTTTGTTAGCAGGGTTTACTAAATTAATATGATCTTTATAATTTGTCCATTTATCCGCTATAGGACCATTTGGAATTTTTGAATCTAATGCCATTATAATTGATATTAATTATTGAAATGATGAAATAATGCGATAATTACAAAAGCGGCCGGAACTACAACTGCGAACCCGTAACCTATTTTTGATAAAAATCTTGAGTATTTGTTATGCATCCCCATTGACTGAAGGGAAGATGCAAATCCGTGCCATAAGTGAAATCCTAAAAGAATAAAAGACACACAGTATAACCCTGTACGTACAGGACTATGAAATTTATGAACCAACTCGCCATAATACCTTGTAGCATCCGGAGCTGTACCCGCTACATATTTATAGCTAAGTTCAGGAAACCAGAAATCATAAAAATGCAGTCCTAAGAATGCCAGAATAACCAATCCAGAAATAATCATATTTCTAGAACTCCAAGAAGCATTTGCAGCTCCGTTGTATTTTGCATACGAAATTGGTCTTGCAGCGCTGTTTTGAGCAGTAAGTACAAATCCCATTACGAAGTGCAAAATTACCCCGAATGCCAAAACTGGTTGCATTACATATTGTATCAACGGATTGTAACCCATAAAATGAGAAACTTCGTTGAAAACATTTTCACTCAAAATAGAAATAAAATTTAAGGAAACATGCAGCGCTAAAAACGTGATTAAGAATATTCCCGAAAGAGCCATTGCTACTTTCTTTAAGATGGAAGCATTCAACTGTGCAGATTGTGCCATAAGTGTTTAAGTAGTTTGTTTTAAAAAATTAGACAAAAATAACTCAATTACAAAAGAACTACAACCATTTCGCTGTTATTTATAATGATTTTAAAATAGCCTATATCTAAGTATTTTTACGTACAAAAACCAGATTGCTTAAAAATAATTTAGTATAAAAATTTCAACAACCTGCTTTTTAAGCCTTAGAAACAAAACACCGATCTAAGTAGATTACCAAAAATTTATCATATTGTTATTTTATCCAAAGTTTTAATTTGTTTTCTTCAAAAGTGATTACCGCCAGTAATTTTGTCCGGGCAAAAAATTGTCAGTCCATAACATAGTTTTACCTTTAGCGGCTCAAAAAAATAAGAATGAAAACAGGAATTGATGCTATCTCTTTTGATGTAGCAAACATACATTTACCCATAAAAACTTTGGCGAATGCCAGAAATATTGAACGGGAAAAATTAGAAAAAGGTCTTGGATTACTTAAAATGACATTTCCGGATGTTCATCAGGATGCGGTTGTTTTTGGAGCAAATGCTTTGACCAGACTGATTACTGATAATAAAATCAGCCTAAAGGAAATAAGCCGGATTTACGTTGGTACCGAAAGCGGCATTGACAGTTCAAAGCCAATTGCTTCTTATTTAATTAATCTGATGGAGCAAAAATTTGGCGAAGATTCTTTGGCAGAATGCGATGTTGTCGATTTTACGTTTGCCTGTATTGGAGGTGTTGATGCTTTGCAAAATTGTCTTGATTTTGTAAAATTATATCCGACTAAAAAAGTGATTGTTGTTACCACTGATTTTGCAAAATACGATTTAAATTCGGGCGGAGAATATACACAGGGTGCTGGAGCTGTTGCCATGTTAATTTCTGCAGACCCAAAAATTATTGCTTTTGATGACAATTGGGCCACAAGCACAAAAGGTGTTTTTGATTTCTTCAAACCCTACAGAACTATTTCAAAAGAAGCTATTACACAAAACCAAAACAACGATTCCTGGTTTGATAATTTAGAAGCTGAAATCGAAATTCATAAAGATCAGCCTGTTTTTGATGGTCAGTATTCTAATCAATGTTATATGGACCGTACGCGAAATGCTTACTTTTCATTCAAAAAATTAAAAAATACTACCGAAACTTTATACAACACCTGGCATAGCATCGTGATGCACTTACCATATTCTTTTCAGGGAAGAAGAATGTTATCTGAAATCTACGCTTTGGACAGTGCCGAAAAAATCATTGCCGACGATATAGCAGCTGCAGATTATCAGGTTAAAATTAAAGAAGTGGCAAAATCTGAAGATTACAGAAAGTTTGTGACCGAAAAATTACAACCTGCCGAATTGGCTTCTTCATTAATCGGGAATCTTTATACAGGTTCTATTTTCATGGGATTGTTATCTACTCTGGCTCATTTTTATGATACTAAAAAAGAAGTTGCCGGAACTAAATTTGGCTTTTTAGCTTACGGAAGCGGATCGAAATCGAAAGTTTTTGAAGGAACGATTCAGCCGGAATGGAAATTGGCTTTGGAAAACGTAAAACTTTTTGAAAATTTATCTGAAAGTGTAGAAATTGATTTCAAAACTTATGAAAGCCTTCATAAAAAAGAACAAAAACAAAGCATCAGAACTCCGAAAAACGAATGGGTTTTGGATCGAATTGAAAAAGAAATGCCTGTTTTGATTGGGGCGAGATATTATAAATGGGTGGATTAAAATTACAATTTTTGAAATTCCAAATTCCAACAAAAAACCGAAGCTGTTGCTTCGGTTTTCTATTTTTATACCGCACAGTTTGTCATCCTGAGCGAAGTCGAAGGAAGGTAAGTTAATCAGCAAAGATTGACGATTTTGCATGTGGAAATCTCTAGTGTGATTCTTCGTTCCTCAGAATGACAAGATTACGTTTAAAAACCTTTGTCAAAGTTTTAAACTTTGACAAAGGCCGCATGACATTCAAATAATTTTCTAATTAAAAACTCAATCCTTTTTATGCTGTTCGGTATAATTCTGATTTCCTTTAATTCGGGTATCTTCGGTGTGCATTCCATTTGCCATTCCTAACATAAAAGCTGTTATTACAATTACAATTTTTCTTTTTACCCAATGAAGAAGCGGTCGCTTGGATTGCTCCAAACGTGTTTGTTTATTTTGTTTATACATTTTGAAAATGATAAATGATTAGACATTATGGTATCATCTGTGCTTAGAAATAAATTTTCTTAAGCGTTGTATAAACTTTTAGTAAAGTGTTTTGAAATGATTATTTCATTTATAAAAACAAATTGATTTATAAATGAGGTTAGTTTTTGATGAAGCAGATTTTGCAGTTTCAGCAGTTTTTTAATTTGAAA
>NZ_QETH01000095.1 GCF_003105115.1 Flavobacterium sp. HTF | reverse complement strand
AAAAACCGATCTGTAATTTATACAAATCGGTTTTTAATTTTTTAAAATGAAATTAAAAAGCGGCTTTCATTTTCTCTTTGATATTATCTAAACACAAATTATTGATGCTTCCTTCGTGCGTATGTTTTGTTTCTTTTGGAGATTGGTACGTTCCTGCTTCTAATTGCTCAGCAACGGCTTTGTATGCATCTCTAAATGGCATTCCTTCTACAACCATTTCATTTAAAGTATCTACAGTAAACAAGTAATCGTATTTTTTATCTTTTAAAATATTGTCTTTTACCGTAATATCTTTTACAGAGAAAATCGCAATATCCAGACAAGATTTCAAAGTTTGAATTGCAGGAAATAATCCTTCTTTTAAAAGCTGTAAATCTCTGTGATAACCGCTTGGAAGATTATTGGTAATTAATGTGATTTCGTATGGAAGTGCCTGAATCTTGTTGCATTTTCCTCTTATTAATTCGAAAACATCCGGATTCTTTTTATGAGGCATAATACTAGAACCAGTTGTAAGATGCGCTGGCAAACCAATAAAATCGAAATTCTGGCTCATATACAAACAAACATCCATGGCAAATTTTGATAACGTTCCCGCCACGCTTGTCATGGCAAAAGCAACGGTTTTCTCCGCTTTTCCTCGGCTCATTTGCGCCGCAACAGCATTATATTTTAAGGTTTCGAAACCTAACTCCTTCGTTGTAAAAGTTCTGTTGATTGGAAATGAACTTCCGTAACCTGCAGCAGAACCTAACGGATTCTGATCTACAATTTTTGAAGCTGCGTTCAGCATTGTAATATCATCGATTAAACTTTCAGCATAAGCAGAAAACCACATTCCGAATGACGAAGGCATGGCGATTTGCAAATGCGTATAACCTGGCAATAAAACGTTTTGATGTTTTTCTGCCGATTCCATTAACAAGTCAAACAAAGTTTTTACCTGTTCTTTTATTGCTTTTAATTCGTCTTTTAAATACAAATGAACGTCTACTAAAACCTGATCGTTACGAGAACGCGCGGTGTGGATTTTTTTTCCCGCATCGCCAAGTTTTACAGTTAAAAGATATTCGATTTTAGAATGCACGTCTTCGAAACTGTCTTCGATTTCGAAATTTCCAACTACGATATCAGCGATGATTTCGTTTAGGGCTTCAACCAAAGAAGTTGTTTCTTCCTGAGTTAATAAACCAATTTGTCCCAGCATTTTGGCATGCGCGATTGAACCTAAAGCATCGTATTTTGCTAAAACTAAATCGAGTTCACGGTCGTTTCCAACGGTGAATTGCTCGATTTGTTTATCTGTTGGTATTCCTTTTTCCCAAAGTTTCATAAGATGTATGTTTTTTGTTTCACAGAGATACTCAAAGGTTCTCAGAGATTCACAAAGTTTCTTTTTTATTTAATGTTTCTAAGTTCCTTAGTGTCCTGGCCCCGATAGTAGTGGAAATCCTTTTGTGCCGGTCCCGAGGTTTCGGGAGGGACAAAAGATTACTTCACTTAATTTTTATTTCAAGCGGAGTTCAGTGAACTTCGTTTGTAACGGATAGCGGGATTAGCTCCTAAATCCTTCGACTACGCTCTGGATGACAATTATAATTTAAAGAAATCGGTTAGTATTTTGATATACAAATCGACTCCTTCTTCAATTTCATTTACAAAAATAAATTCGTCTGCTGAATGTGAACGTAACGTTTCTCCTGGTCCTAATTTTAAAGACTGACAGCTTAAAACCGACTGATCTGAAAGTGTTGGCGAACCATATGTTGTTCTTCCTAAAGCAATTCCGGCCTGAACCAAACCATGAGCAACTGGAATAGACGATGCGTTTAAATGCATGGATCTTGGTGTTACTTCGGCATTTACATTTGCTTTTACTACTTCCAGAATTTCAGTATTTGTATATCGGTCTGTTACCCGAATATCTACAACCAAATCACATTCTGACGGTACCACATTATGCTGCTTTCCTGCATTAATCTGCGTTACGGTCATTTTTACAGGACCTAAAACGTCTGAGATTTTATCGAATTTATAATTTTTAAACCATTCCATTACCGGAATTGATTTGTATAAGGCATTATCATCGTTTTGATGTGCGGCGTGGCTTGCGGTTCCTTTTACTTTTACATCAAGAACTAATAAACCTTTTTCGGCAACGGCTAATTGCATTAAAGTGGGTTCTCCAACAATGGCGCAATCTAATTCTGGCAAACTTTTCAAAACACTGTTTAAACCATTTTTCCCACTGCTTTCTTCTTCGGCAGAAGCCACAATTACAATATTATGGGATAGATTTTGATTTTCGTAAAAATGAACAAACGTTGCCAATAATGAAACCAGACATCCTCCTGCGTCATTACTTCCCAAACCAAATAATTTTCCGTCTTTTTCGATCGCTTTAAACGGATCGTTGGTGTAAGCCTGATTAGGTTTTACAGTATCGTGATGTGAGTTTAGTAAAAGTGTTGGTTTATTTTCATCGAAATATTTGTTGAAAGCCCACACATTATTATTTTCTCTGTTAAAGGGAATTTCATTCTGATTGAACCAGTTTTCGATTAAAAGTGCCGTCTGGTCTTCTTCACTTGAAAATGAAGGGGTTTCGATTAGACTTTTTAAAAAACTAATTGCTTCCTGGGTAAGCGTATCTATATTTTTCATTTTATTGTGCTCTTGCCACAAAGGCGCTAAGTCGCTAAATTTTTTTAAGCTTTTACTTTCTTAACTAAATAATTATGCGACATTTTTAATTTGCGCAAATTTCTTAAATTAATATTTAAAAGCACTGCGCAGTTCTGTTTTTTTGCCACTAATTGCACAAATTTTCACAAATTATCTTTTTGTCACAGATTTAAAATCAAAATAAACTTTTTAGAATGCTTCTAAAATTATTTTCTCTTTTAACAGAAAAATTAGTGTCAATTCGTGTAATTCTTGGCAATCATTTTTATAACGTAATTGTGGTGTGCAGAACATCTGGGTTTTGAAGCATTTTATGATGCCCAATTTTGATTTTCTGTACCCCTCTTGATAAACTATTGAAACAGTTATCCAGTTTTGGAATCATTCCGGAATGGATTACTTTTTGTTCTTTTAGTTTATTGTATAATGCTTCGTTGATTTCAGTTATTACAGATGAATCATCTTCTGAATCTTGCAAAACGCCTTGTTTTTCAAAACAATACGTCAGCGTCACATCAAAAACTTCAGATAATGCAATTGACAATTCGCTTGCAATGGTATCCGCATTGGTGTTTAACAATTGTCCATTTTTATCGTGTGTAATCGCGCAGAAAACAGGAACAACTCCAGCTTCCAATAAAGTTGCCAGTAATTTGGTATTGACTTGTTTTACATCGCCTACAAAACCATAATCTATTGTGGGGTGATTTCTTTTTGTGGACTGAATTAAATTTCCGTCAGCTCCAGAAAAACCAATCGCGTTATTGTCTTTTGCCTGCAATTGTGCCACAATATGTTTGTTGATTTGTCCTGCATAAATCATGACCACAACATCCAGCATTGGAGCATCTGTAATTCGGCGTCCGTCAATCATTTGCGGAACCAAACCAATACTTTGCGCCATCTTTGTAGCCGATTTTCCACCACCGTGAACTAAAACTTTATTGCCTTTGATTTTAGAAAAATCGGTTAAGAATTGTTCTAATTCTGTGGGATTGTCGATGATGTTTCCACCTATTTTTATTACTGATACGTTCATTATCTTTAAGGTTCAGAGGCTCAGAGGTACAAAGGTGCAAAGGTTTTTCGCAAGGTTTTTAAACCTCTGTCCCTTTGAACCTTTGTAACTTTGCAACTTAAATTTATATCTTCTTAAGAATTTTCTGTAAAACTAATTGTGCCGAATACGTTCTGTTATTCGCTTGTTCGATTACGATTGAATTTTCTCCGTCTAAAACTTCGTCGCTTACAATTACGTTACGACGAACCGGAAGACAGTGCATGAATTTTCCGTTGTTGGTTAGTGCCATTTTTTCGGCAGTAACGGTCCAGTTTGGATCACTGTTGGTTACTTTTCCGTAATCGTTGAAGTTGCTCCAGTTTTTTACGTAAACGAAATCGGCATTTTCGAAAGCTTTGTTTTGATCGTATTCGATTTTACAATCTTTTGTGATTTCCGGACTTAATTCGTAACCTTCCGGGTGTGTGATTACAAAATCCATATCTTTTTGCATTTGCATCATTTCTACGAAAGAATTGGCTACAGCCTGAGGCAAAGCTTTTGGATGTGGTGCCCACGAAAGTACCACTTTGGGTTTGTGTTTTGTTTTGTGTTCTTCCATTGTAATCGCATCTGCCAACGACTGCATCGGATGACGAACGGCACTTTCCATATTTACAATTGGCACTGTTGCGTATTTCAAAAATCCTGAAATAACGGTTTCAGCATAATCTTTTTCTTTGTTTTCAAGCCCGGCAAAAGCACGAATAGCGATAATATCACAATATTGAGAAACGACTTCTGCAGCTTCTTTGATATGCTCGGAAGCACCAGAATTCATAACGGCTCCGTCTTCAAATTCTAAAGTCCAGCCTTCGTTGGTAAAATTCATTACCATTACGTTCATTCCTAAATTTAAAGCCGCTTTTTGTGTACTCAAACGCGTTCTTAAACTTGGATTGAAAAATAACATCCCTAAGGTTTTATTCTTTCCTAAACTTTGATTTTTAAGCGGATTCTTTTTGATTTTAATCGCACTCTTTACCCATTTTGATAATGAGTTGATGTCTTTTATTGAAATATAGTTCATTTGTTTTCTTCTGTTTTTTTATAATACCTAAATTATACGCTGATTATACTGATTCGCTATCGCGAAGACGCTGATTGACGCGGATCTTTTTATATTCTTACTTTTCTGTTATTTTCAAATATTTTTCGTCTAAACTCTGGTTTTGTTCCAAAATTTAAAAGCAAACCTACTTCACAATTTGTTCCTCTTAAATAATTCAAAATTTGATTCTCAAAGGCTTCTATAATACAATCAGCTGCTTTTAATTCTAAAATAATTAAATCTTCCACTACCAAATCTGCATAATATTCACCTACTTTAATTCCTTTACAATACACAGTGATCTTTTTCTGCGATTCAACTTTAAGACCTTTGCTCTTTAATTCCAAATACATGGAAATTTGATAAACTCTTTCTAAAAATCCATATCCTAATTCATTATACACTTCGTAAAAAGTTTTAATAATGACTTCAGTCAGCTCTTGATGCAATAATTTCATAAAAATAAATTTGAATGAAATATACTACATAAAATTAAAACAAAGATAAAATCCGTTTTAATCAGCGTCTTCGCGATAGCGAATCCGTTTCATCCGCGTTCTATTAAACGATTTTTGTAAAAGGAATTTCGTCCTTTAATGCCTTTAAAATGAAATTATCATTTAAACCATTTACAATCCAGGTTTCAATATTCCCTGCTTTAGCAATTGCGGCTGCTTCTATTTTGGATTGCATTCCTCCTGTTCCGTGTGATGATTTTGATTCACCGATTTCTTTTTCAAGCGTTTTCAAATCATTTACCAGTTTGATCGTTTCCGGATTTTCATCATGAATTGATTCTTTCGTATAAATTCCGTTTGTATTGGTGGCAATTATCAGAATATCAACATTTAAAAGAACTGCTGTCAACGCCGCTAATTTGTCATTATCCCCAAACCGAATTTCATCTGTGGCAACGGTATCATTTTCATTGATAATCGGAATGTAATTGTTTTTAACTAGTACATTAATGGTATTTACAATGTTCTTTTTGGTCTGCTCTTTTTCGAAATCAGAATAAGAAAGTAAACACTGTGAAGTATTCAATCCTAAATCCTTAAAATTCTCATTGTAAATCCGCATTAAATGTGGCTGTCCGATTGAAGCCAAAGCCTGCTTTACAAAAACATCCTTATCCTGATTATCCAGTTTTACAAATTGCTTCGCTGCCGCAATTGCTCCTGAACTCACTATGATAAACTCATATTCGTTGTTTAAAGCCGCAATCTGTATTCCGAGGTCTTCAATCTTTCCCCGCGAAATATGATTGGTTTCTTTGGTTAAAGTATTACTTCCTATTTTTAATAAAATCCGTTTTTTTGCCATGTCTTTTGTTTTTGCCACGAAGGCGCTAAGGCACTAAGTTTTTTTTATTCCAATTGAATTTAATTATCTAATTGACTAATTATCAAATTATCTCAATTACCTGATTTGTCCTTCTCCGTAAACGTACCATTTATTGGTTACGAGATGTTGAAGACCAATTGGACCACGCTGATGCAATTTATCGGTGCTTATCGCTAATTCTCCGCCTAGGCCAAATTGTCCGCCGTCTGTGAAACGGGTTGAGGCATTTTGGTAAACTGCCGCAGCATCTATTGATTCCATAAATTGCTGTGCGACTTCATTATCTCTTGTAATAATAGCTGCCGAATGTCCTCCGCAGTATTTATTGATCATTTCGATGGCTTTTTCCTGAGAATCTATGGTTCCGATTACGATTTTATAATCCAGAAATTCTTCGTACCAAATATCTTCGTTTTGAAGTGTTTTCGTATTTTCGAAATCCTCCAACGATTTATCGACTATAATTTCAACATTTGATTCGTCCAGTGTTTCAATTAACATGGCTGTAAAAGCCTCAAAATTTGGTAATTTTGAATCTATTAAAACCTTATCAACTGCATTACAAGCCGATATTTTAGCAGTTTTGGCATTTAAAATTACTTTTAAAGCCAAATCAGTATCTGCTTTTTCATGAACGTAAACAAAATTGTTTCCGCGTCCGCTTACGATTACAGGACAGGTTGCATGCGCTTTTACAAACTCAATTAATTTTTCTCCACCTCTTGGAACTATTAAATCTACTTTTTGAGTTGGTTTTTCTAAGAAGGCCTGAGTTTCTGTTCTGTTATAATTCAGATATTCCACCCATTCTTTTGAAACCCCGTTTTCTTCTAAAGCTTTGTGCCAAAGGCTTACGATTTTCAAATTTGATTTTAATGATTCTTTTCCTCCTTTTAATAAAATCTTATTTCCGGATTTAAAAGCGATTCCGCCTGCTTCAATAGTAACATCCGGGCGGGATTCGTAAATAATTAAAATCGTTCCGAAAGCAGCAGTTTTGTTAATTACTTTAATTCCATTATCATGTGTAAAATGAAAACGCTCTACTCCAACAGGATCTTCCTGAGAAGCCAATTGATTTAATGATAAAATCATTTCGTCAACTTTTTTATCATCTACTTTCAGGCGTTCTTCCATCGCTAAATCTGAGCCGTCGTAATCGGCAAGATCTTCCTGATTGGTTAGGATTATCTCATTCCGCTCCTGCTCGACCAGCTTTGCCATAGACCGCAAAACCAGATTTCGTTTTTCAATTGATAATGGATTCATAATTTATAGTTGGTTGTTTTTTGGTTGTTTCTTTTTTATTGAAACTTATTGATACCTAACAGGTTTTGGAAACCTGTTAGGATAATCGTGTATTTAGTTCTTCAACTCTTCTAAACTTTCTTTTAAAGCTTTTACAAACGTATCTATATCCGCTTTTTTAACAGTTAAAGGCGGTAAAATTCTTAATAGATTTTTGTTGTTGGCGCTTCCTGTAAAAATGTGTTTTTCGATAATTAATTTCTTTCTTAAAGCTGCTACGTCAAAATCAAACTCCACTCCGAGCATTAATCCTTTTCCTTTTACTTGTTTGATTCCCTCAACTTGTTTGATTTTTTCTAAGAAATATTCATAAACTTCGTTTACGTTCTTTTGTAAATTCAGTTTTTCAATTACATCTAAAACGGCAATTCCTGCTGCACAAGATAAATGGCTTCCGCCGAAAGTTGTGCCTAATAATCCAAAACTTGCTTCAAATTTTGGAGAGATTAAAATGGCTCCAACCGGAAATCCGTTACCCATTCCTTTTGCTACTGAAATAATATCAGCATTGATTCCGTGGTGTTGGAATGCGAAGAATTTTCCGCTTCTTCCGTATCCTGATTGTACTTCGTCTAAAATTAAAACAACATCCTGTTTTTTACAAACTTTTTCTAAAGCCTGAAAAAATTCGGTTGTTCCCTGGTCTAAACCTCCAACGCCTTGAATTCCTTCGATAATTACAGAAGAAACATCTCCTTTAGCTAATTCAGCTTCAACTAGTTCGATTTGGTTTAGAGGTAAAAAAGTAACTTCTTGCTGTGCGTTAATCGGCGCAACAATTTTTTTATTATCTGTAACCGCTACGGCTGCAGAAGTTCTTCCGTGGAAAGAATTATCAAAAGCTACCACTCTTGATTTTCCGTTATGGAAAGAAGCTAATTTCAAAGCATTTTCATTGGCTTCGGCACCAGAACTGCATAAAAACAATTCGTAATCTTCAAGACCAGAAAGTTTTCCTAATTTCTGAGCCAATTCCACCTGTAAAGGATTCTGAATCGCATTCGAATAAAATCCTAAATGATCTAATTGATTCTTCAATTTTGCTACGTAATCCGGCTGTGTGTGCCCAATTGAGATCACACCATGTCCGCTGTATAAATCTAAATATTCTACTCCTTTGTCGTCAATAATTGTACAATCAATTGCTTTTACTGGAGTTATGTCATATAATGGGTAAACGTTGAATAAGTTCATTTTTTGTTTTGTTTATTTTGTTTCAGGTTTCATGTTTCTAGTTACTCACTGAACGTGAAAACTAAAACTTTAAACCTTAAAACTAGTTATGTTTCTTCGTCTCTATTTCAAGTCACGTACAGAACGTGAAACCTGAAACTTTAAACTTGAAACTAAAAATTAAAATCCGCTTGGTTTCAAATGTAAACCTGTGGTTTCTTCTAATCCGAACATTAAATTCATGTTTTGAATCGCTTGTCCTGAAGCACCTTTGGTTAAGTTATCTATAATTGATGTTATGAGAACCCGGTTTCCTTTTTTCAATAAACTTATAATACATTTATTCGTCTGCACCACCTGTTTCATATTGATGTTTGTTGTGGTTACGGTTACGAAAGGTTCGTTTTTATAGAAATCCTCGTATTTCGCAACCAATTGTTCCAAACTATCATCAGAAAGTGTATATAACGTCGCGAAAATTCCTCTTGGGAAATCACCTCTGTTTGGTATAAAAAGCAATTCACTTTCAAAATCATCCTGCAGCTGAACTAAACTTTCTGAAATTTCACCTAAATGCTGATGTTCAAAAGCTTTATAATGCGACATATTATTGTTTCTCCAGCTAAAATGAGAAGTTTCTGAAAGTCCAACGCCTGCGCCGGTACTTCCGGTTGTAGCATTAATATGAACATCATTATTCAGCAAATTATGTTTAGCTAAAGGCAATAAAGCCAATTGAATAGCGGTTGCAAAACAACCCGGATTTGCAATGTAATTTGCTTTTTTAATGTCCGCTTTATTCAATTCAGGCAAACCGTAAATAAAATCTTTTCCTTCAAAATGAGCGTCTTTATTCAGTCTGAAATCATTTCCTAAATCAATGATTTTAGTGTGACTGGCGAATTGATTTTCTTTCAAAAATGAAATTGATTTTCCGTGGCCTAAACATAAGAAAACAACATTTACATCAGGATTTATTTCATCAGTAAAATTCATTTCGATATCACCCATCAAATCATGGTGCGCCACAGAAAGTGGTTTTCCGGCATTTGTGGTACTGTAAACAAAATCTATGTTTACATTGGGATGATACATTAATATTCTGATAAGTTCTCCGGCCGTGTAGCCCGAACCACCAATGATTCCGACATTAATCATGATCTAAATGATTTACAGATGAAAATATATTTTGGGCATTTCCTAAAATCTTAATAAATCCTTTTGCATCGTCAGACGTCCAGGCATTGTTCATTTCCCCGTATTGACCAAAACCTGTATTCATCAAATCGTTATCCGATTCAATTCCGTCAAGCGAAAAGTGATATGGTTTTAGCGAAACGGTTACAACACCATTTACAGTTTTCTGTGTGTCCTGCAAAAAGGTTTCGATGTTACGCATAACCGGATCTAAAAACTGACCTTCGTGAAATAACATTCCGTACCAGTTTCCTAATTGTTCTTTCCAGTATTGTTGCCATTTACCAAGAGTATGTTTCTCCAATAAATGATGCGCTTTGATGATAATTAACGGAGCAGCGGCTTCAAAACCAACTCTTCCTTTGATTCCGATAATAGTATCTCCAACGTGAATATCTCTACCAATTGCAAAAGCATTTGCCAGTTTTTCCAACGCCACAATATTGTTTGACGGTTTGTCTAATTGGCCATTTATTCCAACCAGTTCTCCTTGTTCAAAATGCAGTCTAACTTTTTCTTCTCCTTCTTTTTTCAATTGAGACGGATAAGCGTCACCTGGCAATGGCTGGCTTGAAGTTAATGTTTCTTTTCCTCCCACACTTGTTCCCCAAAGTCCTTTATTGATAGAATATTGCGCTTTTTCCCAAGAGTAGTGAACACCGTTTTTAGACAAATAGTCAACTTCTTCTTGTCTTGATAATTTTAAATCTCTGATTGGTGTAATGATTTCGATTTCCGGAGCAATGGTCTGGAAAATCAAATCGAAACGTATCTGGTCATTTCCGGCACCTGTACTTCCGTGTGCAATGGCGCTTGCTCCTACTTTTTTAGCATATTTTATAGCTTCAATAGCCTGGAAAACACGTTCTGCACTTACCGATAATGGGTATGTATTATTTTTTAATACGTTTCCGAAAATCAAATATTTTATAGCTTTATCATAATATTTATCTACGATTGTAAGGTTGGCGTGTTGTGCGCTTCCTAATTCATACGCTCTTTTTTCAATGGCTGATAATTCTTCTGCGTCAAATCCTCCTGTATCTACAAGTACAGTGTGAACTTCGTATCCTTTTTCATTCTTTAAATATTTCAAACAATACGAGGTATCTAATCCTCCGCTATAAGCTAATACTACTTTTTTCATTTTTTATAATTTTGGCCAATACTTTCGTATTTAGCAGTTTGAGATTTCTTTTGATTAAATTTTAAATAAAAAAATAAATGACAATAATTTGTTTAAAAACAAGGCTTGTTTAATTTTCTTAAGTCTGTTTAAAACAGCCTCGTTAAAAGGATGTCTTGGTGGTGTTTTATGTTTTTCTTTCGGATCGTATAACATTCCGGTACAAAGACACATTTTGTTTTCTTTGCTCTGTAAAATAGGGAAATTGGTACACGTTTTACAGCCTGCCCAAAAGCTTGGATCGGTTGTAAGTTCAGAGAAAGGTACAGGTTTATAGCCCAGTTCAGAGTTAATTTTCATAACAGCTAAACCCGTTGTAATACCAAATATTTTGGCATCAGGAAATCTCTGTAATGAATAATCAAAAACTTTTGATTTTATTTTTTTAGCCAGGCCCAAACTTCTGTAATCCGGATGTACAATTAAGCCCGAATGTGCTACGAATTTTCCGTGCTGCCAGCTTTCGATATAACAAAAACCTGCAAATTTCCCGTCTGCCAGAGCAATCATCGCATCACCATTCGACATTTTTTTCTGAATGTATTCAGGAGTTCTTTTAGCAATCCCCGTACCTCTTAACAAGGCAGATGATTCTATCGTATCGCATATTTCCTGTGCGAATTTGAAGTGTTCTTCCTGAGTAACAACAATAGAGATCTTCATTTCAATAATTGAAGTTTAGGGTTAAAAATTAAAGCGTCTTGTTTAGTTTGAAATCCAGAATTGAATCCAATAAAATTAAGCAAAATAGAAGTAATACCCTCAAAATCAAAAACTTGATTAAGGGAATTTACAAAATAATAAATACTTTCAGGATATGTTTGTCCAAAGGACAAATTATGTGATTTCAAAATGAAAAATGGGTATGAATAAATATACGGCGAAAAACTCTGTGAATACTAGATAGATAGTATCCGTACTTCGGGAGAAGTACCAGGTGAGTTTGTCCGTGACAAAGAAGTTATATGTAAACTTATTTTATTCATCGGTGCAAAAGTACACTATTTTTTTATTTACAAACTAAAAAAGTAAAATTCTAACATTTTTTTTGCGTTTTGTGAATATACACAAAAACAAAGCCCGATAATTATCTCTAATTATCGGGCTTTGAATATTTTATATTTTTTATTTTTATTTTTTAGTAAACTGCATTACTTTCCCATTTCCTAAAATTGTCATATCGAAACCAGTTTTTGCTTCATTGAATTTGAATCTCAATCCGGCTCTGGATGATTCAAATGTATCTTTTTCGTTTACAACCGGATCCAAAGCAAAGTTTGGATAATTTGGAAGTTCAGCTGTTAAAACACTATTCTTATCTACCAGATTAATTGTCAATGGAGATGCTGAAGTAACATAATTACCCAAATAACCATCTATAATAATAGCCTTTTCGACTGTACCTTTTCCAGCCGTCCAAACATTGTTTGATTCATTATTATCCGGGAAAACGTGATCAGGATCTAAAGTAATACTTTCTATTTCTTCAGTCGAATCGTGCTTGAAAGACCAGGTTTTGTTTCTCTGCCAGATTTCTACAGGTAAATTTACCCTTGAAACTTTACCGCTTTTTGTTTTAACATCAACAACAATCGGCATCGGCATTTTATCAAAATTTTCGATATTGATTACAACTCCTTTTGCAGGGTCATTTTTCACATATTTAATTGAATTTATACCCTGATCAAAACGCCAGTTGTTTACATACCAGCTTCTCCAGAACCAGCTTAGATCTTCACCTGCAACATTTTCCATAGATCTGAAGAAATCATCCGGTGTTGGATGCTTGTATGCCCAACGTTCGATATAAGTCCTGAAAGCTATATCAAAACGTTCTTTTCCTAAAACCTGTTCTCTTAAAATTACTAAACCTGCACTTGGCTTAAAGTAGCACAGCATACCAATGTTCCCTTCCTTCATGTTATCAGGCGAGCTCATAATAGTCTCCAGATCAGGACGTGTAAAAGGCTCAGCCTCATGATGCAAATCTGTTGGTTCTTCTTTATACTCTCCATTATTAAATGCAGCAGTACTCAATGAGTTTATAAAGGTATTAAAACCTTCATCCATCCAGGCAAATAAGCGTTCGTTCGAACCTACGATCATCGGGAACCAGATATGCCCGAATTCGTGATCTGTAACTCCCCATAAATCCTGTCCTTTAGATTTCCATCCACAGAAAACAATTCCCGGGTATTCCATTCCACCCTCATTTCCGGCTACGTTTGTAGCTGCCGGATAAGGATACTCAAACCATTGTTTTGAATAATGCTCAATTGATGCTTTTACATATTCTGTAGAACGTCCGTAAGCTCCCTGGCCATCACTTTCAACCGGATAAGCTGATAATGCTAATGATTTTTTACCACTCGGAAGGTTAATTTTTGCTCCGTCTAAGATAAAAGCCGGCGATGATGCCCATGAAAAATCACGTGCATTTTTTATTTGATAATGCCATGTTTTTTCTGCTGTAGCATTAGTATTTGCAGTGGCTGCAACTTCTGCAGCAGAACGAATGATAACCGTTTTGTCACTTTGTGAAGCTTCTTTGTAACGTTTAAATTGTTCTGCAGGCAGTACTTCTGCCCCATTTAATAATTCTCCTGACCCAACCACATAATGATTTGCCGGAACAGTAATTTTTACATCAAAATTACCATATTCAAGATAAAACTCAGAAGCTCCTAAATAAGGAGCAGTATTCCAGCCTCTTACATCATCATACACACACATACGCGGGTACCATTGTGCTATAGTAAAAATTTTACCGTTTTTAGTTTCTAAAACTCCCATTCTGTCAGACCCTTCAAAAGGAGCAATGAATGAAAATTCAATTTTAACTTTTACAGATCCTCCTTTTGAAGCTAGTTCCTGTGGAAGGAAAATTTGCATTCTGGTATCAGTAATTATATATTTGGCAACCGTTTCTGTTTTGGTTTTTCCTCCTGAAATTACTTTTACCGATTTAATTTTGTTTCCGCCATCAAAAATCTGTCCCTGAGCTCCATTACGGCTTCCTGCCAGTGGTAAAACAGCATTTCCTCTTGAATCGCTTTTAAATAAATTCTGATCTAAATTCAGCCATAAAAATGACAGTTTATCAGGACTGTTGTTTGTATATGTAATCTCGTCTGTACCAACAAGTTCATTTGTAGCATTATTTAGTTTTACTGTTAATTGATAATCGGCTCTGTTCTGCCAATATTCAACACCCGGCTGACCGCTTGCAGTACGCGTTGGGGTACCATTTTTAGTGTAAAAATTTGGTGCAAATGCATCATGATAATCGTAATTGTTTACTGGATTTCCTGCTGTTTTAGCTGGCGCTTGTTGCGCCCAAACAGAAGAAATTCCAACAAAGAAAGCCATGGTCAATAAGGCTTTTGAAGAATGCTTTTTCATATTTTTTAGCTGTTTATATAGCAAATTAATGAAAAAAAAAGCTATTTACAGAGAAAAAAATAGGTATATATTTATTTTTTGCAAAATTTTATCAAAAAAATAATTTCAGTAAATTCTCAGAAAAATAAAATTTATAAAATATATTTACATTCAATAAAAATTTTATTTACTTCAATTTTACAAATTTTGAATACAACAATCTCAAATTCAAGTTTAAGAGCTTCTATCAAACATGCAGGAGCTGAATTATTTTCAATACAGGACAATCAAAACAAAGAATATATCTGGGAAGGCAATCCTTCTTTTTGGGGAAAACACTCACCTGTTCTTTTCCCTATTGTGGGTACTTTAAAAAACAATACATATACCATTAATGCAAAAGAATATCAATTGTCAAGACACGGTTTTGCGCGGGATATGGAATTTCAATTAATTGATAAAAGCGAAAATAGTGCTGTTTTCTCATTACAGTCAAATGCAGAAACACTTCAGAAATATCCTTTTGATTTTGAATTACAGCTGATTTATACTTTGGAAGAAAAGAAACTGACTATTGCTTATAAAGTAATCAATAAAGGAGACAGTAAAATTCCTTTTTCTATAGGGGCTCATCCTGCCATTTCCCTGCCCGGGGATTTTGAAAATTATTCTTTTCAGTTTGAAAAAGAAGGGGTTTTAAAATACAATCTCCTCGAGAATGATTTAATATCTGATAAAACCGAAATATTAGAAACAAAAGACAATT
>NZ_QETH01000094.1 GCF_003105115.1 Flavobacterium sp. HTF | reverse complement strand
AAGTCCTGAAGCCTTTTTAAGGTTCTGAATAAGTGGTAAAGCATACGGATTTCCGAAGACAAAAACGATACAATTTTTAGTTTGCAGTAATTCAGAAAGTAAATTGAAAACGTTGTCACTTATCTCAAAATTATTCGCAGGTTTTGCTTTCGGAACAAATAATGAAATTAGGATTGTTTCAAAATTTTGAAGTTCTTTTTTAATTTCCGAAATATCTGATTCTTCTTCGTTTTCAAAAGAAAATTCAGGTGAAGGTAATTTCGAATTTAAGGTTTTAAAAAAAGTGTTTTCTGTGTTTTTATATAAGCTAAGTTTGGCTAGCTGATTATTCTTCTGAGCTTCGAAAACTAAATCTGTGTTTGAGTTATCAATGATTTTTGTGATGCAATTTTCTGCAATTTCACTATTTAAAGAAGCTGCTTTTCCGAAGTTTAATTCACCGGAAGCAAAAGTGCTGTTGGATAAAGTCCCTACTTTTTCTTTTGCTTTTCTGATTCTTTCATAACTTTCGAAGATGCGGTCCGGTGAGGCATTTTTCAGTATCGCTTCAATTCCTTCGGGAACATTTTCGGCAAAACACAAAATGTCATTTCCCGCATTAAAAGCTTCCCATTCTAATTGACCTTTGGTCTCGTATAATTTAGAAACGCTGTGCATATTCAGAGCGTCAGAAATTACTAAGCCATCGTAACCTAATTTATTACGCAAAAGATCCTGTATAATGGGTTTTGATAAGGTCGCCGAAGTATCTTTTCCGTCATTTAAACTTGGAACGGCTAAATGTCCAATCATAATCGAATCGACATTGTTTTCGATTCCTTTTATAAAAGGGTATAATTCGTTTTCTAATAATTCTTCTAAAGTTTCCTTTAAAACCGGTAATCCCAAATGCGAATCTACATTCGTATTTCCGTGTCCTGGAAAGTGTTTCAGACAGCCTAAAACGCCCACTTCAGACATTCCATTTAAATATTCAACAGCAAAATGGGCGACTTTTTCTTTGTTTTCACCAAAAGAACGATACCCAATAACCGGATTATTCGGATTGTTGTTGATGTCTGCCAAAGGAGATAAGTTGTAATGAATTCCGGCAGCTTTTAAATCTAGTCCGATTTGTTTCCCGACTTCATAAACTAAATCAGATTTAGTTGAAGGTAAAGCACCAAGTGTAATAGCATACGGATATTGCGGTGTTTTTTCGATACGCATCGCCAAACCCCATTCCGCATCAATACTGATTAAAAGTGGAGTGGTAGCGGCTTTTTGATAACGTATAATCAGAGCTTTGATTTTTTCGTAACTGTCATCATTAAATACGACTTTTTTCTTGCTTTCATAATTTGTTGCAGCGCTTGCACGACTGTGAAAAAAAGTCAGTCCGCCAATATTATGTTCTTTGATCAAACGTTCGGTTTCCTGAATATTTTCTTCGGTATCGTTTATAAAAACAGCAGGAAAAAAGAATTGTCCCACTCGTTGTTTTAATGCTTCGGCTGTCATTTTCATTATTATAAAGTCTTTTTCATGCAGACACTATTATCCATCTTTTCGTAAGGCGGATAATTTGGAATTATGATATAATTTAATTTTTGATATAAGTTTATAGCTTCGGGCTGGTTTTTTCCTGTTTCGAGAATGGTATAAGTATAGCCGACTTCTTTCGCCCAGATTTCCAATTCAGCTAAGACTTTCGACGCAATTCCTTTATTGCGAAAATCAGGATGAACATACATTCGTTTAATTTCGGTCTTGTCGCTTTCTTTTTCACGAAAAGCACCACAGCCAACCGGAATACCATTTTCGTAATAAACGATGGTGTGTTTTATTTTATCCGTTTTATTAAACTGATTGTAAAATGCATGATCGTCTCCGTCTCGAATCGCTAAATCTTTATCTAATAAAGCAACCAGATTTATAAAATCGATATCGTCTGAATTGGTTCGTTTTAAACTAATCATAATTCAATAAAAAAAGTTTTTTTGTTTTTACAATTAAGATATTTAAGTTCATAAAGCTTGACTTAAATTACTTAATCTCTTAATGGTAAAAGAAAATTAAGCCTAACTTAAATTTAGTTATTTCAGTTTAGCTTTCTTTTGCTTTGCCAGTTGCTTTTTTGTTTCAATTGCTTTTTCTAATCGGTTTTTAAAACGGAAAAGTTTTGGAAGTCCTTCTAATCGATCTTCGATCGTGATTTCCTCGTAAACTACGATTGCTTTTTCTAAAACCCGAATCTCGTTATCGATATCGTTTTGGTTTTTGTAGATCGTTGCTAATCGGTCGTAAGGGTGATTTCCTTTAAAGCCCTCGGTGACATTTTCCTCATACAATTCAATTGCTTTTTCAAGATTTCCGGTTTTTTCGAACTCAGCTCCTTTCAGGTTGCGTTCGTTTTGCAAATTTTCATTGATTTCCATAGATAAGATGTTTGATTTGGGGTTAAACTTCTTCTGATTTTTTCCCAAAATCTTTCGGGAAAATTAAAAAACGTGATAAAATAAGACCTGGAATTGTAGCTAGAAAAACCCAGATAAAGAAATTTTGATAGCCTAAATATTGTTGTATATAACCGCTCAACATTCCCGGAAGCATCATTCCTAATGCCATAAAACCGGTTGCAAGTGCATAATGCGCTGTTTTTGATTCTCCCTCTGCAACATGAATTAAATACATCATGAAGCCGGTAAATCCAAAACCGTAACCAAATTGTTCAAAAATAACTACGACGTAAATGTAATAAATTGATGATGGATGAAAGAAAGCTAATAGAATAAATCCTAAAATTGGAAGATGCATTGCCAGGAACATTGGGAGCATCCATTTTGTAAGACCTTGTTGAGAAATTAGAATTCCGCCCAATATTCCGCCCAAGGTTAAAGCAATGAGGCCAAAAGTTCCGTAAATTAAACCAACATCTTCTGTTTCGAGCCCCATTCCACCTTTGTGAATTGTTGCCTGATTTCCATTTGTAGTAATTAATTCATCGACAAAATGAACTCTTGCTTCATTTACTTTTTTATATTCTTCACCTTTTTTTGGTTGAGTTTCTAATATAGGTTTTTTTTCTTTTCTGGTATCAGCAACAATAGGTAATTTGGAATATAAGAGTTGTAATTCTGAGGCTTCAAGTTTTACACCTGTTTTTACTTTAGTATTATATAAGTATAATGCCTTTTTTTCGTTTAAGTCTGCAGTTTTTTCTACTAGTTCATATTTAATTGGGTCAACTAAAAAGGGAGTTAACATTTTTAATAACTGTGATTCTCCTAATCTAAAAACCAGGATAAAAATTAAAACAATTGCAATTTGTTTTTTCTTAAAAAAGCTGACAAAAATAGTCGCAAAGCTCTGATAGTGATGCTCTTTATTTTCTGCTAAATTAATTTCATTTTTAGGTGTAAAAATGAAATTGTAAATGGTAATAAGTGTCATTAACAGACCAACAAAAATCATGGTATACGACCAGGCTTTTGTATTATCACTGTATTTATGTTCTAAATATCCTGCTAAAAGTATTATTAGCCCATTTCCAGCAATCATAGAGATTCTGTAAAATGTACTTCTGATTCCCAAAAAGAATGACTGTTCTTCTTTTGGTAAAACCAATAAATAAAAACCATCACTTGCAATATCATTTGAGGCAGAAGCAAAAGCTGCAGCCCAAAATATTGCCAAAGTAAGAAGGAAAAAATTATGTAAGGGAATAGTGAATCCAACAATTAAAAAAGCAATAGAAATAATCAATTGCATCCATAAAAACCATTTTCGTTTTGTTCCATAAAGCTCAACTAATGGACTCCATAAAGGCTTGATTACCCAAGGAAGATAGAGCAAACTTGTATACAGGCCAATATCTTCATTAGTTATTCCTAACTTTTTATACATCAAAACAGAAACGGAGATGATAATGACATAAGGAAATCCAGAAGCAAAATTAAGAAGGGGAATCCAAAACCAGGGTTTGTTATCTGTTTTCATTTGGCTGAGCAGGTGAATATATTTTAAATGTCTTTTTTAAGTCGATAGTAGTTGGGGTACTTTCGTTTGCAAAATAATCAATAAATGTTACAGCGCAAGCTTTATACTGATTCATTTTTTGTGCAAGGATCGAAAATGTAATCGAGTCATTGATTTCACTGACTTTTATTTTTTCCACAATTTGAGAAGCATCGTTAGTATTGACTTTTGAAATATGATCTGCTCCGTAAACAACCATATAACGCACTTTTGTATTAAGCGGTGATTTGATCGTAAAAGTGTAAAGAGAACTGTCTTTTGCAAATTCCGTTACTGTTGGAATATCAATTACAATTCGCTTCAGGTTCGGAACCGACGGTGGCAATGCAGGATATTTATATTGGTTTTCTTCTAAAAGGCGAACAATATCAAAGTTTTTATTTGTAAACCATTTGGCACTAAAATAAGCGCTTCCGCCCACTTTTTTAAAACTTCTGGCATAATCGATCTGAGTTGGGATTTCACTGGCAAAGTTCCAGCTTTTATCACCATCGGCTCTGATTTTGTAAGAGGCATGACCAATATATAAAGCCGTATTATTAGAATTTTCAGACCACCATTTTACCAGTTTAGAATACGATGCCCTCGGGTTGTTCATACTCCAGTACAATTGCGGCATAATATAATCGATCCATTTTTGGTCCATCCATAAAACAGGATCTGCGTATAAATCGTCATAATTAGAAGTAGATTGCGTTTCTGAACCTCTTGGATCTACCGATTTATTTCGCCAGACTCCAAACGGACTGATACCAAACTGAACCCACGGTTTACTTGTTTTTATTGTTGTAGAAATAGAGTGCACAAAATTGCTCACATTCGCACGACGCCAATCAGCAAGTGATAAACCTGATCCGTATTTTTTGAATGAAGCAGTATCGTTAAATACTTTTCCCGGAACGGCATAAGGATAAAAATAATCATCAAAATGAATGGCATCAATATCGTATTTGTCCACTACTTCTTTTACCACTTTGGTCAAATGTGCCTGAACTTCAGGTAATGCAGGATCATAATAATATTTCCCTCCATATTCAATCATCCATTCCGGATGTTTAAAAATATCGTGAGTCGGGCTTAAAAGATTTTTGTTCAGATCAAAAGTCGCACGATAAGGATTCATCCAGGCATGAAATTCAAAACCTCTCTGATGTGCCTGCTCGATCATCCACGCCAGTGCATCATAATACGGGCTGGGAGCCTGGCCTTCTTTTCCGGTCAAAAATCTGGACCATGGCGCCAATTCAGAAGGATAAAAGGCATCACCAACACTTCTAATCTGCACAATAACAGCGTTATAGTTTAGTTTTTTGTATGTATCTAAAATATCAAGGTAATCTGATTTTTCTTTTTCTACGTTGTCTGTCGCTGTTTTTGGCCAGTCAATGTTGACAACAGTTGCAATCCAGACACCTCTAAATTCAGTTTTAGGATGCGCTCCGTTTACCTGAGAACTGACATTCCATCCAAGAGTTAATAAAAATATGATAGAGAGTATTAGGTGCTGATTTTTATGCATTTCAATGTTTTTTTAACAAGAACCAAAAATAGTTTTTTTAGCTGATTATAATAAATATTTAAAGAATTATAATTTGAACGATATTTATTTGGTTTTCATATAATTGATTTTGATTTTTTATTAAATGTATTACAATAAAATACAATTAATATAAGGTATGTAATTTTTTTTGCCGCGAATTGCACTAATTTCCACTAATTTAAATTCAAAAATTCGTGCCAATTCGCGAAATTCATGGCAACTATTCCTTTAATCAGGAAACGAAATTTTACCCATCGTTACAGACGGAATTCCTTTGCTGTTTCCGAAATTATAATCGCCTCCCGCTACAGTTTCGTTAGCCAAAATGGCAAATAAAACCGCTTCTTTGGCATCACTCAAGATACCGAGATCATCGCTGGTGTGAAACTGGCACGGCAGCAATTCCTTTAACCATTTCACCAATAAAGGATTATTCGTTCCGCCTCCAGACATGTAAATATGAAAATCTTCGGGTTTGACATTTGTTGCATTTATGGTAAAAAGAATTCCTTCCGCAATTGTCTCCGCACTCAGGCGTGTTAAAGTGGCAAGCAAATCTGATGCCGAAATAGCTTCTAATCCGGTTTTTGAAAGTGCTTTTTGTACAAACTCAAAATTAAAAACTTCCTGACCTATTGATTTTGGAAAACTTTTCCTGAAGAAAGCATCGTTTTTTAATTCTGCTAAAAGCGTTTGATTCACAATCCCTTTTTGGGCAATTTCAGCATCTTTATCGTAACTTTTTTCAGGAAAATAATGCTTGGTATAAATATCAATTAAGGTATTTGCAGTTCCGGTATCGGTTACAAAAACGTCGCCGGCGTTTAGAGAAGTGGGGAGATAAGTATAATTTGCAATGCCGCCCATGTTGAGCATAATACGGTTTTCACCTTTTTTACCGAATAACAAATAATCGCCATAAACGGCCAGAGGCGCACCTTCGCCACCCGCAGCAACATGTTTTTGCCTGAAATCGGATAACGTTATAATTCCCGTTTTTACCGCAATATGATCGCCGTCGCCAATTTGCAAAGTAGCATTTGGAAATTTTTCCTGCTGATGCAAAAACTTAGGCGCATGCAAAACCGTTTGCCCGTGCGAAGCAATCAAATCGATTTCGTTTGCGGGAACATTCCATTTAGCGAGACAATCATTAATCATATCGCTGTGTAATATCGCAATCCATTCATTCAGTAAAACCAAATGCTGAAAATCGATTGTTTTTTTAGCAAAAACTTTTCTGATTTCGATTTTTATATCTTCGGAATAACTAATGGTTTCAAATTCCAGAATTTTGACAACTGTATTTTCACCCGCTTCCGAAATCGCACACAAAGCAATATCAAGTCCGTCAAGCGACGTTCCGGACATTAAACCGAGTATTTTTCTGGTTTCTTTTTGGGCTATGTTATAGAGTGCGGTTATGTTTTTGTTCATTTTTGGGATGGCTTTTTTATGGCTAAAATCTTTTAATGATTCAGCATGCTAAATATAAAACGTTATTTTTACAAAAAGCAATTTAAAAATAAATGAAATATATTCAAGATGAAAATATTTTGTTCTTAACTGTATAAGCTTATATTTTTATAAATTTGATATAAAAACTAAACACACTTATAAATCATAAAAGTAAAAATTTGTAAGTAAATACATCTTTTTATTTAAAAATGCATATCTTTACTTCGCTAAAATACCTAGGATAAAATCCTAAAAAACTTTATAAGTTAACATAAGCGATTCCCTCGCCATGATGAACCTGCGGAAACAATGGTCAAATATATCCATACGGGTATTTTAGCACATCTAAAGCGGGGGTTTCGTGCGTTTAATATTTTCTATTATGCTAAAAGAAAATCAAAAAACATCACATCAAGATGTATTGCCATCTGTGGCAAACTTCCTTTCCGATTTATGGTTTGAGGGAGATTTTAAAGAACAACCTTTGTATTTACAAGAAATTTTTGAGTTAATGCTCGAAACAGAACACGCCAACAATCAGCAATTAAGGATGAAAATGCTAAGTTGTTTAAGAACCAGCAGAAATTTGGCAGAAACTTTCTCTCCGTTTTCAGAAATGCAGATTCAAAAAGCCTGTAACATTATAGGAACTGTAAAAGCAGTGTAGATTTTAGTATTTAAAAATTATAATATTTAAGCCCCGCAATTGCGGGGCTTTTTTTGGTTCAGTTTGTCATTCTGAGGAACGAAGAATCCCACACAAGTAACTCTACAAAGTTTGGTGATATTTGTTAAAGAATTACTGTGCAACAATCAAAATCCGTTCAGTTTGTCATTCTGAGGAACGAAGAATCCCACACAAGTGACTCTACAAAGTTTGGTGATATTTGTTAAAGAATTACTGTGCCAGGATTCTTCGTTCCTCAGAATGACAAGATTAGGGGACCCTCTTTGTCTCTATTTTACCATTTTTTTTTATGAAACCGATTACTCAAGCCTAAATTCTACAATCAAAATCCGCATAGTTTGTCATTCTGAGGAACGAAGAATCCCACACAAGTAACTCTACAAAGTTTGGTGATTTTTGTTAAAGAATTACTGTGCTACAATCAAAATCCGCATAGTTTGTCATTCTGAGGAACGAAGAATCCCACACAACAAAATTCTACAAAGTTTGGTGATATTTGTTAAAGAATTACTGTGCTACAATCAAAATCCGCATAGTTTGTCATTCTGAGGGACGAAGAATCCCACACAAGTAACTCTACAAAGATTGGCGACATTCGCTAAAGAATTACTGTGTCAGGATTCTTCATTCCTCAGAATGACAAGATTGGGGGAATCTATTTCTTCTTGAATTTATAATTTCGTTTTTTGCTTTTCGGATTAAGATCAACAAATTCGTATTCTTCAAAATCTTCAAAATTGGTTTTAAAGAAATCGGTGGCTTTTTCGAGTGACCAGGATTTTGGATAATAAAAACCGTCAAATTCAGCGTTTTGAAGCTGAAGTGTAAAAGCATGCCTGAATTCGTCAGCTCCGGAATAGGTGAGGGCAATTCTTCCCGACCATTCAATGTCAAACTTGTTTTTGTCTGTTGGCGTAATTTCTATTTCATGATTACCGCACGTATCGTGTCCTAATAAATAAATTCCGAATGCGACTTCGTCAGGATCAAATTCATCATCATCAGAAGTAAAGGAGTCAGCCAGAAGAGGCTCTTTAATAAAATCATTAAAAGTGGCTTTTGCGACTGTTTTATTAATTTGAATTCCATAATCTCCCCAATGAGTCGAAGATAGTATACATTGATGATAATTGCCCCAGACTATTTTTGAATCCCAATCGCTTTTGGATTCTTCATCGTCGTCATCCGTTTTATCATCAGCAGAATATTTGTCGGTTTTTAAGTGAAAATCAAACCACATCGATTCATCTTCTTCGATTCGTCCGCTCCATAAAAACTCTTTTAAAGCGTGACCTTTCGGATATGGATTTTCTAAAAAATAGATTCTGTTTGGCTGATTCATGATTGTATTTTTTATGAACTAAAAATATAAAAAAAAATAATATTCATAGTTTACACTGAAAAAAAGAGTCAATACATACTAAAAATTCCAAACTTTTGAGAAGCTATTTATTAAAATCAAAAAAAACTCAGAACCTTTGCAACTTAGAACCTCAGAACCTTAAAAATACCTATTTTTGTAAGCGATAAATTTAGTCAGAATGTCAATAAATAAGGAGTTACAACAATTATCAGAATCATTAGAAGGCACACTTTTATATGATGAGCTTCATAAAACGCTTTATTCTACAGATGCTTCGGTGTACAGGATAAAACCAAATGCAGTGGCATTGCCTAAAACTGTGGAGGATATTGCCAAACTGATAAAGTTTGCAGCGAAGCATAACATTTCGATTACGCCAAGAACTGCGGGAACTTCATTGGCAGGACAGGCGGTAGGAGATGGACTGGTAATTGATGTTTCGAAGCATTTTACCAAAATTATTTCGTTTGATGCCGAAAAGAAAACCGTTACGGTTCAGCCGGGTGTAATTCGCGATGAACTGAATTTATTCCTGAAACCTCATGGCGTATTTTTTGCGCCGATTACATCAACCTCAAACCGAGCGATGATTGGCGGAATGGTGGGGAATAATTCATCCGGTACAACTTCGATTCGATATGGTGTGACGCGTGACAAAATTGCTGAAGTAAAAGCGCTTTTGAGCGATGGTTCTGAAGTGATTTTTAAAGACCTGACTTCGACAGAATTTATTGAAAAAACAAAAGGTGATACTTTAGAAAATAAAATATATAAAAGCATCTATGAGGAACTTTCTATAAAAGAAGCTCAGGATGAAATTGTAAAAGAATTTCCGAAACCGGAAATTCACAGAAGAAATACCGGTTATGCGGTTGATATTCTGTTAAGATCGGAATTATTTGGCGGAACAGAACCCACAATCAATCTGGGGAAATTGCTTTGCGGAAGTGAAGGAACATTAGCTTTTACAACAGAAGTGACGCTAAAAGTCGATGATTTGCCTCCGGTTCATAATATTATGGTCGTAGGACATTACCATACCATTCAGGAATCTTTAGAATCGGTTGTAGTGGCAATGAAACATCATTTGTACACTTGTGAAATGATCGACGATACCATTTTAGATTGTACAAAGACAAACCGTGAACATATTAAAAATAGATTTTTCTTAGTGGGAGAACCAAAAGCAATTATGTTGTTTGAAGTGGCTTCTCATTCTTTGGAAGATGCTGAAAAACAAGCCGATGCTTTAATCGCCGATTTGGAAAAACACAATTTTGGCTACGCCCGTGTAAAAATTTACGGTTCTGATATTGATAAAGCCAACGAACTTAGAAAAGCCGGCCTCGGACTTTTAGGAAGTATTGTAGGTGACAATAAAGCAGCCGATTCTATTGAAGATACAGCAGTTGAATTGAATGATTTACCGAATTATATTGCGGAGTTTTCGGCAATGATGTTGCGTCACGGACAGGAAGCGATTTATTATGCGCATGCCGGGGCGGGAGAATTGCACCTTCGTCCGGTTTTGAATTTGAAGAAAACCGAAGATCTAAAATTATTCAGAACCATTGCGACGGAAGTAGCACATTTGGTTAAAAAATATAAAGGTTCTTTAAGCGGGGAACACGGTGACGGAATTGTACGTGGAGAGTTTATTCCGTTTATGATTGGTGAAAAGAATTATGAACTGCTGAAAAGAATCAAACTGGCATTTGACCCGAATTCGGTTTTGAATATCGGAAAGATTGTAAACGCCCTGAAAATGGACGAAAATCATCGTGTGATTTCGGGAAGGGTAGAACCGGACATAAAAACGTTTCAGGATTTCTCAGACAGTTTAGGAATTTTGCGTGCAGCGGAAAAATGCAACGGTTCTGGAGATTGCAGAAAACTGCCATCGGCAGGAGGAGCGATGTGCCCAAGTTATCGGGCGACAAAAAATGAAAAAGAAACCACGCGTGCGCGTGCTAATGCGCTTAGAGAATACCTGACTTATTCGGAAAAGGAAAATAAATTTGACCAGAAAGAATTATACGAGGTTTTTGAGTTGTGCGTAAGCTGTAAAGCCTGCGCCAGCGAATGTCCGAGTAATGTGGACGTAGCGACTTTAAAAGCCGAATTTTTATACCAATATCAAAAAGCAAACGGATTCTCAACACGAAATAAGATTTTTGCCAACAACGCCAAGCTGAACAAAATGGGAAGTAAATTCCCGTCGATTACCAATTTTATTTCGAATCAGTCACTGGTAAAAAAGACAATGGGAATTGCACCGGAAAGACAAGTGCCGTTATTGGCCAAAAAGACGTTTAGAAAATGGTATGCTAATAATAAAACTGCAGTAACCGATTTCCCGAACGGAAGATTGTATTTGTTTGTAGATGAATTCACGAATTATTATGATGTTAATATCGGAATTGATGCTTTCGAATTATTAACGGAATTAGGTTACCAGGTTTTGGTAGTGGATCACGAAGAAAGCGGCAGAACGTATCTTTCTAAAGGATTTCTGGAAGAAGCTAAAAAAATTGCCAATCATAATGTAAATGTTTTTAAAGACCTGATTTTAGGAAATGCGCCTTTAATAGGAATCGAACCTTCGGCTATTCTGACTTTTAGAGATGAATACCTTCGTCTGGCAGATGATAAGGAAGCAGCAGAAAAATTAGCCGGAAATGCTTTTACCATTGAAGAATTCTTTAAGAAAGAAATTATCGATGGAAAAATACGCCCGGATTCTTTTTCAGAAGAAAAAAGAGAAATTAAAATTCACGGACATTGTCATCAGAAATCTTTGAGTTCTGTTGAAGCGACTTTTGCAATGCTGAATTTACCAACTAATAATGTAGTAACAATTTATAATTCGGGCTGCTGTGGAATGGCAGGCTCTTTTGGTTACGAAAAAGAACATTATCAGGTCAGCATGCAGATGGGAGAAGATACCCTTTTTCCAAAAGTACGTGCCACAGCCGAAAACGTAAAAATAGCTGCCGCAGGAACGAGCTGTCGTCACCAGATTTATGACGGTACAAAACGAGAAGCACAGCATCCGGTTAGTATTTTGAGAAGCTGCCTGAAGTAGATTTTAGAGTTCAGATTTTAGAATGCAGATTTAAAAAACCGTATCAAAATTAGTCAAAGATTAAAGGATTAAAATGATTTTGTTTCACGCAGATTTGGCAGCTATTGCTGATTTTTCTAATCTTCAAAGATTTACACAGATGTTTTTAAGAAATAAAATTTAACCGCAAAGCTCAAAAGAGTTACGCTAAGGACGCAAATATTTGTTATTTCACGCAGATTTAGCAGATATTGCTGATTTTTCTAAATCTTCAAAGATTTATACAGATGTTTTTTAAGAAATAAATCTGCTTAATTTGCCAAATCTGCGTGAGAAAATATAGGTTGAGCAAAGAAAATAATTCACAGCAGAAAAAAAACTTTGTGACTTAGCGCCTTAGTGGCAAAAAAAAAGTATACGAAAAAACAAAATCGTTTTATATATTTGAAATCAAGATAATTTTTGCATTATTTGCAAAATAAAACCAGAACGACTGAATTAAATTAATTTTAATAGCAAAAACATAATATGGCATTTTCAAGTTTATTTCGAAAAAAAACGGTGCAGGATATTCTGAAACAAGTGGCAAAGAACGAAGCAGATGGACATGAAGCGTTAGGAAAACACCTTACCACCAGAGATTTAACTGCTTTTGGAATTGCAGCCATTGTTGGAGCGGGAATTTTTAGCACCATCGGAAAAGCCAGTGCAGATGGGGGACCAGCTGTAATTTTCCTTTTTCTTTTTACTGCCCTTGCCTGTAGTTTTGCTGCTTTTGCCTATGCTGAATTTGCATCAATGGTTCCGGTTTCAGGAAGTGCTTATACCTATTCTTATGTTGCTTTTGGAGAAATAATTGCCTGGATAATAGGCTGGGCCTTAATCATGGAATATGCTGTCGGAAATATTACGGTCGCCATATCTTGGAGTGATTATTTTACCGGACTGCTCCATAGCGGCGGTATCGATTTACCGCAATGGATCCAGATGGATTATTTAACCGCTTCAAATGGTTTTAAAGACGCTGAAGCTTTAATGCGTGGTGGAAAAACATTCGAAAATTTAAGTACAGCCCTTCAGTCTGCACACACTGCCTGGACAACTGCACCCACTATTGGTTCTTTTCATTTTGTAACTGATATTCCGGCCTTATTCATCATTATTTTGATTACCGCTTTGGTTTACAGAGGAATGAAAGAATCCCGTAACGCCAGTAATTTAATGGTAGTTGTAAAACTTTGCGTAGTACTTTTAGTAATTGCTGTCGGAGTATTTTATGTGGACACAGCAAACTGGGATCCGTTTGCTCCAAACGGAGTTGGAGGGGTATTAAAAGGAGTATCCGCAGTTTTCTTTGCTTATATTGGTTTTGATGCTATTTCGACAACAGCGGAAGAATGTAAAAACCCTCAGCGTGATTTACCACGCGGAATGATGTGGGCGATTATTATTTGTACGATTTTATATATTGCCATTGCTCTGGTTTTAACCGGAATGGTAAAATACCACGAATTAAATGTTGGAGATCCTCTGGCTTTTGTTTTTGAAAAATTAGATCTTAAATGGATGTCCGGAATTATTGCTGTAAGTGCCGTAATTGCTATGGCGAGCGTTTTATTGGTTTTCCAGATGGGACAGCCGAGAATCTGGATGAGTATGAGCCGTGATGGTTTATTGCCAAAGAAATTCTCTACCGTACACCCAAAATTCAAAACACCTTCTTTTGCTACAATAGTAACTGGTTTTGTGGTAGCAATTCCGGCTTTGTTTCTAAATCTTACCATGGTAACCGATTTATGCAGTATCGGGACTTTATTTGCTTTTGTATTGGTTTGTGCCGGAGTTCTGGTTTTACAGAACAAACCTGAAATTCCAAGAGGAAAATTCAAAACGCCTTATGTCAATTCAAAATACATACTTCCGGTTTTAATTATTGCCGGATTATATTACGCTTTTGCGTTCAATAATAAAGCGACGATGGCTTTTATCAATAATGAAGCACAGACTTTTGACGCAACAACCATTGTAACTTCATTAAATAAAGAAGATTCAGAAAAAGTTTTCAGTTATTTAAAAAGTATCGACGTAACGAATAAAACTGCGGAAACTTCAGATTTAGAACATTTATTGGGTCAATACCAGGATGATGAAACAAAATATACTGAGGTGGTAAAAGGTTTGCCAATCAGTGATTCTTTAAAATATGAAACTGGTTTGAGTTTATTCAAACACAAAATTCCAATGTGGATTTTCCTTTTTGTTTTGGTAGGATTAACCGTTTGGGCGTTTAGAAAAAATCTTTCTTTGATTCCGCTTTTAGGATTAATCTGTTGTCTTTATATGATGGCCGAATTAAGTGTCTGGAACTGGATTTATTTTACCATCTGGTTACTAATTGGATTATTTATTTATTTTACTTACAGTAGAAAAAATAGTAAACTGAATGCTCAGATTGTGAGCTGATACATAAAAAATATAAGTAAAAAGCCCTTCTGGATATTCAGAAGGGCTTTTTTTATGTTTAATGTTTTATAAAAATATTCTTATGTTTTTAAAAGGCTTTTGCTTATGTTTGTTTCAGTAAATTTTAAATTTAATTTTTTAATAGCATGAGTTTTCTTGGTAAGATATTGGGTAAAAAAGAATCCCCAATAGAATCATATAGTGATTTTTGGAACTGGTTTTTAAAACATGAAAAAGAGTTCTTTAAGGTTGTTCAAAAAGGGGATAACATACATACTGATTTCTTTGATAAAATGCATCCAAAACTGAATGAAGTTCATGATGGATTTTATTATTTGACAGGAATGTTCGATGATCAGACTGCCGAATTAATTTTAACAGCTGACGGAACTATTAAAAACATTTATGCAATAGAAGAGCTCGTGAATGCAGCTCCTAAAATTGATGGCTGGAAATTTACTGCGCTTAAACCAGCCTCTAATATTGAAGATGTCGCTATTACTTATGAAAACCTTGAATTTAATTCAGAAAACCTGAAATTTTATCCCAATTTGCATAAAAATTATCCGGACGAAATTGACTTAACGGTTGTTTATGATGATTTTACGGAGGATAAAAAAGCGACAGTGACAAACGGGGTCTATATTTTCCTGGATAACTTTTTAGGAGAATTACATTCAGTAACTTTAATAGATAACCTGAATGTAATTGGAAATGGAGACGTTTCTCAGGAGTTAATTCCTATCGGGAAATTAAAAGATTATTTAGTTTGGAGAGAAAAAGAATTTGTTGAGAAATACGAGGGGGTAAGACATAATACCGAAAATGATTCTTATGCAAGCTTTAAAGCGGAGAAAGAGGATGGAGGTCTGATTTTGGCAATAATCAATACAGAGATTTTAGAATGGGATAAAAAAGCATCGCATCCATGGGTTGTGACGGTTGAAATTGTTTTTGATAAAAATAACTCCAATAGTATGCCGGATAAAAAAACATATCAATTGCTGGATAAAATTGAAGAT
>NZ_QETH01000093.1 GCF_003105115.1 Flavobacterium sp. HTF | reverse complement strand
GAATAAGAAGAATGAATGCAAATAAACTAATAACAGCATATAAAAGAAAGGCGAAAAAAGAAGCTCTTTGTATTCCTACTTTATTAGGTATACCTATGAAGGTGTAACTTTTAAAAAGTAACTTAGAAAAAAAATTCTCTTTCTTTAATATTAAATTATCTATTGAAAAATATCGTCCCGAATTTGTCAGTAACAAAACAACTAACAAATTAATCAATATGGTCGTTCCTAGTGTTTTTGTCGATAAAATAGAATCTAAAATTGGCAGTACAATAATTAAGAGAATATTTATTATTGGGGTCAGGCATCCAATTACAAATAATAATATAGCAAATAATGTGACTAAAAAAACTAGTGAAATCCTATTAAAGCCGTCAATAAGAAAATATGAAATAAAAATTTCATAAAAACGAAAAAAGATAATTAAACCAGTTAAAATTCTTAAAAATGAAACTTTTTTAAACTCGTTTTCTGGTATATAATTTACATTTAATAATGTTTTACCAATAAAAAAATCAATAATTTTTAATATCATTTACTCAAATTTTGCAATTCCAAATCCTGACTTTCCATATTCATTACCATTGTAAAGCATATATCTACTGTCTTTATGCTCAAAAATAAATGGATAACATATCATTTCCGAATCCCATCCTGTTTTTGACACATTGATACCACTTTCATTATGCTTACGCTCCCAATGAATTCCATCTGTACTATGAGAGTATCCTATTCTATATTTTGTTCCATCTCCGCTACGATATGAATACCACATATGATAACCATTATTATCAATTATTAGCGAGGGTTTTGAAAAAGCTTGTGCAACTCCTATTTCATATGGTATTGCAATACCATGTTTTTCCCAATTATCTCCATCAATTGATGTAGCATATTTAATAACATGTATCATTTCTCCATTTTCTGAAGTCCAATCTATTGTTGACCCGTACCACATTTTATAAATACCTTCATGAAACATTACCCAAGGATATGATAAACTTATTTTATCTTCTTCGTCTGTTTTCATAAAGACATGAATTGGGCTTAGCTGCAAGTTTTTCTTATCAAGCAATTCTAATCTTCCAATATCTCCTCTCCAATGTTCACCATCTTTGCATTGCCAGCCCATAAAAAGTATATATTGTTTATCATTTTGCAAGTAACAATTACCTATACTAACTCCGTGAGAATAAAAACTTTCTTCTCTACCATAAGAAAAAACAACTTTATCTGGATTATTGATGTTTTCTAAAGTAACTATATCTATATCAACAAAAGATACTGACGATTTATTCAAACTATTTCTTGCACTATAAAATATTCTAAATACATCATCTTTAAGATGAACTGCAAGCGGATTAGAGGCATGAGAAATAATTTCTTTACAACTACTTGAAACCTTAAATATTTGACCTAGTTTATTCCATTTCATATCACTTAAGCGTTAATAGTATTGGAGAATGGAGAATAAAATTGCAAGTTAGGAACTGCTTCAAATTTTTTCTTTAAAAAATCATGATAATGTGGATTTGCAAGCAAAATCAAAAAACTATCGTTCAATATACCTGAACTAATTGCATTTTCAACGCTAAGGACACTCTCATTTGATTTTGCTTTTACATCGTCGATGAAGTAATTTACATAAGAATTGAGATTAGTGTAAGTCTGATAGAAAAAAGATGTTTCACCATACCCAAAAGCAACAATATTTTTTCCTTTATTATTCTCTAAAAATGTATTCAAATTAAAAATCCAATTGTGCGATGTATAAAAATTTCTATTTTTTTCATATGCCAATACATCCGAAGTAGATTTTCCTTTTCTTAAAATGAAATAACCTATTGTTGTAATACACTTATAGCCAACTTCAAATCTTTCGACTTCAAATCCATTTTTTCGACATAAATGTATAAATTGATTAGTTGTAAAATGATGTAAATGATCTAAAAAATAGACATCAAAACTATCAGAATCTTGTATCGGTGCGCCAATAATTATTATACTGTTTTCTTTTGCTATATTCCATTTTTTTTTAAGAAAATCATTTGGGTCAATTGTATGCTCAATCACACAAGTAGACAAAATCAGATCATACTTTTCCTCATCTGATATATCTTCATAACTAACATTACGCACATTAGCAATTTTATTAGCATACTTAGCCGCTTCGTGGCTTGGTTCTACTCCATATTTATTTTTTGCATCAAATAAATTAAGCAAATTACCACTTCCACAGCCTATTTCAATAATACTGTCAATGCTTTTTATATCGTTGCCAATTAGTTTTTGAATCCACTCAAAATGCATTTCACTTTTAAGCATTGCAATATTATTATAAATATATTGCGGGTCATTGTTTTCTGTATTGAGGTTATAAGAATTATTATAAAAATCAGATAAAAAAGAAACATCATAAGAACGAACAGTACCGCAATTTTCACATTCTTCCTTAAAAATCTCTATATCTACAGTTTTTCCATCTGAGGACATAGAAGGTCTTGTTTTAAGAATAGGTTTAAATACTGTATTATTGCAAACGTAACAATTGCCATTCATTTTTTTCTATCTGTTAAATTTATCATTTCTCCATTCCACATCACTATCTGGACTATTTGAGTGATAACCTAAAAATTTTGATAAATATTCATCTTCAGAATATTTTCCTTTTAAGGCTTTAAATAAATTGATTTGTTGTTTTAAAATTGGAACAACGTACACATTATTAATAGCTCTTCTTATAAAACCAGAGGAATTGTATCCTGCTTTATGAAAAAGCATAGAATCAAACAAGATTACTGAACCCGCTTTTGCAGTTATTTGTTTACTATATTTTTCTACATATTGAACTGATGGAATAGATTCTACTTTATGTGAATAAGGCAAAACAAATGTTCCTCCGGACTCGTTAGTAAAATCATCGATACAGTACAGAGCACCTATTGCAAGTGGCTTTGAAATAACAAAATTTTGATACGGTAAATCACGATGCCATGAACTTTGGTGATGTTCTTCGTTTGGCATGTTTATTATTCCATTTTGAAGATGTAAAATAAAATAATCTCCAATCATTTTTTGTACGATTTCAACAACTCTGGTATTAACTGCAATATTTAAAAAAAACTCATCATAAACTAAAGGGCATCTTACTAAGTTTTGCTCATTGATTTTTTTTAATTTTTCCTCGCTGAATTCTTCCTTTTGTTTTTCGTAAATAGAGTCAAGTTTAATTCGGCAATTAGACAGCTCTAGAGGAGTCAAGACATTTTCTAATATAGAAAACCCGTTTATTTGGAGTTCTTCTATATGCAAATCAAGCAAACTTTCAAGTTTGGTTTGCTTATTAACTCCGTATGATTTTTCAGTATTCATATTAAAGTTTTATTGAACTGCTTTTTTTATCCAGCTTTATCGATCTTGCTGGTAAATAAACTGATGCTTCTTCTGTATTTTTTATAATAACAGCTCCAGCAGCTACAAGAGTCTCTTTAGCAATAATGACTTGATGCCCAATCGTAGCATTAACGCCAATAAAACAATTAGGTTTAATAACACAATGTCCTGATATTACCACATGTGAACTAATAAAATTATGATTTTCAATTACAGAATGATGTCCTATATGATTACCACTCCATAAAGTAACATTATCACCAATCTTTACATATGGCTGAATAGTATTATCTTCAAGAATAAAAGCATTTTCGCCAGGAGAAAACTGAGAAAGATAACTACAATGAGAGCTTACATAAGAAGCAATTTTATAATTCATTTCTTTCGCTTTCAAATATTTTATTTCTCTCAAATTGTTCATTTTAGCATAACTTAAAGCTATAAACATTTCAAAATCATTAGGAGAAAAATGTTTTTCTATATCATCAAAAGGAACTAATGGAAGGTTTTCAAAAGTTGGAGTTAAACAATAATCTTTATCAACAGTAAAACCAACTACCTCATAAGTTGAATCAATATCAAAATAATATTTAGCCAATTGAGCTATATCTCCAGTTCCAAATATTACAACTTTTTTTGTTTTCATTTTCTGACAATTATTGAGAATTCATAAAGATTATAATCGTGTAATAACGCTACGTTTTTTGAAAAATTAATTTTACAATAGTCGAATAAAAAGGAAGGATCCGCATAGTATAAATATTCTTTCATATATTCTTTATCAGAATATTTAGTTAAAACGTTAAATGAAAATCCTTTTATACTGTTTTCATTGATTTTTTTTAATGTTTCCAAAATATAAGCAAGCCAATCTTCGTCTGTATTTTCAAGTTTTACATTAAAAATACCACTTGCAATAACATAATCTGTTTTTTCTATTGGCAGAGTAGTTGTCCATTCAGTGTTTACTTGTTTAGGAAATTTATTCAACGCAGCAATAATCATTTCTTCGGCGACATCAAATCCAATATATTTAAATGAATTATACTTAGAGCTAAAATAGTCATACATTGAACCAAATCCGCAACCGAAATCGAGAATTGAAAAATTTTCCTGATCTGATATTAAATTTGACAATACCTCAAATCGTAATTCCTGAGATACAGCCGAATTCCAGTCTACACCTTCAGGAACTGGCCCAAATTGTTTAATTTTCAAGGTGTAATAATTACTTACTTGATTAATTATTTCATTCATTTCCAGCTATTTTAAAAAAATTACAGGCATCTTTTCCTTCGCAAAAAATCAGATCCAAAACAGAAACATAATGCTCAAATGGATCGTATAATTGTTTATATTCCGGATAACCTGAGTAATCGAAATAATGAACTTTTAAACCAGCATCATTAAAAACTTGCTCATTCATATATGCTTTTGCAGCTGGTCCTGAATAATAATCTGTCCCTTTCAAATTTAAACAAATATCTGCCAATCGCTCTGAACGTTCTTCTTTCAGATCAAATTCAGAAGAAAATCGAATGTTTGATTTTATTTTTATTACTTCACAAATTGCAGAGATAAATCTAAAATTTATTTCAGTTAAATATAGTGATGTTGAATCCAGATATAATTCTTCAAAAAAATCTTTATAATCATTAAAGTTTTTAGATTTTTTATAATTACTTTTAATAATATTCCAATGGTCTCTATTCCAATTTTTATCTGAAATTTTAGTTTCATTAATTTTTTGAAAAAACTTACCTTTAACTTCAACTGGAATTGTCAGCCATTTATTACCATTAGCCGTTTTAATTATATTTCTGTTTCTCCAATCTCTGCGAGTGAATTGCATGTCGTCATAAATAACAAATTCATCTGCTAATGCAATAGCATCAAAATATCCTTTCCAGGGAATATAGTTTGATTGGGTAATTACAATTTTTTTCATATCAAAATTATTATTTGATACTCCAAGTCAAAGAAGGTCTTATCATACCATTAACCCTCCCTAGATATCCTGATTCTCTTTTCACATCTTTTATCTCAAAAGTCAATAATTCCTGATCACTAAAGAGTTCTTTCATTTCATTTGTGTGAAAGTAACAATAAACTTGATAGACATCATCATTCAAAAAATTAGCAGGAATTCGACAAGAAACATCTGTAACTTCGTTAATATTACAATCAAATTTACCTCCAGAACCAAAGATAACATCACCTTTTATAGTTAACAAATCATATCCTATAGAAATTCTTGATTGTTTTGTCTGATTGATAATTTTCAATCTGAAATCAATTTCAGAAGTCACATCTATAATATCAGTAGTATTTTCAGATGAAGCATTTTCTATTGCTCCATACATAATTTTAATATTTTCATTTCCCTTGGCATTGTCAGTGGATTCGAAAGATATCATACGTTCAGAAAAAGAACTGCTTTGCAAATAATCTGATATAATCTTTGTTGGATCTCCATCTCCATGGATTCTGCCATTCTTCATGCTGATTACTCTTGTACATAAGGTTTCTACTGCTGCCATGTTATGACTAACAAACAAAACAGTTCTTCCTCCTCCTCTGGAGATATCTTGCATTTTACCAATAGCTTTCTTCTGAAATTCGGCATCACCAACAGCTAGAACCTCATCGATAACTAAAATTTCAGGTTCTAGAAAAGCTGCGACAGCAAATGCAAGACGAACAGTCATTCCGGAGCTATATCTTTTTACAGGAGTATCAATATAACGCTCACAGCCAGAAAATTCAATAATTTCATCCAGTTTTGAGGCAATTTCCCTTTTGGTCATACCTAAGATTGCACCATTCAAAAAAATATTTTCACGACCGGTCATTTCGCCGTGAAAACCAGTCCCAACTTCTAACAACGATGCTATTCTTCCACGTGATTTAATACTTCCTATAGTTGGTGAAGTTACTTTTGAAAGTATTTTTAACAATGTTGATTTACCCGCTCCATTTTTACCAATAATCCCGAGAACTTCTCCACGTTCAACATCGAAATTTATATCCTGTAGTGCCCACACGTATTCTGAAGTACCTATAGTTGAACGATCATTTGTGTCGCCAATTTTTAGATATGGATTTTCTTTTCCACGGATCTCATGCCACCATCGATTTAAATCGTGAATCAAAGTTCCAGTACCTACTTGTCCTAAACGATATTGTTTAGAAATATTTTCAGCCTTTAAAATAATGTCTTTTTCCAATTGTGAAGTTTGATTAAATAATTGTTTCCGTAGACTAGATATCTAAACTGTATCAATAAAGCTTTTTTCTGTTTTATTAAATGCTAAAAGCCCAATAAAAAATATAAGAAATGTGAAAACAAAAGTATAGAGTATACCCAAAGTTGAAATTTCACCAACATTTAAAAGCATACAACGAGAAGTTTCGACTATATATGCTAATGGATTGTAGGCTACAAGCCATCCAAATTTTGGCAATTTTTCCTTGATTAACTCCATTGGATACATAACCGCTGAAAGATACATAAGAAGCTGAACACCAAAACTCACGAGGTTATTAAAATCTCTATATTTGGTTACTAAGGAAGATATCAGCATTCCTAGTCCAAGTCCCAAAATCCCCATTAACACTATAAGAAAAGGAAAAAAAACAGCAGATGCATTTATCTGAAAAACCGGATTTTGACAATAAAAATAAATATAAAATGCAATAAATATAAAGAACTGAATTCCAAATTTTATCAAATTAGAAATTACAACCGATAGAGGAGTAATGATTCTGGGAAAATATACTTTACCAAAAATTCCAGCATTGCCTGCAAATGTATTCGATGTACCATTTAAACATGCAGTAAAATAATTCCAAACAGTAATTCCTGCCAGATTAAATAAAAATGGAGGAACTTTGCCCGTATTAATACCGGCAACATTATTAAAGATTATTGTAAAAGTAATAGATGTAAATAACGGTTGAATCAAATACCAAAGTGGCCCTAGTACAGTTTGTTTATAAACGGTTATAATATCACGTTTTACAAACAGAAACAACAAATCTCTATATTGCCATACTTCCTTAAGATTTAAAGTAAAGAACTTGTTTTTTGGCGTTATTTCAAACAGCCATTCATTGGAATTTGGGGAATTATTCATTTTAGTTTATGGCATTTATTTTTAGTCGCCTAAAAGTTTAAAAAACTCAAATAATTAACAAGATTTTTACCCTTTTAAAAATTATTTAAAAATAGAAAAAGGTGTTTTAAAAAAACACCTCTTAATCTAAATTTTCACCAAATGTAAATTATTTATCCAGAACTTCAAAAGCAGAATTCATACTTTTAAACTCAGGAACTATTTTCTTCATTTTAGCTACTATATCATCGTTGTCATAAAAATCTGCAATTCCGATAAGCTCATCAATTTCAGTATGCAAATTTTCATACTCGTCTTGTATTTCCTGCGCAATCATAATTTTATTATGATAGGTTGGGAGTGTTTTAGAAGTATCATTTAACAATTCTTCGTATAACTTTTCTCCAGGCCTCAAACCTACGATTTTTATTTTTATTTCTTTATCAGGAATAAAACCTGCAAGTTTGATCATCTTTTTGGCTAAATCTATGATTTTAACCGGTTTACCCATGTCGAATATATAAATCTCTCCCCCGTTACCCATTGCACCAGCCTCTAAAACCAACTGACATGCTTCAGGAATAGTCATAAAATAACGAATAATGTCCTGATGTGTTATCGTTACAGGTCCACCCTCAGCAATTTGTTTTGTAAACAAGGGAACAACAGATCCGTTTGAGCCTAAAACATTTCCGAAACGGGTCGTAATGAATTTTGTAGCGGTCTCTATATTTTCTTTTTGATTTTTCAAAGATAAAGACTGTACATATTTCTCTGCAATTCGCTTACTGGCCCCCATAACATTGCTGGGATTAACTGCTTTATCAGTAGAAACCATAACAAATTTTCTGACATTATATTTACAGGATAAATCAGCCAGATTTTTAGTTCCTTTTATGTTGGTTAAAATAGCCTGCGAAGGATTTTCTTCCATTAAAGGAACGTGTTTATATGCCGCAGCATGATAAACTACATGTGGATTATATGTTTTAAAAACCTTTTCTAACGCTTTTTTACTTCTTACATCGGCAATTACTGCCACAATCTTTGTTTCTGAATTCATGCTTAAGGTTTCTAAGCATAAATTATGAAGGGGAGTTTCAGCATGATCAAGGATTATCACTCTTTTTGGATTAAACCCTAATACCTGCCTAACAATTTCACTTCCTATAGAACCTGCGGCTCCGGTAATAAGAACTGTTTTGTCTTTTAATTGTTTAGAAATTGACTTACTATCTAATACTATCGGTTTTCTTTCTAATAAATCTTCAATCTGAATATTTTTTACTTTCTGAGAAATTTCTTTTTGATTTTCCCAGTCAGAAATCAATGGTACGGTGTAAACTCTGTAGTTAAATTCTAAACACTGATCTACAATAATTAACTGCTCATCTTTAGACAAACTTTTATCAGCGATAATTACACCTTCTGCCGCTACAGAACGCATTAAAGCCGGCAATTTTTTTCTTAAAATCAAAATTGGCAAATCTAACATACGTTTAGATGCATTCTGATTATTTTTATCTACGAATCCAACAATTTTAAAACGAGAAGGTGTTTCAAATTTTAATGCATTTGCAACAGAAATTGCATTTGCATCTGTTCCGTAAATAACAGTTCTTATTAATTTAGAATTGGCTTTTTCTGAAAAGTATAATTCAAAGGTTTGTTTTACAATAACCCGGTATAAAAACAAACCACAAAATGACAGTACTAAATTTATAAATAATGCTGTATTTAAGAAAGCCTTATGTCCAAAATACAATTCAAAAATCAGATTGAAAAATAAAAAAAACACCAAAACTGACATTTGGGAAAACAACAGTTTTATAGCATCAATATAGGATGAGTGTCGAATAATACCTGAATACGTCCTAAATAACCAAAAGAAAAAAACATTTACAAAAATTAAACTGGCTACAAAATAAAAATGATGTGAAGTAATTATATAGCCCAAAGCTGTTCCTTCAAACAGCATATAAGTAAAAGTAAAGGAAAAAACCAATACCATTACATCAATACCAACAATAATCCACCTTGGTAAATAGCTAAGGTTATTGATATTGGCTCTTAGATTTCTTGGCGAAAAATAATTATGCAAGAAGTCACTAACTTTGGTTTGTTTCTCTGTATTCAATTTGGTTTACTTTGATAGTCTAGAATGTAATTTATACAAAAATACGAATTAAAGATATTAAAAAATTTATTTCAATTAAAAATAACAAGTTTACCCTGACTTCAACTTTTTCTCGAAATTATTGCAGTTTTAATCCTAATCTTAGATATTTAAGATACTGTCGTTTGTTAAGAGTTTTTGAACAATTTGCTTATAACGGTTTTAATCCTTGCCTTTTCGGAATCAGTAAGATTCGTTCCGGATGGCAGACATAAACCTTTATTAAACAAATCTTCAGAAACTTTATCTCCATAATAAGGATAATTACAAAATAAAGGCTGAAGATGCATCGGTTTCCATAAAGGTCTTGATTCTATATTGGCTTCTTCAAAAGCCTGTAACAAAATATCTCTATTTATATTCTGAGTGGGTTCTATTAATATGGTACTCAACCAATAATTTGAATCATAATCAGAATTTATATTTTCAAAAACTGCAACTTCATTTATGTGTTTAAATAAATCAACGTAAAAACTATGAATTTGTTTTTTAGACTCTAAATTAGAATTTAAAATTTCCATCTGGCCTCTTCCAATTCCTGCACAAACATTACTCATTCTATAATTATACCCTATTTCACTATGTTGATAATGAACAGCCTCATCTTTTGACTGCGTAGCATAAAAAATAGCTTTTTCTTTTATTTGTTGTGAATTAGTGATAAGTGCTCCACCGCTCGAAGTAGTAATTATTTTATTTCCATTAAATGAAAAAATTCCAAAAGTGCCAAAAGTGCCACATTTTTTTCCTTTGTAATGACTACCAAGAGCTTCTGCACTATCTTCTATAACAGGTATTCCATATTTATCAGCTATAGCATGAATCTCATCTACTTTATATGGCATTCCGTATAAATGAACTGCAATAATTGCTTTTGGTTTTTTTCCTTTAGCAATTCTGGCTTTTATGGCAATTTCCAGTCTTTCCGGACAAATATTCCAGGTTTCTTTTTCGCTATCAACAAAAACAGGAGTGCCTCCCTGGTACAAAACAGGGTTTGCAGATGCAGAAAACGTCATACTTTGACATATAACTTCATCTCCTGATTTGACCTTTAATAAAATTAATGCCAGATGAATTGCTGAAGTTCCGGAATTTAACGCTGCTACGAAAACATCATTGCCATGATATGCTTTCAAATCATTTTCAAAATCATTGACGTTTGGCCCTCCTGAAGTAATCCAATTATCAGTTAATGCTTTTTGAATATACTTCTGTTCTTCTCCACTTAACCGAGGCAAGGACAAAAAAACTCTTTTATCAGCCATTGACATTCCAATAATTTGAATCGTACCTAATATCATCTTCGCTGACTTGTGATAAAGGCAAAGTTGAAAATGAAATCAGTTTTGAATCTTTTTCTAATGATTCTATGGCGTTTGCATATCCGGCTGGTATATGAATAATTTTACTGTCAGTTACAGATGCCGTTATTGTTTCAATAGTTAAATCTTTTGATGGATTTTCCCAATTATCAATTTTTACAAAATGAATTTTAAAAGAACCACTTATACAATAAAAATTTTTAGCATCAAGTTTATGTCCCTGCCAGGCGCGAATAGGGTTTGTTTCACAATTACTTATAATATAAAACCTTTCAATATCCTTAAAACTGAAATCGTTTACATAAGAAATAGTTCCTCTGTGATCTTCAAAATTTCCACCCTGAATGATTTTTGGTTTCATTAGCTTAGTTTTAAACTTGCTTTTTTAAGCATATAAAATTTTGCAGAATATATCAAAACGAGTGGAAGTATAATTACAATAAAAAGTGTAAGCGCATCCAGTTTATGATATAAAAATATAACTGCAAATGAAATAATACTTTTAATTACAGCATAAATTAAGGATACAATTCTATGCTGGATTTTATATTCATTACTTAAAATCTGATAAAAATGAAGTCTGTGTGCTTCAAAAATATTTTGCCTGAGATATAATCTGTGCAAAATTGTACAGATTGCATCTACTCCATAAACTGCCAAAAACAGAAGCCAGACAATGGAGTTGGTATTTAAAATTAGTTTTAAAAGTAGATAAATTATCCAAAAAGCAATGGCAATACTTCCCACATCACCTGCAAAACACTTTGCTTTTTTTCTGTAATTGAAAAATAAAAAAACAACACTTGCCAGTATCGGATATATTATAAAATCTGTATCAATAAAAAGCTGTACACTTTTGTTCACATACCATAAAGCGCCCATTACCACTATTGTATACAAACCTGTTATTCCATTTATTCCATCCATGAAATTATAGGCATTTATAATTCCAATAGCAAAAACATAGGCTAATATAATTCCAGGAATGGGTACACTATTAAACACGCCTAAATCATAAAAAATCAAACTAATAGCCAGAAAATGAACTGAAATTCTGATTTTATTAGAAAGACTTTGTATATCATCCCAAAAACTGACTAAGCTGACCAAAGTAATTCCGGTAAAGAAGAAATAATTATATTCAATATTCTGAGCAAAATAAAGCAATGCTGCGAGCCAAAAAATAATACCTCCGCCTCTTAATGTAATTTCTGTATGCGAGCTACGAAGATTTGGTTTGTCAATAATATTGAACTTGTCTGCAACTTTAAAGTATAATAACTCGAGTATGAATAATATAAAAAATAAAATGGTGTAAATCATGAGATGAGTAACAACTTTAAAAATGTTTTTATGTTAGATCTTAAATTTTAAAATATTTAAAAGATATTCACCATAACCAGATTTTTTTAACGGTTCAGCTAATTCTCTTAATTGCTCTGAAGTGATAAAACCTTGTCTCCATGCAATTTCTTCAATGCAACCCACTTTTAATCCCTGACGTTCTTCTAAAACCTGAACAAATTGTCCAGCCTGCATTAAACTATTGAATGTTCCGGTATCTAACCAGGCTGTACCTCTGCTTAGGATTCCGACTTTTAGATTTCCTTGTTTCAGGTAAACTTTATTCACATCGGTAATTTCATATTCGCCTCGCGCACTTGGTTTGATATTTTTAGCAATTTCAACAACTGAATTGTCATAAAAATACAATCCGGGAACAGCAAAGTTTGATTTTGGCTCCAATGGTTTTTCTTCTATAGAAATTGCTTTTTTATTATCATCAAATTCAACAACTCCATAACGTTCCGGATCTGAAACATGATAAGCAAAAACAACTCCTCCTTCCGGATTAGCATTTTCTTTTAATAGCTGTTGTATATGAGTACCAAAAAAGATATTATCGCCTAAAACCAGAGCTACCTTATCATTGCCAATAAATTCTTCACCAATTACAAATGCCTGTGCCAAACCATTTGGATTAGGTTGTTCGGCATAGCTAAATTTACATCCAATATTGTTACCATCTCCTAAAAGTTTTTTAAAGTGAGGTAAATCATGAGGTGTTGATATAATTAAAATTTCATTAATACCTGCCATCATTAAAGTTGACAAAGGGTAATAAATCATTGGTTTATCGTAAACCGGCATTAATTGTTTACTAACTGCTAAAGTTAGAGGATGCAATCTCGTACCTGAACCTCCTGCTAATATAATTCCTTTCATATTTTTTTATATAAAATTCAAATGACGTACAATTACAAGTTCATCATTTTTTTTAAACTATCCTTGTAATATGGGACATCAACCTGGTATATTTCTTTAATCTTTGATTTATCTAATAGAGAGTATGCCGGGCGTTTTGCGGGTGTTGGGTATGATGAAGACGGAATTCCGCCCACCTCACAATTATAACCTCCTGTTTCTTGTATCGCTAATGCAAATTCATACCAGCTAATTTCTCCTTCATTTGAAAAGTTAAAAATTCCCGGCTGCCATTCTGAATGCATTATTATGTCAATAATTGCCTGTGCTAAATCAGCAGCATATGTTGGACTTCCTATTTGATCATTCACAACATTCAGATTATCTCTTTCCTGCATTAAGCGAGACATGGTTTTAACGAAATTATTACCAAAACCTGAGTATACCCATGATGTGCGAAGAATTACTGCATTAGGGTTTTGTTGCTGACATAGTTTTTCACCAGCTAACTTAGTTGCCCCATAAACATTAATTGGATTAGTTGCAGCGTCTTCTTTTAAAGCTACTGATGATGTTCCATCAAACACATAATCGGTAGATATATGTACTAACTTTGCATTATTTTTTAAAGACCATTTTGCTAAAACTCCAACGGCTAAATGATTTATTGTATCAGCAAGATCTTTTTCAGATTCTGCTTTATCTACAGCTGTATAAGCTCCACAATTAATAATTATGTTTGGATGAATTTCTTCTATTTGTTTTTCTAAAATGGATAAATTATCTAAAGAAACCTGACTTCTGTCTGCAAAAAACCATTCGAATTGAGTATAATTTTTAGACAATAATCTAAATTCTGATCCTAATTGTCCATTTGACCCCGTTACTACTATTTTTTCCATTAAAACAAACTATTACAGTCTTCAATAAAAGGAAGGATCTGATCTTTTTCTGAAACAATAGCCTTCTCTAAATCCATTCCCCAATCAATATTAAGAGAGGGATCATCATATTTAATTCCACCTTCAGAAGCTTTATTATAAAACTGATCACATTTATACATTATAGAAGCTGTTTCAGTTATTACAGAAAAACCATGTGCAAAACCCTGAGGTACTAATAATTGTTTTTTATTTTCTGCAGACAGTAGAATGGTAAATACTTTTCCATAAGTTGGAGATTTTTTTCTTAAGTCTACTGCGATATCGATAATCTCCCCGTCTAAAACACGAATTAATTTTGTTTGCGCAAAAGGAGGGTTTTGATAATGTAGCCCTCTCAAAGTCCCTTTTTTAGAAAAGGACTGATTGTCCTGCACAAAATCAATATCAATACCCAAGTCTAAAAATTTAGTTTTACTATATGATTCAAAAAAATAACCTCTTTCATCACCAAAAACAGTAGGCTCCACTATAATTAAATCTTTTATAAATGTTTTTACAATGTTCATTTTAATTATGTATGTTAAAGCTTTTAATCGTTTTTTCAAGTGCTTCTTTGGTTGAATATGGGAGTTTTTCAATTTCCAAAGCAGATTTTATTTTTTGATTTGATACTCTGTAATTTTCTGTCAATTTTTGTACTGTTTCAGAATTTAGAGGTAATTTTATGATATCTCCAAATTTAGCTGCACCATTTATTAAAACTTTAGGAATAGCAACAGACCAATTTTTTTTATTTGAAACTGAAGATATTAATTTTACCAGTTCATTAGTCGATAACATTTCATCATCTGAAAAATTATAAACTCCCGACTCTATATTCTTTTTTTCAAGAATTTCTTTAATCATAAAATTAAGATTATCAATCCCTAAAAATGATCTTTCATTCTTAAATGCTGCCAATGGATATGGAATATTCTTTTGAATAATGCTATATAGCAAATTTAAATTCCCTTTATTACCAGGTCCATGAATCATACAAGGCCTGATAATAAATATTCTTTTACCCTGAGGGATTTCTTTTGACAAAATATACTCTTCTGCTTTTAATTTTGATTGTCCGTATGCAGTTTTGGGATTTGCAGGAAAGTTTTCAAATAATATATCCGACACCTCATCTGCAACAGCTTTTACACTACTAAAATAAATAAAGTCTTTAATTTCACTATCCAGAAAATAATTAAATAATTCTTTAGTCAATTCTGTATTGATATTAAAATATTCTGAAGCGTCACTTATATTTTTAGTATCATGCGCTTTTCCCGCCAAATGAACAATAGCATCAGCATTAAAATTTTCTTTCCAAACCTGATTACGCAAGGAAATATTGTTTACCTCACATGAATTTGAGAGATAATTTGAGAGATTCTTTCCAACAAAACCTGAAGCGCCTGTAATTATAACTTTCATTTTTTTATAACTCCAATGATTTTCCAAATAAATCTAAACTTTATCTTATTTTTAGAAAA
>NZ_QETH01000092.1 GCF_003105115.1 Flavobacterium sp. HTF | reverse complement strand
TACTTACAGTTTCGCCATTGGCGTCATACTTGTAATGCTGCTTTCCTGTGTATATTTGGTAGAGATTTTTAATTCGGACAAAATTTTAAATTTTAAAAAATCAGTCTTTTTTTGGTACATTTTGGGTATTCTGGTATTCCACGTTCCTGTTTTGCCTTTCATGCTTGCCATAAACTGGTTTTTGATAAAACAAGATGAATCAATATTTAGCCTGGTATTGTTTATTTTAAATTTTCTGGCACATGGTTGTTTTATAATTGGATTTGTATGGAGCGAAAAGAAATACAATTATTAGTTATTTCGTTAGGTATTGTATTTTTTACATTACTGGTAACACTTCTTGTAATCTTTTTTTATTTTCTGAAAAAGAAAAACAACTATTTGGTCGAAAAAATGGAATCTGAAATGTATTTTCAGTCTGAGCTCATTAAAACCCGGATTGAAATAAAAGATCAGACCCTTTCTGAAATCAGTAAAGAACTTCACGACAATATTGGCCAGATTATTTCGGTTGCCATAATGCAGCTGAATATTGGTATTCATAATAAAAATATTTCTATAAGCGAGCTTAAGGACCTTAAAGATGTTTTAGCCAAATCATTAGACGAACTGCGCATTTTGTCCCGCATCATTAATAAGGATAATTTATTGCAGCACAATTTTTTAGAAGCAATTCAGCAGGATTTGGAAAGAATAAAAAAACTAAAAAAAATTAAATACAATTTTAATCGGATTGGTACTTTTCCAATTATAAATGAAGAACATGAATTAATTATTTACAGGATTTTTCAGGAAGCACTTCATAACAGCCTGAAACATTCCAGAAGTGATTTATTTAATGTCGATATTGAAACCACAGCTGCAGTTTTTCGGTTGAAACTGAAAGATTTCGGAATTGGATATGATCTTACTAATTCAAATTCAGGATTAGGATTAAGCAACATGAAACTGAGAGCAAAATTGATTGGCGCCAAGCTCATCATGACATCTGACCAGACAGGAACAAGTGTAAATTTAGAATATCCTTTAATACAATGTGATGAAAACTAACACAAAAAACAAAATTATAATTGTAGATGACCATCTGCTTTTTTCACAATCACTGGAACTGTTGATTAAAAGTTTTGGGGATTACGAAGTTACAGAGCGTTTTGAAAACGGGAAAGTATTTATTGATTATCTGGAAAGTAATGTAGCTGCAGAAATCAGTCTTGTATTACTTGATGTCAATATGCCGGTTCTGGACGGCCTGAGCACCATGAAATGGCTGAAAGAGAACAGGCCTGAACTTAATGTAATTGCTTTGTCTGTAAATGATGATGAAGAAATTATAATAAAAATGATCACCAATGGCGCCAAAGGTTATTTACTGAAAGATACATCGCCAGAGATATTTAAGGATGCGATTGAATGCGTTATCGAGAAAGGGTTTTATTTTACCGAATTAGTATCGGGAATGCTGCTTAATAAAGTAAACAGCGACCCGAATAAAATATGCTTAAAAGAAAAAGAAATCCTTTTTATCAAACACGCCTGTACCGAAATGACTTATAAGGAAATTGCGTCTGAAATGTGCCTGAGTCCAAAAACCATAGACGGTTACAGGGAATCATTATTTGACAAACTTGAACTCAAAACCCGAATTGGACTTGTGCTTTATGCCATTAAACACAAAATTGTTCTGGTTTAATTGAATTCAACGAGTTTGTCGTTTGCCAGATCGTACTCATACAATTTTCTGTTTTCATTATCCAGATACAGCCACTGGATAATGCTGGTACGATGCTCAAATTCTGTAGCAAGACCTAAAATCACATAAGATCTTCCGTCTTTTTCACCTTCCTCTATGGAGTAAGATAACTCTTCGTTAGAATCGGTCAAATGTGATTTTACCAAATCTTTGTCAGAATTTGCCAAATAATATTCTACCAGCGTATAAAGGTAATCTTTGTATTCTGTTGTGTATTCAGCATCTGTAGCCCAATGATATTTTATTGGTTTTTTGTGTTTTTTTCTAAACAAGCTGACAGATCCGTCTTTTATTTTTTTAGCACCAACAAACCATTCTGTATAATCAAGCCTCTCGCCGTCTCCGGCAATATAAACGCTGTCAATTTTCCATTTTACATCAAAAATATCACCCCTGACAAAATCAGGATTAGAATCATTTGTTGTTAAGGCAATTGTTTTTTTACCTTTTTTAATAACTAAATAAGAATAATCTCCGCCATCGCTAAACTCAACAAATTCTGCTGTATCAGAATATATTTTATCTAAATCCAATTTTTCATTTGGCCTGATGTCACTTTTAAATTCAGTAGGAAGAGGTTCTGCTATCTTTTCAGGACTTACGGGTTTTGAAACAGAAACTGGTGATTTTTTGATATCATCTGTTTTGTTTTTCTCATTACAGGCAGATAGCAAAAGAAATAAAGCTGGTATATAAAATAATTTCATCGAAGGCTAATAAGTTATAGCAGCAAATATAGGGTTATCCTTTATTTTTTCTCTTCCGTTAAGGGAAGAAAGTTCCATCAGAAAATTAAACTGTACAATCTCACCGCCAAGTGCTGTAACCAAATCACCAAGTGCTTTTGCGGTACCTCCTGTAGCCAGAACATCATCATGAATCAAAACTTTATCTCCTTTTTTGATTGCATCGGTATGGATTTCTAATGAATCTGTACCATATTCTAAATCATATGAAGCTGAAATAGTGGTAAAAGGCAACTTTTTTGGTTTTCTGACAGGAATAAAACCAGCATTTAGTTCGTGAGCCAAAAGCATTCCGAAGAAAAAGCCGCGACTTTCGGCCCCTACCACCTTATCTATTTTCTGTCCTTTTAGTGAATCTATTAAAATTTTAAGGCATTCTTGCCTGGCAATTGGCTCATTTAATAAGGGAGTGATATCTTTAAACAAAATTCCTTCTTTGGGAAAACCCTGAATATCACGTATATAATTTTCAATCTTCATTTTTTTTTATTTTTATGTTATTTTTTGCTTGTTTATCTCGCATTTATCCCTATATTTGCACCCGCAAACAGCGTTCAACAAAGCTACGAAAATTAGCCGAATGCAGCAAAAATGGCCTCGTGGCGCAACTGAATAGCGCATCTGATTACGGCTCAGAAGGTTACTGGTTTGAATCCAGTCGAGGTCACAAAAAATCCCATTTCTAACGAAATGGGATTTTTTTTATTCTTTTTTCACCTTGATTTCATCAGTATTATTTCCTACTAATAAACGTCAGAAAGTTTAAACGGTAAAGTTCTGATTCGCTTTCCGGTCAAATCAAAAATAGCATTGGTTAAAGCCGGAGCAAAAGGAGGAAGTCCTGGTTCTCCCACTCCACCTGCATCTGCATCGTTATCTATTATGTATACTTCTATAAGCGGAATTTCATTAATTCGTGGCATTGGATAATCATAAAAATTATGCTGTTCCACTACATTATCTTTGAATGTAATCTGATGTGTAGTTGCTGCACCTAATCCCATGACAATGGAACCTTCAACCTGAGCATGGATAATATCCGGATTAACATACCAACCGCAATCCATAACAGCCCAGACTTTATCTATTTTTACACCTCCTTGAATGTTTTTTGAAACTTTGACAACATGTCCTACTGTCGAATTAAAGCATTCCGTTATAGCAACGCCATAACCTTCATTTTTTGCACGGTTTTTCCAGCCTGAAACTTCTTCCATCTTATCGATTACTTTTTGGCAACGCTCTTCCTGTAAATGTTCGCGACGGAAATCCAAAGGATCTTTTCGTGCTTCATGTGCCATTTCATCGATAAAACTTTCGTAAGCAAATCCGTTTGTAGAAGCATATACGGATCGCCAAAAACTCGTTGGAATCGTAGTTTCAAAAAGTACATCAGCAATACTGAGATTTTTAATGCTCTCATAATAAGGTTTTAAAAACCCTTCACTTGTACTTCGGTTAGGTTTATCTTTTGGTCCTCCGCGCCAGTGATCGTTATTCTGCCCCGCCATTCTGAATTTCAAGGCTTCAATTTTTCCATTGTTAATCATTCCTTCACATCTATAGGATATTCCCGGACGAAACGGTCCTAAAGTGGCATCGTCCTCACGTGTCCAAACCACCTGAACCGGCCCTCCTAAGATTTTCGAAACACTAACCGCTTCACTTGGATAATCGATCATGGCCTTTCTTCCAAAACCGCCTCCAAGAAAAGTCATATTTACAATTACTTTCTCTTTGTCAATTTTAAACTGTTTGCTTATATCATCCTGAATCCATCCCGGCGCTTGTATAGGTCCCCAAATTTCAATCGAATCGCCTTTGTGATGGGCAATACAATTAATAGGCTCCATCGCAACATGGGATTGATAGGGAGTTTGATAAACAACATCTAGTTTTTTACTCGATTGAGCCAGTATTTCAGTAGGATTACCTTGTGTTTTAAGAATCATACCTTCCTGACTGTGCAGTAAGTTATTCTGGGTTTTAAAGATTTCCGGACTGCTCCAGTGTTTAAAACTACTGCTGTCCCATTCTACTTTTAATGCTTTTCTGCCTTCAAGGGCTGCCCAGGTCGAATCTGCCACAACAGCAACACCTTCACGTTTATAATCATAATAACCCATTTCAACTTTGAAGACCTTTTTAACTCCAGGAACTTTTAAGGCGCCTGTTGCATCAAAACTTTTTACTTTTCCGAAATAACGAGGGTCACGTTCTACTGAAGCAAACAGCATTCCCGGAATTCTTTTGTCTAGTCCAAAAATTAAAGAACCATTAGTTTTAAGCGGTGTATCAATTCTTTTTAATGGTTTTCTGATTAGTTTATATTCTGATATTTTTTTTAGTTTCGGTTCTTTTGGAACTGGCAGTTTTGAGGCTGCTAAGGCAAGTTCTCCATAATGTGCTTTTTTTCCGGATGGTTTATGAATCACATTTCCGGATGCTGCATAACAATCCGCAATTGAAACATTCCATTTTGTGGCAGCGGCAGCGATTAACATTTCGCGTGAAGCAGCACTTAATTTTAGGAGATTTTTATAGGATGAGCGAATTGTAGAACTTCCTCCTGTAACCTGTCCGCCATATTTTTTTTCGTTTCCAATTGCAAAAATGACATTAATATCATTCATATCAACTTCCAATTCTTCAGCTACAATCTGGGGTACCGAATGATAAGACCCTTGTCCCATTTCTGCCCTGTGATTCACAATGGTTACTTTTCCTGAAGGGTTAATGATAATCCAGGGGCATAACTCAATTTCTGCATCAGTTAACTCAGCAGGCGTAACGAGTGTTGGAACTCCATCTGCGGGAAAATAAAAACCAAGGCAAAGTGCCGCGCCTCCCAAACCGGTTAGCTTAAGAAAATTTCGTCTGGTTGTATCTACGTTATTATTTTTAGTCATCAGGTCGTCATTAAAGTTAAAACAATTTATTTAGCAGGAGCATAAGCACCGGTTTGAAGCCAGGTAATCCAGGCTTTTTTAAATTGTGCATGCGTTAAAGGCGGAACTGTCCTTCCTTTGCCGGGATTCCAGCCGGCTTTTACCAAACCATCATCAGCATGGGCAATAAGCTTTTGCAAATCCTTATGTCCATTAAGTTCCGGGTTAACCAATTGTTTCGCTAATTCATGAGGAGTTTTGCCTTCAAAGACCATTTTCATATCAGCCGGAGGTAAATGCCATTCCGGATTTCCGGGAGGTGTATGCAGGCCGGGAGTATTTGACTGCTGATGACAATTGGAACACTTCATTGCATATAATCCTTTTCCATCTTTTCCTCGTTTTGGCTGCATGCTGTGAACAACGCTATTGTCTCCCTGAAGCGGAATATCACCTTTTGGGTGACAATTAAGACAGCGCGGACTCATCAGTACTTTATATACTTGTTTGAAGGCCGCAACAGATGCTGCACTGTCTTTTTTTACTGGTGTAATTACTACATATTCCTTTTCTATTGATTCTCTTAACGAAGCAGTAAACGCTAACCCAATTGTTGAGACTAAAACTACAGCTATCAGTATAAATTTAGTTTTTGTTGACATAAGCTTTGTTTTCTGTTTGTGATTATGTTCTACTTTTTCCTTGCATTTGTGAAGCAAGATGTATAGCTTTTCGAATTCTTGGATATGTACCACATCTGCAAATATTACCTGCCATAGCATCATCTATATCCTGATCTGTGGGGTTTGGGTTTTCCCGAAGCAATACAGCAGCTGACATGATTTGTCCTGAATGACAATATCCACATTGAGGTACATCAATTTCCTGCCATGCTTTTTGAGCAGGATGGTCATTATTTTCAGATAGCCCTTCGATAGTAACTACGTTTTTACCTTCAGCACGGCTCATTTTTGTCACGCAGGAGCGAACAGCTTCTCCATCAAGATGTACAACACAGGCTCCACATTGTGCAACTCCACAGCCAAACTTGGTTCCGGTAAGCCCAAGTGTATCTCTAATTGCCCAAAGCAAGGGCATTTCAGGGCTTACATCTAATTTTTCAGTTTTACCATTGACGGTTAATTGTATCATAATAAGTCTGATTTTAATATTGACAATTATTTAGTTTTATGAAGTGTATTGTTTTCTAATTTACAAAAAAAAGACAAACGATTGATTTTTAATTATTTAAAATCCATAAAGAACCCGTTATTTATTACTTCGGTTCACTATTGTATTCCTGATCAGTTACAGACTCAAACCAAATCGTTTCCCCTTTTTCTCTTCCCGTTATAGCAACCTGAATAAATCTGGAATTGCTGCTGGCACTGTGCCAATACGCAACATTAGCAGCGCAGTTTACAATATCCCCTTTCTTTATAATGATTTTTTGATTCCCTTTTTCCTGATAATAGCCTACTCCTTCAAGTGCTAAAATAATTTGTCCCGCTGGATGACAATGCAATTCATATTATTTTTCTTTTCTCAAATTCTAAAATTTATTGTCCAGGTGTCATTAGCTTTGTAAAAGACAATGATCCTAATCGCCAGTCATTACCCTGTTTTATATACACTTCCGTCACAATAAATGGATTGGTAACTTCATTTCCTCCAACTACTGCTAATAATGTAATTTTACTCAAAAGTATTGCCGTATCACCTATAACATTTACTGAAACCTCGTGGATGTCTGCTTTCTTGTAATGAATTCCTCCACTTTTAATCACATTAATTTCCTGAGTTTTACCCCAACTTCCTCCCATATGAACAAAAACAGATTTATCATCAAACAATGGTGTAAGTTTATCGACTTTCTTATCTGCCATCCATTGCCATTTTTGCTGTGAAAGTTGAATTACTTCCTTTTCAGCAATAGTATTTTGTGCGAAAGAGTTGTTTGCAATTAGAATAATTACAAGTAATCCAAAAAGTGATTTTTTCATAATGTTGTAAATTTTTGATTATTATATTTTTGAGATTTGTTATCTATTTAATTTTCGTTCACTCAACCACTTTACCATATTAGGATCCCTGTGGTCAAAAAACAAGCTTACATTAGTATCTAAAGTCTGGATAGCTGTCATATCGTCGTTTGATAATTCGAAATCAAAAATGTTGATATTTTCTGTCATTCTTTCTTTACGAACCGATTTCGGAATAGCAACAACTCCTCTTTGAGCGAGCCATCTCAAAATAACCTGCGCAGTGGATTTATTATATTTTTGAGCAATTGCTGTCAGAATCTCATTTTGGAAAATATCATTTTTTCCTTCAGCAAAGGGTCCCCAGGATTCAATTTGAATATTATTTTCCTGAAGGAATTTTTGAGTTTCATTTTGCTGATGAAACGGATGTGTTTCTATCTGATTCACTGCAGGAACAAACCCTGTATTGGTAATTAAATCCATCACTCTGTCGGGATGAAAGTTCGAAACCCCGATTGCTTTTACTTTTCCTTCCTGATATAATTCCTGCATGGCACGCCAAGAGCCGTAGATATCACCATAAGGCTGATGAATTAGATATAAATCCAGATAATCTAATTGAAGTAATTCTAATGATTTCTCAAAAGCTGTTTTTGTATTTTCATAACCTGCATCACTTACCCAAAGCTTTGTAGTTACAAAAAGTTCTTCTCTTGCAATCCCGCTTCTTTTAATACCTTTTCCAACAGCTTTTTCATTCATATAAGAAGCGGCTGTATCAATTAATCTGTAACCCGTTTCAATCGCATCTACTACTGCCTGTTCACATTCTGCCATGTCCTGCATCTGAAAAACACCAAACCCTAAAATGGGCATTTCAACACCATTGTTTAATTTTATATTGTACATTATAATATGATTTATAATTTTATTATTACAAATTTCCGAACTTAAAACGACGGCATTGGTATACGGATTACGGAATCTCCTACCAAGATTACTGATTGACAACGAACTACTGTTTTAGCTATCCTTAAATAGTTAAATTTGTGTAATAAATAATGAAAGTACATGGGACAAGTATTTAACTTCGAAACAATTAGTGAATACAATGATTTTAATAATCATGAAACATTACATCCTTTAGTTAGTATAATTGATTTTAATAAAGCAGAACCAAGAACCGGTTCTAAAATGAACTTTGAACTGTACTGTATATTCTTAAAGCAGGTAAAATGCGGAGATTTGAAATATGGCCGTAATTATTACGATTATCAGGAGGGAACATTAGTTTTTATAAAGCCTGGACAAACTATAGATGTAGAAAACAAGGTAGATTATTACCAGCCTGCAGGACACGGACTAGTTTTTCATCCCGATTTGATCCGTGGTACATCACTTGCTAAAAGTATTAATGAGTATAGCTTTTTCGGTTATGATACCAGTGAAGCGCTTCATTTATCTGAAAAAGAAAAACAGCTTGTTTTTGACTGCTTTGCTAAAATTGAAGTGGAATTAAAACAATCTATTGACAAACACAGCAAAAAGCTTATTGCATCAAATATTGAGTTATTTTTGAATTATTGTGAAAGATTTTATGACAGACAGTTTATCACCAGAGATACTACCAACAAAGGAATTGTTGACAAATTTGAAGAGCTCTTAAACAGTTATTTTTCTTCCGACAAACCGAATATTATAGGATTGCCTTCTGTTGCTTACTATGCGGGTGAACTTAATTTATCTCCTAATTACTTTGGAGACCTTATAAAAAAAGAAACCGGAAGATCTGCTCAGGAATACATTCAGAATAAAATTATTGAAACTGCAAAAGACAAAATATTCGACTCTACAAAGACAATTAATCAGGTGGCTTATGAATTAGGTTTTAAATATCCACAGCATTTTACTCGCTTTTTTAAACAGCATGTTGGCAGTACTCCTAATGAATATAGGATTTTGAATTGAGAAAATACTTGAAAATAAGCCAATTTCTTTAAATCATTCATAAAATGGTTTGTAAATTGTTCAGTAAGGGTCACCACAGCCAAAAGGCACCAATTGAAAACAATTGGTGCCTTTTCTATATTATTATTAGTCAATAAATTAACTTCTTTCTATTATCGAATACTGAAAATTATACCAGGAAGGATATCAGTACAAATATTAGAAAGGATTTATCAAAGAGGTTCAAAACACTTCTGCTGAACCCAAAAACAATCAAAACGTCAGATCAGAAAATGCTTGAATAGGAATCCATTACAAATGATGATTACGATGTGGTTAACAACGAAGACAAGGAAAAGGAAGTAAAAAGAACAAAACAATTAAAGTAATCACACCGTTTTCTGTAATTTGTCTTTTTCTAAAACTCTTTAGCAACTTAAAATCCTTACATTTACCCGCTGGCTAACCAAATTTCGCTGTATAATTAATCAATTAGCAGCGTAAGGTCAATTAATTTTAAGCAGTCAAGATGAAAAAACATACTGTAACAGTAGCATCGTTACCTTTAGATAATCATACACTATCGAATATTCAAATCAAGAAAGCCAATTTGTTACCAGATCTACAATCGCGGCTGGATTCTATGGAAATGAAAGAAAAACCGATAATGGATGCTGCAATTCCTTACAGAGATCTGACTGATACAGCGAGTAAAAAAGAAAGCATTGCCCGAATAATTGATAAACTGGACGTTGAAACCAGTCTTAGATATCAAAGAACTGTAGAAGACACCTATTGCAATGTATACGCTTATGATTATTGCTATTTTGCTAAAGTATATGTTCCAACCGTTTGGTGGACTCCCGAATCCCTTGAAAAAATTATACACGGACAAGATGTAGAAGCTGTTTTTGAACAAACCGTAGACCGCATCTATTCGAGTGCCATACACGACTGGTTTTTAGAATGGGGACCCAATTTTGGATGGGAAAAAATGTTTACAGCGCAAGAAATCCAGCAGAAGGTAAATGCCTATGGCGGAATTGGAATAATCTGCGCCAAGAGAAGAGAAAAAGGTCTCTCTGGACACATTGTTCCCGTGGTTCCTGAAACCGAGCTGCATAAAGCGTACCGAGAAAATGGCGTTGTCGTATATCCACTGCAGTCACAGGCAGGAAAACTGAATTACAATTACTTTTCGGAGGTGAGAAAAGACTGGTGGAATGATGATTTGTATTCCTCTTATGTCTTCTATTATCACGAATAAAAACGAAATTCGCCAGATCGTTAAACATTCAAAAAAATATTGATTATCAACGAGATAACTACTTGGAAATACGATAATAAAAAACTACTTTTGCAACTTAGAAAAAACAAGAACAGCAAAAGTTGTAATTTAGCCTTTTCATTGCTTAAATTATTGATACAAAAGCAATTAATAGCATTGGTAATTTTAAAATCCTATTACAAAATTTTACTCCTTATTTGATCTTTCCTTAGATAACAATTGCGAAATATCTAAAATACAAATTCCTATATTTTTAAAAGTAGACAAAAACTTTTATAATGGAGGCAATAATATGCTTAATCCGTTATAGGTTTCCTGTCACTAATGCAAACACGCCGGATTTGTATCTTCAGATGAAATAATGCTTTAAAAATTATAATTAACCTAAAAAAGAAAGTACGTATAAATGAAAGACAATCAGACAAAAAAATATTATTGGGGAATAGGATTGGAAAACGAAACCTACATGCAATTTGAAGAGTCCCTAATAGTTTCTGGTGAATTTATACAAGAAAAAATTGGTTTTGAGAAATATAGTATTGATTACAGAAAATGCTATAAACCCGAAAGCCTGGCTCCTATGCTAAAAAAAGCTTTTAACCTGACTGAAAGCTATAAAGTAAGCCGAATGATGAACAGTCATTCGCTGGAAAAACTCGATATCAATTATCAGCACAAGACATTATCCCCAGTAAAAACAGTAATCGATACGGAAGTCGGTGAGAGGATCGCAGAACCGATTGAAAATCCGGAATATCTTGGCAAATCGATCATGGAACTTTTCCTTGAAGATCAGCCATACAACATTCAGAGTATGATTACCCAAAGAAACAAAACGATGGGATCTGTGCATTTTGATGGTGATTCTATTGAATTTGTAACCAAATATTTTGAAAACAGAACAATTACTGATTCCTGCAAAGAATTGAAAGCGACCAAAAAACTGTTTTTGGATAAAATCAACGAATCGTCTGTATTAAACGGAAAATTAAATTTTCCGGATTACAACAATGGCCTTAATATGTTTATGACCAATCAGGAAAATCTGGTTTTGTTCAATAATGGAACCTACCATTTTCATATCACTTTACCATCATTAACAGAAGACAGCAGAATTGTGGATTACAATGAGTTTGAAAAAACACATGCTAACGCCATTTACCTGTTACAGTGGTTTGAGCCTTTTTTCATATCCACCCTCGGAAGCCCTGATATTATGGGCGTGATCAGTGATAAATACAGTTTAGACAAAAAATTCACTTTAGGTTCAATGCGAAATGCCATGTCCCGTTACATAGGTGTTGGAACTTATAACAAAGCAATGCCAAAAGGTAAAATTCTAACTTATAAGGTAGACAATTTTAGAAAATTACTGAAATTTACAAAAGAAGAAAACATCTGGTGGCGCGATCAGATTGAAGCTCACATGGAATATGAAATGCTTTCGGAAGTGGGGCTTGATTTTAATCAGGAAAAAATGTACCAGAGCGGTTTCGAATTCAGAAGCTTTGACGAATTCCCGGCGGAGTATTTAAATGATGTTCTTTTTTCTATTATTCTAATTTGCGAACATTCCCTAAACCTGCCTGATGTACAATGGGGACATGACAGCAAAGTCTGGAATAACCTGGTCTTTAAAACCTTAAAAACGGGTTATGCCACTGAAATAAATGAAGAAGAAAAAAACGAGCTTTTAAATCTGCTTCAGCTGTTAAATCCTTCAGATTCTAATTACAACACACTAAAATCAGAATTTGATGCCATCATCATGCTGGATGAATTTTTCTTTAAAATTTTGGCTGTTTTACATGACAAATACAAAGACAACAACATTTGCCTGGATGCGATGTACGGGAAAAAAACAAGCATACCTCCAAAATGGGACAATTTTAATAAATACCAGACCGAAAGGCATTTAAAGCAAATTGTTTCGTTCTGCGATAATTAAAAAAAGTAGTTCTAAATACAAAACAGGTGCAAATTCTAGTAGAAGTGAGACAATTTTACATCAATCCCCAACTGGATATCTAAACCAAAATGACAAAGCAAGGAAAGACAGAAACTACATATGGTATGCCAATTTCTTCAAATGATCCATAAAAGATGTTGAAATTTGTCCTGTTCCTGTCACTACACAGCCAAAAGGCGCCAATTGAAGACAATTGGCGCCTTTTTTCAATTACGCTATCAGGCAAGGTAACTTTGGATTTTTTACATTTATTTTCTCTCTGCAAAAAGAGATTTTAAAAACTTAAATAAAACGATTAATTAAACTTAGCTCTAAACTTTAAGGGTGTTTCGTTTGTTTTGTTTTTGAACAATTTACTAAAGCTCTGAAGGTGTTCGAATCCCAGCTCATACGCAATTTCACTAATTGACAAACTAGTAGTAGAAAGTTTTTCTTTCGCTTTTTCTATGAGTTTATTGTGAATATGCTGCTGCGTATTCTGACCAGTATGAAGCTTCAGTAAATTGCTTAAATAATCTGAAGAAACATTCATATTATCAGCAACAGTCTGGACAGAAAGAAGATTTCTTTCGTCACGGTTTTTATCATCAAAATAATTATTCAAAAATTCTTCAACTTTTGATAGTATTTGATGACTGCTGATTTTTCTTGTAAGAAATTGGCGATTGTAATATCTGTCGCAATATTTGAGCAGCAATTCTGTCTGCGCAATTATTAAATCCTGCGTAAATCTATCAATGTTGATGTGGTATTCTTCTCTTATATTTTGAAAAATATTTACAATGATATTTTCCTCTTTTTCAGAAAGAAATAGTGCTTCATTAATTGAATAATCAAAAAACGTGTAGTTCTTAATATTTTTTGCCAGTGGTGAATTCCATAAAAAATCCGGGTGAATTTGCAATAAATACCCCGCGCCTTTATGTAATGAATCAGGATCCTGCTCCAGTCGCAAAACCTGTCCTGGTGCTATAAATGACATTATGCCTTCGTCAAAATCGTAAACCTGCTGGCCATAATAGAGTTTGGCTCCAATATCGCGTTTTAAAGCAATAGAATAAAAATCCATCACAATGTTTGTCGTTTTTTCATCATCAGAGAATTTTACCTGTGCATAATCGACCAGACTTATTAAAGGATGTTCCGGCTTAGGAAGCCCTCTAAAGCGATGATACTCTGTGATGCTTTTTATTCTAATTACTTCCATAGATACAAATTTAGATTTTTTTGACACTCTCAATTCAGATGAATTCTTTTAAAAGTATATTCAAAAAATTATTATACGAATGCCATTAGATTTTTTATTCTCCTTTGCTCTGCATCAAAAGACCAAACCAGTCTTCTAAATGCCATGTATGGGTAAGTTTGCCATTTTTCAAATAATGAAATTCATGCAGTGCTATTGTCACTTTCTTATTCGTTGGAGGAATTCCCATAATTTCCTTTACATGCGTAAATTGCATTGAGGCTCTTACAGCTGCACGCTCGTGACTGCCAAATATCTCATGAATTACGATTTCTATATCAGGACATAATTCGAACAAAAATTTCATAATTGCCTGCAATCCTTTTGGGCTATCTTCTTGTTGTGGTGCGAGCGGAATATCTTTCCAGTCGGGCGTGCAAATTTCGTCTAACACTTCTGGCTTTTTAAGTTTCCATGCTGTATAAAACCTTTCGATAGTATCTATTTCCTCTTTCGAAAGAGCTTTGACTACTCCTTTATCTTCTTTTTCCATTTTATATTCTTCTAATTGTATTTAACATTCAGCTTATCAACTATGATCAACTATTTTTAAGTCTAATTATAGATTTGAACCTCCTGAAATTTCTATTCGCTGAGCATTAATCCACCCGCCGGCATCACTGCATAAAAAGGCTACCACTCCCCCAATATCCTCTGGTAGTCCAACTCTTCCAAGAGCAGTTTGCGAAGCCAGGTATTGGTTCATTTCTACATTGTCACGTACGGCACCTCCCATAATATCGGTTTCGATAGCCCCCGGAGCAATAACATTTACTCTTATGTTTCTTGCGCCAAGTTCTTTTGCCTGATATTTTGTCAATGTCTCCATTGCTCCTTTTAGTGCTGCATAAGCTGCAAATCCAGGCGTTGCAAAACGGGTTAGTCCTGAAGAAACATTTACAATTCCTCCGTAAGCTCTTAGTAATGGCAATAATTTTTGTGTAAGAAAAAATGGACCTCTAAGGTGTACATTTTCCATTTCTGTAAATTGAGCTTCATTGATAGCATCAAAATTTGCATAGTGAATAAAGCCTGCATTATTAATCAAAAAATCAATTCCATCTGAGTTGAAGTAATTGGCTAATTGGTCTCCCAGATTTTTTTCAAACAAATCAAAACCAGAAGAATCTGAGACGTCTAGTTTTATAGCGGCCGCTTTTTGTCCGATATCATGAATTTGTTTTACAACATTTTCTGCTGTTTCTTTTTGAGTGTTATAGGTTAAAACTATATCCAATCCGTTTTTGGCAAGACTGATTGCCATATCTTTTCCAAGACCGCGGCTCCCTCCTGTTACTACTGCAATTTTACTTTGCGATGACATAATGATTATTTTAGTATTATTATGTTGCAAATTTGCGCAGATACAGGAGAGATAATTTAGCCAAAACCATAATTTAAGTAGCCAAAAGTGGTAAAAATGGAATGGTCAGCAACTTTATTGGCAAGAACGACATTCAAATAATGATGGTGAGCTTATTCCTTGAAGCATTCCCAACAACCCAGATAAGTTATTTACTCTATATAAATAAAGCAGGACATTTTATTGGATGTGTTAGCTTGTGCTCTGAATTTTGCCTGAAATTCAGTTAAGAATTTTTATTTGTAATCTTTTATTATAAATTTACCCAACTGTCACAAAGGACAAACTGTTAGTTAGAATTCAATAAAAATCAAAAAAACATGAAATTAATTCAATCAATAACTTTTATTTTATTATTTATAACACAATTGGGTTTTGCACAAAGTAAGAAAGAAAAATTAGAACAACTTTTCGAATTTTACAATCAGCAAAATGTATTTAATGGTTCTGTTTTTATTTCTGAAAAAGGAGAGACTCTACTAAACAAAGGTTATGGATTATCAAATGTAGCTTTAAAAAAGGAAAATACCCCTAACAGTATTTTCCAAATATATTCCATTACAAAAACTTTTACAGCAACGGTAATTTTAAAATTAGTAGAAGAAAAAAAACTTTCATTACAGGATAAACTTTCAAAGTTCTATCCAGATTATCCCGATGCAAGTACTATTTCAAT
>NZ_QETH01000091.1 GCF_003105115.1 Flavobacterium sp. HTF | reverse complement strand
TTTTTCTTTATTTGAAATGCAAATTTCGTGAAGTTTTTTCAAACTCTATTATGTTTGGCTTTTATTAATTTTGATAAAGCTTTTTATTCGGTTTACTGCTCATATAAAAAGTGATCTTTCCTCCATTAACAACATCTTCATGTTTTAAGAAAGGCCTTGAAAGTTCTTTCCCATTTAAAACTACTTTTGAAACAAACACATTTTTATCCGATTGATTTACCGTTGCAACTTCAAAAGTTTTACCATTTTCCAAATTTAAAACAGCATTTTTCAATAATGGACTTCCCAAAGCATATTCTTCAGAACCCGGCGCAACCGGATAAAACCCTAAACTGCTGAAAATATACCACGCGCTCATTTGCCCAAAATCATCATTTCCTCCTAAACCGTCTGCTCCGTTTCGGTACATTTTTTTCAGGATCATTCTGATCTTGTCCTGCGCTTTCCATGGAGAATTGGTCCAGTTATATAAGTACACTACGTGGTGTGAAGGTTCGTTTCCGTGAACATAATTCCCGATGATTCCGTCTCTTGTAATATCTTCTGTGTTTTCGAAATATTTATCCGGAAGATGCATATTGAACAACGAATCTAAACGGACATTAAACTTTTCATTCCCTCCCATCATTTTTATCATCTCTGCCGGATCCTGCGGTACATAAAGACTATAATTCCATGAATTTCCTTCAATAAAACCTTGTCCGTGCGTATCTAATGCATCAAATTCTTTTTTGAAAGTTCCGTCGTTTAGTTTCGGACGCATGAATCCTGTTTTGGAATCGTAAACGTTTTTATAATTTTTCGATCTCTCGATAAATTCATTGTAAATTTCGGTTTTACCTAATTTCTTTGCCGCCTGTGCAATTGCCCAGTCATCATAAGCATATTCCAGGGTTTTAGAAACCGAAGAGCCGTTTTTGTCTTCCGGGACATACCCTTTATTCATATAATATTCTAAACCATCATAATAAGGTACTTTTGCTGTATTGACACACGCCTGAAGTGCTTTTTCGGCATCAAAATTAACATTGCCTTTTACAATCGCATCTGCCACAACCGAAACCGAATGATATCCAATCATACACCAGTTTTCGTTAGCATAATGCGACCAGATCGGAAGCATTTTATGTACACTCTGATCTGAATGTGCCAGCATGGAACTTACCATATCGGTATTTCGTTTTGGCTGTACGATATTAAATAACGGATGCAGGGCTCTGTACGTATCCCAAAGTGAGTAGCTGGTATAATTAGTAAAATTTTCTGCTTTATGAACATTCATATCCAGCCCTTTGTAATTTCCGTCTAAATCCATGTATTCTGTCGGACCAAGAAATGCATGATACATAGCGGTATAAAAATTGACTAAATCTTCTTTCTGAATTGTTTCTATCTGGATTTTATTCAATTCTTTGTTCCAGACTTCCTGACTTTGTTTTTTTACTTTTTCGAAATCCCACCCCGGAACTTCTTTCTTCATATTTTCTAATGCCCCTGCAGAACTAACAGGTGACAAAGCCATTTTAATTTTGATTTTCTCTCCTTCTTTTGTATCAAAATCAAAAAATAATTTTAAATTTTGACCTGCCATTTCAGGAAAGTTTTTGGTTTGATCAAATCTTCCCCAAAAGCCCCTGTAGACACTTTTTTCTAATGGAGCCTGTCCGTAGCTTTTAATCGGTTTACTAAAAGACATAGCAAAATAAACCGTTCTGGTTCTCGCCCAGCCGTTTGTCTGACGATAGCCTGTAATCAAAGTATCGTTTTCTATACGGACAAACGTCCAGACATTTTTTTTGTCATAATTGTAAATACCAGAAGTCAAATCCAGAATAATATGGGCGTCATCTGATTTTGGAAAGGTATATTGATGCATTCCAACACGGGTTGTTGCAGTCAATTCGGCTTTGATATTATGATCTTCGAGAAGAACACTATAATAGGCAGGTTCTGCTTTTTCTGTTGCATGCGAAAATGCCGATCGATATCCGGATAAAGGTTTTGATGCAGTTCCGGGATTCAGTTGTAATTTGCCGGTTGTTGGCATAATGAGAAAATCACCTAAATCAGAATGACCGGTTCCGCTGAAATGCGTGTGGCTGAACCCTACAATTGTCTTATCCCCGTATTGGTAACCTGCACAATATTTATAAACTTCACCGTTATATTTTCCGTTTAATCCGTAAGCAATTGTATCGGTTTCAGGACTTAACTGAACACTCCCAAACGGAACTGTTGCTCCCGGATAAGTATGTCCCATTTTTGCTGTTCCAATCATTGGATCAACATATTGAATTAGATTTTTGAGATTATCGTTTTTTTTCTGTGCATGAATGACGCCTGAAAAAATGAAAACTCCTATCGCAACAAGCAGGTTTGATTTTTTAAAATTGTTCATCAGATATTTTGGTAATTATTTTAGTCTAGAAAATTACAATAAAAAAACTGCTTATAAAAAAATTAAATTTCGTTTGAATATCTTTGAAATTCTAAAAATAAACGCCTCATGAAAAAAATAGTATTATTTCTGTTCCTTTTAAATTCGATCTTCACTTTTTCTCAAAAAATTACAAGCCAAAAATTAACTAAAGAAGAAATAATTCAGAGAGATCTCAATGAGGTTTCAGATTTTCCAATTTACAGAGCAATTGAATACAGCGATAAAGGCGGCGTTTATGATTTAGTTTTAACAGAAAACCGAAAAGTTATTTCAAAAAAAGATACTCTGAATACCAAAATTCAGGCAATTTGTGTAATGAATGACCACGGAGGATTTTTAGAAAAATGGAGAATTAATGACCTGCTTGAGGATTACACTCCAAAAGAAACCAATATCTGGTTTTGGACAAAATACTCCAGCACCAAAGACATCGATGGTGATGGCTATGCTGAACCTGTTATCGTATATGGATCAAGAACCGAATATGATGAAATCAGACGCGTTAAGATTATTACGGTTTATAAAAACAAAAAATACGTGATTCGCGCAATTGAATGCGACTTAGACTATTGCAGAAGTTTTCAAAAAGATAAAAACTGGAATACGCTTCCACAAAAAATAAAAACCTACGTAGATAAACTGGCAGAGCAAATAAGAAAAGAACAGGGGATTCTTTTGAAGGATGGATAGTAGATAATTTTGAAATAAAAAAAATCCAAATTTCAAACTTTCCTTAAGCCTGAACTAAATTTTATTCATTCATTTCATCATAACGTACCGGAACCTGCGGATCGTAAAGTGGACATTTGAATTCTTCCATAACGTCAGCTAATTTGTTCATGGTTTTTCCTTCTGTTCCGTAGCAGTCGATTTTTACGCTTTGGGGTGTTGTGGTTATCTGAAATGCACCTTTTCCTTTTGGATTTTTCCAGCTGTTCTCATCTACTCTTTCCCATTCTGAGAAAACGGAATTGATCCTGTTTACGATTACATCTATCTGAAGAACAGCTAAACCTTCTACCTCTTCTTTTTCAACAAGGGCTTCATAAACTTCCTGATTGTTCAGGTAAATTTCTTCTAAATATCTCCAAAAAAGCAATTCGTACATAATGAAGTGTTTTTAAACCATATAAGTGATATAAGTTCATCTTAAAAGCGCTTGAAAAAGTAACTAAAATGAACTTATATCACTTATATGGTGAATTATTTTAATATTCGAATGTTCCGTATTCGCTGGTAATAGTAAGCTTTTTAGCATCTGAAGCTTCTACCCTGCCGACAATCTGCGCCTCAACATTGAATGATTTTGAAATTGCAATAATATCCTGTGCAATATTTTCAGGAACATAAATCTCCATACGGTGACCGCAGTTGAAAACCTGGTACATTTCTTTCCAGTCGGTTTTTGATTGTTCCTGGATTAGCTTAAACAATGGCGGAACCGGAAACAAATTGTCTTTTATAACGTGTAAGTCTTTAACGAAATGAAGGATTTTTGTCTGTGCTCCTCCACTACAGTGTACCATTCCGTGAATATCCTCCGGTGTATAAGTATCTAAAATTTTCTTGATGATTGGTGCATAAGTTCTGGTTGGCGAAAGCACTAACTGACCTGCATTTATCGGACTGTTTTCCACCTCATCGGTTAAATTTACCTGTCCTGAATAGATTAATTCTTCCGGAACAAGAGCATCATAACTCTCCGGATATTTCTTAGCCAAATATTTTCCGAAAACGTCATGACGGGCAGACGTAAGTCCGTTACTTCCCATTCCGCCGTTATAACTTTTCTCGTAAGATGCCTGACCAAAAGAAGCCAGACCTACAATTACGTCTCCCGCTTTTATATTTGCATTATCTACAACATCAGAACGTTTCATACGGGCAGTTACTGTAGAATCTACAATAATCGTACGAACAACATCTCCTACATCTGCAGTTTCTCCTCCGGTTGAGTGAATCGTTACACCAAAAGATTTTAATTCGTTGATTAATTCTTCTGTTCCGTTGATGATTGCTGAGATAACTTCAGCCGGAATTAAGTTTTTATTTCTTCCGATAGTTGACGAAAGTAAGATATTATCTGTTGCACCAACACATAATAAATCGTCAATATTCATGATTAAAGCATCCTGAGCAATTCCTTTCCAAACCGAAATATCTCCGGTTTCTTTCCAGTACATATACGCCAAAGATGATTTTGTACCGGCGCCGTCTGCGTGCATAATTAAGCAATAATCAGAATCCTGAGTTAAATAATCAGGGACAATTTTACAAAATGCCTGGGGAAATAAACCTTTATCGATATTTTTTATGGCGTTGTGTACGTCTTCTTTTGATGCCGAAACACCTCTTTGTGCGTACCTTTTGCTAGAATCTGAGCTCATGAAAATTAGTTTGTGTTGATGTGGTGCAAAGATAACCAGTTTTTTTAATTCTTTGGTTTATTCGATTGTTTGATTCATAAAAAATTCGGCAGTTGATCATACTGCCGAATCCATGTAGTAAATTTGGTTAAATTGTAGTTTAAATTTATTCCCAATCCGGCATAGATGAACCCGTAAACAATACCGCTCTGGAGTTGGTTATTCCTATACCCGTTTTTACAATATTTTTTACCGAAATACCGTCATTAGAAGTATTGGTTATGATTATTTCTGCTTCATTTGGAGAATATCTGGCATCCAGGTCATTTGTTCCGGCTATTTTCTCTGTAATTATTTCGTACGAATTTCCAAGAATAAAATTATACTCGTAAATTTTGGAATCAAGCTGGCGATAATTTGTGCTTTCGAAACCCGATATATCTCTGGTGTAAAGAAGTTTTTGCCCCGAAACCGAAAAATTAAGAGAGCCCGCCCCGCCATTTATACCTCCAAGTACAGGCATCAAAACAGTTCCTGACGGATTAATGACATAAATTTCGACACTATAACCATTTATATCATTTACTTTTAATGCTATTTTAGAGCCGTCTGCACTCCAGTCACATTCTGATATAAATTTGCCGTTTGGTGTCTTGAATATTTTAGTCAGGCCGCTTCCGTCACTTTTGATTTTGTATAATTTATCAAAATTAGGATAGATTAATTCACTTCCAGATGCATTCCAGGAAAATCCAATATAATCTGACTTAAATCCGGCTATCGCCATCGAGTTGGTCACTTTTTTGACTTCCGTGCCATCAAAATTCATTGTATAAATATCATTTTGTGAACCACTTGTTCTGATAAAGGCAATTTTTTGTGCCTGAATATTTCGTCTGGGACGCCAGGAATTTTTATCAGAATCGGTAATTTGATATTGTTTACCTGAATCGTCTGCTGTAAAAATGACATTGTTACCACTAATATTTTTTACGAATAAATATCTTGTTGAAGGAAATACCACCGTTATAAAAGCACTAACATTACTCAAAACCGGCGTATTAATTCCGTCATTTGCCGTAACCTGCCAATAATATTTTGTTCCGTAGATTAAATCGGTAAGTGCCAGTTTTTTATCTTTTATATCTTTATACACAACAGTCGCATTTGATTTATCGGAACGAAGCATTACTGTATAAGTCAATGCATCATTATCAGGATCTGTCACCGTCCAGGTTAATTCCAAAGCTGCTGCGAGCCCGGTACTGTTGTCTGTTGGGGTTATTAAAACCGGAACCGTTGGCGGCTTATTATTGGCAGTCGATTTACTTAATTCAAAAACAATCTCTGACGCATTATTAGCTGTTACGCTTACCGCTTCAAATTTAGCGACAAAACCATCTTTTTGTGCCTGAAAAGAGTATTCTCCCACCTTTATGTTAGGCAGAGTAAATTTTCCGTCAGCAGCTGTAAATACAGTACTGGTTGTCGGACTCGATACTATTTTTACATTTTCCATTGGCGCAAAAGTCTCGTTATTAACCACTTTTCCGGTTACTGTTCCAAACTCAGAATCACCTATTTTTTCTTCACTGCAGGAAATTAAAAACAATAAAAAAAGTACCGTTGCTGTTTTGTATAAATACCTCATTATCCTCTTTTTTTTAATTTAAATTTTCTTTCTTGTAATTTGTGAAATGCTTTCGCTTGTCTATTTTTTCTTCTTTGTAAAGTAATAAGTCAGGCCAAATCCAAATTTATAATAGTAATCATCTCTGGTTCCGGCTTTTATATAATCTACATTGTCGCTGAAATTTACATTTTGCTCGGCAAATAATTTAATCCCTATTTTATCCGACGCCATATATTCCAGACCTAAACCGTACTGAAATTTTCCGTGCGTATTTTCAAATTTCTTATTTGTTCCATACCCTCCTCCTGCATAAAAAATCGGAGTGAGCCGGTCACGGGGCAGTAAAAAATATTCGAGATTAAGATCATAAGTTATGTATCCTACATCCAGTAAATTTTCGTTTGCAAGGTTTACAACATTCGTAGAAGCACTGACCGTAAAACCTGGAGAAACCCTAAATTTCAAAGCTCCTCTCCCAAAAGGACGCAACAAAGCACTTTCATAATCTCCATCCATTAAAGTTGCCCCGCCCGAAATTTCGATTCCAAAACTTCCTCTTCTGTCTTCTAATCTTCTTCCGTAAAGTGCGGTTACATCTGCAGTTTTGGTTTCCTCACTATATGCCTTTAGTAAATTATCAACTTCCAATTTTGGTGCATCCGGCTCCCAGATATTGTCTTTTATTCCTTCTATTATTAAGGATTCAACGGCTTTTTCTATCGCTTCTGTTACTGCCATATGTACGGGCTCATTTGTAGTATATCCTGTTTCAACTTCCAGAAGCCGCTTAAAATTTACATATCGGAACAGGCTTTCATCAATGGCCTGAGAAAGAATGGTTTTAGAAATATAAACTGATTTTAAAATTTTTCCGTTAGAGGTTGAAATCATCCGAAGATAAATCGTAACACGATCCTGACGGTATTTAACCGAAGCACCTGCACCAAAATACCTTGCACCAAAACCTCCTGTAATAATATTGGAATCATAGGAAACGATACCTCCTTCAAGCAAAACTCCTGCGTATAAAAGCGGTGTTAACTGAGGCTCATTGGGATTGGGATTTTTTATATATTCCTGTCTGGTGGCACGAATCAGATTTCTTTCCTGCAAAAGATTTCCAATATTTTCACGCTCTATGGGAATAAACCATTTAGAATCTTCTAATGCTTTTATCAGAATAGAAGTTGCCCCCTGAGTTACGGCAGTACTAAAACTGCTTCCGTTATCCTGAGGTTTATATTGTCCTGTCTGGTCTCTAAATTTGTAAACCCCGACAACAACCTGCTCTTTTGGCTTTGGCAGATTTTTCAGTAATGAAGTTGCAGGCGTACCCTCGCCCAAAACCGCTTTCTGGACACCGGTTGGCTGGTTGTAGTAAGCACCGCAGCCTGAAAAAAGAAACCCGGATAAAATAAATAAGTAGTGATGTAACCTCATGTTATTGATTTGGGATGATTACTTGTGTTTGTTCTCCTGTAGTTGTATCTAAAATATTAAGTGTGAGACCATCTGCCGATGGATAAACATCAACTGAATAGCTTCCGAAGGTATAAGAACCTTGTTTGATGCCGTCTGTACCAAATTGCTGTTTATAGAGAGAACTGGAAATCTGACTTAGCAACTGCGAATTTAAATTGGCTTTAAATCTTTCCAGATCAGTTTGCTGTGTCATTTGTGCGGTTTTATCCTTTTGCATGTTTTGTGCCTCGGCACTGCTCAAAAGCCATTGATAATTAAAAGTATCTCCGCCAAATGCCGGATTAACGGGTTTATAAACTAATGCCTGAGCATTTATAAACGGTGAGATAAAAAGTAATACAGTGAAGGTTAAAATAAATTTCATGCCGATAATAATAAAATTAATACTGAGTGAAATATTTGCGTTGTTTTTCTTTTTCTTTCAAATAAGTGAAGGTTGCGGCCACAGATTCCTCAGCAACTGCCTCTAAAAATTCTTCATCTGGCCGGACAAGAAATCCATAAATAACTTCGTTATCAATACTAATGGTTATTGCTGTATTTCTCGCAAAACTATATTCTTCACCTATCGTTACTATTTTTTCTGCATTTATCCCAATATCATTGTACTTGTAATAATATCTGTCATAGAAATCCTTACCCATTTTTGTTTTGGTATCGTCGGTTATTATTCCCCTTAATACAAATCCATCAACAGGAAGCACTATTACATTGTCTTTTTTTTTTCATCACCCAGCACCACGCGGTCTTTTGCTATGATCTGCTTGTCTTCATCATAAAACAACAGCAAAACAATTACTTCATCTTCTTCTGTCAGATTGATTTGAGAAGTAGACAGTTTTTGTATCTCATTGGGCTGTAGGGTAAAAACACCAACCTGCTCGTTATTAGACTTATTATTACTTTTATTATTATTTTTTATCACAGACAATCGATAAGATGCGCTTCTGATTACATCGGTCAGATTTTCGGCTGTACCGGTAATTTTTACATTACCTTCTACTTTTTCTAATTCTATTTTGGCTTTTACTTTGTCCTGCGGCACCTGGCCATATATTGTGAGACTAAAAAAAATCCAGAATAGTATAATATGTCTGTTTAAAAAACGCATACCTGTCTTTTATTTATTGATCAGAATTATTGAAGCGCCATTTCCTGTTTGTGTAATTTTTAAATTCTTTGACATAGAATTGGTTCCAATATTCTGAATACTTTGGTTATTGCCTTTTTGAATCATTTCCATATTTACATTATAATTAGTGTGTAAGGTAAAATCAGAAATCGAATTATTATTTCCCTGCTGTACAATATTCTGCGTAATGGTTTTAGCGTATTTATCTACAAACAATTCATTATTATTTCCTTTTTGCGCGACTGAAACTTTTATTTCATTAGCTTTTAAATTGGCTTTAACTGTATTTATATCTCCTATTTGCCGGATCTGAACACCTGATTGTATTTTAAGGTTTAAATCGTTTTGTGCTTTTTTATCCAAAGAAGAAACAATACTTAACGCAACTTCTTTTGAATTAAAAACAGATGAATTATAATGTTTGAATTCTGAATTATCTTCTTTTTCCTGAGCATACAACAGCGGAGAAAAAACTAAAAACAATATCATATTTAGAATGAAAGTTTTCATTTTTATCAATTTAAATTAAAATGAGATAGTCACGTTCTATGACTATCTCATTTGTATTTTGATCTTAATTGCTTTGTGCTACATTAGATAAGTTTGAAGTACCTTGTTGAATAACTACACTTGCATTACCTGCAAAACTTGATGGGTAAGTAGAGTTTTGTGTAGCATAGGATTTGTTTCCAGCTCCTTCCTGTAAAACGTTTTCCATATTTTTAATTCCTGTTTGTGTAACATTCGCAATATTATCATCTCCGTATTGATAATGGTTAGTTACATTTTTATTGGAAGATGATGCTAATACTGATGCATTCTGAACCTGACTGGAACTGTTGTTATATCCTCCCTGACTTGTATAAGCTTCATTATAATTCCCTGTTTGGGTTTGGGTAGCCTCATTGCTTCCGTGTGGTTTTGCAGGAATAGAGGTTATTAAAGGCTGCATTCCGGTAAAAACAGAAGAACTTGCAACAGTATTTCCTGAAGTTCCCTGATCTATAGTGGCTTTATTATGTTTTCCGGTTTGTGTTTGAGTTGCGATATCTTCTCCGATAAGGTCTCCTGAAAAGCCTAAGCCATAAGCAATGTTAGTTTCATCTTGCCAGATAGTTGCTTCATTTTCATTTCCTACCTGAGTTTGATATGCTTTATTTCTCCAGTTGTTTTGAGAAATAAATGCTTTATTTTCTTTACCATCCTGAGAAACTTCAGCCAGGTTATCGTGTGAAATGTTTCCCACAATTGGTAATGTAATTTGTCCCGGATTTACGCCTTGGTAAACATCGGCTTCATTTTTAAAATTTTTCTGGATTACACTTGATTTCTGGCTCGTTCCAATCTGGTTAACATAAGCATCCTGACTTGTACCGGTTTGATTAACGTAACTGTTGTTAGGTGTATAAGTTCCTGGTAAAACCTGAGCGAAAGCCGCTGCTCCTACAAATAGCATCGCTGAGATGCTCAAAATTACTTTTTTCATAATAAATATATTTAATTGGTTATTAATACAACTTATTATGTAGGTTTTGATTCTTGGGGAAAAGTAGGGGCCTGAACTTCAATTGAAATAAAATAACTGATCTTATTTTTTCAACTTCCTGACCAAAATTAGAAAACTTATCGAAATACAAATCATGTATAAATAGCTATTTTACAACAACATAACATCTTTTCGACAAACTGTAAAACTATCTCGATGAACTACTAAAACCATTAAAATATTTTACAAGAAAAAAGCTACTTTTTAATTTTAACCTGCATTTATGGTCATTAAGATGTAATAAAGGGTATTAAATATTAAAATTTTGATATTATCATAAAAAAAAGCCTGTCTTTTTGAGACAGGCTTTAACAAATTATTTTCTGATATTATTTTGTAAACAATAATTCTCTGTATTTTGTCAGCGTCCAGCTTTCATCATCTACCAATAATTCTAATTTATCACAGTGATTACGAATGTCTTCAAAATAAGGTTTCACTTTATTACAATACGCTTCTGCCATTTTTTGGGCATCGGTTAATTGATTTGCTTTTTTTCTTTCGTCTGTCATTGCCAATACCTTAGAATTGATTCCTTCTATATGACCGGAAATTTCCTTAATTAAAACAATCTGTTCTTTTGCAATGGTTTCAAATTCTTTTCCGAAGATCTCTTTTAATCCTTTTACATTTTCAATCAGAGTATTTTGATAACGAATTGCAGTTGGAATTACATGATTTCTGGCAATATCTCCCAGAACTCTTCCTTCAATCTGAATTTTCTTGGTGTATTCTTCTAACTCAATTTCATAACGTGCTTCGGCTTCAACATGATTAAAGATTCCTAATTCTTCAAATAAATCCAAAGCCTGTTTAGAAACTTTAGCTTTTATAGCTTCAGGAGTAGTTTTAAAATTGCTTAAACCTCTTTTTGCTGCTTCTTTTTCCCAGGCATCGCTGTAACCGTCGCCTTCAAAAAGTATTTTTTTAGATTGTTTGATGTATTCTCTTAAAACATTAAAAATAGCATCGTCTTTTTTCATGTCTTTTGAATCAATCAAAGAGTCTACTTCTATTTTAAAATCTTTTAATTGTTTGGCAACAATTGCATTTAGTGTAGTCATTGCATTAGAACAGTTTGCGTTTGAACCTACGGCTCTAAACTCAAATTTGTTTCCGGTAAAAGCAAAAGGCGATGTTCTGTTTCGATCTGTATTGTCCAAAAGAACATCCGGGATTTTTCCAACTACGTTTAGCTTCAAATCTGTTTTTTCTTCAGGAGATAATTTTCCTGTCGTTACGCTTTCTAATTCTAATAAAACTTTACTCAGCTGTGCTCCGATAAAAACAGAAATAATTGCCGGCGGTGCTTCATTTGCTCCTAGCCTGTGGTCGTTACTCGCCGTTGCAATTGATGCCCTTAATAAAGTTTCGTAATCATTTACCGCTTTGATGGTATTTATAAAGAAAGTCAGAAATTGTAAATTGCTCATTGGCGTTTTACTCGGGCTTAATAAATTAACCCCCGTATCTGTTGCTAATGACCAGTTATTGTGTTTTCCTGAACCGTTTACGCCTTTGAATGGTTTTTCGTGAAATAATACTTTAAAGTCATGACGTTCTGCTACTCTTTGCATCACATCCATTAATAAAGAGTTATGATCTACAGCAAGATTGGTTTCTTCAAAAATTGGTGCCAGCTCAAACTGATTTGGTGCAACCTCATTATGACGGGTTTTTACCGGAATTCCCAATAACATACATTCCTGCTCCAGATCTCTCATATAAGTCAGCGCACGGGTTGGGATAGATCCAAAATAGTGATCGTCTAATTGCTGTCCTTTTGCAGAAGTGTGTCCTAATAGTGTTCTTCCTGTCATCATAAGGTCTGGACGGGAATTGGCCAACGCTTTATCAATCAGGAAATATTCCTGCTCCCAGCCTAAAGTTGCAGTTACTTTTTTTACGTTTTTATCAAAATACTTACATACTTCTGTTGCTGCTTCGTCCATTGCAGATAAAGCTCTTAACAACGGAATTTTATTATCAAGGGCTTCTCCCGTGTAAGCAATAAACACGGTTGGAATACATAAAGTGGTACCGTATATAAATGCCGGAGAAGTTGGGTCCCAGGCTGTATAACCTCTGGCCTCAAATGTATTTCTGATTCCCCCGTTCGGAAAACTCGATGCATCCGGTTCCTGTTGTACCAATTGTGCTCCGCCAAATTTTTCTACAGGGTCACTGCCGTCATAAGACGTTTCAAAAAAAGCGTCATGTTTCTCTGCCGTTGTTCCGGTAAGTGGCTGAAACCAGTGCGTATAGTGAGTAACTCCTTTGGCAAGAGCCCATTCCTTCATACCCATAGCAATATAATCTGCCAGTTTTCTTTCTATTTTAGTTCCGTGCTGAATGGCGTCTCTTACTCCTTTAAAAGCATCCGAAGTCAAATATTGCTTCATTGCTTTTTCATTAAACACATTTAAACCAAAAAGGTTAGATTTTCTATCTATTTCCTCAAAATGCACCGGCTTTCTCGTAGAAGCTTCCTGTAAAGCCTGAAAACGTAATGTTGACATGTATATAAGTTTTAAAATTCGTATTATTTTTCTATAAAAACAGAGGAACAAATATAAATAATTAAACAGCCCGTTTAGAAGATAAAGACTAAAATTTTATGCGATGATTTTTCAACAAAAGATGCTTTTTTCAAAGAATATCGAAATTGATTTAAAGAAATATAACATTTTATAGTAATATTCTTCATTAAATAAACAATTTTTCGCAATTCAATGCGTAGTAAATTCAAAAATCATCCCTAATTATTACGAATTTATATTTTAAAGGTAGTAAAAATTGATATTTTTAAAATATACCCCTATCAAAATTGCGCTTCTCTAAAAAATAATACTTCCTTCAACAAAATAGCCCCCTAATTTTTACGGTCGAAAAAATAAATCTATATTTGACCCAGCGAAAAAACAAAAAAAATAAATTTATATTATTATGGCTAAAATTAAGTTAGAGTACATTTGGTTAGATGGATATGAACCAACTCAAAATCTTAGAAGTAAAACTAAAGTTGAAGAACACGAAAATTTCAAAGGAACATTAGAAGAACTTGGAAACTGGTCATTTGATGGTTCATCAACAAAACAAGCCGAAGGTGGTTCATCAGACTGTTTATTAGTTCCTGTTGCAATCTATCCTGATCCAACGCGTATTAATGGATATTTAGTAATGGCTGAAGTTATGTATGCTGACGGAACTCCACACCCTTCTAACGGTAGAGCTACTATTGATGATGATAATGATGATTTCTGGTTTGGTTTCGAACAAGAGTATTTCATCATGGATACTAAAACTTTATTGCCATTAGGTTTCCCTGTTGGAGGTTATCCTGCTCCACAAGGTATGTACTACTGTTCTGTAGGTGGAAAAAACACTCACGGAAGAAAATTAGTAGAAGAGCATGCTGATTTATGTATCGCTGCCGGAATCAACTTTGAAGGTATTAACCAGGAAGTTGCCTGCGGACAATGGGAATTCCAATTATTCGCTAAAGGTGCGAAAAAAGCCGGAGACGAAATCTGGATTGCACGTTACCTGTTAGATCGTTTGACTGAAAAATACGGTTACTATATTGAATACCACCCAAAACCTCTTGGAGATACAGACTGGAATGGTTCAGGTATGCATGCTAACTTCTCTAACAATGTATTAAGAACATGTGGAGATCAGGCAACTTACGAAAGAATCTGTGAAGCTTTCCGTCCTGTAACTGCTGAGCACATCGCGGTTTACGGTGCTTACAACGACTTACGTTTAACTGGTAAACACGAAACAGCTTCTATCCACGATTTCTCTTATGGAATTTCAGACAGAGGAGCTTCAATCAGAATCCCGTTAATTACTGTTCAAAAAGGATGGAAAGGATGGTTGGAAGACAGAAGACCAGCTTCAAACGGAGATCCATACAAAATTGCTGCAAGAATTATCAAAACTGTAAAATCAGCGCTATAATTCAAAGCTTAAAATATATCCTGAAAAGTGCCAGCATAATCGTTGGCACTTTTTTTTATTAGGATAAAGCCGTTTATTCCTTTATAATTTACTTCTTACATTTTTATTTGGTTAAAATAGTATTTAATTTTAGAATAAGTTTTTTAAGTCTAAAACCAAAAACTATCTTTGTAAATCATTAAAAAAATATATCATGACAGTTTGGATTTTCTTTTTGTTAGCCGTAGTTTTTATTCTTGCTTTGGATCTTGGAGTTTTTAACAAAACACCCCATATTATCAGCACTAAAGAAGCCAGCAAATGGACACTTATCTGGGTAACATTATCATTTCTTTTTTCGGGTGTAATTTACTGGTTGTACACAACAGATTATATTGCAAACCCCGATAATCTGAAACCGGCCGTAGCTTCTATGAAGTTTATTACAGGTTATCTGATTGAATTATCTCTGAGCGTAGATAATATTTTTGTGATTGCGATTATTTTTGCTTCTTTTAAAATACCTCAAAAATACCAACACCGTGTTTTGTTCTGGGGAATTTTGGGTGCAATCGTTTTCCGCGGATTAATGATTTTCTTTGGTGTAATGCTGATTAACAGATTTACCTGGACCACTTATTTGTTTGGTGCCTTTTTACTTTTTACAGCAATAAAAATGTTATTTACCGGAGAAGAAGAAGATTTTCATCCGAAGGATTCTTTTGTATATAAAACTCTTGGAAAAATTATTCCGATTACTTCTGAAATGGACGGGGAGAAATTCTTTATTTCTACTGCAACAGCCAAAAAAGCCGCAACACCTTTATTTGTTGCCCTGATTGTAATTGAAGTAATGGACGTGCTTTTTGCCGTTGATAGTGTTCCTGCCATTCTTGCTATTACATCAGATCCGTTTTTGGTATTCAGTTCTAATATTTTTGCGATTTTAGGATTACGTTCTATGTATTTTTTCCTGGCGAATATGCTGGCAAAATTCAGTTACTTAGAATATAGTCTGGTTGCGATTTTAGCTTTTGTGGGATTAAAAATGTTGCTTCATGACTGGATTCATGTACCGGAATGGGCTTCTTTAGGATTCATCGCGCTTTCACTTTTAGTTGGGATTTTGGTTTCTTTGAAATTCGGAAAAGAGCAAGTATTAACAGATTCAGATTTTGACGAAGAATAAAATCCTGAAATACATAATCATAAAAAAAGGAAATCGTAATGATTTCCTTTTTTTTATTATAACTTAAAATTACTTAGTTTAGTTTTTTAACATTGCTATCATCAATATTATATTTCTTGATAACTTCATAATAATTTGAATAGTCAGCTTTATTAATGGATTTAGCAGTAGTAACTATAGGATTATTACCAGGAACAACTACAATACGAAATATTTGATTAGTCCTAAAATCTGCTGGTATTGGATTTGCAACTAAATCCAATCCTTCTGTATAAATTCTAACATCATCTTGAGTAAAATCAAATTTATAGCTAAAATGAAAACCTCCGTCTGTGTAATAGTGAGAATCAGGAAGAATTGTCCAAACATCTAAATTAGTAGTCGGAGAAAATCCAGCATATCTATATACTAAAACTACATCACCCGGATAGATTCGTGTTTTAAAATTGAAATAAAAATCAGAATTAGCAGTCGCATTAAAATTTACTTTTTCAACTTCAAAAACATCTGCAGATGGTCCATCAAATCCATCTTGTCCCGGAGGCCCTTCTGGTCCTTCACAGCTT
>NZ_QETH01000090.1 GCF_003105115.1 Flavobacterium sp. HTF | reverse complement strand
TCAATCTGAATTCCGGTATAATAATCCAGAAACGTAGAAAAAACCAGTAAAAACAAAAATCTCCAGTCCCAACAGGAATAAAAATAATAACTGGCAACAATTAGTAAAGCATTTTGGGTGCTTTTTGTTTTATTGAAGACAAACCAATACAGAAAAAAAACGACTGGCAAAAAAACAGCAAATGCTAAGGAATTAAAAAACATCTAAGTATTTATGAAATTTTAAATTTGATCTCTTTTATCTGAAAGAAGCTGAAAATGGTCTTCTGTCATTTTCGGCAAAGAAAAGGAATTGGCAATTAATTCCCTTGTATTAATCGATATCTTTTTGTTTCCCAGATAAACATTTTCAAGGATTTGGGTCAAAGCTTTGATGTCTTTGGCTTTAAAAATATACCCATTTTCGCCATGGGTGATGGCTTCTGTGTTTCCACCGACATTTGTCGTAATTACCGGAACATTTGCAGACAGACTTTCCAGAATAGACAGGCTGAAACATTCCATATGAGTGGGCTGTAACATATAATCATACTGGCAAAAAATCTCATTCAGGTTTGGTTTGCTTCCCATAAAAGAAAAGCATTCCTGAAGTCCGTATTGTTTTGTTCTTTCTATTAAATGATTTTTATACGGTCCGTCTCCATAAATATCCACTTTAATCTCATTTCTGATGTCTGCCGGAAGAAAGTTTACCGCTTCAATCAAATCCTGTATCCCTTTTGATTCTCTTAAATGTGAAGCTACTAAAAAAAGTGGTTTTACAGTATTACGCGTTTCTCTCACTAAAATGGTGTCCAGAATCACTCCGTTATAAATGGTTTGTGTTTTTGATTTTAAATGAGAACCAAAATCCTTCAGAATTTCGTTTACGGTATAATCAGAAACTCCGATAAAAGTATCAATGTAACTTGAATACAAAAATCCTTTTATTCTTTTATTAATTTTCTTTTTGAACGGATAGCCGTTTAAAGGTCTCGGATTATGGTCTACCGCAATAATAGCAGCGTCTGAAATTTTCTTTGTTTTTTGAAAAAACGGTGTGCATAATTCTACAAAATGAGTAATAATATTCGAATAAACAGGTTTGTTTTCCTGATAAAAATCCAGAAAATTATTTTCTACACTTTTATTTTCATCACTATAAATTGTAAGGTCTGAATAGCCTCCATGATCAGAATTATTTGGAAAAAACCAATCTGTTTCAATATTATTTTCACTGCATTTTTTATCAAAATCCCAGAAAAAATAATCCATTCCTCCCACTCTTTCAGGAAGTAATTGATAATTGCAGATTATGGCTATTCTTTTAGTCATTGAAGTCAGATAAAACTTTAGCAATTCGCCTGCTGGTTTCGGGTAATTTTTGGCCTATTTGCAAATCAATCATTTTTTTTCTGTCTACAGTTCGTTCTCCCGGATTAGTTAAAGCCTGATTTATCTGATCGATTAATTGTGTTTTATTTTTAGCAATTGTAACAGCATTCCCGTCTGTAACTTTTTTGTAATGAATATAATTCAAAAACCGCTGATCGTCATACAATCCGTTTTCGGGGTTTCCAAATACGGTATTAATTACAGGTTTGTCAAATAGCATAAAATCAAGACTCATCGTAGAACACATATTTACACTTAAATCGGAGTTCTCTAACAAAGATCTTAAATCTGTAATATCTTCCTGGCCTGGTATTCTTTGCGACCAGCTTTCCTGATGATTTTCTCTCGTCAGTATCCACTTCGGTACATTCCAGATAATTTCAGGAAATTCATCTCTGATGGCTTTAAATCTCCTGTCATCTTCAGCCGGCGAAGTTCTGACCAGAAGCTGTACCGGAAACTGTATTTCATTATTTCGGATTGCTTCTGCAATTGCCTTAATCACAATCGGATCGTTTGGCCCGATCGAAACATCTGCACAGCTGTAACAGATTATTTTTTTATCGGGATCTAAATTGAATTTTGCGAAGAAACTTTCTTTTGGAGATTTGTATTTGTCAAGAACATACGGTTCAAACTGCGGTGTTCCCACAATTTGTACATTTTCATCTTTTACATTTGGATAAAAATATAGCAATTCGTCTTTCATCAATTGGCTCCATACCAAAAAACGGTCAAAACTTCCGAGCATTCTTCCTTTAGAAGCCAGATTGTCCCAACTAAATATAAAAGTACTCGTAGGGATTTTTGACCGAATGGCTGCGTACAAAAACGGAGCCAGATAAGGTGGTCTCTGATGTGTAAAAAATAAATGTGACGGTTTATCTTTTTTAAGAATCTCAATATATTCTTTGGTTATTTTATTTGTAGAAAAAGAAGAAAACTGCAGCTTTTCTGCAAATAAAATACTTGTATTTGAATGTATCAGTTTTGTAAAAACATAAAGACCTTTTACAAATACTGACCGGGCAGAATTATTTTTAGGATAACCAACAAGCAGGTTATCGTTCATGCCGTAAAAGCTTTTATACTTTTGCAAATGCGCTAATTCTTTCCATTTTCTGAAAGCCCAGGTTGATTTTCCTTCTTTAAAAACAGCAAGTTCTTTTATCTCCAGTTTTGGATTATCCAAATTTTGATAACAACTTTCCGGCAGACCGGAATAAATTATGATTTTATCAAACTGAGCTGAAGCTTCTGTAATGAAATCACTCATGACAAAATTTCTAAACCCTACACCATCTGTTATTACAACTCCTATTTTTTTCATTTTAATTACAATCTTTATTGTATATCCCTAAATTGTTTTTGATGATTTAGTTTCCAGATATTTTCTTTCTGAAGACATTCAAGGAATAATTCATTACTGTTTCCGTTTCCAAAATCATCTTCTACAATTTGGACTTTGTGAGAATCAATAATGGAGAGTGCTTCTTTGATGCTGTTTTCAGAATAATCCGTATTGACAATATCAGCATGGATCGCTCTGTTTTGCTGACGGGTTCCGATATTAATTATCGGGATTCCGTAATAAGGTGCTTCTCTGATTCCGGCACTGCTGTTCCCGATTATAAACTGACTGTTCTTCAATAAGGTCAAAAAATATTCAAAACGAATAGAAGGAAAAATTCTAAACCTTGGATTTTCTTTTAGTTTTTGATAAGCATCGATTATAAACTGGCTTCCTAAGTCATTGTTTGGAAAAATAACGACATAGTTGTGATAATCCTGCAGTAATGTATTGACAAAATTTTCTGTGTAACTTTTCATGTGTTTAAACTCTGTAGTCACAGGATGAAACATTACTACTGCATATTTTTCAAAATCAATTTTGTAATATTCTTTTACTGTATTTAAATTCGGTAACTGATCGGAAAACATAATATCAATATCCGGCGAACCAATGGTAAAAACAGATTCTTTTATTTCTCCCATTTGTATTAATCTTTTCTCAGCCTGTTTGTTAGACACAAAATGAATGTGACTCAATTTACTAACGCTATGTCTGATTAATTCATCTACGGTTCCTGAAATTTCACCGCCCTCAATGTGTGAAACCAAAATATTATTAAGAGAACCAACAATTGCACCGGCTAACGTTTCAACCCTATCACCATGCACGATAATCATATCAGGATTTACGTCTTTGCAATATTTGGATAATCCTTCAATGGTTTTAGCTAGTGTCAGATCCATTGTGGTTTCGTGGGTGTGGTTTTGAAAAGTATGTATGTTTTTAAAGTTGCAGCGTTCGATTTCAATTAAAGTATATCCGTATTCTTCCTGCAAATGCATACCGGTTACAAATACAAAAACCTCAAAATCCTGACGGTCTTCAAGAATTTGAATCAATGATTTTATTTTACCAAAATCAGCGCGTGTACCGGTAAGAAAAAGGATTTTTTTCATTATTTAATTATAGCTGCTTCTAAAAAAATATTTATAATTGAATTTGGCGGGCCAGCAGTTCTCCGGCCTGAGTTATTAAACTATTATCAGCAATATTCTGAGTAATCATCACATGTGCTCCGATAACAGCATTATCTCCGATGATAAGTTCTCCAATTATTGAAGAATTACAATACATTGTTACATTGTCACCTATTACATTGCCATTTCCGCCTCCGTTTCTTTTATGTCCGATAGTACAGCCGTGATGAATCTTAAATCCTTTGCCAATTGTATTTCTGCTCCCGATCACTGTACCTTCACCATGCACAATATAAAAACCTTCGCCTATTTGGTTATTAAAATAAATTTCACAACTGCATAATTCTTTAAGTAACCAGTGAATCTGAGGTTTTAAGTTTTCTTCATTATTTTGATGCAGGATACTTCCTAAACGAAATAAAAACAACGCCAGTTCATTAGAGTTATTCGTTATACTGTTTTTAATCTCTTCTTTTGAAAGATTTGGAAAATGATGATTGACATCTTTAATTGTTAATTCAAAAGCTTCAAGGATATATTCATTCCTTATGCTTTTTGGGTTATAAACCTTTTTTAACAGAAACTGCACAAAATCTTCCATTTAGTTAATATCTTCCCAGGTCAGTTGCTCATCATTTTCAATATCTCTTGCAGCGGTTTTACCTAAGACATCATTAAATTTTTCGGCCAGGATTTTACCCGTACCCGGGCGTTTTACCCAAATATTTTCTTTGGTAAACGTTTCTCCTTTTTTTATTCCTTTAATAGCGCAAACAGTAGCAAAAGCAAAATCAATTGTTACCTGTTCTTCTAAAGCCGGTTTTTTTGTTCCTCCACGCATCAAGGCAATTTCTGCACTTGAAACAATAAGTTCCCCGCAGGCTTTTTCATCCATACTGCAAACAATATCCGGTCCGGTACGCTGCATATGATCTGTAAAATGTCTTTCTAAAATACTTGCGCCGAGAGCAACTGCACCAAGACACGCATTATTATTTAAGGTATGATCACTCAGACCAAAGACTTTATCCGGAAAAGCTTCATGCAATTCTACCATTGCTCCAAAACGAACCAGATGAATTGGCGTTGGGTACAAATTGGTTGTATGTAATAAGGCAACCGGAATATTATGTTTATCAAAAATGGCAACTGCTTTCTGAATACTTTCTATTGTATTCATTCCGGTGCTTAAGATTACCGGTTTGCCAAATGAGGCGATATGTTCTAATAAAGGGTAATTATTGCATTCTCCCGAGCCAATTTTGTAGGCCGGAATATCAAACTTTTTTAATCTTTCGGCTGCTGCACGGGAAAATGGTGTCGAAATAAAAATCATGCCTTTGCTTTCTACATAATTCTTTAATTCCAATTCCTCTTCTTCGTTTAAGGAGCAGCGTTCCATAATTTCATAAATAGAAACATCGGCATTTCCCGGAATTACTTTTTTGGCGGCACCGCTCATTTCATCTTCTACAATATGTGTCTGATGTTTCACTACCTCAACTCCCGCTCTGTGAGCTGCGTCAACCATTTCTTTGGCAACCTGCAAAGAACCTTCGTGATTAATTCCTATTTCGGCAATTACTAATGGCGGATAATCTGCGCCTATTTTTCGTCCGGCTATTTCTATAAATGGATTCATAAATAAAATAATTTATTGTATGGTTTTGTTTTTGGAAAGTAGATATGCTGCATAATCAAAATCTTCCTGAGTATCGATATCCACTTCGGCAAAAATATGATTTATCTCGAATGGAAATGCATTTTCTGAAATAATTATATTATCAAGAATTAATGCAGCTTTTGTGATATATAATAAGCCATTTTCGAAAAAAAGAGGTTCTAAATCCTGACTTCTTTGTCCGATTTCATAATTATACGGAATAAACTTATTGTCAGCAATTTTTCCAAATTTCTGATGATTTCGTGAAACGGTAAACAAGCTATCGTATTTTTCCTTTTCATATAAATCAAAAGCTTCATGAAGCAAGTTTTGAGGACGAAGCGGATTTGTAGCCTGTAGCAAAACAACATTTTCAACTGGTTTGCCGATTTGTTCCAGTGCATTTTTTAATGCGGAAACTGTTGGCTCTAAATCTCCTGAAATAGCCTCCGGCCTGTCAATTACTTTTGCTCCAAATTCTAATACAATTTTCTTAATTTCAATATCATCTGTCGATACGTAGATTTCATCTATAATTTCTTTATTTGCCTGAGCATACAAAATACTATGTGCTAACAAAGGAATTTCACCTAATGTTCTAATATTTTTCTGAGGCAGTCTTTTAGATCCTCCACGAGCCGGAATTATAGCAATTGTTTTCATAGAGCAAAATTATTTATCTTCTGGTTTCCAATAGATTTTAGCATTTTCTAAATGTTGAAAATCCTGATATTCCTGCATTGTTAAACGATTAGCATTTTTTAGAATTTTAGGAAATGAAGCTAACACATTACAAAAAGCGAATATAAGTGCCTTCAAAGCTTTAAAATCTCCTTTAAAAACTTTTGATTTAAGTTGTATCCAAACAGAATAAAACAGCTTTCTTGGAATAACAGAAACAGGATAAAATAATAAATATAAATACCAACCGGAACGTAATGATCTCTGTAATCTTAGAGCATAATCATAATTATTTTTTCTGCCTACAACATCTACTCTGTGATTCACCAGAACTTCTGGCAAATAACATACTTCCCATTTCTTTTTAAACAATTGATAAGAAGCAAAATCCTCTTCGCCATAAAAAACAAACCATTCCGGGTAGTTTGGAATATCACGCCATGCTTTCATACGCCATACGTGTGCACACCCAACAAAACTTTTCATTCTCACTGGCTCATCATCAGAATAAATAATTTCCGGACCTTCCTTAGACCAAAATATCCTGAATCCTAATACGCCTATTTTTTCATTTTTAGCAAAATAATCTTCAATTATATCTAATGAATTTTCTGTAACAAAATGTGCATCATCATCTAATGAAATTGCAAAATCTGTAGTCACTTCATTTAACATCTTATTTCTACAATATAAATATCCTTTGGAAATCTTATTTGTATTCAAAACAATCTGAGGATAATTTACTTTCAAAAAATCAGAAGTTCCATCGGTTGACCCATCATCAAAAACTACACAAACGACTTCATTTCTAACTAATATATTTTGAATTTTTTGCAGTGTAAAAGCTAGGTCATCTTTACGGTTCTTAGTTGTAATAAGGATTGAAAAACTGGAGTTTGTCATTTTTAGTATTTACAATTTTTTTAGTACTTCTTTTAAATGTGTTACTGATATATAATCTTCTAAATCTTTTCTGCTTAAAAGTAAGCTGTCCGGATTTTGTTTCCACAACTGATATAATTTTCCGATTAACGATGCAATTTTCTTCACATCATCCACTTCTGACCAAAAAGGATAATCTTCTCCCAGCAATCTTCTGGTTTCACTATAATAGGGCGCCAGAGAAAGGATTGTTTTGTCAGCTTCAACACAATGCGGAAATTTAGCCGGTAAAAAAGGGCTTATTTCTCCTTTTGCTTCTAAAATAATATTTACAGAAACATTTTTTTGCAAATGATACACCTCATCAAAAGCTTTATTTCCATTATGAATGTATATCTCAGGAATATTATATTGTTTAAGCATTTCAGTATGATAAGAAGCATCTCCTAATAAAATAAGTTTTGCATCTTCTTTTGCTGAAGGATTGTTTTCAAGAAATAGTATAAAGCCTTTTAGTAAACCTTCCGGAGAACGTTGTTTCATTAAATTTCCGGCATGCAGCAAATGGAATTTTGAAACATCAAAATAAGAAGGAAAACTTGTATTCTGAACTTCATATTTTTCATTCTGATGCGGAATTATAATTCCCGTTTTAGAAAAATCAGGAAAGTAACTCGACATCCATTCCTTTAATAGCTGGCTTGGAAAAGCACTATACTTTGCTTTTTGAGACAATTCCTTAAAAAAAAGCTCTTTAAAATCATAACCAGGTTCTACCCAGTTATAAGGTCTTGGATAATAATGAAAAGGATACGGATCATGTATATATGCCATCCATTTTTTATGCAAATGAGGCAATTTGAGAACTGCGTAATGAGGCCTGAAACTTGCACCTTTACTTAACGTAAGCACTAGGTCAGGTTCAAAAGATTGTTTTTTTAAAGCGCTGGATATACTCTTTATATCATTAAAAAAGGTAAACGAAAAACCAAATCTTTTTTCAAAAAAAGGAGCGAGATTTACTTTAAAATGTCGACTAAAAACCCTTTGAGACCTGCTTAAAAAATATGAAATATTAGACTTTATTTCGGGTATTTCAAATGTGTTTACATTTTTTAAATTTATATTTTTTCTGGTGTAATGATAAACCAAAACTTCAAATCCGGCTTCCTGCAAATTATTAATCAGAGCCACATTTGCTTTTGATCCGCTGCTGTCTTCTATGTTTATAGAATCAACTACAATAAGTATTTTTTTTATCATTTTACCAATTTGTTCTCCAGTCAATTTCATTTTTCACTACAATTGCCGGGTTACCTGCAATAATAGTTTTGCTTTCTAAAAAGCTTTTTGTTACAACGCTTCCCAACCCTATTAAATTTTCATTTTCAATTAAAACTCCGGGAGCAAAACGGCAGGCAGAGCCAATGTAAATATTATCTTTAATAACTATAGACAAATCTTTGTTGTTCAATTTTGTATGAATGGATCCATGTGTCCAAAATTGGCTGTTTTTTCCGGCAATCCATGTATTGTTTCCGATCTGGATGTTATTCCATAAATCAAAATGGTGATTATTGATAATTCTGGAATTTGTCCCTAAAGAAAAATTTGCTCTTCCCTGAATTACATTTCCTGAATGAATTGAGGAATTTTCTCCAATTGAAAATTCATTACAGGTAATAACGTTATTACCTGCAATGTGTACATTATTTCCAATATATACTTTGTTGCAGTTAATTATAGCCTTTCCAATTTTGACGTTTTTACCTATAGCGTAATTAAACAGCTTTTTGAGCAAAAATATCTTAACTGAATTAGCCGGTATGTATTTAATTATCTTTAGAATAATTGATTTTAATCCCATATAATCTTAGTTAAGATGCTTTAAAAAACTAATTATATTCTTTGATGCATTACCATTTCCGTATGGATTTGATTTGTTTTCAAAACCATCAAAATTTTCTAAAAGTTCTTGTATAACATTTATAATTTTATCCTTATCGGTACCTACTAATTTTGAAAAACCTGCCATTACTCCTTCAGGTCTTTCTGAAGTGTTTCTGGTTACTAAAACAGGTTTCCCTAAAGAAGGCGCTTCTTCCTGAATGCCTCCCGAATCAGAAACAATTAAAAATGATTGCTGCATTAACCACACAAAAGCCGGGTAAGATACAGGATTAATAAGGAGAATATTTTCTTTATCAGACAATAACTGGTTTACAACATCCTTAACATTAGGGTTTAGATGTACCGGATATACTATTATAACATCTTCGCGTTTAGATATCGCTAACAGCGCTTCGCAAAGGTTGTTCATTCCTTCTCCAAAATTTTCCCTGCGATGTCCTGTTACCAATACAATCTTTTTATTTTTCGGGATTATATTTTTTAATTCTTCTATTTCAGGGTGCGTATAATTTTCTTTTCCAATTTTATTAATGGTCCAGAACAAAGCATCAATAACGGTATTTCCGGTTTGAACAATAGCTGATTGGGAAATACCTTCTTTGACTAAATTATTTGTTGCTTCATTTGTAGGTGTAAAATGAATATCCGCTAATCTTCCGGTTAACTGTCGGTTGATTTCTTCAGGAAAAGGCGACTGTTTATTGTACGTTCGTAGTCCGGCTTCAACATGAGCTACTTTTATACCACGATGAAATGCTGCCAGAGCTACCATAGAAGATGTTGTGGTATCTCCATGCACAAAAACCAAATCTGGATTAACTTCTAAAAGTATTTTATCCATTTTGCTTAGAATCAGGGAACTCAAATTATTTAGAGTCTGATTTGGCTGCATTAAATCTAAATCATAATCCGGTTTAATATCAAAAAATTCTAATACCTGATCCAGCATTTCGCGATGTTGCGCTGTTACGCCAACAATAACTTCAAAATTATTTTCTTTGAGTTCGTGATATAAAGGTGCCATTTTTATGGCTTCAGGACGGGTTCCGAAACAAAGAAGGATTCTCATTTTTTGATCTTTTTTTTCATTTTGTAAATTGGCAAACGCAAAAAGTAAGAGCTATAATAGATTTGCCATTTTATTTTTTGCACTAAAGGCAAATTTAGGATTTTTGAAATCTGACTGAATAAATCATATTCTTTATAATCTAAAGAAATGGTAACAAAATAACCAATTAGAGAATTGGTGACTAATTGTTTTTCTTTAAGGTTTTTAACTACTAATGCTACAGCATCACAATGCGATTTTCTTCGGACAGGATTGTGGGTGAAAAATTCACCGGTATTTGATTTTAAATGTTTTCTTCCGTAGAATAAACATTTTTTTATAGAAATCCCTCTAATTCCTGATGATAGTATTCTGGAATACAATTCCCATTCTTCTGCATACATTAAATGTTCTACGAAGCGATTGTTCGTAAAACATTCTTTTTTCCACATGACAGCACAGGAATTAAATGGCAGCTTATTGTTTAATAATTTTTCTAAATCATTAACATCAATAAGGAAAGAGGAATATTCTTTTGAATAATCAAAATCATAATTAAACTCTCCTGTAAAAACTTCTCTTTCATATCTGCAAAAAGATATTTCCGGTTTCTGTAATTCATTTGTACACAATTCCAGATTCTGAGGATGCACAATATCATCATCATCAAAAAAAATCACAAAATCTCCTTTTGCCAAATCCAATCCATAATTTCTACAGCCTGGCAATCCTTTTTGGTAAGTATCAGGGCGTTTTAAGAATGTAAAACGTGAATCTTCTGCCAAAATGGGAGTAATTACTTCACTGGTATTATCACTTCCGCCATCGTCAATAATCAGGCATTCCCAATTTGAGAAAGTTTGTTTTTGTATCGATTGTAATGTTTCGACAATAAAATGGGCCCTGTTATAGGTTGCCATAATAATGGTCACTTTTGAGCCAATCATTTTAATAGCGGTTTAATTTTATCCAATAATCCAAGTGACATTGGATATTCAAATTTTCTTGCAAATAATGCATCCGTTTGTACTAATTTGTCATAATCTGTTTCGTCTAATATTGCCGGATTATTACCATTTCTGGCAACCCAGTCAATATGCCTCAAATTATTATTAGTTACTTTTTCAGCAAAAGCTGAATTTATAATTATGGTTTGAAAATAAAATTCTTCTGAACATAGTGTATGTTTAAACCTATTCAAAACAAACTTATTGTTTTTTGTAAAATCAATTACATAACTGACACAAGCTCTGCTCAGACTCCACCACGTAGAACCGTAATAAAGTTTAGGCATTTTAGCTGATATTTTTCTCTTAAAACCAAGTCGTTTCTGAATTCTGACAAGACGTCTTATTCTTCCGTTTTGTTTAGTGTTTTTTGCATTTAACAAATCGTAAAAATTATAATATTCAATGCGATCCATATTGCCGTTATCTGCAGCACCAATGGTTGGAACATTTCCGTAAGTTAAATACTCAACATCTGTATTCTGAAAAAAATCTAAAAAATGAGAGGCTTTTTTTAATGGAAAATCATGTCCGCTAATCAAATGAAAATATCCTATTTCAGTATTTTTTAAAGCTTCTTCCGTCAAATATAAAATACTTTTCAGATGATTGAATCCTCCCCAATTCACTTTATATTTTTGTTCAACCAATTTTACAATCTCATGTTTTCGCAAATTCGTTAATTCTATATCCGAAATATTGCTTTTCTTATCGATATGAATAAACAATTCAAAATTGGCGTCAAAGCATTTGATTATTTCCTCAAGATGATGATAATTTTTATATGCAGTAATTAAAATAGCATGTTTTAAAGACATTTTTGATTTCATTTGACTATTTTAAAAATGAATATTTAATTAATGTTTTAAAAGAGTTTTTATCTAAAACATTAGCATAATTTCTCATTACAAAAACAGATCTTGAAAAATTTCTTTTAGTGTCTTTTTCATTAATCATTACTTCTATCGTTTTTTTTAAGAACAATTTTTCGATCCTTGTTGCATCCGGGAAATTTTGGTTCTTTTTTATTGCTGTTTTGATCTCCTTAATTTTATTGTTGTTTGCAATAATCCAGTCAAATTCAATCTTTTCAAAAAGCAAAAGTTTGGTTGACAATTCTGCCATTTCAGCATAATTATTTTTTACAAAATTTTCCCAGAAACTAAGAAACATTGCCTTTATATTCTTTTTCCAGAGACTATTTTTTGCTTCATCAACACTAATTTGATTGGTCAGGCTTTCTTCGTGTTTCCGGTAATTGTACAGCGATTGATTGATTTGATAAAATTTGCTGTGCAGGGCAGCGCGTAGCCAAAAATCATAATCTTCAATCAGGAAATAGGCTTCGTTGTAGCCATTATTTCTTTGATATACTTCTTTTCTATACATGAAACAACAACTTATGACGTTACCGAAAATGAGATTCTCAATAGCGGGAAGAGTAACTTCTCTTATCTTTTGATCTTTATCGTCTATCAAAGTAAAATTGCTGTATACGACGTCGGCTTCTTTCTTTAGAAGATTATCCAATAAGATTTTTAAAGTATCTGCTTCGTAAAAATTATCATCGCTGGTCCAGGTTATAAAATCTCCTTTGCAGGCATTATGTCCGATATTTAAACTTGCAGGTAACTTTTTATTTACAGGATTATTTATGACTTGTACTCTATTGTCTTTCTCTGCAAATTGATTTGCAATATGAAGTGTATTGTCATTTGAATTATCATTGACAATAATCAATTCGATATTCTGATATGTTTGGTTGAGTACACTTTCAATAGACTTTGAGAGAAATTTTTCTCCATTAAAAACGGGTAAAACAACCGATATTAAAAAATTGTTTTCCATTCTTATTTCTGGTATAAATTATCTTTGACATTTTTTAATGCCTCTAACCATTTTAGTCCAAATTTTGTATCCGGCTCCAGATGATTTCCTTCTGCCCATTCATTCCAGGACTTTATCATTACAAATGGAGGGTTTTTGGGATTTTTCAATAATTCGTCAACTGCTTTTTGCAAATGTTTTTTCCAGGATTCCGGGTTTGAATTGATAAAAATCAAAGACTTTTTTCCGCTTCGGGAAGAGTTGTCCCAGTTAGGAAAAACACACGAAATATATTTCTGATTAGGAAAAGTGACATTGATACGGGAAACTGCCTTTGTGTAATCTACAATTATAGGTTTTAATCTTTTACCAATCTCGTTGGTAAATCCAAGAGTCACTTTTATTTTTCTTTCGAGCCAGCCTAAATATCTTACGTCAGGAAATAGAAATCCACTTTTGTATCTCATTTTCTGAAATACTTCGTCTCCTACTTTTCCATAGATCTGATCGTTTTTAAGAACATTCTCGGATGCAATTGTGGCGACAAAATAAATTCCGGCAAAACCGTTGGCAATGGCCAGTTCATTAAATACAGTTATAAATTCCTGTACATTGGGTATATCATCAAACCTGTATACATGAAACATGGGTTTATTATCAATTTTGATATAACGTTCATCTTTAAAAAAAGGTAACAGATAATCAAAATAAATCTGATATCCTTCTTTTCCATTATACGTCTGTTCGATCAGAACAGAAGGATTATCAAGCCCGTGCCAGATTCCTTTCCAGGTTTCATTTGCCCAGCAAAAGCAAAATGGGAAATCAATATTTTTATTATGAAGCATGGTTTCAGCAGGTTTTTCGAGCAGCATTTTATTGTCTCCAAACCAATATTGATAATATACGAAACCATCAAGACCATATTCTTTGCCCAATTTCGCTTGCTGTTCCTGAGTTTCAGGTACTCTTAAATCATAAAATCCTAAGTCTGCAGGTAACACAGGCTGATTATGTCCTTTGAATAAAGGTTTCGCTTTGGCAACATTTGTCCATTCGGTAAAACCTTTTCCCCACCATTCGTCATTTTCCGGTATGGGATGATATTGTGGCAGATAGTAGGCAAGAAATTTTATTTTGCTTTCGGGCATTTGGGGCGCGTTATTAAATTCTTTTAGAGATTTATCCTTTGTATTTTCCAAATATTGTAAAACCAAAGAATCTTTTGCAGAAAACATCAATTACGAATTTCTCACTCTTCAAATTTTCTTCATTTTTTCTTTCTAAAGCTATCAATTGATGTTCCATTGCTTTAAAAGATCCATATTGCTTTACAAAAAAATCGGCATGTTTGATGCTAAGATAATCAAGCAGGTAATCGCCTTTGTATTTATCTATTGACTTTAACATTGAAACAGATTTTATTCTGTAGTAAAATCCAACTTCATCTAATTGCTTAACTCTGCCTCCATTTTTTAACAGTGCGATCCAGATTTCCCAATCTTCCCATCCATAAATCATTTTGGGATCATATCCTCCAATTATTTTCCAATCTGTCTTTTTATACATTCCAGACGGAAAAATTAAATTATTCCGGCTTAGATTAAAAAGCGAAAACTCCGGTAAATCCCATAAACCGGTTTCGTCTCCGAATTTCTCTGCTTTGCAATACACTACTGTCAAGGAATTATCTTCATTAAAAGCTTCAGTGGCTAATTCTAAATATCTTCTTCCTATTCTGTCATCTGCATCTAATGGTAAAATTAATTCTCCATCGGCTATGTCAATTCCTGCATTTCTGGCACTGCATAAGCCGCCATTTTCCTTTTTCAGATATTTAAATCTCGAGTCTTTATTACACCACTTCAAAGCGACATCTTCGGTATCGTCCGGGCTTCCGTCATCTACAATTATACACTCCCAACCAGAATAAGTTTGCTCCAAAACAGAAGTCAAAGCTTCGTCAAGGAATTGTGCTTGTTTATAACATGGAACAATTATGGATACTTTTTTATACATGTTTTTTTAGAATGCTTTTTATAAATCTTTTGCTAAACTTTTTTATGGAATAAAAATCTAAATATTTTAAATAAAAATATGATAAAAAAATCCACTCAGAAAGTTTCAGTTTTCTTTGTTTAATGATCTCATTTTCATAAAATCTTATAATTTTTTCTCTTTGTGATAGTGTATAAAATTTCAGTTTATTTGCAACCAAAAACCTGTAAAATGATATAACAGATAAACTTTTCGCATCTTTATTATCTTGTTTTCCGGAAATATTCAATGCAGAAAGCCTAAAATAAACTAACGCTTCATTTATAGTATAAATAGGTTTATTATCAGAAAAATCAAGCCAGGCATGATCGTCACTATTCCACGCAAGTGGATAATTATGAAATCCATACTTAAGAAATGTTTTTCTTGAAAAAATATATTCTGACAACGAACTTCTTGTTAAGTGTCTGAATTTCCTGTAATAAGATTCTGTAGCTGCTTCCCAGACAGGATGCAAAAAAGTTTCGGTTACCTCTTGGGTTTCCTGAATTATCATTTTAGAAGCAAAACGAACGACATTTGCTTTTTTATAAAATAAATCGAAATTTTCGTACCATGATTCAACTACTGTATCTCCAAGAAAATCGTCATCTCCTAAAATCATCAGCCATTCTTCGTTTTCGCTCAAATTAATACAGCGTTCCCATTGTTTTGTAAGAGAAACAGATCCTAAATTTTTTTCGAATCGGTGATATACAAAATCAAACTTTCCATGATATTTTTTTAATATCGTTTCAGGAGAATCCGGGCTGGCATCATCTCCGATATAAACTTTAAATCTTTTATCTGTTTGATTCGCTAATGATATTAGGACTTCTTCAAAAAAACTAATCTTGTAGTAAGGGACTATTATTGCTAACACTTATTGTAAATAATTTTGATTATCCATTATACCATCTTCATTAACTCGCCACGAACTAGATTCATTACAATTAGCAAAAAAAAACTTTTGTTCTTCTGTCAAATTTCTATTATCTATATACCATCCTCCGTGTCTTGCAACAAATGGCATTTTAGTTCTGCATGCACTATAAAAATTTGCAATGTCATATTGGTATCCTGGCCTATACAATGCAAAGGTAGTATCTATTTCTGCTGCAAAATTTCCATCTTTACGTTCGTCCTTTGAGAATTGAGATTCCCATTTCAGGATTCTGTCTTTATATAAGTTTGTATTAGGTATATCATCCACTTTAAGACTAAATCCAACTTTGGTTATTTTTTGATCCTTATCCAGGATTTTTTTAAAATGATTTAGGAAATCACCAGGGCATTCAGGTATTGGATTTATATCTGCATCAGTCAATGCATAATAACCTTTTGAGTATTTTTCAAATAAACCTTTATTTTCCCAAAATACTAAGTGTCCATAATTATCTTTTAGGCGATGAATTGTTACAATCGAATTAATTTTGTCAAAATATTCCAACAAAGGTTTATAGGTCGAATTATTATCAATAATAACGATATTTTTGTAATTATGTTTGGTTAAATAATCAATGAGTTTCTCCAAATAATGAAGTTGATTAAAACTAATAATTATTATAGGAATCGTTTTATAATCTGCGTTTTTTTGCCTCATATTTTTATTAAAATTTCGCTCTTTTACTTGTTACAATTTGAATCTACTCTTACTTACAATCGATTTTATAACTAATTTAGATTTTTTTTTAACTTGAAAAAATGATATTCTTTTTTTTAAAATCGCCCCACGCAAGGAGAATGCTAATTTTGTCCAGTGAAGATATTGGAAATGCAAATCCTACTGCTTTTATAATGGCAAATAATACATTTCAGGCAGTTTCCACTATT
>NZ_QETH01000089.1 GCF_003105115.1 Flavobacterium sp. HTF | reverse complement strand
AACGTTTAGTACTAAAGAAAAAAACAGCTACCCCGGGTATAATCCCTGAATAACTGTTCTCCTGCAAAATAATCGTCTGTTCTTTTTAATCTAATCTTAATTACTTATTACTCAGATGCAATTTCATTAATGTCTGCATTTTTAGAGTAATTTTTCTTCGGAATATCTTTAAAGAATTCTGCTTCTTCAAGATCCGCTGTAGGGCCATATCCTAACAAATGAGTTCCTTTTATTCCATTCTCGGTTTCTATTACGTATAAAATAGACATATCATCTGGATCGCTCATACCTTCATACCGGTGATGGGCAACAATAAAAATTTCTTCAGGTTTATAAGCTACTTTTGTATTGGTGTCTATCAGCGTTTCATTATTAAATAAAAAATTACTGGTGTAACCTTCATCCTGATATTTTTTTATATAGTCGGTTTCTTTTTTAGAATATTCGTTTTTCATGATCTCTATATTTATGTTAGATTTCCTTATTAGTTTATACCCAAATTTCATCATTCAGAACGATTAATCTTAACTCAATAGATTTAAATTTTACCTCATATAAAATCCAACTTTCATGATACTTTCAAAAAAAAGTTCAAAAAAAATACACATAAACAAAACATTATCAAATACTTAAGTACAACTCACCAATAATTGTATTTTTTAAATCAGGCCTCCATTTTAACTTTATTTAAACTTCAAAATGCAATTTATCGCAAAAATATACCGTATTAATTAGTACATTTATTGCAGGCAATTAATTATTTCAAATAGTTATTAATAAATTTCATGGCATATATGGATCACGATTTCCTTTCAAAAGGAGGCGAAATGGGAGCGTTAATGCGTGCCAAAGACTGGGACCAGACTCTTATTGGACCCGTCGATAAATGGCCGCAAAGTTTACGAACCACATTGGGAATTCTATTAAACTCAAAATTCCCGATGTTTTTATTTTGGGGAGAAGAATTAATTTGTTTTTATAATGACGCCTATCGTCCAAGTCTTGGAAATGATGGCAAACATCCTTCTATTTTAGGACAAAAAGGAGAAGAAGGATGGCCTGAAATCTGGGATTTTATAAAACCTCTTATTGACCAGGTTCTTATAGAAGGAGAAGCAACCTGGCATGAAGATCAATTTTTACCTATATACAGAAACGGAAAAATCGAAGATGTCTACTGGACTTTTAGTTACAGTCCCGTAAATGACGAATCGGGCCAAACAGCCGGAGTTTTGGTAATCTGTAATGAAACTACAGGCAAAGTCAAAATGGTAAAGGAACTGGAAGCCAGCACGACACGTTATCGCACAAATCTTTTGCAGACTCCGAGTGCCATGTGTGTATTCAGAGGTCCGGAATATAAGGTTGAAATTGTAAATACCCTTATGCTTGAATTGTGGGAACGAAAAGAGCATGAAGTGCTTAATAAACCCATTTTTGAAGCACTGCCAGAAGCTGCCAACCAGGGATTAGAAGAAATTTTACTCAATGTATATACTACAGGAGAAAGATATATTGCGTCTGAACGTTTAGTACGTCTTCTCCGAAAAGGAGAAATTGTTGATACCTATATTAATATAGTTTACGAAGCATTAAAAGAACATGATGGAATTATTTCCGGCATTGTAGCTGTTGCCAATGATGTTACTGTGCAGGTCGAAGCACGAAAAAAAGTAGAAGACGCAGAAGAAAGAGCAAGACTGGCAGGAGAAATTGCAGAAATTGCAACCTGGGATTTAGATGTGCCCAATCAGGCATTAATTTATTCTGAAAATCTGGCGACAATTTTTGGCCATGACAAAAGCAGTAAACTAATACGGTCTGACCTGCATAAACAAATTCATCCTGATGATTTTTATATACTGCAAAGAGCCTATAAAATGGCACTGCAGACGAGTGTTTATAAATATGAATCGCGTATCATAAAACCGGATAATTCCATTGCGTGGATAAGGGCACACGGCAAAATATTTTTTGACGAAAATAATGTTCCGTTAAAAATGATTGGTACTGTCATGGATATTACCGATGAGAAAAACCGTCAGCAGATTTTGATGAAGAGTGAAGAGAAATTCAGGCTTCTGGCAGATTCTATGCCACAGCATGTCTGGACAAGTGATGCACTTGGTAACCTGAATTATTTTAATCAGTCTGTTTATACGTATGCGGGATTATCTCCGGAAGCCGTGGATAAAAATGACTGGTTAAAAATTGTGCATCCTGATGACCGCGAAGCCAATATAAATGCCTGGATGGAAGCTGTAAATTCAGGAAATGACTTTTTATTTGAGCATCGTTTTCGCCGTCATGACGGACAATACAGATGGCAGCAGAGCCATGCAACGGCACAAAAAGACGAAGAAGGAAACATACAGATGTGGGTCGGAACCAGCACCGATATTCAGGATCAGAAAGATTTTACAAACAAGCTTGAAAGAGAAGTTTCTGAAAGAACCGCCCAGTTAGAAATTAAAAACAAGGATTTAATTAATATGAATATTGAATTACAATCCTTTGCCTATATTTCGAGTCATGACTTACAGGAACCCCTGAGAAAAATACAAACTTTTGCAAGCCGTCTGGCCGATCTGGATGAGCAGAATATTTCGGCGAAAGCCAAAACTTACTTAAACCGTATTGAAGTTTCTGCCAAAAGAATGCAGACTTTAATTCAGGATCTCCTCACCTATTCGAGAACAAATTCTGCTGAAAGAGTTTTTGTTAAAACAAATCTTGACGAAATTGCCGAAGAAGTTACAAGTGATTTTTCTGAACGTATAGAAGAAACAAATGCCATTGTAAATTTTCATCCTTTGGGAGAAATAACCGTTATACCTTTTCAGTTTAGGCAATTGTTGCATAATTTGATCGGAAACGCATTAAAGTTTTCCAAAAAGGACGAAGCTCCTTATATCGAAATTACGGCAAAAAGGGTTTTAGGCAGCGACTTAGGAATCCGTGTCAATTATCCTGAAAGAATCTATTATTGTCTAAAAATAGCGGATAACGGAATTGGTTTTGATGCTGAATACAGCGAAAGAATCTTTGAGGTTTTTCAGCGATTAAATACAGAGAGTGAATTTTCTGGTACGGGTATTGGTCTTGCAATCGTAAAAAAGATTGTAGAAAACCACAAAGGTATCATTACTGCACACAGCGAGAAAGGCAAAGGAGCAACTTTTGAAATTTATATTCCTGAATAAAAAAACGCCAGACTTACAATCTGGCGTTTTTGTTATATTTATGCTTTATAAACGAAATTTTTAGGGTCAGGAATAAATTTCTTCCAGTCGATTTCCAAAGCGTGTTCTATCGATTTTACGATATCTTTCATCAACACAGGCTTGGTTATAAAAAAATTGGCTCCGAGCATGCGGCATTTTTCTATAATTCCGGGTTCGCTTGATGTTGAAAAAATAACAACCGGAATATCATTTTTTTCTTCAGAACTTCTCAGTTCGGCTAAGACATCAAACCCATTTTTACCGGGCATATTCAGATCCAGAAAAACAACATGAGGCGTTGGTGGCGGATTATAAATTGCTGTCAGCAATTTATCGCCTCCATTGTATGTTTTGAGCTCTATTTTTTTAGACATAGATTCTACAGCATCAGTAAAGATGCTCAAATCATCTTCATCATCGTCTGTGTAGAATACGGTAAAATCTGTCATTGTTCTTTTAAAAGGTATTTTTAGATGTCAAAGGTAACGGAAATAAATTTATTTAACAATTTGTTTTTAAACCTCATCAAAAAAGAAATTGAAATCTCATAATTAATAAGTTAAATTCTATAACCCGTAAAGATATAAAAAAACCAACTTTGTTATAATCAACATTTTAAACTGATATCAGTTAAGATGGAGTGTTATAAACACAACTAATTTAATTAATTATATTAAAAAAATAAAGCCATGGGAGATCATAAAGACCTTACAGATGAACTTGCTGCAGACAAAATAAAAGATCTTGCAGGAGATATAAAAACATGTATGTTTTGTACTTATAAAGAAACCAGACTGCAATCCAGACCAATGAGTGTTCAGAAAATTGACGATCTGGGCAACTTATGGTTTTTGTCTGACAGAAACAGCAGCCAGAATGCAGAAATTACTCAAAACCCGCAGGTAGAAATCTTTTTTTCTTCACCACATGATAAGTTTCTGACTTTACACGGAAATGCCACTATTCTCTACAAAAGAGAAATTATTGAAGAATTATGGGATCCAATCGTAAAAGTATGGATGCCGGGAGGTATTGACGATCCAAACTTGAGTGTGATTAAAGTAGTTCCGGAAGATGGTTATTACTGGAACAACAAACACGGAAAAGTAGTCGCTATCGCAAAAATGACAGCCGCTTTTGTGACCGGAAAAACTATGGATGACGGTATTGAAGGAGAATTGCAATTGTAAATTCTAAACATTAAAAACATATAAGTGATATAAGTTAACTTAATAAAGCTATTGCTTTGTTCTTTTGTTAATTTATATCACTTATTTACTTTAAGACAAGTCTTTTCTTTATTTTGTTGACACTATCCCCTTAAACTCCAAAGCATTCTGAATTCCTTCTGTTCCGGCAGTATTATTAAAATAGACAAAAGATTGTTTGAACGAACCGGAAATTGTCTTTTTTATACTTTCTAAATCTTCAGTGGAATAGCCAGAATAAAACAGCTTTTTATTTCCGTGCAAACGAATATAAATTACAGGAAACTGAGTGAGAATATCTTCGGGTAAGCCGGGATAACTAACACTGCAAAATGTAATGTTATTTTGCAACAAACTATCCCACACTTCCTGATTCCACCAGCTTTGATGACGAAATTCAACTACGTTGACGAATTTTGTATTCAATGAATTTATAATATGCCCAAGTCTCTCAGGAGTAAAATTGTAACTTGGAGGAAGCTGAAATAATATTGGCCCCAGTTTTTCTTTTAAACCTGTCTCACAAAAATTATAAAAATCGGACAACAGTGTTTCACACCCAATAAACTTTTTAAAGTGCGTTATATCTTTGGGAGCCTTAACAGAAAAAAGAAAATTTTCGGGCACTTTTTTATACCAGTTTTCGAATATACGTACTGTTGGAAATTTATAAAATGTCCCGTTCATTTCATACGTATCAAAATGCTGGCAATAATAATCGAACCATTTGGATGTTGGTAAATCTTCCGGATAAAAAATGCCTTTCCAGTAACGGTTGTTATAGCTCGAACATCCTGTTTCTACATGTTTTTTCATTGATATAAATTTTGACAGTTAGTACAAAAAAAACTTCTTCGTTTTTTTACGCCGGTTTGTTTTTTGTGCAAAGGAAGATCACAGCGCAGGCAGACTTTTTTAGTATGCGCAAGCCAGTGTTGTTTCAGTTCATAATTTTTTTTCCATTCAAGAAACTGAAAACTGTAAATAGAGCATTCATCAATAATTTCTTTTAATTTATCCTCCGGGATTTTCCCCACTCTGGATTCCGGATGGACATAACATCGGTATAATACTTCATTTTTGATAATATTCCCTACTCCCGAAAATATATTCTGGTCAAGAACGGCATCGCAGATCATTTGCTTTGGGATTTTATCTAGACTTTCTTTTGCTTTTTGGGGATTCCAGCTTTTGTTCATGACATCTTCATACCAGTTATAGTGAAGATTAATTTCTCCTTCGAGAATTTTAACCGAACAGGTATAAAAATTTAGTTCTCCATTTGCAAAAACGAGACTTAATCTGGGTGTTAATTCTTTTCTTTCATTAATCCGGTACGTTCCAAACATGAGCAGATGAATCTTGACGGTAAAATCATCAAAACATATCAGAAAATGTTTTCCCCAGGTCTTAAAAGATTCGATTGTTTTTCCGTTCAGGCGTTCTATATCAATAGCACTGCTCCCGAAAGCAGAAAGTATTTTTTGTCCCGAAAATTGCCGGGTTTCTTCTTCGAGTATTCGTATTGACGGACCTTCAGGCATGACAAATTAATTTTGCGTTAAACATTTAAAATTAGTCTCAAAGAAGAACTAATCCGTTATACCATTTCTGGATGTAATTACATCATAAACATCTGTAAATTATGAAATTAGCAATTTTAATTTTATAAAAATAATCCAGAATGCTACTGTAGCTTTGTAAAACAAACTTAATTATACTATCATGGAAACTAAAGAACAAAACATTAGAACTTCTGAAAACAGAAGAGCTAACCTGAATAAGCAGAATGCTATTATGAACGAAGCACTTTATAATAACGACGAATTGAAAAAGGGACATCAGCATTTTGGTGATGTTCGTGATTACGGCCATACGGTACGTAATGGATATGATCCTAATAAAGCGATTCCGAATCAGCAGCAACTCTCAAACGATGAAGATGATTTTGATGAAGTAGATGACTTAGACGATGATTTTCATGCGCCGGGCGATCTTGACCATGAAGGTGATGTACTAAATGATGATTTTGACAATCCTAAAGATATTGATGACGATTTTCTGGAAACCGAAAAAGATCTTGAAGATATCGATGAAGATGATGAGGAGGAAATTGAAGATGATCTCGAAGAAGACGAAATTGAAGAAGAAGATCCGGGAGAAAATTATCCTGATAATGATCCGAGGAAATTTTAACTATAAATAAAAAACCGTTAAAGTGTATTTAACGGTTTTTTTATGTTTTGCTTAATCTCCAATTTTTTCTAAAGGCGGAATATCGTCCATACGTTCCAGGCGTTCTGCAAGGCCTGATCTGGCTTCATTTAGTTCCTGTTCGGCTTTACCTAATTCTTTATACCACTCTTCTTTTCCTGTGGTCGAATTTTCGATTTTACGCATGATTTCGTAAATCTCGCCCTGTGCTTCCATCACGGCCAGTCTTTTGTAATAAGTGAGGGTTTCGGTCATGTGTGCAAGGGCAATCATGGCGGTCAGAAACGGATGGTTATTGGTTACATTTACCGCTTTAATTTTACCATGTTCCAATTCCACCTTCAAGGCAAAAGCAAATTCTTCCATATTGAATCTTTCGTGTTTGCTTTGCGGATTCAAATAGGCTTTGATTGCTTTTACATTATTCATAGTCGAAAGATCGACATCTGTGTTTTTATTTTCGTTTAGATCTTTGTAGACAACCGCAGCAATGGCTCTTGCCTCGTCAATTGTCGGATCGTTTTCAGGATTTTCAAAATCTCTTACAGACCAGTCCCAGTTTTGTGGATGAACAGGTTTGATGTATTTTTCGCAAAAATCTGTTACATCATTTTTTAAACTTACCAGTTCGTCATTTCTTCTGATATAAACATCCTGATAAGTCCCACTTTTAGTTCCCATAACTTTTAAATTTGTTTTAAATTAAAACGACACATTTACCTAAAGATATATGTGCCGTTTTTTGTTTCCCCAATTTGAACTCCTTTTACATAGCAAAGTTCCTGTAATTTATAGAAAGTGATTAACTCAATAGACTCAATTATTAGCTCAATCCGTTTGAAAATCGGGCTGAAAACTGCCAATTAATTCAGAAAAAACGACTTCTGAACGTGAAAAATATTTTTGGTTGCTTCTGTTTTTACGGAGTTTCTCGAAATATTCCTTAATTGAACCATCTTCGTATCCTGCCACAATCAAAGGATGCACATAATAGTTTTTGCAGACACTTCTTGTGTTTCCCAGTGCCTCTGCAGTGACATCAATGGCAGTCAGGACATTTTTCTTAATCTCTTTTTCGTCTTCTGCAATTCCGATGTTCATCAATGTTTCAAAAAATATTAACGATGCGGCCCAGGTCCTGAAATCTTTGGCGCTAAAATATTTTCCTGTAATTTCATGAAGATATTGATTAACCATATGACTGTCAAGAACCTTACGTTCACCATTTTCGTCATAATATTTAAAAACTTCCCAACCCGGAATTTCCTCGCATCGGCTTACCAGTTTTATCAATTGTTTGTTTCGGGTGGTGATGGTATGCTGTTTTCCCTTTTTCCCGACAAATTCAAAACGCAAAGAATTTCGGTCAATATTAATATGTCTTTTTCGCAAAGTCGAAAGTCCGTACGATTTGTTGTCTTTGGCATATTTCTCATTCCCTATCCTGATGTGGGTTTCTTCCATTAAACGGATTACAAGAGCAACAACCTTATCCTTGTTCCATTCTTTTTGTTCCAGATCCTGATCTACTTTTTTTCTGATTGCCGGCAGGTATTTTCCGAATTCGGCTATCTTATAGAATTTGGTCTGATTACGAATAAGATTCCATCTTGGATGGTATCGATATTGTTTCCTGTTTTTGACATCTGTACCAACAGCCTGCAGATGTCCATTGGTTAAGTCTGCAATTTTGACATTTTCCCAGGCAGGCGGAAGCACTAAGCTATTAAAGCGTTTTATTTCGCCTTTGCTTTTGATGCACCTTCCGTTCTTTTTATAAATAAACCCCTCACCTTCTCTGCAACGCTGTATGTTCAGAGTATGCTCATTTACATATATTAAATCGAGTTTTTCTAAAACTAATTGAGGCGTTTTAATCAACTGTTCTATTAATTTTTCCTGGTTAAGTTTAGCCTTCATACTATTAAAATGATTTCTATAGATTGTTAATTGTTACGCAACGCCTTAATAAGGCTTTTTTTGGCCATGTAAGATCTTCCGGAAATACCTACTTTTCTGGCTTGCTGGTACAACTCTTCTTTTGTCCATTCTTCGTAAGGTTTAGCTCTTCCTCCTTTTTCACCAGAATTTGGTGTATTGGCAATGCGGGCAGATTTTTCTTTACTATAGCCTTTTTCTAAAAGGGCGTTGTACTGTTCTTCGTTTTTAATTCTTGCATCTGGCATGATAATAAGTTTTTAGATTATTAGAATGTATGGTACTTTCAAAATTCACTAAAAACTTACAAAAAACGTTATAGAATTACTATTACAAGTTTTCATAATTAACTCTATGCCTATTGTATATAAAAAATCCCAATTCTTGTAGAATTGGGATTGGTAGATATACTTAAGTAGCTAATGATGAAAATAATGTGTTATTTTCCTATTTCATCTATAGAGTCAGATGTTTTTTGTTTGATTCTGATTAATTTCAATCCCAATTTCATAATAAAAAATGTCAATAGGATAAAAAGACCTATCATTAAAATGCAGCCGATAAGAAAACCAATTCCTTGTGCTATAGAATGGTTTAGTTGGCTATAATATTCACTACAGCTCTAAATGATACTATCATTACAATAAATGCAAAGAAAATACCCAATAGGATCAAACCCCACCCAAAAATTCTTTTTAGAATCATATTCACTTTAGTTTATTTTTTAACAAAGCTAAGATAGTTTTATTTATAAACAGCTAAGCAATCCTCATGTTTGAATCCTGTAACATTATAAAAAAATGATGTAAAACATTTCCTTCAGCTTCTAAATACTTTTACACTATAACATTTAAACCACAAATCATGAAAAAGTTACTATTAGCAGGAAAAGTTATTTTAGGCGCCGGACTAATCATTATATTCCTAAATTCCTGTAAAAACGAAACTAAACAAGAAGACCCGCAAGAAGTTGCTGAGGATAGTAATGAAGCAAAATTTGATTCTATAGATTCTAAAGAAGATGATTCTCAATATATAGTAGATATCGCATCTATCAATTTAGCTGAAATAGAATTAGGAAAACTGGCTCAGACAAAAAGTACAAATCCTGAAGTGAAAAAATTTGGTAAAACAATGGTTGACGATCATACTAAATTAGCTTCTGAAGTAAGTGCTTTAGCGAAAGCAAAAAACTTTACGCTGCCAACTTCATTAACAGAAGAAGGTCAGGAAGAATATAAAAAACTAAATGAAAAAACAGGTGTTGATTTTGACAAAAAATTTGCTGATATGATGGTCGATGGTCACCAAAAAGCAATTGATCAGGTTAGAAAAACAGCTGAAAACGCTACAGATCAGGATGTTAAACTTTGGGCTTCTAATAGTGTTGCCGGACTTACTGCACACTTAGAGCATGCAAAACTGCTTAAAGAAAGTTTAGATAAAAAATAGAATTGGTATTGGTATTTTTTTTTGGGGAAACCCCTGGACAGCAATGTTCAGGGGTTTTATTTTTTTTTAAGGTTCTGAGATTCTAAGGTTCTAAGGGACTAAGTTTTCTTAAAAAATTTTGATTCTTAGAGTCTTAAAACCTTAGAATCTCAGAACCTCAGAACCTTAGCAACTTAGAACCTTAGTCCCTTAGAACCTTAACATTAATCCAGGAAACCATTATACTCTTCATCAGTAACGCTGTTTAACCAGATTCCCGAACCTTTGTCTATTTCTGTGATGATCGATATATGCGAAAATCTGCTGAAAGGCGTTGCGCCATACCAATGCTCAATACCCGGTAAAATAGTCAGCACCTGACCTTTATGAACCAGTCGCATTGCTTTGCCTCTTTCCTGATAATATCCAATCCCGTCTGTTGCTATTAGCAGCTGTAAACTGGAATTGATATGCCAGTTGCTTCTTGAACCCGTCTCAAAAGCAACATCTTTTATAACTGTATTTTGTGGATGAATATCGCTGGTTTGTTTTTTATAAGAAACATTTCCAGTCATATACGTATTCGGAATTTTACCTTCTTCAGTAACTGTTGTGTATTTTGCTGACATAAAATTAGTTATTAAATTGAGTTTTGTTTAAAATTTATTTGAGTAATACCGTTTTGCCTTACTTTGTTATAAAGCTTTTATTTTTATTATTACTGAACTGAATGAAGCAAAGAATCTGCTTATGAAGTTGTATTTAGTCCGTAAAAATGTGATATAAGATGAATTATCTGAGGGCAAATTTACAGCAGTAAATCTGATCAGATATAATGAAATTCAAACAAAAAATTAAGAATTTCAAACAATTTACATTCTCAACGATTTCGGAACCGTTCCTGTAAGCCTTTTGAAGTAATTATTAAAGTAACTCGGATATTCAAATCCTAACGAAAAACCGATATCGGCAACACTCCAGTCCGTATGCTGCAATAAGGCTTTTGCTTCTCCGATGATTCTCTCCGTAATATGTGCCGTTGTTGATTTTCCGGTAATTTCTTTTACCGAACGGTTTAAATGATTGACATGAACAGCCAGGTTTTGCGCATAATCCTGTGGCGTTTTTAACAAAAGCGGCTGATCTTTAGTATCTATCGGAAATTGTCTTTCCAGAAGATCCAGAAATAATGAAGTTATTCTGGAAGATGCGTTTTTATGTTTAAAGAAGTTTTCCGAAGGCTGCATTTTCATGGATTCATGAATAATTAGATTGATATAATTTCGCATCAAATCATCTTTAAAAACATAATCCGTATCCTGCTCTACAATCATTTTCTGGAATAATGATGTTATAAAAGTCTTTTGTTCAGCCGATAAATAAAATATCGGCGTTCCGCTGATCTTAAACAACGGGCATTCATGAAGGGTTTCTGAACGGTCATTTACCCTTAAAAATTCCTCTGTAAAAACGCAGGCAAAACCATTATAAGATTCTGAAAGCAACTCCCATGAATACGGAATATGCGGATTACCAAAAAACAAAGTCGTCCCATTAGTTTCAATCCCCCTGTCTGCATATTGAATCAGACTTTGCCCAGTACTAATACTGATTTTGTAGAAATCCCTGCGGTTATACGTGGGTATAACGCTGCAGTCTGTTCCTATCTGATAAACCTTAAAACCTTTGAGTTTTAACTCCGAAGTATTGAAGTCAACTGGCTGAGAAGTAGAATATTCGTTCATGAGGCAAAGTTATGAAATTCAAACAAAAAAAAATAATTTTAAAATTTCAATAAAAAAATCCCAAATTCCAATTACCTGGTGGAGTTTAAAATAGACAATTCTCAATTATTACTTTTGGAATTTGGAATTTCATTATTGGAAATTCCAACTCGGTTTGGAATTTGGAATTTCACTATTGGAATTTTCTACTAAATTTGGATTTCAAAAATCTTTACCTTTACTGAATGAAAGACGTATTACCGGTAATAAATTATATAGAACGCTATGTTGCTTTATCAGATGAAGAAAAAAATCATCTGGCTTCTTATTTGAAAATTACCAAAGTCAAAAAAAGACAATTTATTGTACAGCCCGGTTTTGTATGTAATCATAAAAGTTATGTGGTAAAAGGCGCTTTCAGAGGTTATCTGGTAGACAATGAAGGAAAAGAACACACCTTGTCATTTGCCATAGAAGACTGGTGGATTTCGGATTACAGCAGTCTTATTTATCAGGAACCCGCAACTTTGTTTGTAGAAGCCCTGGAAGATTCAGTTCTTATACAAATTGCCTATGAAGACGAACAGAAGTTTTTGGCAGAAATTCCGAAACTCGAAAAATTCGAACGTATTATTACCCAGCGTTCATTAGCCTTTCAGCAAAAAAGATTGTTGTCAAATTTTACCAAAACAGCCGAAGAACGCTATGATGAATTTATGAGCAAATATGCCGCAATTGCAAAACGCGTCCCTCAATACGCACTGGCTTCTTATCTGGGTTTCAGCACCGAGTATCTAAGCAAAATACGCAACGGTAAAACATCAAAAAGTTAAACCAGTTCAACCTTATTTCCTAAACCAGTTCATTTTTATTTTTCTTATTCTGTCCCAGATTTGCAGTGTCAATACCGACAAATAATTTTAATAAAATAAAAATGAAAAAGTCAATTTTTTCCAGCAATACAGAACGTCTTTCTTTATTGTTCTTTCTGCTGCTTTCATTCGGTTTTAATGTTGCTGCACAAAACAAAAACACAAATCAGAAAGCTCAGGTTTTCCATATCCGGAATTACTTTACCGAAGCTTATCTGGTAAAAGGCAATTCCGAAAAATTAGTGTTAATTGAAACCGGAGTTCCGGTTGCCGGTTATCAGGACAGTTTGGTAAATTCAATTAAAAAAATGGGTTTTAAACCTGAAAATATTACTCTGGCAATTGTTACGCACGGCCACGGGGATCATGCGGGAAATGCACGTTTTTTACAGCAAACCTTCAAAATTAAAATTGCCGGGAGCAAAGCCGATTTGGACAAGTTTACTTCAGGTAAAACAGAACTGGCTAAATCAGAAGACGTTAGCATTTGGGGTACCCGTCTTCGCCCTTACACAGATTTAAATTATCAGCCTTTTACACCGGATGTTATTGTTGAAAATACTGTTGACCTGACAAAATATGGTGTCAATGGTAAAATTATTCCGATCAAAGGCGGACATACTCCCGGTGATTTATTAGTATTAATTGATGAAAATCTTTTTGTTGGTGATGCTTTTTTGGGAACATTTAAAGCACAAGGCGGTGGATTAGCTCCTGACAATCATCACGTAAGAGAGCATTTTTTTCATGAAGACAAACAACTTGCTGATCAGAACTTGAAAGTGATTGAAAAAATTGCTTTACAAAACAATGTCAAAACTATTTATCCTACTCACAATGGCCCGGTCACTACTTCTGAGTTAACAAAATACATCAGGGAAGAACCTTTATTGAGACTTTTATCCAAACAGGAAAATGACTTATTGAGTGATGTAGTAAAAGGAAAACAGGATTTAGCCAATCAATTGTTATCTGCCGGTTTTGTGCTGCAGTCTGTTGATCAAAATGATTACAATAAAAAAGAATTCATTGAAAACTATATTACGCAGCCTAAAAATAAAATAGAGTCTTTGGCAGCCGAAGATTTCAGGATTGTATATTCTAATGAAAATACAGCTGTTTTAACTTATATTGAAACGATTAAAATTCAGGGTAAAGAGGCTGTAAACCTTTCTATAATTGAAACTTACAGTAAAGAAAATAATAACTGGAAACTGGTTTACAAGAAAGGGATTAACTAAGTTTTTTTGTTTTAGTTTTTTGTTTCAGGTTTCAGGTTTCACGTTCCAATGTGAACTTGAAACCTGAAACTTGGAACTTGGAACTTAAAATTTGAAACAAATTTTTTTCATTTTCTCAGGCTAACATTCAGAGTTCCGGTTTTTAACTTTTTTCCTGTGGCTGTAACTGTAATATCATTCCCGCTTCCGTCAGTCTGTACGATTATCTGTGCATACCCGTTAAAAAGCCTGCGTTTCCATTGTTCTGAAGGTATTATTACCTGAATAATTCCCGGATCAGTATTCAGAACATCCCATTCTTTTTCTTTCTGAAGCGGTTTCGCAACAATATGAATCGTATTTTTTCCTTGTCTGAGAATAGCCGTATTTAGCACATATTTATTAGGATCTTCGGTAGTTGGCTGAATAATATTGCCGTTGACAAAAATGGTACTTTCCAGTCCGATTTTTTTATAAAAGAAAGTAACGGTGTTTACTTTTGCATTATTTTTTAATTCGAACTGGCCACGGTATGCATATGAAGGCGCCTGGTTTTTATAATCCCTGTCTTTAAAAGCTTCTTTCCAGCCCTCCTCTGTATTTGCAGACAATTGTTTTGAAGCATCAGCAGTTGTTGCTTTTCGTTCCTGAAAATTAGTGATGGCAACCAGCGAAATTTCATCCAGAAATGTATCTTTTTCCAAAGAGGTCGGATTCCCGTTTCCAACTCCAATAATCTTTCCTCCTTTTACATCAAATTTAATTTCATCATTGGCATTAGGTACATGCAGTCCCTTTTTATCGGTAGTTTCTACGGTGATAACCGCAATTTCAGCATTAGCGAGGATTTGTTTGTGAGCTGTTAATTTTATATTTTCTTCAATTTCGGTAGTTTTCTGAACATCAGAAAGTATCTTTTTTCCGTTTTTATAACCAACAGCTTCAAGTGTTCCTGCTTCGTACTTTACTTTCCATTCCAAATGTCCTAAACGTTCCATTTTCTTTTTCCCAAGACTTTTCTTGTTTAGGAAAAGTTCGACTTCATCACAGTTAGAATATGCCCAGACATCAATTTCTTTGCCTTCTCTTCCAGCCCAGTTCCAGTGTGGTAATAAATGCAAAACGGGTTCTTTTCCCCACCAGGATTTTAAGTAAAACACATTGTCTTTCGGAAAACCGCAAACATCCATCATTCCAAAATAAGACGTAACCGACGGCCAGCCGTATGGGGTTGGTTCTCCGCGATAATCGAATCCTGTCCAGATAAACATTCCTGCCAGATAAGGTCTTTCGGCATAAAATTTCCAGCCTTCTTCAATACTGTAAAAAGAAGGCCGCGGTTTTTTATCATACGCACTTTGATAATGTTTGGCATCATCCGAGAAATAAACACCACGTGTAGCAAAAGTAGAACCTTCCTCCGTTCCCATTCCGGGTTGTTGTTTAAACTGATTGCGATGTGCGTCAATATCTCCGTTTCCGAGATAATTATACCCCATGATCTTCACTACAGACGAAATTCCGCTTTTAAAACCGCTGCTGATTCCGACCGTTACAGGTCTGGTAGGATCGATGTTTTTTGCAAAACCCTGCATAACATTCGTGATGCGTTCGCCGGTGCTATTTCCTTCAATATTCCATTCCTCATTTCCAACCGACCAGCAAAAAATACTCGGATGGTTTCGGTCACGCTCCATCATTCTTTTCAAATCGTTCAGATGGTAATCGTTAATTCCCATTAAACGGGTTTCGTCAATAACCAGCATTCCAAGTTTATCGCAGGCTTCGAGTAATTCAGGCGTTGGCGGATTGTGCGAACAGCGATACGCATTGGACCCCATTTCCTTGAGTTTCTGAATTCTGAAATATTGTAACTCATCCGGAATTGCAGCGCCGACTCCCGCATGATCCTGATGATTGTTTGTTCCCTGAAGTTTGATGTTTTTCCCATTCAGAAAGAAACCTTTTTCCGGATCAAACCGAATTGTTCTGATTCCGAAAGAAGTTTCATAACTGTCAACAATCTGATCTTTTTGTTTAATCTGAGTGACCAGACGATATAAGTTCGGAGTATCAATATCCCACAATAAAGGATTTTTTACATTAATTTTTGAAGTAAATTTTGCCGTTTTATAAAAATCCGGAGCTGTTGCACTTTCAGAAACTGTTGCAATCTGGTTTCCTGTAGCATCCAGTATATTTTGTACAATTTCAATTGATCCTTTGTAATTTCCTTTATTCTCAATAGTAACTTCTGCAGAAACTACGGCATCATTATTTTGAATTTCCGATGTTACATAAGTTCCATTTTGAGCTACATGCAGAGGATTTGTCTTTTTTAAATACACATGACGGTAGATTCCGGCACCTTCATAAAACCAGCCTTCTTCCATGGAAGCATCAGCGCGAACGACGATTATATTTTCACTTCCGTAATTGACGTAAGCAGTTACATCGTATTCAAAACCATTATACCCGCTTTCTTCTGTTCCGAGAAAATGGCCGTTAAACCAAACTTTTGAATTTCTGAAAACACCATCAAATTGTATTGAAATTACACGCCCAAGATCTGTTTTCGGAATGTTGATTTTTTTTCGGTACCAGCCAATACTTTTCTCCGGATAACCTTTTCCGGCTGCTTTAAATCCGTGGCTAAAACTTGCCTTTTCACTAAAATCCTGCTCTACTGCCCAGTCGTGCGGAAGATCTAATTTTCGCCACGCCCGGTCATCAAATCCGGGTGCGGCCGGCCCGTCACCAAATCCTGTTTTGGCCAAATACGAGAAATAACTGGTGGCATGTCCAAAATCCTTATCAGTATCATATAAATGCCCAACGGAGAAACTCCAGTTTTTATCAATCAGTTCCTGATTTCTTTCTGATTTATTTTGCCCTAAAGCACTAAATGAGAACAAAATAGAAAAGTATATAAGAATTCCCTGCAGAGAAATGATTTTCATAATAAATGTGGTTAGCAAAAGAAAGTTAGGAAATAGCCATAAAAATATTGTTTTTAAACTGATTAAAACAATAGTATTTAATCAAATTATAATCTTATATCTGTATATATCAGAAAATGGCCTCTTAGAATTTAGAATCATTCT
>NZ_QETH01000088.1 GCF_003105115.1 Flavobacterium sp. HTF | reverse complement strand
AAAACGCTTAACTTAATTACCTACTTAGCCAATTATAAAATTATATAATTTGCAAGCAAACCCGTCAGTCCCGATGCCTCGGATAAATCTGACGGGTTTTTGCAGTTATATAAACCCGACCGAAGTCCGGTCCTACAATATAGCTCGAGCCGAACGCTCTATTGTTGTTCCGTAGGAACCTATTACATTGTAGTGCCGGACTTCAGTCCGGTTTAAAAATAGAACGAAAACATTTTTTTGTTTGTCATAAATTATCTAATTGCCTAATTATCTAATTAACACATTCTCAAAATTATCTAATTAGCACATTATCTAATTATCTAATTGACACATTATCTAATTAACACATTCTCAAAATTATCTAATTTTCAAATTGGCACATTCTCTAATTAAATCTATCTTTGCACCACAAAAAAAATGGGTTATCAGGCCGATTAAAACAAATTCACAAAAAACAAATGATTACAGTTAACGATATTTCAGTTCAGTTTGGTGGAACTACATTATTTAGCGATGTTTCTTTTGCTATCAATGAAAATGATAAAATTGCCCTTATGGGTAAAAATGGTGCGGGAAAATCGACACTTTTAAAGATAATTGCAGGTCAAAGCAAACCTTCTACCGGAAGTATTTCTACGCCAAAAGATGCTGTTGTAGCTTATTTGCCGCAGCATTTACTGACTAAAGACGGTGCGACTGTAATGGAAGAAGCTTCGAAAGCTTTTGGTGAGATTTTTAAAATGAAAGCTGAAATTGACGAAATCAACGAGCAATTGACTGTTCGTACAGATTATGAAAGCGATGCTTACATGAAACTGATCGAAAGAGTTTCTGACTTAAGCGAGAAATATTATGCGATTGAAGAAGTAAATTACGAAGCTGAAGTTGAGAAAATATTAGTGGGTTTAGGATTTGAACGTGAAGATTTTTCAAGACAAACTTCTGAGTTTTCCGGAGGCTGGAGAATGCGTATCGAGTTGGCTAAAATTTTACTTCAAAAACCGGATTTAATTTTACTGGATGAGCCAACGAACCATATGGATATTGAAAGTATTCAGTGGTTAGAGGAATTTTTAGTGAATTCAGCAAAAGCGGTTGTGGTAATTTCGCACGACAGAGCATTTGTAGATAATATTACAAATCGTACTATTGAAGTAACAATGGGAAGAATTTACGATTATAAAGCAAAATACTCCCATTACTTAGAATTAAGAAAAGACCGTCGTATTCACCAGCAAAAAGCATACGATGAACAACAAAAAATGATTGCCGATAACAGAGCATTTATTGATCGTTTTAAAGGGACATTCTCCAAAACAGACGCGGTTCAGTCTCGTGTAAAAATGTTGGAAAAGCTTGAAATTGTTCAGGTTGATGAAGTGGACACTTCGGCATTAAAATTAAAATTCCCACCGGCAGCACGTTCAGGACAATATCCTGTTGTGGTAAAAGAACTTTCAAAATCATATGGGGATCATGTTGTTTTTAAAGATGCCAATATTGTAATTGAAAGAGGTCAGAAAGTAGCATTTGTTGGTAAAAACGGTGAAGGAAAATCGACCATGATTAAAGCAATCATGAAAGAAATCGGTATTGATGAAGGAAGTGTAGAAATCGGACATAATTCCCAAATTGGATATTTTGCCCAAAATCAGGCTTCTTTATTAGATGAAAACGCGACGATTTTTGAAACTATCGATAATATTGCAGTAGGGGATATCAGAACGCAGATCAAAAATATTTTAGGAGCTTTTATGTTTCAGGGTGATGATATCACCAAAAAGGTAAAAGTGCTTTCAGGTGGAGAAAAAACACGTCTGGCAATGATCAAATTGCTATTGGAGCCTGTAAATTTATTGATCCTGGATGAGCCTTCAAATCACTTAGACATGAAAACCAAAGATATTATCAAAGATGCCCTGCGTGATTTTGACGGAACTTTGATTTTGGTTTCTCACGACCGTGATTTCCTTGACGGATTGGCAACTAAGGTTTTTGAATTTGGAAACAAACGAGTGAAAGAACATTTTGAAGATGTAGCAGGTTTCCTTGCCCATAAGAAAATGGATTCTATGAGAGAGATTGAAAAATAAATTTCAGTTTTAGTTATAAAATAAAAGCGCAGGATTGGTCAATCCTGCGCTTTTTTGTTTTTGGGGTGTTATGGTGCTTAAATTCGGATTCCCGGAGGAAGTAATTCTTTGTACCTTGGATTTTTTTTGATAAATAATGCGATTTTTGGCGAAATTGGCATAATCCTGAATTTCTTTTCGCTGACAACTTCCATGATGCTTTTGAGTAAAGAATCAATTACGGCCTGGTTGTCGTAGCCTTCCGGCGTGTTGATTTTGGTTAAGAAGATTTTTTTTTCCTGAAATGAATACTCAACAGAAAGTAAACCTTCCGTGACTATTGTTTCAAATTGTCGGGCAAAAGTGTTGTCTTTGATTTCCATAAGTTCCATAGATAAATAGTTTTGGGGGTTGTATTTAAAAAATGACAGAAAAAGAACGGTGAAAATATATCGTACAAAACCTTACTAAAAGGTTTTAGATGTGGGATATTTCCATCACAAAGGTAATCATTTGATTCTCAATATGAAATTATTTTTTGAAACCGCATTATTAAAGGAACTTCCTACTTTTTGTTTTTTCTTCAAATAAATGATGTAAGATTTGTAATGCATCTTAAATAAAAAAAGTAATTTTATGTTTAAATTGAACATTATAACAATAATCCCTTTTCTGAAAAATGAGTAAAATTCCAGTATATTTTATGCCTGGTCTGGCGGCAAGTCCGGCCATTTTTGAAAGAGTCAAATTGGATGAAACCATCTTTGAAATGTGTTTCTTAGAATGGGAAATTCCGATGGCAAAAGAATCATTATCAGATTATGCACTTCGCGTTTCTAAAAATATCAAACACCAAAACCCGGTTTTGATAGGAGTGTCTTTTGGAGGGATCCTGGTTCAGGAAATAGCAAAACATATTGAGGTTCGTAAAATAATTATCATTTCGAGTGTTAGAAGTTCACTTGAGTTCCCAAGGAGAATGAAAATCGGAAAAACAACCAAAGCCTATAAGCTGATTCCGATGAAAGTGCTTTTAAATATAGAAAGCCTGGCAAAATATTCTTTTGGAGAAAAAATCAATAAACGAATTCAGCTGTATGAAAAATTCCTTTCTGTTCGGGATTTGCGTTATCTGCAGTGGGCAGTAGAATCTGTAATCCTTTGGGACAGAAACCAGATTGATGAAAAAGTGATTCATATTCACGGAGACAAAGACGAGGTGTTTCCTATAAAATACATTAAGAGCTGTATTATTGTAAAAGGAGGAACCCATATTATGATTCTCAATAAATACAAATGGCTAAATGAGAATCTCCCTTCGATTATACTGGATTAAAACCCGGTTTTAAAATTCCAATTCCAATTGTTCTGCGGTTCGTTACTTTTGTCGGGTTTAAACTTTGACAATAATCTGCGCACAATTTTATTTTCCTTACTTCGAATTTTAAAAAACGATATGCTAAACTTTCTGCATGTTTTTAATACAATGTTTATATTCTAAATATAAATAAGTATATATTATTCTAATCTGATAACACCCGTTACAATCGCAATCGAAAGCAAGGCAGATTTAGGCAATTCAAACGGATCATAATCTTTGTTGTCGCTTACAATAGTCACAAAATCATCGTTGTTGGATTTGCATATGCGTTTCACTAATATACCCTGTTCTGTATTTATCACGTAAACTTTATTCCATTGAAAAAAAGTGGTTAACGGCAGATGTTTACAGGCCACAATATCTCCGTTGCTGTATTTTGGATACATTGAACTTCCTATAACGGTAATCAGGTAATCGGATCCCTTAAAAACAGGGATTAAAAAATTTGAAGTATGACTGGTTGCAAGCTCTTTGTTTCCTGCATTATATTCAATCATGGCTTCTGCTGAAAGAAGTGGTAACCGTAGATTTTTTATATATTCAGTATCAGTGCCTTTGTAACCGGAATCTTCGTTGTAGCTTTTGCTAATGATGTAAGTGTCTTCCAGAATGTTTCCGTTTCCGGATTTAATCCACTCTCTGTTAATTGCAGAATTTAAATCGCATAACCTGTCTATAAAGTCAACAGGCATGTTTACTTTTCCGTTTAATACCTGAGAAAAAGACGATTTATTCGAATATCCTAATAGTTTCCCAACTCCTTCCTGATTTTTTGCCACACCTAAACTTATTAAAGTTTTCAAAGCGATCTTAACTCTTTGTAATTCAGTCATTTGTTTAATTATAGGAAATTTTGTGTATTTTTTTTGCTTTATTATAAACTAATTTATACATTTGTTTATCCAAATTGCATTTATTCCACAATTGAATGCACAATTGATAAAAGTAAAACAAAAAATTACAAAAATTATGTTTTCAGTCGAGTTTGTTGAAAACAGTAATTGAGATTGTACATATAATATCAGTCAAAAAATCCACGGGTTTTATAAGTTGATAATTATTGAGTTAAAAAATAAAATTTAAAAATGATTAAATCTTTAATCATTACGTTGTGATAACCGGAGAAATCTAATACTCCTGCCTCTTTACAATATACCTCAAATACCACAAAATTTATACCAATACCTGTACAGGTATTAGTTACGCATGTCTTGTAGTCTGCTATTTTTATAGCGGTATTACAAGGTGTTTGAAAGTAGAATAATTTTAAAAGTTTAACAAATGAAGAAGATCGTATGTGCGCTTCTGTTGATCCAAAGCGGATTTATGATGGCGCAAAAAGAAACCTTTGTTACCATTAACGGTAAAAAAGTACAAATTAATCCTAATTCTTTAAATACAGCAGACAACGGGTTAACTGCTAATGAAGGAAATGTACAATTAGGCGGGCGCTTAACCAGATCAACAACTTTAATTACGAACCCGGGCAATACATTATCAGTTACAGGATTAGAAACAGGATCTGCTGCAGACAATATAGTGGTTACAGATGCAAACGGAGTTTTAAAAACAATAAGCAGTTCAGTTATAGCAAATGTAAAAGAGATCCGGATTATTAGTGCCAGCGATGCGGTAAAAGACACCGATTATACGATTATTGCTTCGAAGCTGTCTGATAATATAACCATTTCGCTTCCGGATGCTACAAGCAGTAAAGGCAGAACTTTGGTAATTAACCAGACTGATGTAGTAAATTCTTCCGGTAATGAGGTAACGGTAAAATTTAATGTTCCTGTTGTCTATTCAGATACATTGAGTGTAGACGAACTTGCGGCACCTTATTATTCTGCTACAGGCGGAAGTCTAAAAATTACTTTGCAATCTGATGGGGAGAAGTGGTATGTAGTGTCCTCGCTTTAATACTTTTTTTACAGTATGACTGCTTAAAAAAGTTCAAATTTTTAAAAAAATCTAACACATTGAATAATGAAGAAAAATCTATTTTATTCATGGCTAATGTTTTTAGCCATATTATTTTCGGTTCATACGCAGGCCCAGATGACGATAGGGGGAAAAAAAGCTCCTGAGCCTTTCTCGGTATTGGAACTGCTTAATAAAGGAGGACTCCGCCTGCCTCAAATGACAACTGCTCAACGCAATGGTTTTGCAGTACAAAACAACGAAAAAGGAGAGGGGCTGACTATCTATAATAAAACTACCGGCTGTGTTGAATATTGGAACAAGGTACGTTGGGTAAGTTTGTGCGAAGGTACCTCTCAAACCACGATTAGTCCCCAGCCATGTCTGAATGTTGCGGCAGACGGAACCGGTTGTGACCAGTCCTTTTCAATTGATGATGTTGACTGTCCCAACGGGCCGTTTAATATTGCTATAGTTGCCGGAGGTGATTATGCTTCGCTAAGTGAAGTGGATAATACTAACGGTACTTTTAAAATTGTTTTTGGAACAAACAATTCCATAAATACACGTACCGTACTGGTGCGCGTTACCAGTACCTGTACGAGCTTGTACAAAGAATTTTTATTCTCACAAAACGGAATAGATTGTACTACGATGTCTTATACAGTGCCAGCTATTACGCCTTCGGCTGCGGCATTGACATTGTGCAGCGGGGGTGCGGTTTATTTATCGGTTCCTGTCAGTACGGCAAATCTTGACCAGTTGATCTGGACGCGTAACGGTATCGAGGTAGCGCGTGGTGTTTCTTATTATGTTGCAACCCAAAAAGGGAAATACAACATTTCCATGGGGGCTATCGGCTGTAATACCAATTCGGCAAACGAGCGTGTTATTACAGAATCGGGTACTGCAACGCCGGTTAACCTTACTGCATTAGCGTCAAATAACGGGGTTCTTTGCGGTACCAATTCCGTTACGCTTTCTGCAACAGGAAGTACGGGCTCTGTTGCGTGGTTTCACAACGGAAAAGAACAAGGGTCCGGCACCTCCTATACCATTAGCGGGGACAGTAGTCTTGGAGAATGGTTTGCGGCACAAAAAGACGGCAGCTGTTATTCTAAACCTTCTAATAAACTTACCATAACAAAAAGCAGTGCTGCAGGCCAGATCACTATTGCTCCGGCTGATATACTGGTAAATGGCCTGCCATTAAACAGCTTTACTTCATTCTGTGAAGGCGGTTCTTTAGATTTAAGCGTAGCCAATAAAAGTGCGGCGGTTACCTATACCTGGTACAATGGCAATGATGTTATCACTGCAAATCCTTATATAGTGCCGGGTAATCAGGCTACTATGTCGCTTCGTATGATTGCTACTGACAATAGTGGGGCCAAATGTCCTGCAGAAGCAGTGGTACTGGATAAAAGTATCACTAAAGGAAATACTCCCGGACAACCAAACATTACGGGTAATCCAACACTTTGTGATGGTACAACAGACTTAACGATAGTTCCTGCAATAGCGGGCACATATACCTATACCTGGTATAAAGACGGTGTAAAAATGGCAGAAACCACCCCGACACTAACGGTGACCACACCTGGCGTCGTGTATACAGCCAGTGTAACAAATGCTACGGGATGTACAAGCCCATTGGCTGTAAAATCAATCTCGGCAAATGTTTCCAGTCTTCCGGTACTCTCCTGGATATCCAAACCGGCAACCGCTACGTTTGGAGCAACCGCTACCTTGCAAACCGGTATACAGTTTGGTCCTGCGTCTGCTTATATCTGGACAGCCTCTAACGGTGCTACTGTGACAGGTTCGGGGGCTACTGTAACAGTTACTTTTCCGGCAAGCGGAACAGACGGTACCCCTGTAGTAATTACGGCAACGGCAGAGAATTCCTGTGGTAAATCTGCAGCAATATCTACTACTGTTACATTAAACAATGCATGTCCTGTGCCTGCTCTTGTATCACAGTCTGCCTTGTCTCAAAATGTGACACAAGGAGGAAGCGTTACCGAAAAGGTATCTGTAACAGGCGGTGTTGCGCCAACTTACCAGTGGTATACCAATACAACAGCCTCTAGTACGGGAGGTACTGCGATAAGCAGCGCTACGGCAGCTACTTATGCATACACACCTTCTGTGGTTGGTACAAGTTATCTGTATTGTATCGTAACCAATGGCTGTGTGGGTAATCCTACCGCGACCTCAGAGGTCTTTACGGTTATTACAGAAGTCAATCCTGACACTATACCGACAGGGACAGGATCAATTAGCGGAAAAACCTGCTTTGATATTGCAGAGAGTAATTTTAATACTACCTGCGGACTTGCGGCATCTCGTACATCGGCGAAGGCTGATTTTAATTTGAGCACCACTAACACACAAACTTATACGTTTACTCCTTCGGGTACAGTAAGTAAGGTTCGTTTTGTATACGTAGAATCGCTTAGCGGTGCGATTGTAAAAACAATTACCAATAATGGTAATCCTGCAGCTCTTAATATAAGTTCGCCTGTTACTGCAACAATTGTTTATCAGTCAACTTTAAGCAGTAATGGCGCAATACAGGGTGCAGCTTACGGAAAGACAACTGACAATGCATTATCAGTAAATGTTTATGCAATTTTTAGCCCTTCAGCCAATGGAAGTGCTGCTGATGTGCAAGTTAAACTAACAGCAAAGATAAAAGACTGTGCATGTTGTGGTGCTTATGTAACTGCAACTCAATGGAAAACGTTTCTATGTTTTAATTTAGGTGCTAACCAGGGATTAGATCCCTTTACCCCGGTACCTGGTCTGAAAGGAGACGTGTATTTAAATGGGGCAGCTACTCCTGCCAGTCCCTATGTTTCAGCTGGCTGGGTTTCTGGTAGTACTAAAGCAGCAAACGATCCTTGTCCGGTAGGGTACCGAATACCAACTGTAACTGAATGGAATGGTGTAATAGCCAACAATACTAAAACCTGGGTTGGTACAAAAACTATAGATGGATATGGAGGAATTAAAATTGGTGAGTTATTAATGTTGCCGGCGTGGGGTGCTGTTAATTATTCTGTTCCGAACTCTTCGCCTATATTTTACTGGACAACTGGCGGATTTGGACTTCTTAGTGGTAGTTCTTACGACACATCACTACTTGTAGCTAAAATTATGCAGGAAGCAACGACGATTAAATCGCCTGTACGTTGTATATCAATTGATTAAGGGATGACCAAATGTTTTAACAGTTACTTTAAGTAATCTTTCTCGCAATTGAAGAGAAGCTTATTTGAACTATATAACATTTTATAAGAGATTTTACGCTTTTCACTTACTGTCCATGGCAGTAATTGTAAAGCGTATTCTCATTAAATAATCAGTACTAAAACACTAAATACTTGTAAAAATTTAATACTATGAAAAAAGTAATTTTAGGTTTGGTCTTTTTTATAAGCACAATACCCTTTGTTCAGGCGCAAACCATTCGCATAGATTTTGAGCGTTATGGGGGCAAAGAATTTATTTATTTGTTTGATAAAGGGGATAAAAAAGATACAATTGCAACGGGAACTTTAGATGCAAAAGGAAAAACAGCATTGGAACTCCCAAAAGAAAAAAAAGGATATGCCGGAATGTCGCATCTGTTAGTAAGGGATGGGGGTACTGCAGATTTTATTGTAAATAAGGAGAACTTAACAATCTATTCAACTGAGGAGCAATTTACTCCTGAGAGTATCAAATTTAAAGATTCGCCTGAGAATGAATTCCTGAATGAAAGACTTAAAACGAATAATGCATTATTAGGAAAAGTAATAATGTTAGAATATGCCTTCTCAATTTATAAAAAGGAAGACGCGTTCTATCCTGCGCTGGAGAAGGAAAAGGAAATTATAAACGAGCAGTTAAGGATTAAAAAATCTAATAAGGATCAAAGTAAATTGTATGCCGCCAAAGTAACCGATATTTACGATTTTTTGCTTGGTGCGGGCGGTAGTGTTAATCAGCCGCTTGAAGAAAAGGCAAAAGAAGCCAATTTATTTGTAAAAGAAAAGTTAGATATAGAAGCACTTTATACAAGTGGATACTGGGCCCCGGTTATTGACAGCTGGATGCAGTTACAACAAAATATTATCAAGGATGATAAAATTTTGCTGGAAGATACCAAACAAATTCTGTCCCGAATAAAAGACGGAAATGTTTATGCCGCTTTTGCAGAAAAAATCATCCTGCTCTATACTAAAATGGGTAAGGATGATTTGGTAAATAGTCTCACGGCATATGTTTCTAAATCAGACCTGTTAGTTAAACCGGATAAAAATTTGCGCACGGTATTGAGCGGTCCTTCAATTGGAGCTGCTGCGCCAGCTTTGCAAATCTCTAAAGGCAAAAAATGGATTAACAAAAAAACAGTATTGTTTTTTTACGAGTCAGGTTGTAATAACTGTGAAAATGAAATTCACCAGCTAATAGGAAATTACCAAATTATAAAGGAAAAAGGTTATGAGGTAATAAGCGTAGCCGCAGACATCACTAATGAAGCGGGAGAGCACAGTCATGACTTTCCCTGGGCAGAACAATTATGTGATTATAAAGGTTTTGCCGGGCCAAATTTTCAAAACTATGGGATAATAGGTACTCCAATGTTTTTTGTAATTGATAACAAAGGAAAAATAACAGGCCGGTTCGCAAGGTTAGTAGATACAGGAATCCTGAGCAATGCGCATACAATGACGAAACAGGAATAAATTTTAGAAAGCAGTTCTTTTGGAGCTGTTTTTTTACGGCGCAATCTGTCATCCTGAGGAACGAAGGATCGGTTTACGCAAAGTTATTGCTTATAAAATTATTCTGCGCAATCTTGTCATCCTGAGGAACGAAGGATCACACTCGTAACCCGACAAAGATTGGCTTATAGCCACGGAGTTTCTTGTGTGATCCTTCGTTCCTCAGGATGACAAACTAACTGGAAAATCTGCAGCCAAAAAAAAATCCCAAACTCTCCCGACGCTTCAGGATGGAATTTGGGATTTTGTCCCGTTCCGAAATTTCGGAATCGGATTGTAATTTAAAAATCGTTAGATTTTCTTCATTTGATCTTTCATCATAGAGATTTGATCTTTCAGCATACCTTGTTTGTCTAATTTCTTAGCTTCATTCAGTAAATTAGTAGCTTCCAGTTTTCTTCTTCGTGACATGGCAACTCCTGCAAGGTTTAATTTAGCTACAGCTAAATCCATATCCATAGATAATCCAAGTTCGATTGCTTTTTTGAAATGTTTCTCAGCCTGGTTGATATTTGTTTGAGATAACATAATTCCGTGCAGGTAATTAAAGTATCCTTGTTGTTTTCTTACCAAAGCAGCTTCAGGATTTTTGATATATGCCAGCCATTTTTTAGCGCCTTCAAAGTCTTGTTTTCTTAATTTAAGGAAAGCCAAAAGGATAAATTCATTTTTAAAGTAAAGAAAAACAGGAATAGCAGTAAGTAAAATAAGGAAAATTCCATTTCCGATATTACTCTCTGTAAATTGCCAGACAGCAGCAACTACAAGAAGTGCGGCCAGAATAAGTTTAATATTTTTGTGAAACATAATTAATGTAAATTTGTGATTGCAAATATAGTAAAATGAATTAAAAATATTTTTATTAAAGTGCTTGCCAGAAAAAAAAGTCTTTGTATATTTGCACTCGGTTTTTGAATAACGATATCCAAAAACAGAAAAGAGATAATAGATACCATTTTAAAGATACAAAGCAATGAGCAAAAGAACATTTCAACCATCGAAAAGAAAAAGAAGAAATAAGCACGGATTTATGGACAGAATGGCTTCTGCGAATGGAAGAAAAGTTCTAGCGCGTAGAAGAGCAAAAGGAAGACATAAATTAACTGTTTCTAGCGAGCCTAGACACAAAAAATAATGTTTGTATAAACATACATAAGGCGATTACTTTTTTAGTATCGCCTTTTTTTATACCTTGTCGGTAAAAATTTTCTCAACATTCTAGTTTATAGCACACTAGAATCGTTTTTTAAAATCTTAAATAACTACACAATACATACAAAATGCCTAAAGACACATCAATAAAATCCGTTTTAATTATAGGTTCAGGACCTATTGTTATTGGTCAAGCTTGCGAATTCGATTATGCAGGATCACAATCTGCACGCTCGATTCGTGAAGAAGGAATTGAGGTTATCTTAATTAACTCAAACCCAGCGACGATTATGACCGACCCATCAATGGCCGATCATATTTATTTGAAACCTTTAACTACAAAATCGATTATTGAAATTCTGAAGGAACATCCACAAATTGATGCTGTTTTGCCAACAATGGGAGGACAAACAGCCTTAAACTTGTGTCTGGAAGCAGATGAAAAAGGAATTTGGCAGGATTTCGGAGTAAAATTAATCGGTGTTGACGTAAATGCAATTAATATTACTGAAGACAGAGAGCAGTTCAAACAGCTTTTACAAAAAATAAATGTACCAACTGCACCAGCAAAAACCGCTACTTCTTACCTTGAAGGAAAAGAAATTGCACAGGAGTTTGGTTTTCCATTAGTAATTCGTCCATCGTTTACACTTGGAGGAACCGGAGCAGCTGTGGTGTACAAAAAAGAAGATTTTGATGAGCTTTTAACAAGAGGTCTTGAAGCTTCTCCAATTCACGAAGTTTTGATCGACAAAGCTTTGATGGGGTGGAAAGAATACGAATTAGAGCTTTTAAGAGATAAAAATGACAATGTTGTGATTATCTGTTCGATCGAAAATATGGACCCAATGGGAATCCACACAGGAGATTCGATTACAGTGGCACCGGCAATGACTTTATCGGATACTACTTTCCAGAAATTACGTGACTACGCCATCTTAATGATGAGAAGCATCGGAAATTTTGCGGGAGGATGTAACGTACAATTTGCAGTTTCACCAGATGATAAAGAAGATATCGTAGCTATCGAGATTAACCCTCGTGTATCCCGTTCTTCTGCTCTGGCATCAAAAGCAACCGGATATCCAATTGCTAAAATTGCTTCTAAACTGGCTTTAGGATACAACTTAGATGAATTGCAAAATCAAATTACAAAATCTACTTCGGCTCTTTTTGAACCAACTTTAGATTATGTAATCGTAAAAATACCACGTTGGAACTTCGATAAATTTGAAGGTTCTGACAGAACTCTTGGTCTTCAGATGAAATCTGTAGGTGAGGTAATGGGAATCGGACGTTCTTTTCAGGAAGCACTTCATAAAGCGACACAATCTCTGGAAATTAAGAGAAATGGTCTGGGAGCTGACGGAAAAGGATATAAAGATTACGAACAAATTATCGAGAAACTTACTTATGCAAGCTGGGATCGTGTTTTTGTAATTTATGATGCTATCGCAATGGGAATTCCGTTGAGCCGTATCCATGAAATTACAAGAATCGATATGTGGTTCTTAAAACAATACGAAGAACTTTATGTTTTGGAGAAAGAAATCTCTAATTATAAAGTTACTAATATTCCTAAAGAATTGTTGTTAGAAGCGAAACAAAAAGGTTTTGCCGACAGACAATTAGCGCACATGATGAATTGTCTGGAAAGTGAAGTTCACACTTTGCGTATGGACATGAACATTAACCGTGTGTTCAAACTGGTTGATACCTGTGCGGCTGAGTTTAAAGCTAAAACACCTTATTACTACTCCACTTTTGAAGCTGAAATTGAAAAAGCAGATGGTAAGCGTTATGTAGATAACGAAAGTATCGTAACAGATAAAAAGAAAGTGATTGTTTTAGGTTCCGGTCCAAACAGAATCGGGCAGGGAATTGAATTTGATTATTCTTGTGTACACGGAGTTTTGGCAGCAAAAGAATGTGGTTACGAAACGATCATGATCAACTGTAATCCAGAAACGGTTTCTACAGACTTTGATACGGCTGATAAATTATATTTTGAACCGGTTTTCTGGGAACACATTTATGACATCATTCAGCATGAAAAACCGGAAGGTGTTATTGTTCAGTTAGGTGGACAAACGGCTTTGAAACTGGCTGATAAACTTTCTAAATACGGTGTAAAAATTATCGGAACAAGTTTTGACGCACTTGATTTGGCAGAAGACAGAGGAAGATTCTCAGATTTACTGACTGAATTGCATATTCCTTTCCCAAGATTCGGAATCGCTGAAACTGCTGACGAAGCTTCAAAATTAGCTGATACTTTAGATTTCCCGCTTTTAATTCGTCCTTCTTATGTATTGGGAGGTCAGGGAATGAAAATCGTAATCAACAAAAAAGAACTTGAAGAGCACGTAATTGATTTGTTGAAAACAATTCCGGGAAATAAATTACTTTTAGATCACTATTTAGCCGGAGCAATCGAAGCTGAAGCTGATGCCATCTGTGATGCTGACGGAAACGTGTACATCATCGGAATTATGGAGCACATTGAGCCTTGCGGAGTTCACTCTGGTGATAGTAACGCGACATTGCCTCCTTTTAACTTAGGAGAATTTGTAATGCAGCAAATCAAAGATCATACGCATAAAATTGCAAGAGCTCTAAAAACGGTTGGTCTTATCAATATTCAGTTTGCGATTAAAGATGATACGGTTTACATCATCGAAGCAAATCCAAGAGCTTCCAGAACAGTTCCGTTTATTGCAAAAGCTTACGGAGAACCTTATGTAAACTACGCTACAAAAGTAATGTTAGGTCATAATAAAGTAACTGATTTTGATTTTAACCCGCAATTAAAAGGGTACGCGATCAAACAACCGGTTTTCTCTTTCAGCAAATTCCCGAATGTAAACAAAGCATTAGGGCCAGAAATGAAATCAACAGGAGAAAGTATCTTGTTTATAGATGACTTAAAAGATGATCAGTTCTACGAATTGTACTCCAGAAGAAAAATGTATTTGAGTAAATAATCTCAGATCCTGATATAAAAGAAAAGCTCCAATGAAAATTGGAGCTTTTTTTATATGGAAATTCTTTTATGGAAATTAACTTATATTTAAATTGATTAAATTTTGTACTCAGCATAATGTTCTTTGCACAACCAAAGAATATGACCTTCTGGAGAGACTATTCTTCTTAATCCGGCCCATTCATTTTTAGGATCAATAGAATTTAGTAATGTCCTAATTTGTCTTATTGGCATATCAATGGAATAATCAGTAATTTCGCTAATTTGGTTTTCAGAAATAATTTTACCATATTCTTGGGCAGCAGAAATATTTTCTTCTTGGTAATCAAATTCTGATTCTTCAAGTATAGATTTTGCTCCTGGAATAGCCAATGGTAAAGTGTATTTTAAAACTTTTAGCATTTTATTGTAATATGGTGCAATTGAGGAAATCCATTTTTTAGGTAATGAAATGTCATAGGGATCTCCGATAGAATGATTACATCCCGGCATCTGACAATACAATTGAAGTTTGTAATTATTTGTAAAATCAATTCCAGGAATATCTCTTTTTATTTCTTTGAGAGTAAAAATATTTGGACAGGTTATATCTGCAATTTCTTGTGCTTTTTGATATGATTTTACAAATTCTAATTGTGTAAATTTTATTAATTCATCAGTTTGTGACTTGTTTTCTTTTTTTATTATTTTTTCAATTTCATGACCTATTTTCTCTACTAAAATCTCATTTGTAGGGGCAAAACTTAATCCAAAAATTAATTTCATTACATTAACATCTTCCAAGGCTTCTGGGCACTCAATAAATTGCCTTGGAGTTTCAAGAGAAAGCCTTTTTTCTAATTGTGTAAGTTCGAAGAAATGGGAGCAAGGTACTCCATTATGCCCAGGACATGGGACAAATGCTGGTCTTTTAAGACCTTCAAATCTATTAAATGTTAGCTCTAAAGTATCTCTTAGTTGAGCGAAAAAGTAATATGGTATTTCTCCTTTTACTCTTAGCCAAATTTCTTTTCTTTCAGGAGAAGTTATTAGAAGTCCCATGTTTTTTTTATTGCTATCTATTAGTAAAACACCAAATCTCCAATGAATTTTGATAGAAAATCGATGCGTTCGAGCAATGAACCATGTGGGAATTCCTGCTGGAATAGTATCTAGCTGATATTTAAAATCAATTTGATTTTTGCTTTTAAATTGATTCCAAAGATTATTATACTCTTTATTTTCTTCGTATTTTAATTTTTCAACAATAAGACTGATTTCTTTGTCATCTTTGGTTTTATACGATAAATCAAATTTTTCCATTAAGGTTATCAATTTATCATGCATGTTTGCAGATATGTCTCTCCAAAGTTCTTGTAGATGTTTTTTGTCAAGGAAGCCTTCATTTTGCCCTAGTTCATCACTATCAAGTATTTTAGCTATTTGTTTACTTACCCATTCAGGTTTAATAATTATGGTGTCAGATAATTCATCTTCATCAGGATAATAAAGTATTTCTCCAAGATCATGTAGATAACCAGCTAATGACTCATAGCTTTCTAAAGAAACTCCATTATTTTGAAATATGGTTTTTAGTTCAGCCTTGGTAATATGATACTTTGAATTTTTTTTTATTTCACTAGAAGAATTTATCCAAGATTTCGGTCGTCCAATTCCCATGTATTTTAGTTCCGCGGCTTTCAAACGAATAGCTTCTTTTAGTCCTTCAATTCCTATTCTTTTTTCATTGTCTACTTCGAAAAATGTTATTTTATCAGGATACTGATTACTTATGTCTCCTTTGGGTAAATCGGCACCTCTTGCGTTTGAGTTTGTTGCGACAATAAAAATTGGAGAATCGGGTGCCAATGCAGTTATAGTTTCTAACCATTTATATATTTTTCCTGACTCATAACCTGCTCTAGCATTCCAAACAAGTAAAAATAAGCTGTGATTAGTCAAATAAAATTGATGCGTAGCATGATAAATATCTTGTCCGCCAAAATCCCAAACATTTAGGGTCATTATGTTTTCTAGTTTAGGATGTGGAAATTTAAATTGACTTAAATTTAAAGCATGAGTTGTAGCTTTCCCATTAACAAAATCTTTACCTTCTAAAGAATCCACTAAACAGCTTTTTCCAACCTGGCCTTCACCAACTATAACTAATTTTGAAGACCACACATTTATTTCTTCTTCAAGATCTTTAAGATAAGAGAGAATAGCTTCAGTACTGTTAATGTGTTTTGGAGGAGAAATTAATTCATCATTGTATTGTATATATAAAAATTTAATTTTTTCAAGTCTAGATAACTCAGTAGGTAAAACGATTAAATTATTGTATGAAACATTTAATGATTCTAAAGCCTTTAATCTTCCAATTTCTGATGGTATTTGATTGATATTATTGCTATTAATGTCTAATTCAGTAAGATTTTTTAAATTCCCAAGCTCAACTGGTATTTCCTTTATTAAATTGTGATATAATATTAATTTTTTAAGGTTTTTTAAATTTCCAATCTCTTTCGGTATAATTTTTATTTTACTATCGGAAATCCATAATAATTCTAATAAACTTAGTTTTTTAATAGATTTTGGAATTGTTTTTATTTTGGATTCAAATATTAAAAATTCTTTTAAATTAGTTAGTTTATCAATTCCTGTAATAGATGTTATTGTAGATTTATTTAT
>NZ_QETH01000087.1 GCF_003105115.1 Flavobacterium sp. HTF | reverse complement strand
TTTTCTGCTAATTGATTCTTTACGATACGATCTTGTTTTCTTCCACCGCCTGTTGCTCCGTCAACCGGCAGTTCAATACTTGATCTGTGATTTGAAAAAATGGCTTGGTTTGATGGAGTTGTAAAAGAAGTTGCAACCATTGCTAAAGAGAATAATCCGAATGTTAAAGCTGTTTTTTTCATGACCTTAATTTTTTTTGTTTATGATTTTTATTTGGGGGGCTGTGATTATGTGTTAATCACGGTGTAAAACTAAGTCGGGAATCAAAAAAAATTTATACAAAAAAATTAGTTTGTGGTAGAACATGCCCAATTGATAGTAGATGAACGTGAAATTTACGTAAATACCTAATTTTTAGACTTCTAAGTAATTTCCTATAATAAAATCAGTAATTATAAGGTCAATATTCGATTTATAGGTTTTAGAAAAAGGGATTTTTTTTGTTGAATTTTTTATATAGCAGATTGAATTTCCGCTATGAATACGGGCTATATAATTGCGATTAATAATATAACTGTTGTGAATTCTGAAAAAAGGATAAGTCAAAACATTTTCAAAATGCTTAAGTGTTTTAAAAGCGGTTACCATTTCGCCGGAACTAAGGTAAATATCGGTCGAATTATTATCTGCCTGAAAATAACAAATATCTGCGGCGTTCAGGTAACGATAATCTCCATAGGATTTTATACATATGGTAAGCGGTTTTTCTGCAATTGAAGAATGCTGCAGAGCCGGAATAACCGAATTTATTTCGTTCCTGATTTTAAGGGATTCTGCCTCTAAGGTGGCCTTATCCAGCTTTAAAACAGTTTTGAGCAAATCAATCTGCAAAACAGGCTTTAATAAATAATCAAAAACTCCATACTGAATCGCTTCGTAAGCAAGTTCTTTTTGAGAAGTCGTAACGATTATTTTTGGTATATGCGATAAATACCGGTATAACTCATTGATAAAATAAAGGGACAAATCACTCGATAAATCTTGTGGATCTATTTCAATAAAAATAATAGCCGGTTTGTGCTCCAGAACCAGTTGCAGTGCTTGAGGGTAATTCGTAGCTGATGCCAAAAAAGTTAACTCCGGAAAACCTTCTGCAATAGTTTTGGTTTCCAGAGTACTCTCAGCATTATCATCAATGATAATATACGAATACTTTTTCAATAGTAGTTTGTCTTAATTTTCCATGAAATCTAAGAAACTATTTGATTAGTTTTCTTATGAATTGCTTAATTTTTTTACAATTCATTAAAAATACAAATTTTAAGAATGCAAATAATTCATTGTTAATACATTATAAACAATTGTTAAAATTTATAAATAAACTACGACCTAAAAACAAAAAAATCCCAAACTCTCCCGAGACTTCGGGATGGAATTTGGGATTTTTTAAACTGTTCTTTCAGAAAAATTAGATTTAAAAATATGAATTTGACATTCATTTCTATATTAATTTCTAAACCTTTTATTATTCAATTTTAAATGCAAATTTATTAGACGTAAATACTTCGTCATTTTGGTCCGTCATTTTGGCTTGTATAAAGTAATCACCGGCTGCAAAATCAGATTTATATGTTCTGATACAAACAAAATTATTAAAATGAAAATCAAAATAATAGCCATTAATTGAATGAGCAAATCCAAAACCTTCAGTATCACAACTATTGTAACCACATGTTGGGGAACTACTGCTTTCATTTGAAGCTAATACTTTGCTGAAATTTGGATCATCTGATTTTGTAATGATAAATTCATTTCTCTTTGCAACTGCGGAAACATTACTGTTTGCTCCTGCTGATGTCCAGAAAAAACCACTAAAATACAATGCTAATTTACCATTGCTAACCTGACTTTCATAAGCCTTATTAAATCTAGGAGTTTTATTGAAAACCGACATTAAATTTACCCATGGAAAATTATTATCTTTTGATTCTAAATAAGGATCTAATCCTACCACACCGCTGTTTTTAATATGTATATAAGAATCTCCCAGAAACAAACCTATAGTATAATTTTTAAGATAATTATAGTCTGTATCTTTATCAAAAAATGACTGGACATTATCTGGCAATTCTATTTTGAAACTTGTCACTGAATAAGGAGAATCTCCACCGACATTAACAAACGAAGCTTTTTTTGCTTTTAAACTGTCATTTCCAATTTTAATATAAGCAACCAAAGGAGTTTTACTTTCATCAAATTCAACAAATTCAGGTAAAATAATAATTGGTATAGTACATTCCTTATTTACAGTGTTAGTTACATGGCCACCATTGCCCATATTGCCTTCCAAAAATACTATTGTTGTAAATGGTATCTCTTTAGATTCTTTAAAATCTGCACCATTTTCCATTCTAACTTTAACAAAATACTTTTTTCCTTTATCTAAATTTACCAGACTGCCTGATTTAGATTCTGTCCAGGTTTGTTCATTATTTTTTCTGTATAAATATTTAACCGTAATAGTATTTGGATAACTTTCGTTTAATAAATTTACAATAGCGGTTGTTGTATTTACGCCTGTAACTTCAATTTCAACTTCGGGTATTATTAATACAGCGTCTTCTGCTTTTTCACTTTCATCCTTGCTACAGGCAATAAAAACAAAGGCAATAAAAATTAGAGTAAAGATTTTTTTCATAGTTGATTTAGAGTTTATTTATTATTAGGCTTTTAAAATTTTCTTATGTTATATAATTTATTTTTGGGCCAAATATATAACAATTCAAATCGTTTAAAATTAAAAAATCCCAAACTCTTCCGAGACTTCGGGATGGAATTTGGGATTTTTTATATTGATATTTGAAAGATTACATTTTCATTAACCAGTTTTTCATTGAAACTTCATTTTCGATAATTGCACTTAATTCAGCAATTTTCACACGGTCCTGTTTCATTGTATCCCTGTGACGGATGGTTACTGTTTCATCTTCCAGAGTCTGATGATCTACTGTGATACAGAACGGAGTTCCAAGAGCATCCTGTCTTCTGTAACGACGACCCACTGCATCTTTTTCATCATAAGCCACATTGAAATCCCATTTTAAATCTTCGATGATTTTTTTAGAAATTTCAGGTAATCCGTCTTTTTTAACTAAAGGCAAAATAGCCGCTTTTGTTGGTGCTAAAACTGCAGGCAATTTTAATACTGTTCTTGTAGAACCGTCTTCTAAAGTTTCTTCCTTTAGAGATGTTGCAAAAACAGCCAGGAACATACGGTCTAAACCAACTGAAGTCTCAACAACGTAAGGAACGTAGTTCTCATTCAGTTCAGGATCAAAATATTGTAGTTTTCTTCCTGAATATTGTTCGTGTGCTTTTAAGTCAAAATCAGTACGAGAGTGAATTCCTTCCAGTTCTTTGAATCCGAATGGAAAATTAAACTCAATATCTGCTGCCGCATTGGCATAATGCGCTAATTTTTCGTGATCATGAAAACGGTAGTTTTCTTTACCTAATCCTAAAGATAAATGCCAGTTTAAACGGGTTGTTTTCCAGTGTTCGTACCATTGCATTTCTTCTCCCGGACGTACAAAAAACTGCATTTCCATTTGTTCGAATTCACGCATACGGAAAATGAATTGTCTTGCAACGATTTCATTTCTAAAAGCTTTACCGGTCTGAGCAATTCCAAAAGGAACTTTCATACGGCCCGATTTCTGAACGTTTAAGAAATTCACAAAAATACCCTGAGCTGTTTCAGGACGTAAATATAAGTCCATTGCAGAATCTGCAGAAGCACCTAATTTAGTTCCAAACATTAAGTTGAACTGTTTAACATCTGTCCAGTTTCTTGAACCGGTTTCAGGATCAGCAATTTCCAATTCTTCGATTAAAGCCTTTACATCCTGAAGATCTTCGCTCATCCCTTTTGCAAGCCTTGATAAAATTTCTTTGTATTTTGAAAGATATTCTATAACGCGGGCATTTGTCGTAACAAATTCTTCCTCATTAAAAGCATCACCAAAACGGGCTCTTGCTTTTTCGATTTCTTTTTGAGCTTTTTGATTGATCTTTTCAGCATAATCTTCAACCAAAACGTCAGCTCTATATCTTTTCTTAGAATCTTTATTATCAATTAATGGATCGTTGAAGGCATCAACGTGGCCTGAAGCTTTCCAGGTTGTTGGATGCATCAATATGGCAGCATCAAGGCCGACAATATTTTCATTCATCTGAACCATTGATTTCCACCAATATTCACGGATATTCTTTTTTAACTCGACACCATTTTGTGCATAATCATAGACAGCACTTAATCCGTCGTAAACTTCGCTTGACGGAAAAATAAATCCGTACTCTTTTGCGTGCGAAACCACATTCTTAAATAAATCTTCTTGTTTTGCCATAGTGATGCAAAAATATAAAAAGTACTTTTAAAAAAAAGAAAAATAATTAAGATTGAAGTATTGATTTCGTTATTTTTGTAACTAAATTCTTTCTATTTGTGTTTAATTATATTATTGACCTCTTTTTTCCTAAGATTTGCTCCGGATGTCGTTCGCTCCTAATGACTAACGAAACTGTTTTATGCACCAAATGCCGTCATGAAATGCCGCTGACCCAATATCATCTGGATAACAAAAATGAAGCTGTCAAAAAGTTTTACGGAAAAGTGGAGATCGAATATATTTCGGCATTCTTATACTTCAATAAAAAAGGAATGGTTCAGGAACTCATTCATAATCTTAAATATAAAGGCCAGGAAGAAATCGGAACTCTTTTGGGAAACTGGTATGTGAATGATTTAAAAGAATTAAATCTTAAAACGCCTTTTGATGTTATAGTCCCGGTTCCGTTACACAAAAGAAAATTTAAAGAACGAGGCTATAATCAGGTTGCTACTTTTGGAAAAGCCCTGGCTGCAGGTTTAAAAATTCCTTACGATGATTCGGTTTTGTTCAGGAAAATATATTCCAAAACCCAATCAAAAAAGAATCTTGCAGGCCGATCTGAAAACATCAGGAATATGTTTGATGTAATGATGTCAGAAGAAAATCACAATAAGCATTTTGTAATTGTTGATGATGTTTTGACGACGGGCGCTACACTCGAAGCCTGTTCGCGTGCTTTGTTAAAAATTCCGGGTGCAAAAATCAGCATTGTCTGTATGGCAATGGCACATTAACTATTCATCTGAAAAGATTAGTTAACTACTATTTTCTTCACTGTTTTTCTGTCTCCGTCAATAACCGTTACCAGATATATTCCGGCTGAAACATTCTGAAGCTGAATATTTTGACTAAAATTGTCTGTACTTGCAAAAGAATTGGAATAAACGGCTTTTCCTAAAATATCATGTACATAAATTTTAACCCCTTCTGATGATTGTGGCGTGAATTCTACAGTAAAACTCCCTTTATTCGGATTCGGATACAAAACGAAATTTATAGCTTCAAAATCATCTGTACCTAAAGTATATTTTTGACTCTTAATTGTAATTGATGCGCTATTAATTGTCCCTGTTTTACCTGCATCAACATCACGCACCATTAATGTCCAGTTCCCGTAAGGGATTTGATTATTAAAGTCGCTCAGTTTTCCGGCAGGGACAACAATTTGTAATGTTGATATTCCACACTCCATTGCAGTTCCTGAATCGTCGTATTTTAGCGATAATGTATTTGAAATACTATTACAGCTTCCGTCAAACAAAGGCACAATTGTTCCCGACGGACTCATGATGCTTATCTGAACATCTGATAAATAGGTGTGTGTAAAATTAATATTCAAATCTACGTCTACAATTGCTGCCTGATCTGCAGGAACCGGAGCCGGAACGTTTATTATTCTTGTGGTGTAATTCATATTACCATCAGGAATGGTAACTGGTGTGCTAAAAGTGTAGGTATTGGAATCTGAAGTTACATCATAACCTATCGCAAATTGCTTTGAGTTAACAGCATAATAAATATTGTCTGTGGGTTCTATAAGTAATCTGCAGTTTGTGTTTTTAATATCTGTTGGTACGGTAATCGTTTGTGAACCATCATTTGGTGTATTTAGGGCAAGGTTAACCGGGTAAGTTAAACCTCCGTCTGTAGAAAGTTTAATGTTTACGTTTGCAGAACCTGCCAGGGTATTTGTGCCATTAACACTCCAGGTAATAGTTTGCTGAGTTCCATTTGTCCAGCCAATATTATCGGTATTTTGTGAAGTGACTGCAAAAGGCCCAACGTTTGCGTTTACAGTAACTACCATTGCATCTGTATTGGTCTGGGCTGTTCCCTGAGCGGCATTATCACGTCCTGTCAATGTAAAATTCAACGTTCTTGCTACAGAAGAAACGGACTCCCAGGTAGATGATAAATTATTTTGTAAAACTGCACTTAGCTGCGGCATGTACCTGACAGGCGAAGTGACTGGTAAAAAGGAACGAAACAAAGGTCCGTCCGGTTTAGTCGGATATGCTTTACTATTGTCTCCGGAGGTTGTTACAGAACTGTCATTTTGTTCCCAGCAGTAGGTAATCGTGTCCCCATCAGAATCAGTACCGGTACCTTTTAAGATAAAGGCTGTTCCTTTCGGAATTGTATAATCATCTCCGGCTCCAATAGCCGGCGGATTATTGGTCAGGGTTGTGCTAACCGGACAGCTTACGCCAGAAAGTATAGTCTGTATCTGACGAATACTTGCATATGCAAAATAATCATCAGAATTGTTCTGAACATCATAACCATCAGAAACTCCCGCGTAGCCCATAATAGTAGATCCGCTTCCCGGTTCAACATTTGTACCTGTGACTTCACCAGAATCAAATGAAAAAGTATGATAAGCCCCTAACTGATGTCCAAATTCATGGATTACAAAATCGATATCAAAAGTATCTCCTTCCGGTCTGTTATTCGAAGGTGAAGTATACGCACTTCCTTTTCCTAAAGGTTCTGCAGCAGTAGGATTGGCACAAATACAACCAATACATCCGGCATTTCCTCCTCCGCCCGAAGCACCAAATAAGTGTCCGATATCATAATTGCTGTTTCCGATCACATTTGTTAAAGTAGTCTGAACTTCCTGATTCCATGCTCCGTTTGCTCCGTCTTCAGCTTTTGAATACGGATCTGTACTTGTATTTGTATAAATAACAGCATCATTATTGGCAATCAAAACCAGTTTAATAGCCAGGTCACGATTAAAAATTCCGTTTACCCTTGTCAGAGTATTATTCATTCCAGCCAGTGCACCTGCTTTTGTACCTCCAAAATAAGCAGCATACTCCGCTGTACAGGATAAAGCCAAACGAAGTGTTTTAAAGACTTTATTATTTGAAGCTTCTTTTGCCGTATTGGCATTTTTTGCTTTTTTATTCGCTGAAAGTTCTTTTGTAGAACAAACCAATGTTGATTTTGCAAGAGTACTTTTTGAACCAAAAACTACATATTGTGATTTGTCATCAGGATTGCTTTCTATAAATTCCGGATTTTTATTTACGCGAAGTACCATAGACTGTAAGCCGGCCGGAGAAACACTAAAATGAATTTTTGCTGATTTATCATCAACTCCAACTCCTTCATATGCCCTGATATCCGGATATTTTGCCTGTAATTCCGGATCAAAATTTGAAGATTCCCAAACATTAAATCTTTCTAAAACGCCATTTGAATTGGGGAAAGAAATTTCTGAAGTATTATTTTTTGATTTATCTGTAACTGCGGAAAGTTTAGATTTTAGAAAATCGGAATTTAATTTAAAGTATAAATTACCCTGATCCTGATCATTTACTTTTTTATTCAATACAGAAGATGAGCTTACTTTTTGCCACAAAGCACCTGTCTGAGCGTTTATATTGATGCAGCAAAAAATAATTAATACAAAAAGTAATTGTTTTTTCATAAATCCGGAATTGTTTTAAGTAACCAAAAATAAAGCAATTAAATTAAATTCTTATGAATAAAAGACGATTAATCCTTTTTCATCGACGAATCGCCCCTTTTTTTAAAAAAGAAAACCAAATTTCATTAAAAAATCAATTGTGCTGAGTATCAAATTTAAAATAGATAGTATAAATTTGCACCATCTTAAATAATTTGCTTTGAAGCTCTTTCATTCTATAAACGATTTTCGGTCAACCAAGAAAACTATTTTAACTCTTGGCACCTTTGATGGTGTGCATATTGGTCATAAAAAAATTCTGGAACGAATTACTCAAAACACAGAAAATGGAAAATATGAAAGTTTAGTACTTACTTTTTTTCCGCATCCAAGAATGGTTCTTCAGGAAAAATCAGAAATAAAACTTTTAAATACAATTTCTGAAAAAACGAAACTTTTGGAACAAACCGGAATTGAAAATCTTGTTATTCATCCGTTTAACGAAAGTTTTTCAAGATTGACTGCCGAAGAATTTGTTCATACCATTTTAGTTGATCAGTTTCATATCCATAAAATCATTATTGGTCACGATCATCGTTTTGGACGAAACAGGACAGCCAATATTGATGATTTAATTGCTTTTGGAAAAGAATACGGCTTTGAAGTGGAGCAGATTTCTGCACAGGAAATTCAGGATGTTTCAGTAAGTTCGACCAAAATCAGAAAAGCGTTAGATGAAGGAAATATAGCACTTGCCAACGATTATTTGGGCTATTCCTATTTTTTAACCGGTGAAGTGGTAAAAGGCAGACAGCTCGGAAGAACGATTGGTTTCCCTACCGCCAATATCAATGTTGAGGAAGATTATAAAAAGATTCCGAAAAATGGCGTTTATGTCGTTAAGGCATTCATCAGCGGAAAAGAAGTTTTTGGAATGATGAATATCGGTTTTAATCCGACTGTTAGTGGGGAAAAGAAAACCATTGAAGTAAATCTTTTTGATTTTGATGCTGATATTTATGGTCAAAAAATTGAGGTTTGTTTACTGGAATATCTTCGCGAAGAACAAAAATTCGGATCTGTTGATTTGCTTAAAGAGCAGCTAAATCAGGATAAAAAAACAGCTTTGGCTTTTATTGCCCGACTTTAGAAAACCTTACTCATAGTTTTCGATTTTTTTAAATCATCGTACTTATTTTTTTAGTAAATTTGATAGAACTCTGTCTGTCAAACGTTTACTATTAACTTCTAAAAAAATAACCACTATGAAATTACCTAAAGAAATAACCAACGGTTTTTTGATATTTCTCGGAATAGGCATTTATTTTTTATTGATGAACGTATTAGGTTTAGCTGATTTATTTTACCTGCGTACTCTCAATGTATTTTTTATATTTTATGGGGTGAATAAAACCATGCGAATGAATTTGCATGAAGGCGAAACCAATTTTGTATCAAACGCAGTTTCTGCAATGGCAACCTCAGTAGTTGGTGTCGCCATGAGTGTTTTCGGATTATTGGTTTACAGTTATGCCAGAGGAGGTGATGCTTATGTAAAAACTTTATCAGAAGCATTTATGTTTGGAGGAAATCCGTCTGTGCCAACTTATTGTATCTGTTTGCTGTTTGAAGGACTTGCTTCTTCGGTAATTGTAACTCTGATGATGATGCTTTACTGGAATAATAAATATATCGCTGATTAATATTTCAAAACAAAATAAACATTTTAGCACTCTAAAATCATAAAAAAATATAATTCTATGATTTTAGGGTGTTTCTTTTTTGAAAAAAATTATCAAATATTCATTTACCGAACACATCATTGGTTGATTAGAACAATTTAACTACTTTTGAAGCTTCAAAAAAAATGTATCAATGAGCATTACAAAACACAACTGGACAAAAGACGAAATAATCGCCATATATAATAAACCTATGATGGATTTGCTGTTTGAAGCAGCAACAATTCACAGACAAAATCATGATCCGAATGTAGTTCAGGTTTCTACATTATTATCTATTAAAACCGGAGGATGCCCTGAAGATTGTGGTTACTGTCCGCAGGCTGCACGTTACAACACGGGAGTCGAAGGAAATGACCTAATGAGCGTGAGCCAGGTAAAAGCTCAGGCTTTGCGTGCAAAATCAAGCGGATCATCGCGTGTTTGTATGGGGGCTGCCTGGAGAAATGTAAAAGATGGTGAAGAGTTTGACCAGGTTTTAGAAATGGTTCGTACTATTAATAAACTGGATATGGAGGTATGTTGTACTTTGGGTATGATTACCGAAAATCAGGCACAACGTTTGGCTGAAGCAGGATTATACGCTTACAATCACAACTTAGATACTTCTGAAGATTATTATAAAGATGTTATTTCGACACGTGCTTTTGAAGACCGTTTAGAAACTATTGAAAATGTACGTAAAACAAATGTTACTGTTTGCAGTGGCGGAATTATCGGAATGGGAGAAAGTATTGAGGACAGAGCCGGAATGCTTGTTGCCCTTTCTACATTAAATCCGCAACCGGAATCTGTGCCGATTAATGCTTTAGTAGCGGTTGAAGGTACTCCGATGGAAGATGAGAAACCAGTTGAAATCTGGGAAATGATCAGAATGGTTGCTACTACAAGAATTGTAATGCCGGACACGCAAGTTCGTTTGTCTGCGGGAAGAACAAATATGAGCCGTGAAGGACAGGCAATGTGCTTTTTTGCCGGAGCGAATTCTATTTTTGCCGGAGATAAATTGCTTACAACCCCAAATCCTGATGTACACGAAGACATGAAAATGTTTGAATTGTTAGGATTGAATCCACAAAAACCATTTACCAAAGTTTCACAGCCAAAAACTGTTGAGGCTTCCGATTCTCAATTTGCTCCTTTAGGAGAAAAACCAAAATGGTCAAGACCCGGACACACTATTGAAAGAAACCTTGAAGCTTCGATTAAATCAAAAATTTAACCAATAGAGCTCACATTTCTCGCTAAAAATATTTAAATTGCTTATAACATACTGATTATAAGCAATTTTTTTTTATTAAGAAATGAATCTACAACAAATAGAAAGGGTTAAAAAAATCTCAAAAGATGATTTTGTAAACCAATATGTCAAAAAACAAATCCCGGTTGTTATTGAGCAGCTGACTGAAGATTGGCCTGCCTACAACAAATGGAAGTTATCCTACATGAAAGAAATTGCCGGTGATGCAATTGTACCTTTATACGATAACAGACCGGTAAACCACAAAGACGGATTTAATGAAGCGCACACCAAAATGAAAATGAGCGACTATATTGATCTTCTGGAACAAAAGCCGACCAATTACCGTATTTTTCTTTATAATTTGATGAAAGAAATCCCAACATTAAAAGATGACTTTTTATGGCCGGATATCGGATTAAAATTAGTCAAGCAATTGCCAATGCTTTTTTTTGGAGGTGCAAGTTCAAGGGTTTTCATGCATTATGATATTGATTACTCGAATATTCTGCATTTTCATTTTCATGGCGAAAAACAATGTATGTTATTTGCTCCGGATCAGTCAAAATATATGTACAAAGTTCCGCATGCTTTGATTTCAAGAGAAGATATTGATTTTGATAATCCGGATTATGAAAAATGGCCTGCCCTTAAAAATGCAAAAGGTTTTATCACCAATTTAAAACATGGTGAAATGTTATATATGCCCGAAGGTTACTGGCATTATATGAAATACTTAACGCCTGGATTTTCAATGAGTTTACGCTCTTTCCCAAAAAATATCGGCAATTTATCAAAAGCGGCTTATAACGTTTTGATCATGCGTCATTTTGATATTCTGATGCGAAAATTCAAAGGACAGAAATGGATTGACTATAAAAATGAGCAGGCAATCCGAAATACTCATCAGGGGTTATATAAAACTCTTTAAACAAAAAAGCAGTTGCATTATTCATGCAGCTGCTTTTTTGCTTCTACTTAATTTTAAAATACTATTTTCTGTGTGGTTACATTATTGTTTTTTAATCTAACCTTTACCAAAAGAACCTGGTTTTGAGATTTTAAATTTTCAATCTCAAATGCCTCGTCATTTAGATTGTTCTTTTTGTAAATTTCTTTTCCTGATATATCAAAAACAAGGATTTCATCAATTACATTATCAAAAGCGTTAATCGTAATGATCTTATTTTTAACGGTGATCAGAACTTCTTTATCTGTCGGGTTGAAAGTATCTGTCCCCAGCGTATTATTTGTATAACGCAATATAAAACGATCATTGAAGACACCAATTACTGAAGAAAAAGTATAAGCACTCGTTTTTAAATTATGTGTTAAGCCAGTTACTTTATCTTCTATATAAATATCATGATTCATTAAATTTCCATCTACCTGATCAATTGAAATGGTAAAATCGCTTACAATTGCAGAACGATATCCTAACGGAACTAAATCAGTCTCTGAGAAAGGAAGTGCCCGTCCCTGAATTACATATTTCCTGTTACCGAGTATACTATAAAAATCAAGATATGGATTAGCATCTTTACTGTCACCATCGTAGGCATTATCATGACCGTCAGTAGCTCCTTCAATATATCCAACCAGTAATTGTTTAAACGCACCTTTAACATTAGACATATTTAGCCAGACACGATGCCGTTCTAAATCATCTGCTTTCTTTGATGTATTAGTTGTTTTAAAGAATTGGGTATTGCTTGCCCCTCCTAAACGCATATCATTCGTAAAGGCAACTGTTCCGTTATTTAGTGCTTTTGCAAAAAAGGACTGACCGGCAGCTATTTTTCCTGTTGGTTTTACACCGGCATCTGTTGCCGGATTATCGGTATGGCCAGGATCGCTTTTTGCCGAAACACCTACACCTCCCAAAGTATTATAAGTGGCATAATCATCAGCCTTATATTGATAAGCCCCTTCGAGGCTAACCGGAGTATTGTGTGTCCAGAAAAAAATAGTTCCGCTCAGAAATAAGTTTGCCGCTAAAAGCTTATCTGCATCCAGGGCAGAAGGATATGGATTTCCTATTAAATAGTACTTTCCGGATTGTACGGTTTGCCCTGATATATTTCCATTATTTGGAACACCTGTAAATGAAGCAGTATAATCAGCTCTGGCTGTAACGGAATAATTTTGAGGTCCACGAATGATGTAGCCCTTACCTACCATCATATTCGTATTTCTATCGACTTCTCCCCAATAATCTCCGTTAAAATCCAGGTATTTATTATATAATGTTCCCGGAGATACATCAATTAGCTTTTGAGGATTTACCGGTGTTGACCAATAGACATAATCACCACGAAGAATTTGTTTACTTGTCCGCTTGTAGGTTATATTACCAGAGTTTATGGCAGGGTTACTATTTGTTTGAACTAAACTTGAATTATTTTCGAAGATTAAGTTTCCTCCATTATTCGTCACCGGATTTGAAATTGTCAAAGTATTATTAGCACTTACTGTAACCGTAGCGCCGGAATCCACAATACAGGAACAACCACTTAAATCACCAGCTGTAATATAATCTGCTGAAAAATGAATGATATCCGTAATGATTGGTGGGCTTCCTTTTGACCAGCTTATTCCATTCCATGTATTGGTATCCGGAGATTTTATTTCAATATTTATGGTTGGAAGGGATGGGCAACTGGAAACATCGTGTATCGTAAAAGTATAGTTTCCGGGAGCTAAATTTGGAATAGTGTAATTTGTACCTGTAGCGGTATAAGTTGTTGTTCCGTTTTGAGTAATAGTCCAGTTTGGTGATGCGGGCAAGCCACTTAGCGTAACGCTTCCTGTAGGTGTAATACAAGTTGGCTGGGTAATAATGCCAACGACAGGAATAGATGGTTTCGTATCAATATCTATTCTTGTTTCTATTGCATAGTCTTCTGCACAGGTTCCGTCTTTCACAACTGCTCTATAGCTTGTACTTGTGGTTAATATTCCCGGTTGATATGTATTTGCTGTATGATTTATAGTCTGCCATACATAAGGAATAGCCTCTGCATATTCCCATCTCAGAATTGTTCCGTTATAACCATTTAAAGTTAATAACGGGCTTGCATCACCACTACAAACATGTGTTCCGCCATTTACAACTCCTCGTATCGTTTTTGTTACATTCGTTGTGTTGGATGCATTTGTACCAGCCACACAGCCAATTGAAGTATAACTTACTGTTACCGTCTTGTTTCCTGTTGTCAACCATTGTAACGTTACTGTATTACTGGCAGAAGAGATTCCTCCTGAAATAATAGTATAATCTGTACCGGCTACCCCTTGAACCGACCATATATAATTTGATTGCCCCGCCTGAGTGGTATAAATAACATCTGTACTTGCACAAACCGAAGCTGCAGGCTGGGTAGTAAAAGTTGGAATTGGAATTGGGTTCACTGTTATCGTTGCCGAGCCTGATGTAAATCCTGAACTTCGAATACAGGTATTTGCACCCGTAACAGAGACCAATGTATAAGTGGTTGAAGCAATTACCGGAGTTGTAAAGGTAGCAAACGGTGTTCCGCTCACTACATTTGATGCCGTACGATCGGCTCCGCCATTTTCTTTATAAATTACCGTATAAGGGCCTGCTCCGGCTGTTGCCGTAAATGTCAACTGTCCGGCACCTGTTGCACAAAAAGGACCATTGGCTGTTAAGCTGCCCTGAGGAAGCGGGTTTACCGTTATCGTTGCTGAACCGGATGTAAATCCTGAACTTCGAATACAACTATTTACCCCCGTAACAGAAACCAGTGTATAAGTCGTTGAAGCAATAATAGGAGTTGTAAAGGCAGTAAACGGTGTTCCGCTCACCACATTTGATGCCGTACGATCGGCTCCGCCATTTTCTTTATAAATTACTGTATAAGGGCCTGCTCCGGCTGTTGCGGTAAATGTCAATTGTCCGGCACCTGTTGCGCAAAAAGGACCATTGGCCGTTAAGCTGCCCTGTGGAAGCGGGTTTACTGTTATCGTTGCTGAACCCGATGTAAATCCTGAACTTCGAATACAGCTATTGGCACCAGTAACAGAAACCAATGTATAAATCGTTGAAGCAATAACCGGAGTTGTAAAGGTAGCAAACGGTGTTCCGCTCACCACATTTGATGCCGTACGATCGGCTCCGCCATTTTCTTTATAAATTACCGTATAAGGTCCTGTTCCGGCTGTTGCAGTAAATGTCAACTGTCCGGCACCTGTTTCGCAAAAAGGACCATTGGCCGTTAAGCTGCCCTGTGGAAGCGGGTTTACCGTTATCGTTGCTGAACCGGATGTAAATCCCGAGTTTCGAATACAGCTATTGGCACCAGTAACAGAAACCAATGTATAAGTGGTTGAAGCAATAACCGGAGTTGTAAAGGTAGCAAACGGTGTTCCGCTCACTACATTTGATGCAGTACGATCGGCTCCGCCATTTTCTTTATAAATTACCGTATAAGGTCCTGTTCCGGCTGTTGCCGTAAATGTCAATTGTCCAGCACCTGTTTCGCAAAAAGGGCCATTGGCCGTTAAGCTGCCCTGTGGAAGCGGGTTTACCGTTATCGTTGCTGAACCCGATGTAAAGCCCGAGCTACGAATACAGGTATTTGCACCAGTAACAGAAACTAGTGTATAAGTGGTTGAAGCAATAACCGGAGTTGTAAAGGTAGCAAACGGTGTTCCGCTCACTACATTTGATGCCGTACGATCTACTCCGCCATTTTCTTTGTAAACGACAGTATAAGGTCCGGTTCCGGCTGTTGCCGTAAATGTCAGTTGTCCGGCACCTGTTGCACAAAAAGGACCATTGGCCGTTAAGCTGCCCTGAGGCAAAGGATTAACCGTAACAGTGGTAGGAGTAGAATTCGCCGAAGAACAAACTCCGTTTTGAATCACAGCTCTAAATTGAGTAGTCTGTGTCAGAGCTAATGAAGTATAAGTTGTAGCCGTATTTGCAATGTCTGTAGAGGTAGTAAAGGAATCTGTTGAAGACTGCCATTTTATAACCGATCCAGTATGTCCGCCGACAGTCAGCAAAGGACTTGTCTGGCCACTGCAAACCGGTGTCCCTCCTGTAACTCCACCACCAACCGATGGTCCGGAAACGGTTATTGCTGCCACATTTAAACTTACAATATCGGTAGAACAAACGCCTGATTTTAAATTGGTAACGGTAATATTACTTGTTCCGGGTGTTGTAAGTCCCGTAGCATTAAAATTTCCAGTACCGGCTACAGTTACAGTCATTGTTGTTGTAAGTGCTGTAGCTGCCGGGAGGCTGGTATTATAAGTAACGGTATAGACACCTATTGGTAACAAAGTGGGCGTAGATGCAAATGTCACCTGAGAAGTGCCCAATGAAGTACAAGCGTTTAATGCCGAAATAGTACCTATACCATACGTTGGACAAGTATAAGTTACGCGAACTTCACCCCTTGCTCCATCTCCTCCGATCTGAGCTGCGGATCCAGCCAAATGCAATCCACCGCTACCACCACCACCTGGAGAAACTCCCGGAAGCCCTGGGCCAATACCCAATAGTGCACTTGTACGAGATGCACCGCCCAGACCGCCTGATGCTCCACCTGCTTTTCCTCCGACACCGGAATTACCTCCTAAATTAAGTAAAAAATTATTTCCAGGTCCGCCAACAGCGCCAGGTAAAGTTCCCAAATTACCCTTTGAAACAGTTTCTGAACCTCCTGCACCTCCTAGAGATGTTCCGGTTGTATTTGCGATTCCGCCATTTCCTCCAACAGCTAAAAATACCGATTCAAAACTTTCTATATAGGAACTGTCTCCATTGCCTCCTGATCCTGCTGTTGCTATAACTGCCTGACCAACTTTAACGTTTATGGTTGTACCGGCAACAACTGTTATTGTACCGTGTGCATAAGCACCACCGCCACCACCGGCGCCGCCTCTTCCGGTCAAAGCTCCAGAATTGCTTGCTCCGCCTCCTGCTCCTCCTGCTCCCCAGGCTTCTATTTCGACACTGGTTATTCCTGCAGGAATAAATATTGATCCGTTACTTGTAAATGGAGAATGTTGTGCCCAAAGCGAAAAACAAACAAATGAAAATAATAAGGAAAGTTTAATCTTTAAATATTGATCATTTTTAGAATAATGACCTGTGAATGAAAAATCACGAATTAAAAAGCAAAGGAAAGTCCGGAAGGAAAGTATTTTTTTTTTCATCGCACCATTTTTTAATTAAAAACAAAAATTAGAATCAGATTAAAATTCTAATTCTAAATACCTTGAAAATAATTTGATGCAGAAAAATATTTAATCAAACAAAAAATATTATAATGCTTTTCCTTTTGTGGTATTTAGTAACAGCAATAATAATTTGACAGATAATAGAGAGTAACAAAATGCTTTATTTATAGGTAGTCAGTTGGCTTGTAAATATTTGAGCTGGACGAGTATACCTACAAGGTACGATTTTATTTACAAGACACGTCAATGACAAAAGTTAAAATGTAAGAATTTAACATTTCAGCCTGTTTT
>NZ_QETH01000086.1 GCF_003105115.1 Flavobacterium sp. HTF | reverse complement strand
TTTTACTTTATGAAAACGAAATTATCTATTTTAATAGCGCTATTTTCTTTTTTAAGTATTCAGGGCTATTCTCAGGAAAAAACAAAAAAGGAATTAAAAGCAGAAAAAGAACTTCAGGAACAAAAAGAAACAGAAGCACTCATAGATTCAAAAAGCTTTGTTTTTGATGCCGAAAAACTAATGCCTCAGAGTGGCAGGATGATTATTTTAGATTATAATACTTATTTTCTTAAATTAAATCAGGATAATGTCACTTGTGATTTGCCCTTTTTCGGACGTGGCTTTAACATAGGTTACGGATCAGACGGCGGAATAAAGTTTGAAGGTAAGCCAGAGAATTTAAAAGTTGAAAAAAGCAAAAAATACTACACGATAAAAATGACTGTAAAAGGCAAGGACGATGTTTATGATATTTTTTTTAAAATATTTTTTAATAAAGAAACAACCCTTTCCATCAATAGCAATAACAGATCTTTTATTTCTTATGACGGAAATATAAGAGCTTTTAAAGCAGAAGAAAAAAAATAAAACACTCAGAAAACTTCATTATGTAATGAAGTTTTTTTATTTCAGAATAACAGATTAATTATTAACCAATACCAAAACTCATGAGAAAAATAATCATTGTTTTAGCTATTTTATTTGCAGTAAATTTCGGTTATAGCCAGTCTTCTTTTAAAGAGGATGTAGATGTTGTCCAAAGTATTTATGGTAAATCCAAAAGTGATTTGATGAAAGAATACATGAACCTGTCAGATTCTCAGGCAGTTTTATTTGCAAAAGTATATGAGAAATACGAAGAAGAAAGAAAAGCTTTAGGACAGGTTAAGTTTCAGTTAATCAATAATTATGCTGCAAACTATGCAACACTGACAGATCAAAAGGCAGATGAGCTGGCTAAAGGAATACTCAAAAATAATCTGGATTATGAGAAGCTTTACACAAAAACGTACAGTCAGGCCAAAAAGGCAATTGGCGCTATAAACGCTGCAAAATTTATGCAGATAGAAGTGTATTTGCAAACGATAATCAGAGGCGAAATTTTAGATTCTATTCCGTTTATTGGAGAATTGGAAAAGACAAAGAACCAAACTAATTAAACTTTGGATTTGGCAACAAAAAAACGGCAGTGATTAATTTAACCACTGCCGTTTTTTTGTTTATTTAGATATTATTTTGCTGTCTTAACTTCATAAATAGCATTTACCATCCCGTCTTTCGGGCTATCTAAAGTAAGTTCCCAAAACATGATACCACCTAATTTTTTAGACTTCACATATTCGGTTTTCTCTTTTATAGATTTAAGATCATCAGATGTAGCAAAGGTTTTTGTAGTGGCATTATACCAATAAGGAGCTTTTGCTTTTTCATCCCAAAAATATTTCCAGCCGTTAGCTTCAGTATAAGTGGTTGCAAAGTTTTTAAAACTAATCCCTTCGATATGTTCACCAGACTGGTAAAGTCCATTGTTTACATTTTCTACATTTTTCCATGTTCTGGAATAGAAGGCACCTCCAATAATTAATTTTTCAGCAGGAACTCCTTGTTTCAATAAAAACTCAACAGCTCTGTTTGTAGATTCTTCATTAGGATTTGTACTGTATAAGGGCGTGTGATGTCCCGTAACTTTAGAATATCCGTTTACCAGATCATAGCTCATTATGTTAACATGGTTTACCAAAGGCATCACTTTACTCCATTCTACAGATTCATCAAGATATTTTTGAAAACCACCTGCAGCAAAACTCAATTCATATTTCTTGCCCAGAGTGCTTCGTAAAATTTTGATAAGCTCAGTAAAATTAGTTTTGTCAACAGGTTGAAATAAATGCCCCGGAAGTCCTTCAATAGCCGGATATTCCCAGTCTAAATCTAAACCATCAGCTTTAAAATAATTGCTTACTTCTTTTACGGATTTTGCAAAAGTCAGTCTTCCTTCGGCAGTAGAAAAAGCGGCAGAACAAGGCTCACAACCACCCCAGCCACCAAGGGACAAAATAATTTTCAACTGCGGATTTTTAGCTTTCAGTGAAACTAAATGTTTTATGGTTACAGAATCTTTTGCAGAATCAACACTCAGTTTACCTTCTTTTAAATGGCAAAAACTAAAGATAATTTGATCTAATTTATTGATTTCGTATTCGTTGATGAGTTTGTCATCGCCGGTGTAATAAGCGATAATCTTCATTTTTTTATCTTTTTGAGCAAAAATTGAAGTACTGCAAATACACAATAAGAGCAATGCAATCAGGTTAAGTTGTTTCATTCTATGTTTTTTTAAAGTTTTTAGCTTGTTAAATATACTGCAATACATTTGATATTTAAGTATTTTACAAGTCTTACAGAGTTAATTTTAACGAATATTTTGCAAATAACTGCAAAAAACTTGCGTTTTGTAATCTATATCTTTCAGTAAAAAATAGATAAAAATAAACCCGCACTGTTTCGGACAAGTGCGGGTTTAAACAAATTAAAAGCTAAAAACTATTTTTGTATTAGAAGCAGTATGAATTTTCTGCCACTAATTTTTCTGCGATTTTTTCTCTTAATGCCACTACGTTTGGCAAGTTGGTGTATTTTGTAAAACGTTTTAATCCCATTAACATCATACGTTGTTCGTCTCCTTCAGAGAAAGAAGCGATTCCTTCTTTTCCTCTTAAATTTACGATATCAACCGCTTTGTACAAGTATAATTTTGCCATTGCAATTTGCTCCTGTACTTTATCTTCCCCTTGAGTTTTAGCTAATTTCTCAGTTCTCAAAATGGCACTTTCAGCCATGTAGATTTCGATTAGAATATCAGAAGCAGCCATTAATAACTGTTGGTGAGAATCTAAATCCGGACCATATTTTTGAACAGCACTTCCGGCAACCATTAAGAAAACTTTTTTAAGATTTGCCACGATTCCTTTTTCTTCAGCAAATAATTCAGAGAAATCAGGAGTATCAAAAGATGGAATTCCCATTAATTCTTCCTGAACTTTCATTGCTGGTCCAAGTAAGTCAACGTGACCTTTCATTGCTTTTTTGATCAACATCCCTACAGAAAGCATTCTGTTGATTTCGTTTGTTCCTTCGTAGATACGGGCGATACGGGCATCTCTCCAGGCACTTTCCATCGGAGTATCCTCAGAGAATCCCATTCCACCGAAAATCTGGATTCCTTCGTCAGAACAGTTTTGAACATCTTCAGAAACAGCTACTTTCAGGATAGAACACTCGATAGCATATTCTTCAACACCTTTCAATTCAGCTTCCTGATGACTTGTTCCTTCTGCTTCACGGGCAGCGATTCTGTCTTCAATGTCTTTTGCAGCACGGTAAGAAGCACTTTCTCCGGCATAAGCACTAGTTGCCATTTCAGCCAATTTAGAACGGATAGCTCCAAAAGATGAAATAGAAGTGTTGAACTGAATTCTTTCGTTAGCATATTTTACAGCTCCTGTAGTAACTCTTCTTTGAGCGTCAAGACATGCAGCAGCCAATTTAATACGTCCAACATTTAATGCATTCATTGCGATTTTGAAACCGTTTCCTCTTTCAGATAACATGTTTTCAACAGGTACTTTTGTATCGTTGAAGAAAACCTGACGGGTAGAAGAAGCACGAATTCCTAATTTATGCTCTTCCTCATTCATAGAAATTCCGTTTGAAGGATCGTTTTCTACGATGAAACCAGTAATATTTTTATCATCTCCAATACGTGCAAAAACGATGAAAACGCTGCAGAAACCTGCATTCGAAATCCACATTTTTTGTCCTGTAATTAAATAATGAGTTCCGTCTTCAGATAAGACAGCTTTTGTTTTTCCCGAGTTAGCGTCAGATCCTGCGCCTGGTTCAGTTAAACAATAAGCCCCAAACCATTCTCCTGAAGCCAATTTCGGAACGTATTTTTTCTTTTGTTCTTCAGTACCATAAAGGGTAATTGGCATAGTTCCAATTCCTGTGTGTGCACCAAAAGCAGTTGAGAACGAACCTGTTGCTCCGGAAATGTAGTCACAAACTAACATTGTAGAAACAAATCCCATTCCTAATCCACCGTATTCTTCCGGAACTGCAACTCCAAGAAGTCCTAGTTCACCCGCTTTACGCATAGATGATTCTGTATACGCATAATCTTTTTTCTCAAAACGATCTTTGTGCGCCCATAATTCTTTGTCTACGAACTCTTTTACAGAGTCACGCATCATTAACTGCTCTTCAGAGAAATCTTCTGGTGTAAAGATATCTTCGCATTTTGTTTCTTTAACTAAAAACTGACCACCACGAGTCACGTTTTTTTCGATTGTATCTGCCATTGGTTATGTTTTTTTATATGTTTTTTATTTCTGATTACTCTCAATTTTGTCATTCTGAGGAACGAAGAATCTTCGCGACAATTATCCGCACAGATTATCAATCTTTGAGGAGTTACTTACGAAGATTCTTCGTTCCTCAGAATGACAAACATTGTGTATACTATCTTATAATACCTCGTAAACCCCTGCAGAACCTTGTCCAGTTCCCACACACATGCTTACGATTCCGTATTTATTACCTCTGCGTTTCATCTCGTCGAATAACTGAACAGAAAGTTTAGCTCCTGTACATCCAAGAGGGTGTCCTAAAGCGATCGCTCCACCGTTTACGTTTACGATATCCGGATTTATATTTAACTCGCGGGTTACTGCTAAAGCTTGTGAAGCAAAAGCCTCGTTTAATTCAATTAACTCGATATCATTCAATGTTAATCCTGCTTGTTTTAATGCTTTCGGAATTGCTTTTACCGGACCGATACCCATAATTCTTGGCTCAACACCAGAAGAAGCAAAGTTTACTAATCTGGCGATTGGTTCAAGGTTTAATTCTTTTACCATTTCTTCGCTCATGATTAAAACAAAAGCAGCACCGTCACTCATTTGAGATGAGTTACCAGCCGTTACGCTTCCGTCAGCAGCAAAAACAGGTCTTAAACCAGCTAATGCGGCAACAGAAGTTCCAGCTCTTGGACCTTCGTCTTGTTTTACAACGTAAGACTTAGTTTCTTTTTTTCCATTTTCATTGATAAAAGTCTGCTCAACAGTAATCGGAACGATTTGTTTGTCAAATTTTCCTTCAGCTTGTGCTTTCAAAGCTTTCATATGAGAGTTGTAAGCAAACTCATCCTGATCTTCTCTTGAAATTTTATATTGATTGGCCACCGCTTCAGCAGTTAAACCCATTCCCCAATAGTAATCTTCGTGACCTGCAGCCGCAACTTTATAATCCGGAGTTGGTTTGTAACCTCCCATCGGAATAAAACTCATACTTTCTGCACCACCGGCGATGATACAATCTGCCATTCCTGACTGGATTTTAGCAGTTGCCATTCCGATTGTTTCTAACCCAGATGCACAGTAACGGTTAACGGTAACACCAGGAACGTCTTCCACTTTTAATCCCATTAAAGAGATCAAACGTCCAACGTTAAGACCTTGTTCCGCTTCCGGCATGGCATTTCCTACCATAACGTCATCAATACGTTTTTTATCAAAATCAGGCAGTTCATCCATCATAAACTGAATGGTTTCTGCAGCTAATTCATCAGGTCTTTTAAATCTAAAAACACCTTTTGGAGCTTTTCCAACTGCTGTTCTATATGCTTTTACTATATATGCTGTTTTCATAAATGATTGTATTATTTTGTATATTGTATTGTTGTATACTGTAAGTTGTAAAATGTTTATTTTGTATCTAATGAGGCCTGAAGCTTAATCAACATATTTTGAATGTGTTGAATTTCAGATTCTAGAAAATTAAAAACTTCTTGTTCTATATAGCCTATATTTTTACAAATAATTAATTGTGTTTCAAACTCAAATGCTGAACCTAATGAAATACCTAAAAAGTTATTAAAATCTTTTGGCGACTTTCGTCCGCATCCTTCAGCTATATTTGAGGGAATAGAAACAGCGCATCTTCTTATTTGTGAAGTCAAACCATAAATTTCTTCCTTCGGAAATGTTTGAGATTTTAAGTAAGTATTGGTTACAAGCTCAATTGCTTTTTGCCAAACTTTTAATTCTTTAAAATAATTCATCTTTAAATAAAACTTGTTTAACAATTTCATTTGTAAAATGTAGTCTGTAAATACAATATACATTTTACAATATACATTTAGTTACGAAGCGGTTTCCCTTTAGTTAACATGTATTGAATTCTTTCCAATGTTTTTCTCTCTGTACAAAGAGATAAGAAAGCTTCACGTTCGATATCTAATAAATATTGTTCTGATACTAAAGTAGCTTCCGATAAATCACCACCAGCCATTACGTAAGCCAGTTTGTTAGCGATTTTCTTATCGTGCTCAGAAATGTATTTTCCAGCCTGCATTTGATCCGTTCCAACTAAGAACATTCCAAGAGCTTGTTTTCCTAATACTTTAACATCAGTTCTTCTGATAGGTTGTGTATAACCAGCTTCCGCCATTAACAACGCATGTTTTTTAGCTTCAGCAATCTGACGATCTTTGTTTACTACGATAACATCTTTTCCATGTTGAAGAAGTCCGGTATCAAAAGCTTCATAACCAGAAGTCGAAACTTTTGCCATTGCGATTGTCAAGAAATACTCTTGAAGAACATTTAATTCCACATCATTTTTGCGGAATAAATCAGACGCTCTCAAAGCCATTTCTTTAGATCCACCACCACCAGGAAGTACACCAACACCAAACTCAACTAATCCCATATAAGTTTCTGCAGCAGCAACCACTTTATCAGCGTGTAAGCTCATTTCGCATCCACCTCCAAAAGTCATTCCGTGAGGCGCTACTACAACTGGAATAGAAGAATAACGAACGCGCATCATCGTGTCCTGGAACAATTTAATTGCCATGTTCAATTCGTCGTATTCCTGCTCAACTGCCATCATGAAAATCATTCCGATATTAGCTCCAACAGAGAAATTAGCTGCCTGGTTTCCAATAACTAAACCTTGATATTCTTTTTCAGATAAGTCAATTGCTTTATTGATAGCCTGAAGTACATCGCCACCAATGGTATTCATTTTAGATTGGAATTCTAAGTTCAAAATTCCGTCTCCTAAATCCTGAATGATTGCACCACTATTGCTCCAAACTTTTTTGCTTTCGCGGATGTTGTTCAAAATAATAAATGAATCTTGTCCAGGAACTTTTACTTGAGATTTTGTTGGAATGTTATAGAAATAAGTTGCTCCTTCTTTTACAGAGTAGAAACTTTCGCTTCCGGAAGCCAGCATTTCAGTAACCCATGCAGCTGGTTCAAGACCTTCCCCTTTCATGATTTCAATTCCTTTGGCAACACCGATAGCATCCCAAATTTCGAATGGACCATTTTCCCATCCAAAACCAGCTTTCATGGCATCATCAATTTTGTATAATTCGTCTGAGATTTCAGGAATTCTGTTTGACACATAAGCAAACATTCCGGCGAAACTCTTACGATAGAATTCTCCCGCTTTGTCTGTTCCTTTTACTAAAACTTTAAAACGATTGATTGGTTTATCAATAGTTTTCGTTAGTTCAAGTGTAGCAAAATTTGCTTTTTTCGCAGCGCGGTATTCTAATGTATCTAAGTCTAAAGAAAGAATGTCTTTATCTACTTTTTTATAAAAACCTTGTCCGGTTTTGCTTCCCAACCATTTGTTTTCCATCATTTTGTTGACAAAATCAGGAAGTTTGAACAATTCGTGTTGTTCGTCAGTTGGGCAGTTTTCATAAATACCATTGGCAACGTGTACCAAAGTATCCAAACCAACAACATCAACCGTACGGAAAGTAGCCGATTTTGGACGACCGATAACCGGACCAGTCAATTTATCAACTTCTTCAATTGTTAATCCCATTTCTTTTACTAAATGGAATAAACTCTGGATTCCGTAAATACCAATTCTGTTTCCAATAAACGCCGGAGTATCTTTAGCAACAACAGAAGTTTTTCCTAAAAATTTAGATCCGTATTCGTTTAAGAAATCCAATACTTCATTCGACGTTTTTGGACCAGGAATAATTTCAAATAATTTTAAGTAACGCGCAGGGTTAAAAAAGTGGGTTCCGCAGAAGTGTTGTTGAAAATCTTCGCTTCTTCCTTCACTCATAAAGTGAATTGGAATACCAGAAGTATTAGAAGTAACCAAAGTTCCCGGTTTACGGAATTTCTCGATTTGTTCAAAAACTAATTTTTTGATATCCAAACGTTCTACAACAACCTCAATAATCCAGTCAACATTGGCAATTTTTGCCATATCATCAGTCGTATTTCCAGTCGTGATTCGGTTTGCGAATTTCTGACTGTAAATAGGAGATGGTTTTGATTTTAATGAATTCGCCAAATGCTCGTTTACCACACGGTTGCGAACGGCTTTACTTTCAAGCGTTAATCCTTTTTTAGCTTCGGCTTCTGTCAACTCGCGGGGAACGATGTCAAGCAGTAAAACTTCAACACCAATGTTGGCAAAATGACAAGCTATACCTGAACCCATAATTCCGGATCCAATTACAGCAACTTTTTTAATTGTGCGTTTCATATTTGTTAATTTTATTTTCTATGGTTCAAATATGTTATCGCCTTTTTAATATTTGAAAAAAAGTTTAATGCGGGCGATTTCATAATTTGTTATTGTTTGTTTTTTGCAGTGTTTCCTGTTTAAGAAATATTATTCTTTGTCTGCGCTTTCTGATTGATTAAATATATTTTTGTCCTGAATTAATTCGTTTATGATTTCAGAAACCTCGATAAAATGTTTCAGTTTTTCGTCTGATACATGTTTTCTAACAGTTTCATTAAACTTCAGAACAGTATTTTTAGATAAATCTCTTTTTTCTTTTCCAAAATCGGTCAGGTAGATTAAAACACCGCGGCCGTCACTTGGGTTTTTCTTTCGAACAATCAAACCTTTGTCTTCCATTGATTTTAATGTCCTGGTTAAACTCGTGGCTTCCATTCCCATTCTTGGCCCTAAGGCGGTAGATGGAGTTCCTTCTTCTTTGTCCATACTTAAAAGTGCAAATCCTGTAGCCATAGTCGCATCATACTTTGCAGCTTCTTCGTTATACATTCTTGATACAGCCTGCCACGTTGCTCTTAAAATATAATCTATTGTTTTGTCTTTCATAAGTAACTATATCGATTTCAAATATAATTAAAAAATACTATGCATGCATATAATTTTTTAATAATTTTTTGGTTAGTTAAAAAACATCTCTGATTTAGAGGGTTTTGGTGGTTTATTTAAAGTGAAATATACTATTCTTTTTTTAGATTTTAACATTTTGTATACAGCAAAAATCTCTTTTTGCTTTTTAAATCGGTTTTATTTTTGAATTCTTTAAAAAATTATGCATTTAATTCAATTGTATTTTCAGAATCGTATCTGGAAATAGCTCTTTGCAGAATTTTTTTCATTCGGTTTCTTAGATTTTCCGGCCTTAGGATTTCTATTGAATCGCCAAAACCTAATAAGAGGCGTTCCATTTCATAATTAGGAGAAATAAACAAATGCACAATTATGCTTTTATCTTCATTTTCTTTAATTATACGTTGTGACGGATGCAAAGGTTTGGTGAGCACATAAGGCGCATTTGAAGCATCAATCAAAAGTTCGATGCGTCTTGGTTTTAAACCTGCATTGACTGTAACGCCAATTATATCCTTATAATAAGTCTCTGCGTCAAAATCTTCTTCTAAATATTGAAGATTAAAATCATAGTCGATAGCCATAATCCTGTCAAGTGCTAAATTAGTGATAGGCTGCGAACTTTTAGTTTTGCCAATCAGAAACCAGCGGTTATTAAATTCCTTTAATATAAAAGGATGAAAATGAAATTTAGTTTCTTCCCGCGATTTAAAAGATTTATAGGTAATGACAAGTACAACTTTTTTGATTATGGCCTGATAAACTTCATCTAAATAATGCAGTCCTTTTAAATTGTCATTTTTGTCTAAATAGATTACAGGTTTTGTATGGGACTTTTCAGAGTAAATTTTATCTTCCAAACGCTGCAGGATATCCGATACATCATTAAATAGAGAGAAGTCTTTGAATTGCTTCAACATAGAAACAGTTTCGGTTAAAACATTCATATCCGTCTCCGTCAGTGGAATATCGGTTATGGTAAAATCTTCATCTTCGTATTTATAATACTTTTTATCGTAAACAACTATCGGTGCATTGTAGCCCAGTTTTTCACTCCGCATCAGCTGAATATCCATCTGAATTGTTCGTTTGCTGATTGGAATATCACGGCCTTCATATTCTGATAAAGCCTCAGAACAGCATTCGATTAAATCGTCTAATGTCCATTGCCTGTATTTGTTCTGCAGGCATTTGTCAATTATTTTGTAGCGGATTAAGGCGTTTTTGTTTTGTGACATAGGCTGTGTGTGTTTTGCTCGCAAAGACGCAAAGACGCAAAGTTTTTATTTTTTTAAGTCTGTAGATAAAGGATTGAAAAGATAAAAAAGAAATCTTCTTAAATCTGCCCAATCTACGTAAAACAAAATCTTTGCGACTTTGCATCTTTGCGAGATTATTTTTTGCTTTCTAAAATGCTTATTTCTTTTTGAATGTTTTCTCTCGCTTTCTCTTCATACAAATTCCGGAATTCATCAGTTTGAAAAATAAATTCGTTTTCCAGAAAATGTTTCAGAGCTTTGGCGCGTCCGGGGTTGTAGAGAAAATCAGGGTAAATACGGTATTCCTTCCTGATTTGCTCAAAATAAATTTTATAATCTTCCCAGTCTTTTGACAGGATTTTCAAATCAAAATCAATTAACCAATTGATATCTTCAATTACATTTTGCTGATGTTGTTGTGTGGCGCAAATTGAATCAAAAACTAATTGCTTATTTAGACTGGCATTTTCAGGTAAAATAGTCAGAGCATATTCTGCACTTTTCAGTTCGTTATCTTTTCTCGAAGCCTTGTAGATATAGTCGTGGTAGAAAATACTAAACAAAATTTCATGCGGGTTTTTTAGCTCATTTTGATATTCATCATACAATTCGATCATTTCTTTTAAATGATTAAGATTATGATAATGTCTTGATTTTGCAGAATATGCTTTTTCCAAATCATTCCATAAAACATCAGTTTCACTGGGATTGAAACCAATTGTAGTGAGTAATTCTGAAAACTTTTCCGGTAGGTTCATAAGTGGAGTTTAACCAAAAATAAAAATTAAATTTCACTACGCAAAATAATTGCGTAGTAGATTTGAAATCTTTGTTCAGAAATAAAAACAACACGTTCATAGAAATAAAAAAGAATAAACAGGTCAAGTTTGAGTTACTTCGAAAACACTTTCCAATGTACACACTTACACCATTACCTTTTTATTCAATTATATAGGAAGCAGTAGCTCAGCGGATAGAGCAGGTAGTTTTGAAATTATCCATCAAAGGTCAATCAAAACTTACTTCGTACACTTTTAATGTCCGGGTCGTGGGTTCGAATCCCACCTGCTTCACTATTAATGGTCAATTAAAACTTACTTCAGAACACGGCTAATTTCGGTTCGAATCCGAACATAGTTTTAAAATCATCATTAATAAAAAGAGGTCAAGATTAACTTACTTCTCGGGGAAACCCACCAGATAAACTCAGTTAATCAATTATCGTCAAATTTCAGGTCAAGTGTTTCTTACTTCAAAATCTTTTAGGTAGAACTCAGAAACACCATTATCTAAATTTTAAAAATTAAAAAAAATGAAAACAAAAGAATTATTAAAAATCAGTTTACGTCAAAATGCTATTTTCATTCCGTCAGAAATGATTGTGAATGACAACAAAAATTTATCAGGAACAACATCGGTTTTCGTAGCCAATGTTTCTAAACTCGGATTTACATTTTCTGAATCATTATTACATGCTTTAAACAATGTAAATCCGAATTATAAAATCGAGGTTTTAGAAGTTCTCAGAGAAGTTTTAGGAACCGATAAAAACTGGACGCCATTGGTGAAAGAATGGAATATCTCAACAGGGGAATCTGTTGTAGATCATATCATCACGTATTTCGGAAATGTTTTTAAAACTAAAAACGGAACGACTTTACAATGCGGTCATATTATTCCGGATAATACGTTTCCATTAGAAAGATACAACGGTTGTCCGTTCTGCGGAACTCCGTTTGAATTTGGAAAACTAGAAAATATCGGTCAGGGAAGCAAATTGAAAATGCTTGAATTGTGGACTGAAAACGATTTGCAAGATTTTTATATTTCATTATTACAATCAAAAACAGCTTTGGACGCTACTCAGGTAGATAGTTTAAAAATGGCAATGCAATACTTGTCTTTACCAAAAACAGAAGTAGCAATGAAGGAAACTTTAATGCTGGTGATCGATCTTTTGATCGAAAATGGTAAAGAAGCTGAAGCGTCTCAGTTTTTAAAAACGCCAACAGATATCTTACGATACTTGTGGTATAAAAACACAGGAATGCTTCAGATTATAGAGCCAAAAACGATTATCAAAAGAACATCAAAAAATGCACAGCATTTCCATAATGTTTTAGATACAAGTGTTCAGGCGAGAATTGCGTCTCAAAAAGATTTGAAGCTAAAATATTCCCGAAAAGAGTGTTTAATGGTGGCAAGTTGGTTAAACAACATGAATATGGACGTTGAAGCAATGTGCGAAACGATGCATCCAAAAAGAGGAATGTGGGTTCGTTTTATCCGTGCATTGCGTTTGGCAGAATACAGCAAAAGAAAAGGATTTGAGAAATTGAATTTTTTAATGGATGTATTTTACAATCAGGTTTATGATGTTTGGCAAAGCAAAGTAGATTCGTCAAGATTAAAATTTGATGCCGATAAAACATTTGCTTTGTTGAAACAGCGCCCGGGTTTATTTGCACGTTCGTTATTCTCGAATATGCTTTGGTTTGGAGCAGAAGAAACGATTGCCCATTTTGAACAAATCATCGATAAAGTTCCGGCTCGATTGGTGTTTACATTAAATATGTATGCTCAAAATTATTTTGATAAAAACATGCAGAGAAGTGTGAAACCTTTGGGTGGAACAAACAAACGAATTGAAGCAAATGCTTTATTGAAGTTGTATGATGATGCTCAATTGGAAGCAATGAAAAATCAAATCGAAGAATTGTGTCTTTTGGCTATGAAAAAACGATTTGCAAAAGTTGCGAATGCAAACAAAACAATCTATATCGATCCGCAGTTGTTTAATATTCCGGTTTCTATAGGAGACCGAAGTGATACCGTTCAGGACTTGCCGGTTGCTTTAATGGGAACACGTTTTCCGGTTGAAGGAAACGAAGTGCGATTGTTTATGCAATGGGGTACAGGTTTGCGGGCACAACATTTAGATATGGATTTGAGCTGTCATATTGCTTATGAAGACCGTTCAGATATTTGTTCTTTCAGCCGATTAACAACTACAGGTTGTCAGCATAGCGGTGATATCAGAAGTATTCCGAGTAAAGTTGGAACAGCTGAATATATCAACATTAACATCCATGAATTGGCAAAAGCCAAAGCAAAATTTGTAACTTTTACTTGTAATGCGTACAGCAACGGAATTATTACGCCAAATTTGGTTGTAGGCTGGATGAACAGCAAACACCCGATGAAAATTTCGGAAAAAACTGGTGTAGCATACGATCCGTCGTGTGTAGATCATCAGGTTCGTGTGACGCAAAATATTGCCAAAGGTTTGGTTTTCGGAGTGTTGGATGTAGCCAAAAGAGAAATCGTTTGGTTAGAAATGACTTTCGGAGGTCAGGTTGTTGGAGGTTTGGATTTTAAAGGCGTTAAGGCGTTGTTGTCAAAACTAAACAGCAAATTGAATATTGGTAGTTTGTTACAGCTTAAAGCGGAAGCCCAGGGTTTGACGATTACCGAAAATGAAATTGCCGATGAGGTGTACACAACGCAATGGGCGATGAATCCAGCGGTAGTGACGCAATTGTTAATAGATTAAGTTGCAAAGGTTCAGAGGAGCAAAGCGACAGAGGTTTTTGTAGAGGCGCACTGCAGTGCTTCTCCGCTCCGCAAAGATTGGCGACATTGTGTGCGACCCGAAGCTTCGGGATAGTGTGATTTCTCCTCCGTCGAAATGACAAATAACACCTAATAAAACTTTGCGGCTCTGCGACTTTGCGAGAACTATCTCTACGCTGAGCAAAAAAAAAATAGAATTAAATACATCTACGCAAAATAATTGCGCAGTAGTGTAAAACCTTTGTACCTATAAACCTCTTGGACCTTTGCCCCTTAAAAAAGAAAAAAAAATGAAAACACAAATAAACGGAACAGATATATTAGAATTAGGATTTCCTGAAGGAAAAATAATTGGGATTGCCTTAAAAATAAACAGCAAAAGACACGGATTTACAAGAGACGAAATGATTACAAATTTCAAAACCGTCTTAGAAACTCCGGAGAATTATATTGACGATAAAATCTTCAGTAAACTGACTGTTGCTTTAATCGAAAAATCGAATGAAAAGCCAGAAGATTTCATCGCATTAAATCAAAATCCAAATGCGTATTCCGCCTATGGATTGGATTATATCGAAGACGGAGCCAGAAAACAAATGGAAGTAGCCATGAAATTGCCTGTAACGGTTGCCGGAGCTTTAATGCCAGACGCGCACCAGGGTTACGGATTACCTATTGGCGGAGTGTTAGCCACAAAAAATGCCATTATTCCGTATGGTGTTGGAGTTGATATTGGGTGTAGAATGGCGTTATCGGTTTATGATATTCCTGCAGCTTTTTACTTTGAAAACGAAGCCAAATTCAAAAGAGAATTAATAGCGAATTCGATTTTTGGAGCGGGTCACGGATTTCATGGTCAGTACAAATCAGATCATGCGGTTTTGGAGAATGATGCTTTCAACATGAATCCGTTTGTGAAGAACTTGAAAGATAAAGCCTGGTCGCAATTAGGATCTTCAGGTGGTGGAAATCACTTTGTGGAATTCGGAATTATGGAATTTGCCAAAGACGATGCGGTGCTAAATATCCCAAAAGGAAAATATGTCGCTTTGTTAACGCATTCCGGTTCACGCGGAATGGGAGCAACCATTGCCGGACATTATACCAAAATTGCCAAAGACGAATGTAAACTTCCGGAAGTGGCAAGAAATTTAGCCTATTTGGATATGAACTCACAATTGGGACAAGAATACTGGATGGCGATGAATTTGGCGGGAGATTACGCTTCGGCTTGTCACGAGATTATCCATAACAAAATGGAACGCGCTTTGGATGCCACAATTTTAGCCAAAGTCGAAAACCATCATAATTTTGCGTGGAAAGAAATCTGGAACGGCGAAGAAGTGATCGTGCATAGAAAAGGAGCAACCCCAGCCGGAAAAGGCGTTATGGGAATCATTCCGGGAAGTATGACCGCACCGGGATTTTTGGTGAGAGGAAAAGGAGAGGAGAACGCCATAAATTCGGCTTCGCATGGAGCAGGAAGACAAATGAGCAGAACCCAGGCTATCAAAAACATCACAAAAACCGAAATGAAATCGATCCTGAAAGATCATGGCGTTACGCTTATTGGTGCAGGTCTGGACGAAGCACCAATGGCATATAAAGATATTAATCAGGTGATGGAAGCACAACAGGATTTAGTAGATGTGGTTGCCAAATTTACCCCGAAACTGGTAAGAATGGCCGATGATGGAAGCCGTGAAGATTAGTTCTTCTTTAGGTTCAAAGTGACAAAGGAGCAAAGGTTCAAAGGTTTTTTTTCGTACTGTTTGTCATTTCGAGGAACGAGAAATCACACACGGGATTCGACAAAGATTGGCGACATTCTGTGCGACCCGAAGCTTCGGGATAGTGCGATTTCTCCCTTCGGTCGAAATGACAAATATTACGCTTAAAAAACTTAGCGACTCCGTGACTTTGCGAGATTAAAATAATAATTATAGACCAAAGGATAAAAAAAACTTTGTGTCTTAGTGCCTTCGTGGCAAAAACAAAAAAGATGAATTATATAGATATCGGAATTAATTTAACCAACAAACAATTCCAAAACGACATAGACGATGTCGTACAAGACGCGCTCGATGCCGATGTATCGCAAATGATACTCACAGGCACAAGCGTACGAAACAGCGAAGAATCTGCGAAGATTGCGAGGCAATATCCGGGCGTGCTGTATGCGACGGCCGGAATTCACCCGCATGATGCTAAGAATTTTGATGCACAGAGCATTTCGAAACTAATGAAATTATTAGAACTGAAACACGTAGTGGCTGTTGGCGAATGCGGACTCGATTTTGATCGTGATTTTTCGCCCCGAAACAAACAGGAAGAATGTTATAAAGCCCAGTTAGAATTGGCGATTGAAGTTCAGAAACCGTTGTTTTTGCACGAAAGGGCGGCTTTTAGTTCTTTTATGAATATCACCAAAGACTATCTGCCGAAATTACCAAAAAGCGTAGTGCATTGTTTTACAGGAACTTTGCCCGAAGCCAAAACCTATCTCGATAACGGATTTTATCTGGGTTTTACGGGAGCGATTTCAGACGCCAAACGTTTCAGTCATTTAAAAGAAGTTATTCAGTACGTACCGCTCGAACGCATGATGATTGAAACCGATGCTCCGTTTATGCTTCCTAAAAATGTCCCGAACAGCCTTTTGAAGAAATACCATGAACGCCGCTGCGAACCTGCTTTTCTGCCTTTTGTTGCCGGAACCATTGCACAGTTTAAAGGAATTACTTTAGCTAAAGTTGCGGAGGAAACAACGAGGAATTCTAAAAACTTTTTTGGGATTTAGGTACAAAGAAGCAAAGGTTCAGAGGGCTAAAACTTAAAAATTTCATGTTACAATTTTGAAAAAAAAATGTATTTTTTTTTCCCAAGACTAGACAGGGTATATTTTGTCTTTTATGCTTTAAAAAAATGTCAAATAAAATATCTAATAAGACCCCTCATACATAACCGATCCTTTATAAATACGAACACTGTCGACTTCCAGTGGGTGATTATTTAAATACAGTTCTAAAATTCTATTGTCTTTACTAATTTTGATTTCAAATTCCTGTTTATCTTCCGTTTTAAAATCTTTAAATTTTTCGAATATCACTTTTTCATTAAGAAAGATATTGCCTCTAAAGCGTTCATCAGGACTAGTTTCCCAATCAAGTTCTAGAATTTGCGGCAAGGCGCGATTATCATAGTTTGTAGCAGGGCGAGGTGGCATGAAAATAATATCCTGTTCACCGTTATAATTGGTAAAACAATATTGAAATAATCTTAGTGCTATATTTTCGTTTTCTATTTTTACCCTAAAGGTGTAGCGTTTACGATACATATCCCATTTGGCACATGAAGCATCGGGCAAAAAATCCCTTTCTCTTACTTCTTCACGATTCATGGACCAGTTTTTAAAGAGTTGTTTCTCAAGCTCTTTGTCATTTTTGATTACCTGAGCCTGATAACGCCCGAGTTCAATTCTGAAAAACATATATTCCTTCCATATTACTACCATACCTTGTGGTGCAAAACCAAAAATTAACCCTGAAAAATTTTCGTATATATTATCATTATAACGATAGGAAGTATCCATGGCTTTTTTCATTTCTTCTACAGGAAAATCAACTTTTAGATGATAAAATTTATCCTCGTAACCTGCGTAGTAAATAACATCTGCCCCAATAGGTGTGCCATGTTGTGGTGTCCAAGCCGATGGCGTGTATCCCCATTCTCCAGACGAACCGCCAAAAGGAAGGCTGGCCGGAATTCCTTCCAGAGTTATGATATCTCCTTTAAGAAATTCTACTCTGTAAATATTTTCATTCTCTTTGTATTCTTGTGATGGTTGGCAGGTATAACTCTCCCATTCGTATTTTTTCATTTGACAACTTGCGTTTAATGTGATGAT
>NZ_QETH01000085.1 GCF_003105115.1 Flavobacterium sp. HTF | reverse complement strand
GGTTTTTCAGAGAATTAGAACTAACTAAACAAATTCTAAAAGAATTATTTTTGTACAGAAAACTTAAATGTAGTTTTCGTTTTATAATTTTCTCCCGGGTTTAGAACCGTTGTTGGAAAATTTTTCTGGTTTGGAGAATCTGGATAATGTTCTGTTTCTAAACAAAGTCCTGTTCTGTGTGCGTATGTTTTTCCGTCGCGAGTTGGCAAAGTTCCGTCAAGGAAATTTCCAGAGTAGAACTGAATTCCAGGTTCATCAGTTGTCATTTCCATAACTCTTCCGCTTGCTGCGTGATATACTTTTGCGATGATTGTTTTTCCTTTTTCAGGATTGTTCAACACCCAGCAGTGATCGTAACCTTTTCCTTTTTCTAACTGATCATTTTTAGCATTGATGTCTTTTCCAATTAATTTTGGCGTTCTGAAATCGAAAGGAGTATTGGCAACATCTTCTAATTTTCCTGTTGGAATCAAAGTCGCATCTACCGGAACTAATTTATCTGCATTTAAAGTCAATTCGTGATCTAAGATGGTTTTTGTAAAATCTCCTGATAAATTGAAATACGAATGCTGTGTCAAGTTAACAACCGTTTTTTTGTCTGTTTCTGCTTCATACAAAACTTCTAACTGATTGTCATTTGTCAATGTATAAGTCACAAAAACTTTTAGGTTTCCAGGATATCCTTCTTCCATATCTTTACTTACATAAGATAATTTTAAAGAAGCTGTTTCCCCAGATTTAACCTCATCTGCTTTCCAAACGACGTTAAAATACCCTTGCGGTCCACCGTGCAAAGCATTTGGTGCATTGTTTATGGCTAATTGATAGTCTTTTCCATCTAAAGAAAATTTACCTTTTGCAATTCGGTTTCCGTATCTTCCGATCAAAGCTCCAAAAAACGGATTTTCTTTTTCGTATTGTACCAAAGAACTGAATCCGAGTACTACATTTTCAGAAACTCCTTCTTTATTGGGAACTTTCAAATCTGTAATTCTTCCACCAAAAGTGATAATGTCAACTTCCATCCCTTTTTGGTTTTTCAATTTGTAACTATCGACTTTTTCTCCTTTTGCAGTTGTTCCGTATTCTGTTTTTTCGATTGTAACCAAAGCTTTTTCATCAGCGGCTACTTTTTCTGCATCCTCTTTTTTATCGCTTTTACACTGAACTGAAAGGGTTGCCAGACTCAAAAGACTTAGACCGAAAACACAACGTTTTAATAGATTCATAATTGATATTTTTTTGTTTTATAAAAAGTTAGATGTTAAAAGTAATACTTTAAACTGATTGAAAAAATGCTGTGTTTTGACGCGGATAAAACAGATTCGTTGTCACGAAGACGCGGATTTACACAGATTTTCAGATTATTTCTAAATCCGTTTTATCTGTGCTTTTGCGATAGCAAATCCGTTTTATCTGCGTTTAATTTTTTCCATATAATTAAGCGCAACAAGTTAAAAGTAACAAAAAATCTTAGAATCTCAGCAACTCAGAACATTAGTATCTTAGATTATAATCCGTGCTGAAACAAATGATAATAGGCTTCGTTGGCATTAATTTTATCTTTAAAATCTCTTATCGTGGTTTTTTCATCAATTACTAATAATTCGATTCCGGCGATATCGGCAAAATCTTCCATATATTCTGTGGTCAATGACTGGCTGTATACTGTGTGATGTGCACCTCCGGCCAAAATCCAGGCTGTTGCAGCGATCTCAAGATTTGGTTTACAATCCCATAAAACTCTCGCAACTGGTAATTTTGGTAATTCTGCCATTGGTTTCACCGCTTCCACTTCGTTTACAATTAAACGGAAACGCGTTCCCATATCAACCAAAGAAACATTGATTGCGTCACCAGCAGGTGAATTAAATACCAAACGGGCAGGATCTTCTTTTCCTCCAATTCCTAGCGGATGCACTTCACATGAAGGTTTTCCATCTGCAATTGAAGGACAGATTTCTAACATGTGAGATCCTAAAACATATGATTTTTGTGGCGTGAAATGGTACGTGTAATCTTCCATAAAAGAAGTTCCACCTTCCAATCCAATGTTCATTACTTTTAAAGCTCTTACCATTGCAGCGGTTTTCCAATCTCCTTCACCACCAAAACCGTAACCATCGGCCATTAATCTTTGTGTAGCAATTCCCGGTAGTTGTTTCCAAACGCCAAGGTTTTCAAATGTATCTGTAAAGGCTCCAAATCCTCCTTCTTCAAGGAAAGTTCTTAATCCTAATTCTATTTTAGCTGCTTCAATTAATGAACTTCTTTGCGCTCCGCCTTCTTTTAAAGAATCAGTTAATGTATATGAAGACTCATAAACTGCTAATAAATCAGCTAATTGTTGGTCTGTAACTTTCTCAATATGTTTGGTAACATCTGAAGAATCGAATCCGTTTACCGAAACTCCAAAACGAATTTGAGCTTCAACTTTATCGCCTTCTGTAACCGCAACTTCGCGCATATTGTCTCCAATACGAGCTACTTTTAAGTTCTGAAGTTCGTCCCATCCAAGAACAACTCTTGACCAGATTCCTAATTTTTTCTGAACTCTTTCATCTTCCCAATGCCCCACAACAACTTTACGTTTTTTGCGCATTCTTGACATGATGAAACCAAATTCACGATCTCCGTGAGCCGATTGATTTAAGTTCATGAAATCCATGTCGATAGATCCCCACGGAATTTCAGCATTGTATTGTGTATGTAAATGGCATAATGGTTTTTTCAAAATACTCAAACCGCCAATCCACATTTTTGCCGGAGAGAAAGTGTGCATCCAGGCAATAATTCCGATACAGTTTTTCGCTGAATTCGCAGCCAAACAAACATCTAAAATCTGCGATGGCGATTTCACCACATCTTTGTAAACCACTTTTACTGGAATACTAGATGACGCATCTAATCCTTTTGCAATAATCTGCGAATGTTCTGCTACTTTTCTAAGTGTTTCTTCACCGTATAATTCCTGGCTTCCTACTACAAACCATACTTCTTTTTGAGAAATGTCTATCATTTTTTTTATTTGTTTCAGGTTTTCTTTGTTTCAAGTTTGCTTCGCCTGTTCGAGCAGAGCTCTCTAGTCAAGTTTGAAATGCGGAAAATCTTTGTTATAATTTTTTTGTTATTTTTTGTTTCAGGTTTCAAGTTTCACGTTCCAACAACTTGAAACAAAAAAAACCTGAAACCTGAAACAAAACTTTTACTGTCCGTAATACGAATCTTTTCCGTGTTTACGGTTGTAATGTTTCTTTATTAATGAATCTTTTAATCTTGGTGCATTTGGATTTATTTGCAAAGTCAGGTACGCCATTTCGGCCACGACTTCCAGAACTTTACTGTTGTAAACCGCTTTTGCGGCATTTTTCCCCCAGGCAAACGGACCGTGATTTCCTATCAAAATCATTTCTACTTCTTCGTAAGAAAGATTTTTTTCTTTAAAACAATCCAAAATCTGAATTCCGGTGTTGTGTTCGTAATTTCCTTCGATAAGAGAATCTGCCATTGGCGGAGCACACGGAATATCAGCGGTCAAATGATCGGCATGCGTTGTTCCAAAAATCGGAATATCTTGTTGCGATTGTGCCCAGGCAACTGAATACGTCGCATGCGTATGCGCAACACCTCCGATATTTGGCCAGTTTTTGTATAGATAAGCATGTGTTTTGGTGTCAGATGACGGACGCATGGTTCCTTCAATAATGTTATTATCAAAATCGACAATGACGATATCTTCCGGTTTTAAATCTTCATACGGAACACCGCTTGGTTTAATGGCAAAAACACCATTTTTTCTGTCTACGGCACTGACATTTCCAAAAGTATATACCACCAAATTCAATGCGTTTAACTGCATATTGGCTTCGTAACATTCCTGTTTTAAATCTTTATACTGAGAACTCATGTTGCGATATTTTAAGGTTTGGATCTGCAAAAGCACTTAGTTTTTCGTATCCTAAAAGCAGTTTGTGATACGCTTCCACTTTGTCTGTCTGAGGGAAATATTCTCCGTCAAAATCACTTCCTATTTTTTGGCTTGCTTCGATTACGTCTGGATAAATTCCTGCTGCAACGGCTGCATAAATTGCGGCACCTAAAGCCGGAGTCTGGTCTGAAGCTGCAATTTTAATCGGCTTGTTTAAAACGTTAGCCAAAGTCTGCATGATAAAAGGAGATTTACGAGCAACACCACCAATTCCGATAACGCTGTCGATTTTTACTCCTTCTTCTTCAAAACGGTCAACAATTTTCTTCGCTCCAAAACAGATTGCGTTTACTAAAGCTTTGAAAATATGAGGCGCTTTTGTTCCTAAAGAAAGATTAGAAATCGCGCTTTTTACTTCCTGATTGGCATCTGGAGTTCGTCGTCCGTTGATCCAGTCCAATGCAATTGGAAGACTTTCTAAAACCGGAATTTTCTCTGCTTCTTTCGTTAATTCCACAATTAATTTATCGCTGAATTCTTCTCTTAATTGTTCTTTTTGAGTTTCATTTAAAAGAGAGGAAGAGCCTAATAAATGTTCTGTCGGCCACATTAATAATTCTTTGTACCAGGCCAGTAAATCACCAAAAGCAGATTGTCCCGCTTCTAAACCAATAAATCCCGGAATAACAGAACCATCAACTTGTCCGCAGATTCCGCGAACGGTTTTGGTTCCCACTTCATCATAAGAACCTACCAGAATATCACAGGTTGAAGTTCCCATAACGCGAACCAAAGTATTTTCTCCAATTTTAGCTCCAACAGCTCCGGAATGCGCATCGAACGTTCCAACGGCTACAACTGTATCCGTTGACAGTCCTAAACGCTCTGCCCATTCTTTGCTTAAATTTCCGGCAACTAAATCTGATGTATAGGTTTCATCGTATAAATTTCCGCGAAGCTGTGCTAAATACGGATGAAGTTTTTCTAAGAACTCAACTGGCGGAAGTCCATTCCAGTCTGTGTGCCACATGGCTTTGTGACCCGCTGCACAACGGCTTCTCTTAAAAGCTTTTAAATCTTTATTTTCAATTAACAAATACGTCATTAAATCGCAGTGTTCCAGCCAGGTGTGAGCTGCATTTCGAACGGCTTCATCTTCTCTGGCAATGTGCAGGATTTTTGCCCAAAACCATTCTGATGAGTAAATTCCGCCAACATATTTCGTTACGTCTTCTCCGCCCCAGCTTACTGCCAGTTCGTTGATTTCGTTTGCTTCATTTATAGCCGTATGATCTTTCCATAAAACCATCATAGCGTTTGGGTTTTCTTCAAAACCTTTTGTCAAGGCCAATGGAGTTCCGTCTTTTGTTACGGGAACCGGAGAAGACCCTGTTGTATCAATACAGATTCCACGAACCAGTTTTGGATCAATCTTGCTTTCTTTTATAACGGTTTGAATCGTAATTTCTAAACCTTCTATATGATCTAACGGATGCTGACGAAACTGATTTACAGATGCGTCACAATATTGTTTGTTTTTCCATCTTTTGTAATGAGAAACATTCGATGCCAGCTCCTGCCCATTTTCTGTGTCAATAAGCACCGCCCGAACAGAATCTGTTCCGTAGTCTAATCCTATTACGTAATTTTTCATTCTAATTTTTATTTTTTAAAATATTGACAAATATAATTATAATTCATTTATAAGTGTACAATAAACACTTAATAAAAACAGCCTCCTGAATTTTTACAAATAATGCATCAAAATAAAGATTTCGTCGGCAATCAAAATATAAATGTTTGTTTTACATTTATTATATTGCGATTATTTCATCTAATTTCAAAACCTATCGCCTAATAAGCCGGAAAACCGTATTGAATTTTTGTTTTATTTGGTGATTTTTAACATTGGCTGGTCTGATAAATTATTAGGTGGTAATTCTAAATTTGCAGATTTAAATAAAAAAACATACTATAATTTAAGTGCAAAACAAGATTTTAAAAATTGGATGTTCTTTTTAGAAATCTTCGTCTTACTTTTGTCATAAAAATCATTTTTTTAAGACTATTATTGAGGGCTCATTTATATAAGTGTATAATCTACATTAATAAATTATGAAACGAATCAGGAAGTTTATATATTTACACTAAAAAATTGAATATGCTAAACAGTTATAGCTCTGCTGATAAAGCTCTATTAGCAGTAGATTGCATTATTTTTGGATTCGACAGCGAAGGATTGAAAATACTTCTGATAAAGAGAGACTTTGAGCCGGAAAAAGGAAAATGGTCTCTTATGGGTGGCTTTTTGAAACGCGATGAAGTATTAGATGAAGCAGCTATCAGAGTCTTAAATACCTATACCGGATTAAATGACATTTACATGGAGCAATTGCATGCTTACAGTGATATTAATCGTGATCCGGTCGAAAGAACTATTTCGGTTTCTTATTACGCTTTGATTAATATCGAAAATCATAACGCCGAACTTATTAAAAATTATCATGCACAATGGTTTAGTGTGGCCGAAGCGCCTAAATTAATTTTTGACCATAACGAAATGGTAAAGCACGCCATCAAGAGATTGCGCTACAGGACTTCAATCAAACCTATCGGATTTGAATTATTGCCTGAGAAATTTACGATGCGTCAGCTATTGGAATTATACGAAGCCATTTTGAGCAAAGAATTGGATAAACGAAATTTTATCAGTAAAATTAATTCTTTGGAAATTCTGAATAAACTGGAAGAAAAAGATATGCAGTCTTCGAGAAAAGGATCATATCTCTATACTTTTAATAAAGAAAAATACGAAGAAAAATTATTGAATGATTTTGTATTAAATCTTTAAAAAAACAAAAACCTGAAAGCACTACTTTCAGGTTTTTTTTAATGATAAAATAAAGTATATCACAGTGAATTCCGCATAATTATTGAAGACTTATTTTCAATTTGTTCTTTATTTCCTTTTAAAACCATTTCTGCCAAAATTTTCCCCATGGCCTCAAAATGAGTAGAAATTGTAGTAATCCCGTTGGCAACAATTTTTTTCAGAGGCGTTTCATTATACGAAATAATTCCAAAATCATTCCCTAATTTCAAATTTTGCATTCTTGCATTTTCAATAACTTTTACAAGATCCCGGTCATTAGGTATAATGTACAAATCACCCGCTGTAATTTCCCTTCCTGTAAATTCAGTTATAATTTCGTGTTCAAAGTTATATTCAGCACAAAAATCTTCAAAACCCAGTTTCATTCCAAGCGGTTCCCTAAATCCGGGAAAAATCAAAATGAGTTTTTTGTATTTATTTATTCTGGTTTTCCCTTTCAGCAAACCTTCAAAAATGTCTTTTTTGTGATTTTGGTAAATTGCCGGATATAATTTTAGCTCCGGATTGGTCTGATCCAGTATGATTACTTCGTTTACTGGTAGGGTTTTTACAGAATCTACTATATCGTTTAAGTCCGTTGGCATAATTATGTATTTGGTATAATTTCCATTACTGTCATTTATTAGCTTTTGAAAAACTTTGACATTAAAGTGATGAAAGAAAATATCGACCTGGACATTCTTTCCGATATTCTTTAAAAATGAATTATAAATGTCTTCTTTAAAAATATTCAATTCATCAAAAAGCAAAAAAATCCTTTGTTTTATAGTGGTTTCAACGCTTTTTACATAATAGCCTTTGCCCGGAATTGCATAAATAATCCCTCTTTTTTTGAGTTCATCATAGCTTTGCAAAACCGTATCTCTCGACAATGAAAATGCCAGGCACACTTTATTTACCGATGGGAGCCTGTCTCCTTTTAAAAGTTTTCCATCTTCAATTGCCCTCTCAATTGAAAGAATTATCTGCTTATATTTTGGCAGGCCGATATTATTTTGTACAGAAATTACGCTCATAAAAATCAGTTTTTGGTTGCAAGATACAAAAACTGGTAGGTACTGGTATACAAATGTGTGAAATGTTTCTATTTTTGGATTTCATTTTTGATAAAAATAGCATGGAAATAAAACATAAATCGCATTTTCAGAATCTTTCTGGTTATAAATTGTTTGGTATAATGCCAGATAACGAAGAAATTTATTCTTTCGAATTAACCAATAAAAACGGGATGAAAGCTCAGATTATCAATTATGGAGCAACAGTAACGTCTCTTCAGGTTCCGTTATCAAATGGTAAAATTGTAGATGTTGTTTTGGGCTTTGAGAATCTGCAGGCCTATCTGGATTCTTATAATTTGCCAAGTGCTCCTTATTTTGGCACAACCGTTGGCCGTTATGCAGGAAGAATACACAACGGATCTTTCAAAATAAACCATAAAACTTTTCAGCTTCCGGCCAATAATAATGGTAATACTTTACATGGTGGTAATTTTGGTTTTGGAAGAAAGGCATGGAATGTTACAGATATAACTTCCGGCGAAAATCCCTCAATCACTTTTGGGCTTTTAAGTGAAGATTCAGATGAGAATTTTCCGGGAGAATTACACGTGTATCTGACTTATACGCTAACAGAAAAAAACGAATTAAAATTAGAGTATAAAGCCACAACAACCGATGATACCGTTATAAATCTGACGCATCACAGTTATTTTAACCTCAACGGTCATGATTCTGATGTTTTAGGCCAGGAAGTGTTTATCAAATCGGCAAAAATGCTGGAAACAGATCAGAATAATATTCCAACCGGAAATTTAACTGATCTCCAGAACCACGATTTTGATTTCAGAATACCAAAAAAATGTCCGTTCCCGATTGATAATTCTTTTGTTGTAAATTCAAAAACAGAGGTTGTAGCCAAATTAATCAGCGCAGAAAACAATCTGCAAATGAGTGTTTATACCGATCAGCCAAGTGTGCATATTTATGTCGGAGGAAACTGTTTTGATACATTAAAAGGAAAAGAAAACGCCGATTATCATCCGTCTAGCGGAATCTGTTTTGAAACGCAAAATTTTCCTGATGCACCAAATCACAAACATTTTCCCAATTCAATTCTCAAAAAAGGAGAGCAATACAATCAGAGAACAGTTTACAGATTTGAAAATTTAAACTAAAAAAAACCAGACAACACCCCTACAATTCCAAAATAATGAATGAAATTTTAATACAAAACACAACAGCATTTTTTGAGAAATCTTTTGGTTCCACACCTCAGAAAATTGTCCTTTCTCCGGGAAGAATTAACATCATTGGAGAACATATTGATTATAATGACGGGTATGTTTTACCGGCAGCAATTGACAAAGTTATTTGTTTTGCTTTTGAAAAAAACAACACCAAAAAATCTAAAGTCATTGCCATCGATTTAAACGAAGAGTTTGAAGTTGACCTGACTCAGAACGTACAGCTAAGCGATGTTGTCTGGACCAATTATATTCTGGGCGTTATCAAACAATTGCAGGATAATGGTTTTTCTTTTGAAGGTTTCAACTGTGTTTTTAGCAGTAATATTCCTGTTGGTTCAGGATTATCATCTTCGGCTGCTTTGGAGTGCGGAATGATTTTCGGAATAAAAGAACTTTTTGACCTGACCATCAAAAAAGTTGATATCGCGTTATTAGGACAAAAAGCCGAACACTGGGTTGGTATCAATTGCGGAATTATGGATCAGTTTTCAAGCGTTCACGGACTTGAAAATAAAGTGATAAAATTAGATTGTAATACCTTAGATTTTGAATATCACAATGCTGATTTTAAAGATTATTCTTTGATTTTGATGGACAGTAATGTTAAACATTCCCTTTTTACATCAGAATATAATACAAGAAGAATTGAATGTGAAGAAGGATTGTCGATTATTAAAAATAATTTTCCGGAAATAAAAAGTTTCAGGGATTGTACCGAAGAACAACTTTTAAGTATTCAGGATAAAATAAATCCGACTGTTTTTAAAAGAGTGCATTTTGTAGTCAAAGAAATTAACCGTGTCATAAAAGCCTGCGAAGCATTAGACAACGGAAATATTGAGCTTTTGGGTGAATTACTTTTTGAAACTCATTATGGCCTGTCTCAGGAATATGCGGTAAGTTGTGCAGAACTCGATATGCTCGTAGATACTGCAAAAGCAGATGATGCCATAGTTGGTTCCCGCTTAATGGGTGGCGGTTTTGGTGGATGTACCATAAATTTGATAAAAAAAGGTCATGAAAATGAAGTAAAAAATAAGTTTTCAAATCTTTATTTAGATACATTTGGGATTGAATTAAAATTTTATGATGTAAAAATCTCAAACGGAACAACACTACTTTAATACCACTACAACTACAATGAAAAACTTTGACATTAACGAGGATCCTCACAGACGATTTAATCCGCTAATTAACGAATGGGTTTTGGTTTCACCTCATCGTGCAAAACGTCCCTGGCAGGGGCAAAACGAAACTATTTCTACAGAAGAATTGCCAAAATACGACGAAACCTGTTATCTCTGTCCGGGGAATGTTCGTGCCAACGGAATGAACAACCCGAAATATGAAAGCAGTTTTGTCTTTGAAAATGATTTTGCCGCAATGAAACAGGACGAAATTATGTTTGAAGAAGATATTAAACATACTTTTTTTAAGGCACAGCCCGAACGCGGAATTTCGCGCGTTGTCTGTTTCTCTCCAAGGCATGACCTTACCTTGCCGGAAATGAGTATTGACGGAATTGAAAATATCATCAAAACCTGGCAAAAAGAATACACCGATTTAGGAAACATTAAATATATCAACCACGTTCAGATTTTTGAAAATAAAGGAAGTGTAATGGGTTGCAGCAACCCACACCCACACGGACAAATCTGGGCGCAGTCATCATTACCTACGCAGGTTGAAAAAACGCAAAACAGCTTAAAAGCTTATTTTGATAAAAACAAAAAAACCTTACTGGCAGACTATCTTCAGGCGGAGTTAAAATCCGGCGAACGTATTGTGATCGAAAACGAACATTTTGTGGCACTGGTTCCGTTTTGGGCAATCTGGCCTTATGAAACAATGATTATCAGTAAACGATCTTTTGGAAGAATTACTGATTTTACCAGTGATGAAATTACCTCTTACGCCAAAATACTAAAACAGTTAACATCAAAATACGATAATTTGTTCAACACTTCTTTCCCGTATTCATCAGGAATTCACCAGGCTCCTACAGATGGTTTACTGCATGCTGAATGGCATTTTCATATGCATTTTTATCCACCATTATTACGATCTGCAACGGTTAAGAAATTTATGGTTGGATATGAAATGTTAGGAGAGTCTCAAAGAGATATTACACCGGAGAAAAGTGCGGAAATATTGAGAAAATTGTCTGATGTACATTATAAAAGTACTGCAAAAGCGCTCTAAAAATCAAAATTTAACATAATATCTGTTTATAAATGTCAAAAACACATTTGTGAATGGTGCCAATTTGGATTTTTATTTTACTTTTGGATTTAGTTCTGTTTTTTCTCAAAAAAATAACAGAATAAAAACACATTTCACATTTAAAAACCAGTTAATTAATAAAACCAATAGCTTGAAATTTTAAAAATTTCAAGCTTTAAAATAAACAAACAATCACCTTTACTAATTTTTAAAATACTAACAATGAACCAGAACCTTGCTGTCGCAGATTATGCGGTTTTTATTATCTATTTTATCGTAGTCTCTGTCTACGGTTACACGGTTTACCGAAAACGTAAACAAGACGAACACGATGCTAAGGCTTATTTTCTTGCCGAAGGAAATTTAACATGGTGGGCTATTGGAGCATCATTAATTGCTTCTAACATTTCAGCGGAACAATTCATCGGAATGAGTGGTGAAGGTTTCTTTTTAGGAATCGCTGTTGCCGCTTACGAATGGCTTGCTGCTGTTGCTTTGATTATCGTGGCGGTTTGGTTCATTCCTGTATATCTTAAAAATAAGATTTATACAATGCCACAATTCTTAAAAACACGTTATAACGAATCGACTGCATTGATTATGGCCGTTTTCTGGTTGTTTTTATATGTATTTGTTAACTTAACATCTATCTTATACTTAGGAGCTGTTGCAATTAACGGTCTTGCCGGAGGAGAATATCTTCATGTAATCATGATTGGATTGGCCGTTTTTGCTTTATTTATCTCGCTAGGAGGTATGAAAGTTGTAGCTTATACCGATGTTATTCAGGTTGCGGTTTTAATTATCGGAGGTTTGGTAACTTCTTATATCGCGCTTACAACGGTTGGACAATATTTTGGAGTGGGCGAAAATGCTATTGCTGGTTTCAAAGTTTTAATGAAAGAAGCTCCGGAACATTTCAAAATGATTATCCCAAAACCAACTGCGACTTCTTCTCAGCTTGAGATTGATAAATACTTAACTTTCCCGGGTTTAATGTCTTACGTTGCTGGTATCTGGATCATCAACTTAAACTACTGGGGATGTAACCAATACATTACACAAAGAGCTTTGGGTGCCGATTTGCAAACTGCCCGTACAGGTATTTTGTTTGCCGGTATGTTAAAATTATTAATGCCTTTAATCGTAATGTTACCTGGTATCGCGGCGTATGTGTTATACCAAAATGGACATTTACCACAATTAGTGGGAGGAAAAGACGGTGCTTATTCTGCTGTACTGACCTTCTTGCCAACGGGTCTGAAAGGACTTTCTGTTGCGGCACTGACTGCTGCGATTGTAGCATCTTTAGCCGGAAAAGTAAACAGTATCTCTACAATTTATACTTTAGATATTCATAAAAAATATATCCAAAAACAAGCAGGAGAAAAACAACAGGTAAACATTGGTAGAATTGCCGTTTTTGCTGCCATGCTTTTGGCTGTTTTATTTACATGGAATGACATCTTAGGAATTGGCGGTGTTGGTGGATTTACCTATATCCAAAAATACACCGGATTTATCAGCCCTGGGGTTTTTGCTATGTTCTTCCTTGGTATGTTCTGGAAAAGAACTACCGGAACTGCAGCAATCGTGGGTGTAATTTTAGGATTCGTTTTATCTGTATTGTTCAACGAATATGCACCAGCTTTATTCGGAAACGAAACTTTATTATACACCGCTTATCCTAACGGAAAAGGTGCATTCGAAATTCCTTTCCATATCTGTATGGGATTATCATTCTTCTTTACAATGTTAGCGATGATTGTAATCAGTTTCGCAGGACCAAAAGTGAATCCAAAAGCGTTTGAAATAGATTCTGAAATGTTTAAAGTAAAACCACAAACTACCGTTTTAATCGTAATTACATTATTGATTATTGTGGCTTTGTATGTTAAATTCTGGTAGTATAATTTTTTACTATATTATTTTTTGAAGAATAAAAAGACTGTCTGTAAAAAGACAGTCTTTTTTGTCTTATTTCATTTTTAGAAAAATAAAACCTAACTTTTATTAATATGTCAACACAAAAATTTTGCTTAGCCTTAGATTTAAAAGATGACCAAAAGTTAATTGAAGAATATAAAGAACTTCACCAAAATGTCTGGCCAGAAATTATAAAAAGTATTAAAGATTCAGGAATTACGGTTTTGGATATTTATTGCTCCGGAAACAGATTGTTTATGATAATTGAAGCCAATGCTGATTTTACATTTCATAAAAAATCAGAAATGGATGCCAACAATGAAAAGGTTCAGGAATGGGAAACTTTAATGTGGAAATTTCAACAGGCATTACCATGGGCAAAACAAGGTGAAAAATGGGTTTTAATGGATAAGATATTTGAATTGTAAACTTTCAAAAATCATATCGGCAGATATCACATAATTAAAAGAGGACATCAGATTTGATGTTCTCTTTTTGTTTTTAATATACATAAACTACACAAAATCATTTTTTTATAAATTTTATCATTATAATAAGAAAAAACTTATATTTACATTTTGTAGTAATAAACCTATGTTAATTATAAGCTGTAGATTATGCCAAAATTTTATGTGCCGGAATTTTCATATAAAGATTACCTGACTTACGAGATTAAAAAAGGAGATACTACAGCTGTTGTTGCTAAAAATTTAGGTATTACTGTTTCTGATCTTCGGAGTTACCATAACAGATATTGTCCGTTAGAAGATTTAGTTCATTCTGATTTTCCTTCTCATCTCAAGTTTCTTATCATTCAGCCTCCAAAAGTTGAACTTAGTGATGAGCAAAAGGAACAGCAACGCAAAAAAGTTCCCTTTAATGATACTCCAGGAAAACTTACCTTAAATTATTCACAAGGTGAAAAAACTTATGGCGTTTTATATACTATTGAAAACGGAAAAAAAGTCCACACAATAAAACAACAAATTAAAATAAGCTGGGCAGCCGAAAATTCAGGTTATCATTTTTATTATATCACCCGGGATGAAGCGATTTATGTAAACGACACAGAGGTAAATACAATGGCGCAGGAAATTGCCCAAAAAGCTGCTCAGGCGTTGTATCCTTTACTTATAGTGGTTGATGAGTCCGGGAAATGGGTTTACATTAATAATCATGATCAGATTGTGGAGCGTTGGCGCGAAACTAAAAACCAAATACGGAAATATTACAAAGGTGAACACGTCGAAAAATACTTCTCGATTTATGATAAAAATCTGGCGGACAAAGACACTTTATTTCTTTCAATGCAAAAAGACTGGTTTTTAAATGCTTTGTTTAATGAAATCCATGTTCAATATCCTCCAACAAAATCAATCGAAAAAAATATAGGATTTCCGTATCTCGCAAAAACAGAAAATATTCAATATAGAGTTGAACAGAAAATTGATGATCTTTTGGATGTCGACAACCTGATTGTAATTGACATCAACGGAATGTTAGATGACTCCAGGACCAAAACCGATTTTGAAAAGGAGCTAAACATCCCTGCAAAAGAATATTCAGAAGAAAAACCAACAGGAAATTACAGGGCAAAGTATTATCTGAATCCCAATAATTATATGCCCGAAGCCTTTATAGTAACCTGTGATTTAGCATTAGATATCCCGCAGAAATACACGATTTCGGCAACCCATTTACATACCGCAAAAGAACTTGTGATTGCCTCAAGACAGCCACTATTTGTTGGAGCTACAACTATAAAACCAAAATCCGGAAACTCATTTTGGTATTGGCTTATCATGATTTTAATATTCATTGCTACCATGTATGGCTTATCAAAATTATACATCTATAAATTTAAATAAAATGAGCGAAAAACATTTTGTAGTACAAGGCGCAACCTGCAAATGCAAGTTTAGTGAAGACAGTTCTAAAACAGATAAAATCAAAGTTAAAACGCATTCTAAACATTTTGCAAATGACAAGGAAGGTTCTGAAAAATTAATTGCCACAACCAAAGAACTTGGGCAAACACTCGAAAAAAACACCTTTGGAAAATGCAAAAAACAACCCGCCGGAAACAGTTTTTTGCCCTGTCAGGCAGTCATAACACAATGGAGTGGTTTTTACGAAAAAGTTACCCTAACCAACCAAGGTAAAATACTGCTCGAAAACAGCAAAGCAACCTGTCCTATGGGCGCGCCCGATTGTATAGAAATCGTAAATCACGGGCAGACTGCAGAACCTGATGAACAAAATTTTAAAAGCACAGACCCTATGGTTCATAACCTGATAAATCCGATGGTTGATGTGAGGGAAATGTATAAGAAGGAAGCGAAGAACGAAGGGATAAAATTTAATAATGAAGAAAATCTTGACGATATCTACATTAGCAAAACTGATGCCTCCGTACTTATAAATTACGGAAAATCCGATGGAGATATAAGAATGATTTCAAAATCTGATTTCGATGAATTTGAAAGCATTTCTGATTTTAAAGTTAAAAATGATCAATTAAAGAACTCTAGTATGATTGTAACAATTGACGACATTCAAATACAAGACAAAATTCAAGAAATACATCGGTTAACTACTGATAAAGAGCAACAGGCCTACATTGTTCTTGATCGCACAACTGCTAAAATTATTGCCATATCTGGAGAAGAAGGAATTGATGGTAAAACTGAAATTGATTATTATACTGTAGGAGCTTCAAAACCTATGGTAGAAGTAAATAAAGTGAAATATGCTCTTCTAGGTCAAATCCATACTCATAACCTAATAAAATCAGAGGCCAAAAATCCAAACCAAATAGGAGGTCCGGATAGAATCCAAAATGAATTTGGCACTTCTGAACTAGATAAACAAACAGCAAAAAACTTAGATATTAATATTTATGCACTTGACAGTTGGAATTATTCCAACAAAAATGCCGAAGTAACTATTGGTCGAGTAACTCCTAACGGAAAAGAAACTAAAGGAGTAGGGAAAACTCATGGAAAAGGAGAAGGAAAAAAGACCGTGAACATAGGACTGGAATGTTTAAACTTAAGAGTAGGACGATGAAAAAAATTATAGTCTTAATAAACATAATTTCTCTGGTTTCCTGTGGGATTTCGTCTAAAATCAATAAAAGCCTGTTATATGACATACCAAATAATAACACAAAAGAATTGATAATAAGAGAACTCAATATTTTAAAGTCATTAAAGAAAAATGCGTTTTTAGTATTTGGTAAAAACAAAGAAGGTTACACAATTCAAATAATTCCAACTTCTGATTTAAAAGAGAATATCCAGAATTTTAAAGTAAAAAATTCCAACAGAATGATTCATTTAGATGACAAATACTACTTAGTGGTTTTTGATTATGATTATGAATTTGGAGCAACTTTTAGGGAAGAAACTGAAAATGGAGAAATAGTGATTGTTAAAAGAAAAAAAATGTACCTCTATGATTATACCTCATGTTTGTTTTTTGATGACAATTGGAATTTTATCAAAAAACAAAGTTTGATTCAAAATAAAAAAATCTCAGAATGATGAACTTTTCAGATTTTGAAAATGGACAAAAAAGCTAGAACTCACAAAATTTAATATAACAATGAGAAAATAGATGTTATCAAAAATGCCGGTGAAGGTTTTTAAACCCGCAGGCCGTACTGAAAATAGTACTTATAAGAATATCATTAAAGACACTTAATCAAAAATTTAAAAAGAATTAGAAATGTCAAAAGGTGTTAAAAAAATAAAATGGACCGGAATAGGCAAAGTGATAAGCAGTTTGTCTGTTCCTAATAAAAAAGCAGTAATTGCGCCAGATCAGGATGTTTCTTTTGAAGTTGAATCGTGGTATGACGGCACAACCGAAGAAGAAAAGAAAAAGAACTTGACATGGATATTGCAAGAGGCAAAAACCAGAAAAGAAATTTCTAAAAAATTAATGCCTTCAAACGCATCAAAATTTTTAAATATTCCTAAAAACTTATGTGGACCTTATGAATATTATCTCGAAGCAAGTCTTTTTGGAAAAAGAGATTTGTTTAACGATACCGGATTAATTGTACGTGGCGACTGTCCTCCAAAAATAACAAGCAGCAAATGGTGCCAAACCAATAATAGCGAAGATGTGCGCAAAACACACTTTTTCTCTTATGGCGAAAAATTCTATCTCAATTTAAAAACCGAAGGACTAAACGGTCATTTAAACCTGTCTGTTGATATTTTTAGAAGAGTTACAGCCAAAACAAATGTCAGCATAAAAAGATATACCAGTGTTGATGTGATTGATGGCGAAATAAATCTAGAAATTAACGATTCTTTCTCATGGTATAGCTCTGTAAAAAATAAAGACGAAATAGAAGAGTTTTATGTACAGGTTTTTGATCCCGTAAACCGACTTTACATTAAAGACAATAACAACGATATTGCTCATGCTCGTTTTTTGCGTGTAAAAAACAAAATTGCTTCTATGCAGGTCAATCCACCAGTAAACCTTTCCCCTTTAAAAGTTGGTGAACCTGCAACTAATTATATAAGTTATAATTTTTGTAAATACACCTTCATAAAAATGAATGACAAATTCCTTTTTGATGAAAAAAAATTAGTAAAAGGACAAAAATTAAATAGAAACATTTTTATTCACTTATTTGCCGGAGGAAATGAAAAAAATAAA
>NZ_QETH01000084.1 GCF_003105115.1 Flavobacterium sp. HTF | reverse complement strand
TCCATAAATTGAGATAACTGGTTAGTACCAAAGAAAGAGTTGATAACTGATGATAATGTTTTAGCATTAATCAAATCAATTGGTGTAAACACCTCGTTAACTTCAACAGTAAATGATAAACCTGCAAAAGAAAATTCTAAACCTGTTGAAATCACTTATAAAGTAGAACAGACTGAAGTTTCGGATTTTCTAAAATATCTTTCTTCGGATGAATTAGAAGGCCGTGAAACCGGAACAAAAGGAATTGAAAAGGCAGCTGAATTTCTGGAAGATTTTTTAAAGAAAAACAATGTTAAACCTTATTTTAAAACCTATCGAGATACACTGACGAATTTTAAATCCCCGGCTTTTAATATTGTCGGAGTTATTGAAGGGAACGATCCGGATCTTAAAAAAGAATTTGTGGTTCTGAGTGCACATTACGATCATATTGGTTTGGAAAAAAACAAAAAAGAAGATGTTATCAATAACGGGGCAAACGATGATGCCTCGGGAGTAACTGCCGTGGCCGAAATGGCAAAATATTTTTCACAGACAAAATCCAATAAGAGAAGTATTCTTGTCGTGTTTTTTGCAGGTGAAGAAAAAGGATTGTTAGGGTCTAAAAGCATGGTTCAGAAACTTAAAAAACAAAATTTTAATTTATATGCACAACTGAACATCGAAATGATTGGGGTACCAATGAAACGTGATTACCTGGCATACATAACCGGTTTTGACAAATCAAATATGGCTGATAAAATCAATGAATACACAGGCAAAAAAACAATTGGATTTTTACCAAAAGAAGCCGAATATAAATTGTTTTACAGATCAGATAATTATTCATTTTATGAAGCTTTCAAAAAGCCTTGTCAGTCGATAAGTACGTTTGATTTTGAAAATTTCGAATTTTATCATCATCCTTCCGATGAATTCAAACTAATGGATATCCCGCATATGACTGCATTTATACAGGAGTTTTTACCTGCTGTAACTCAAATCGCCAGTTCGAATACGCAGGAAATTACCATGAATAATTAACGGTTCTTTTTGGACGTTTTGTTTATTTTTGCTTCATGAAAAATATTATTGTAACAGGAACAAGCAGGGGAATTGGTTTTGAACTGGCTTTGCAGTTCGCCAACGCCGGAAATCAGGTATTGGCAATTTCCAGAAAAATTCCGCAGGCGCTTTTAGAACATAAAAATATAACGTGTCTGTCTGTAGATTTATCAAACGAATCAGATTTGTATCAGGTAGAAGATTTTCTTTCGTCTGCATGGAAAAAAGTGGATGCTTTGGTTCATAACGCCGGTGCTTTATTATTAAAGCCTTTTGCAGAAACAACTCAGGCAGATTTTGAAAGTATTTATAAAGTAAATGTATTTGCAGTTGCAAACTTAACCCGTATTTGCCTGCCTTATTTAGATAAAGGAAGTCATGTGGTAACCATCAGTTCGATTGGTGGTGTTCGCGGAAGCTTAAAATTTGCAGGATTAGCCGCTTACAGTTCGAGTAAAGGGGCAGTAATTACGTTAACAGAATTATTGGCAGAAGAATATAAAGAAAAAGGAATTTCATTTAATGTACTGGCTTTAGGCTCTGTTCAGACTGAAATGCTGAACGAAGCTTTTCCGGGTTATCAGGCGCCAATTTCGGCCGAAGGAATGGCAAATTATATTTATGATTTTACATTAAACGGAAATAAATATTTTAACGGGAAAGTTTTGGAAGTTTCATCAACAAATCCTTAAATTAAATTCCAATAAATAAATTCCAAATCCCAATTTTAAAACTTCTGACTTCTAACAAATAACATTTAACTTTAAATTGAGCGAAACTTTAGCAAAATATATACCTGAACATGCTGTAAAGCCGGTTTTTGAATTGATTGTTGCCAATCAGGTTCATCTGAAAATTGTAAATGAACGTCAGACGCGTCATGGAGATTATAGAAGAGGGCCGAGTGGAAAGCATGAGATTACGGTTAATGCAAGTCTCAATAAATATCGTTTTTTAATTACGCTGATCCATGAGATTTCACATTTAGTAGCATTTGAAAAATTTGGCAGAAATATAAAACCACACGGAAACGAATGGAAGTTTTCCTTTCAGCGCCTGATGGTACCTTTTATCCGTCCCGAGATTTTCCCGGGGCATTTATTGCCGCTACTGGCCAGGCATTTTAAGAATCCTTCGGCGAGCAGCGATACCGATACAACTTTGTCTCTGGCGCTAAAGCAATACGATAAAGAAAACGATAAAAATTATGTTTTTGAAATTCCTTACGGAAGCGTTTTCAGGATTAAAAACGGTAAAATATTCAAGAAGATCGCCGTCAGGACAAAGCGTTTTGAATGTCTGGAAATCAGTTCGGGAAAATTATATTTGTTTAATCCGAATGCAGAGGTCGAATTGATTAATCAACAATTTCAATAAAAATAAAAAATCCCAAATTCCAATTTGTAAGCTGGAATTTGGGATTTTTGATATTAGAATTTATTTTTACAAGTCTTTCAAATAAGCTTCTCTTACTTTTTTGAACAGGTTAGAAGAATAAACAAACTTAACAATGTCTTTATTATCAGTTCTAAAGATTTCTTCCTTATTTCCCTGCCATGCTTTTAGCCCTTTTTTTAAGAAAACAATATTCTCTCCAATTTCCATCACAGAGTTCATATCGTGTGTGTTAATTACAGTCGTAATGTTATATTCTCTGGTAATTTCCTGAATCAGGTTGTCAATCAAAGTCGAAGTATTCGGGTCCAGACCTGAGTTAGGTTCGTCACAGAATAAATACTTAGGATTGTTTACAATAGCGCGGGCAATCGCAACACGTTTTTGCATCCCTCCCGAGATCTCAGAAGGCAATTTTTTATGTGCTTCGACCAGGTTTACTCTTTCTAAAACAAAATCTACACGTTCTTTTATTTTAGCTTTATTATCGTTGGTGAACATTTTTAGGGGGAAAGCTACATTTTCTGCCACAGTCATCGAATCGAATAAAGCACTTCCCTGAAAAACCATTCCGATTTCTGTTCTTAGTTCACGTTTTTCATCGCGGTCTAAATCAGAATAAACTCTTCCGTCAAATTCAATAGTTCCTGAATCAGGAGTATGAATTCCTAATAATGTTTTTAATAAAACAGTTTTTCCGGATCCACTTTGTCCGATAATCAGATTGGTTTTTCCGGTTTCAAAAACGGTCGAAACCCCTTTTAAAACTTTACTGTCCGCAAATGATTTTTCTATGTTTTTTACTTCTATCATTATCCTAATAATAATTGAGTTAATATATAATTAAAAAGAATGATACAAACCGATGTCCATACAAATGATACTGTACTTGCCTTACCAACTTCTAATGCCCCGCCTTTCATGTAATACCCGTGAAAAGATGGGATTGTTGCCAATAACATGGCAAAAATTAAAGTTTTAATAAAAGCATAGGTAATATGAAAAGGGATAAATTCCATCTGAGCACCCTGAATAAAGTCCTGACTAGTTGAAAATCCGCCATATGCACACGCCAGCCAGCCTCCAAAAATACCCAAAAACATACTGATCCCTATTACAAAAGGATACATCAGTAAGGCTACTATTTTTGGAAAAACAAGATAGTTCAGTGAGTTAACACCCATAACTTCAAGAGCGTCAATTTGCTCCGTAACACGCATAGTCCCGATACTCGAAGTGATATAAGACCCCATTTTTCCTGCCATAATAACAGAAATAAAAGTTGGGGCAAACTCCAGAATTACAGATTGACGGGTAGCAAAACCAATTAAATATTTAGGAATTAAAGGGTTGGTTAAATTTAGGGCGGTTTGTATTGCTACAACTCCTCCAATGAAGAAAGAGATAAAGCAGACAATTCCAAGAGAGTCAATAATAAGATCGTCGATTTCTTTTAAAATTAGATTTCGCATAACAGGCCATTTGGTCTGTTTATTGAAAATTTCCTTCAGCATTAAAAAATATCTTCCTACTTGGGATAAATAACGAATTAACATCATAGTTTTTGAAATATTGGCTAAGGTAAAAAGAAGTTATGAGTTTTGGGGTATGAGTTCCCGTTTTTCAGTTGTTTTGGCAATCAAATTAACTTTTGTTTCATTTTTTGCAAACGATAATTTCTAATAAATTTAGCTTGTTGAGGGGTCACTAACAAAGGAGTTTTTGCTTTTTTTGCTTTCATAAATCCTTTAATATAATCTAAAAACAGAAATGGTTTTTTTTTCAGCATCGCTAGTTTTGCCGATGCAATTGCGGTAATCCAAAAACCATAACCTAAAGTATAAAAAGCTTCGCCTTGTTTATAACGAGCTGTTTTGTTGTAGTTTGCGCCAGTTGGCTTAAGGTGTTTTACATGCAAAGATTCATCTGTGACAATTTTCCAGTTGTAAAATTTACAAAGTAATTCATCAACAGTATCCCATCCCATGGCAGGTTTTAAACCTCCGATTTGCTGAAATGTTTCCTTACGGTATGCTTTTAGTGCGCCGCGAATATGATCTTTATCGGTCAGGTTTTCTAAAACCCATTCACCATTTTTATCAATGTAACAGAATCCGCCCGCCATTCCAACTTTTGGATCAGATTCGAAATGTTTGATTATGGTTTCAAAATAATTGGGAGGAAAAATTAAATCCCCGTCTATTTTTACAATAATGTCATAATTAGGATCCAGCGTTTCAAAGCCTTTCTGAAATGCCTGAATTACTTTGCTTCCCGGCATATGTATGGCATCAGAACTTTTATTGACAACAGAAATGTATGGATTTTCTTTTGCAAAACTCAATACAACTTCTTCGGTTTTATCAGTCGAATTGTCGTTTACCACTACAATTTTTGATGACAGAACAGTTTGAGAAACCAGAGATTGTAAAGTTAAACCAATTAAATCCTGTTCGTTGTGCGCGGGAATGACGATGTAATATCTCATATTAAATTCCAATTTTTTTTAATTCCAATCCCGAAGCGTCGGGATAAATTCCAATTCTTGAGAATAAATTCCAAATTCCAATCTTACCTTTATGGTTAAAATTGGAATTTGGATTTTTTTTATTGGAATTTGCCGTTAGGCTTTTACTTTCTCTGCCACAACAATATAATATCTTGGAGTAAAATATCTTAATAAGGGTCTTAGTCCAATCTTTTTTACCGGATGTGTAAATTGCAGGCGATCGGTTATTTTCCAGCCTGTTTTTTCTAATAGCCAGTCTAATTGCCAGTCTTCAAATTCATGGTAATGTCTGTCCCACATATCCGTTTTAGAACGGTATGCTGGTGAAAACCACAATCGTAACGGAATTGAAATTAACAATTTATCACATTTTACGTTTTGTAAAATGGTATATGGATTCAGCAAATGTTCGAAAATTTCAAATGCTGTAAAAACGGTATAGTCTTCTGTTTGTAAAGCCGTTTGATCGTTGTCTAAATCTTCTCCTTTTGTATTTTTTACCGTATAGCCATTTTCTTCCATTATTTTAGAAAACGGATTTGGTACACCAAAATCAAAAATGGTTTCAGATGTGCTAACGTGTTTTTGTAAAAATTCTAAAGTAAGTCTGAATCTTTTATTCGGAAACGTTTTTTCGTACATTTTTTATTTTTTATCTGCAAAGGCGCAAATATACAAAGTTATCTTCTTTTTTGTGTTTTTTAATTCGAAGGAAATCAATTTATAAAGTATTATAAAAAATGAAAAGAATCTGTCGCGAAGTCGCAAAGTTTTGATCAAAAAATAACCATATAAGTGATATAAGATATTTTAAGTTTTCACTTAATTGAACTTATATCACTTATATGGTTTAATGAACTTTATGACTTATGAGATTATTTCACTCACAAATTTTAATATCGATAAACAAAAGCGTTAACATTCATTCCTGCTCCAACCGAAGCAAAAATTACAACATCACCTTTATTAATTTCGTGGTTTTCTATTTTTCCCTGAATCAAAAGATCAAAAAGAGTAGGTACAGTGGCAACGCTGCTGTTTCCTAAATCATGAATACTCATTGGCATAATATCATGAGGAGCTACTTTATCGTATAATTTGTAAAAACGATCAATAATGGCTTCGTCCATTTTTTCGTTTGCCTGATGAATAAGGATTTTCTTTACTTCATCAATTCCGATTCCGCTTTTATCCAGACAGTTTTTCATGGCACATGGAACCTGGCTTAAGGCAAATTCGTAAATTTTACGGCCATACATTTTAATATATTTAATATCCGGATCTAAATCTGGATTGTATGATTTTCCGAAATATAAAAAGTTAGCTTCATCGTTGGCAAAAGTGGCGCTTTCATAAGACAGCAAACCAGCTTCATCATTTGATAATTCCAGAATTGATGCTCCGGCTCCGTCAGAATAAATCATAGAATCGCGGTCATGGTCATCAACAACTCTCGAAAGTGTTTCTGCACCAATCACCAAAACTCTTTTGGCCATTTCTGATTTAATAAAAGCATTGGCCTGCAAAACACCTTCAATCCAGCCCGGACATCCGAAAAGTATGTCGTAAGCGACACATTTTGGATTCTTGATAGCCAGTTTGTTTTTTACGCGTGTTGCCAGACTTGGTAAAATATCAGTTTGATGCGTCCCTGTTTTTACATCACCAAAATTATGGGCAAAAATAATATAGTCAAGAGATTCCTTATCTATATTGGCATTTTCTATTGCTTTTTCGGCAGCAAAAAAGGCTAAATCAGATGCGGTGTATTGATCTTCAGCATAACGGCGGTTTTCGATTCCCGTTATTCCTTTAAATTTTTTTATAACAACTTCATTCGGGTAAGCAAAAGGAGATCCGTCTTCATTCAAAAAAACATGTTTGTCAAAGTCAGTATTGCTTACTTCTTTAGTAGGAATGTAACTTCCTATACCAATAATTTTTATTTTCATTATTCCTTAATTATCCGATAAATTTATTGCTAAAGTATAAATAAAATTATGATAACTATCATAAAAAATACTATGCATGCATATAATTATGGAATTAAAACTTTTAACCTTTATTATTGTTTATTTTTTAACGAAATTAGGATTTATCTAAGATTTCAAACGTTTGAGTCCCTAATGTCCCGAAAAAAAATTCAAAAGAAAGAGCCACATCGCAGTGGCTCTTCTTAATTATTTGATGTTTAATTTCTCCAAATGAAGATTTATGCTTTTTAATTTTTTGTCATATTCAAGCAATAAAACATTACCGATTTTTGCAGGTAAAACTCTAAAATCTTTACTTTCGCTTTCTAAGTAGATTTTATCTTCGCTTAATTTACCTTCATCATAGATAATGGTTTTAAAAGCGTTTTTGTTTTTCTCTCCTTTTATTCTTTCATAATCTATAAAACACGCATAAAACCTGTCGTTTGCTTTGTCAACCTGAGTATATTCATAATCAAATGCACCATAAGATTTTAAAGCGTGAGCATTTAACTGAGGGCTTCCAAAATCGGTTAAACTCGGAGCTCTTGATTTTCCTTTTTCAAATTCCTGGATACCAAGTAATTTAAAGTCAGAATTAAATTTAAAAACAACAGAGTTTGTAATAGTAAGCTGTGTAACGCTGTTTCCGCCTCCTAATGCAGCCATTGCTATTCCGCTTGCACTTGCCGTTCTTTTGTAGAACTCACCAATAGCATAATATTCATTATTTTGGGTTCTTACGATATTGTGAAAATAAATATATCCTTTATCCTGAATATAGTTCCCGTCAACTTTTGCAATTTTGGCAACATCTTCTTTCCAGCTGATAAAGTTTTCATGCAGTGTTTTTCCTGTTGCGTCTATCACCTCAGTTGATAAACCTAAACTTTTATCGTCAATAATATTATCACCTTCTTTAAAATATTCTCCCATCAAAATAAGATTGTTGTCTTTGTCAAGGAAGGCGTTTGTGATTAATTTTGGCTTACTTTCTTTGCTGTATTCTTTTTGAAATAATAATTCACCTGTATTGATGTCAAGAACTTTAGTTCTTATTGTGATTTTTCTTGACAAAGCGCCGGGTCTTGCCATTTCTATTGCCACCACATATTTTTCATTTGCCTCGATAGGGTTTATGGTAACAATTTCTTTAGATTCTTCAGGAGAATTGTATTCCCATGCTTTTCCTCCGTCTGTCGGATAATATTTTAAAGAGTACCCGATTTTTTTATTGTCTTCTAATTTATTTAAAATAAATCCTTTGTTTTCAACCGGGAAGATAATGTTGAAGTCACCCGTTTGCTGAAGATATTGTATGTATCGAACTTCTTTACTTTCCAAAGGAATATCGATAGTTGGCATTTGTTCGGCTTTTTTGTCAAACATCAAAAGACTAATCTTTTTTTCTTTATAATTAGCCATTGCAAACATGATCTGCTGATTGTTAAAAGTACTTTTCATTAAAAAAGTATTTTTATTGTCAATGTAGGTTTTTTGAGCAACTTCGTTTAAATTTTTATCCAGGATTTTGATCGCAAATTCACGATCTCCTTTTTTTAGTTTATCCATTTCATAGAAAAAATAATAACCATCGACATTATTTTCTTTGTTTAGAATAGACCCTGAATTTTTGATCTTAAAAGTATTGACCTGCTCAATTTTTTTTGTCTGGGCAAATGTCAGGTTTGCAAGACAGAGTAACAATAACAGACTTGTTTTCTTCATTTTGTTTTTGGATTTAGTTTTGATTTAATTTTTTAAAAAAGGTGAAATTATCCTGAAAAACAGTATTGTCCTTAAATGCGGTTTCATTTTTTTGACAATAATAATAGCCTATTTTTCTAATGTTTTTGAGTTCAATATTGTTTAAGAACAGTCGTATTTCGTTAAGATATTTTTCTTCAGAAAAAGGATTTACCTGCCCTATGTATTTTCCGAAAACATGTGCTTCTTTAAAAAGATATACTTTTCTAAGAAGCGAAGTAACCGCTTCATTGAAAGAAGCATCGTTGATTTCGCCTTTTTCATGCAGGGATAATAACTGGTATAGTGCAATATCCAGCTTAGAAGCGTCTAAATATATTTCGATACTGTTTTCTGAAATCCTTTTTTTTATGAGGGCAAGATCTTCTGTTCTTGATTTTGTGCTGGATAATTTATTGGCTTTAATTATACTCTCTACCCTAAGCGGAATGTCCGGGTGTGTTTTGAGAGAATCTTTATTTAATTCGAAGTCATTAACGCTTTCTTTGGTATCAAATAATTTATCATCCTGCAGCAGCCAGTTTTCTTTGAAAGGGTAATCGTTAAAATTAAATGTTTGCTTCAGATTTGTCGGAGCACTAAAAATCATTCCGTCGGAGAAATCCAGTTTTTTCAAAATATCAACATAAGCCTGCTTGTTGTATGCCGTTTTGTTGTACAATACGTAACCCAGAGAATCAGCCTGCATTTCGTCCTTTCTGGAATGATCCATAAAGTTAAACTTGAGATCTTTCATGATTGTAGCCACGGCAGCTCTTCGGCCATATTTCAGGTTGGCAGCTGCATTGATTTTTTGTTTGTTTTCTTTCGAATTAAAGGTTTCCAGATAAGCTTTTAACGCTCTGTCATTATGTTTAAGGATATAATGGGATAGCTCATGACAAATTACGGCAGCAATTTCATCATCGCTGTCCGCAAGATTCAATAAGCCCAGATTTACAGTAAAAATGCCATTTCCGTAACAGGCGGCATTTGGAATCAGTGATTTATTAATAAAAAAATAAAAACCGGAATGATCAATCTGCGAATTTGACTTATAGATTTGAGATAAAAGGTTTTGAAGGTATTTATTGATTTTTTTGTCAAAAATAAAAGTACTGTCTTTTATACTTTTTAAAAAACTTTCTTTTCTGTCCAGAAGAACTTCTTTTGCCTTTTTCTGCTGAGCAGCATCGAACGTTTTTATTTTATTGCCGGTTACATTAGAAATATAGTTTTCCAGTGAATCCATATTGTCCGGGGTATAGGTAAATCCCTTATTTTGTGATTGTACCATACCGAAATGCAATAAAATTGCCAGATAAAATATTTTTTTCAAAATGAACTATTGTAAGATTTGTTTTCGAGTACAATAGTAATAAAAATGTCCCGACGAATCGAGACATTTTTTAGTTTTTTTTAACATTTTATTTAGTTTTCCATATATGCTTCAATAGGAGCACAGCTACAGATTAAGTTTCTGTCGCCATATGCATCATCTACACGACGAACTGATGGCCAGAATTTATTTTCAGCGATATATTCTAATGGATAAGCTGCTTTTTCTCTAGTGTATGGGAAATTCCAAGTATCTGTAGTTAACATGGCCAATGTGTGCGGTGCATTTTTCAATACATTGTTTTTATCATCGGCTGTTGAAGCTTCAATCTCTTTTCTGATGGAGATAAGAGCATCGCAGAAACGATCTAATTCAGCTAAATCTTCAGATTCAGTTGGTTCAATCATTAAAGTTCCTGCTACAGGGAAAGAAACCGTAGGAGCGTGGAAACCGTAATCCATTAAACGTTTTGCGATATCACCCACTTCAATTCCGTTTTCTTTAAATGAACGGCAATCTAAAATCATTTCGTGAGCCGCTCTTCCGCATTCTCCAGTATAAAGAATTGGATAGTGTCCTTCGAAACGCGCTTTCATGTAATTCGCATTCAAAATAGCGTGTTCTGTAGCACTTTTTAACCCTTCAGCACCCATCATGGTGATGTAACCGTAAGAAATCAAACATACTAAAGCTGATCCGTAAGGTGCAGATGAAATAGCTGTAATAGCTTGTTCACCGCCTACTTTTAAGATTGGGTTTGTTGGTAAAAATGGAACTAATTTTTCGTTCACACAGATTGGTCCAACTCCAGGTCCACCGCCACCGTGAGGAATAGCGAAAGTTTTGTGTAAGTTTAAGTGACAAACGTCAGCGCCAATTGTAGCAGGATTTGTTAATCCAACTTGCGCATTCATGTTTGCACCATCCATATATACTAATCCGCCGTTTTCGTGGATTAATTTTGTGATTTCAATAATTGAAGATTCGAAAACTCCGTGAGTAGATGGATAAGTTACCATTAAACAAGATAAATCATCTTTGTGTTCAATCGCTTTTTCTCTTAAATCTTCTACGTCAATGTTTCCTTCCGGAGTCGTTTTAGTAACAATGATTTTCATTCCGGCCATCGCTGCAGAAGCAGGATTGGTTCCGTGAGCTGATGAAGGAATCAAACATACATTACGGTGACTATCGCCTCTTGATAAATGGTAAGCACGAATCGCCATTAAACCTGCATATTCTCCCTGCGCTCCAGAGTTTGGCTGTAATGTAGTTCCGGCAAATCCGGTAATTACATTTAATTGTTGCTCTAATTTTTTAAGCATTGTAATATAACCTTCAGCTTGCTCTACTGGTGCAAACGGGTGAATGCTGTTCCAGTTTGGCATTGATAAAGGCAACATTTCTGAAGCTGCGTTTAATTTCATCGTACAAGAACCTAATGAAATCATTGAGTGATTCAATGATAAATCTTTACGCTCTAGCTTTTTGATGTAACGCATGATCTGACTTTCTGAATGATGATTGTTGAAGACATCATGCGTTAAGAAAGAAGATGTTCTTTCTAATGAAGCCGGTAATTGACTTGCTTCAGTTAGTTCAGAAACAGTGAAAGTTTCTTTTCCTAAAGCCTCAGCAAAAATGGTAATAATTTGGTTGATGTCGGCAACTGAAGTTGTTTCGTTAAACGAAATAGAAATCGTATCTGCATCAGGATAGAAGAAGTTTACTTCGTTTTTCTCCGCTACAGCTTTTACTTTTTGAGCATCTGCTTTTACTAAAATAGTATCAAAGTAAGCTGTGTTAGTTTGGAAAACTCCCAGTTTATTTAAAGCTTCAGCAGCAGTAACTGCCGATGCATGAACTTTGTTTGCAATATATTTTAATCCTTCAGGTCCGTGGTAAACGGCATACATTCCAGCCATAACTGCAAGTAAAACCTGAGCTGTACAAATATTTGAAGTTGCTTTTTCACGTTTAATGTGCTGCTCACGGGTTCCTAATGCCATACGTAAAGCGCGGTTTCCATTCACATCAATAGAAACTCCGATAATACGGCCCGGCATAGATCGTTTGTATTCGTCTTTAGTTGCAAAAAATGCAGCGTGAGGACCACCGTAACCCATTGGTACACCAAAACGTTGTGTAGTTCCAACAACAACTGCAGCTCCCATTTCTCCCGGAGAAGTTAAAGCAGCTAATGATAAAATATCGGCAGCAAAGGCAACTTTGATTTCGTTTTCTTTTGCTTTAGCAACAAAAGCACTGTAATCGTTTACCTGACCATATTTTCCCGGGTATTGTAAAATAGCTCCAAAAAATTCATTTGAAAAATCAAATGTTTCGTGGTTTCCAACAACCAATTCAATTCCGATTGGAGTTGAACGTGTCTGCAGGATAGATAAAGTCTGAGGTAAAATTTCTTCAGAAACGAAGAATTTATTGGTGTTGTTTTTCTTTTGATCGCGAGTACGAACGTCAAATAATAACGCCATAGCTTCAGCAGCAGCAGTTCCTTCATCTAATAAAGAAGCGTTTGCAATTTCCATTCCAGTTAACTCAATAACTGTAGTCTGGAAATTTAAAATAGCTTCCAAACGACCCTGAGCAATTTCTGCCTGGTAAGGTGTATAAGCAGTATACCATCCCGGGTTTTCGAAGATATTTCTCTGAATTGGAGCCGGAACAATAGTTGGATGATAACCCAAACCAATATACGATTTGAATACTTTATTTTTCTTTCCTAATTCCTGAATATGGTTTGCAAATTCGTATTCCGTCATCGCAGGATCCAAATTCAAAGGCGCTTTTAAACGAATATCGTCCGGAAGGGTTTCATAAACAAGTTGTTCAATAGATTCAACACCAATTGTTTGTAACATGTGTTGAAGATCTGTTTCTCTTGGACCAATGTGTCTTAAAGCAAAAGCATCTGTTTTCATTTGTAGCAGTCTATTTTTTAAAGATCAAAAGTAATTTGCCGAGCGTTTTTATACGATTTCACAGGGTTTATTACATTTTATAGTAAATGTGTTGTTTTTTTGTGGCGCAAAATTAAGTATTATTAATAATTTAATGGGTATTTTTAACTTCAATTTTTATCAAATTTATAACTAAAGAGTTGATTTGTTACCAATTGATTAGATTTGAGGCATGAAACTTCTAAAACAGATATTAGATTTTTATTTAAACAGCAGTATTCACGTGGCTTTATCGTGTTATGCTTTGGTTCGTATTACGTTTCATTTCTTTCATATTCAATATGATGAACCAATGGCAATGTTTGTTTTTTTCGGAACAATTGTAGGATATAATTTTGTTAAATACGATGCTTTGGTTCGTGTGAAAAGAAAACCGGTTGGAAATCAACTCAAAATTATTGCTGTTCTGAGTTTTATTTCGGTGATTTTAGTCGGTTATTATTTTTTTCATTTAAAGCGAATTACGCAAATTGTCTCCGTTGGAATTTTTGCCATAACGGCACTTTATACATTACCATTTTTCCCAAACAGAAAAAATGCCCGAAACTGGGCAGGCGTAAAAATCTACATTGTGGCACTTTGCTGGGTAGGGGCAACTTTGGTTTTACCTTATATAAATGCTGAAATCCCTTTTACTGCCAACTTTTTTATAAAATGCATTCAGCGTTTTGTTTTGGTTTTTGTACTTATTTTGGTTTTTGAAATTCTGGATTTGGCCAATGACGATCCGCATTTAAAAACTGTTCCGCAAACCATTGGCGTAAAGAAAACAAAAATTTTAGGGTTTTCTCTTTTAGTTCCGTTTTGGGTTTTAGGAATTTTGTCTTTTACGCTTCATGATCTTATTATCAACCTCATTATGGTGTTGACCCTGATGCTGTTTATTTTGTTTGCCAATACAAACCGCTCTAAATATTATACTTCTTTTTGGGTCGAAAGTGTGCCTATATTTTGGTGGCTGATGATTGCGTTTTTATAAGAAGATAAAGTTTCTGAATAATTTGGGCGTGTCCCTCCGGGTCGTCCCGAAACTTCGGGATCGCTACAAGTCCTCGCACTTCCTTCGTCAGGCTGTGGGCTATCCGCTTCTATCCCTCACGCAAACCGTAAAACGAGAAAATTTGTTTTCAAAAGATATTCAGAGAACATAAGATATTAGGAACATGGTCAATGGTTTCAACCATTGGGACGCTTTCTTTACATAACGTTTCCCACGGTTGAAACCGCGGGCTATGTTTGAATTGTAAAGTCTGAAAAATAAATTTTGATTTAGTGGTTTTTTAAATTGCCTCCGGCTTTAGCTGGAGGTAAAAAATAAAACTAAAATCTGGCTTTAGCCAAATGACAAAGTTTGGCTAAAGCCAGGAAAGATTCTGTCACATTCTCCTCCAGCTAAAGCTGGAGGCAATTAAATTAATATTTTTAAATCTGCTAATCTGCGTGAAAAAATAGTTAATTTATCTTAATTCAGTTTTTCTGAAACTTCTTTCAAAACTTTATTTCTTTCCAAAAGAAAATTCGTAAGATGTTTTTCTAAAAATAAAATATCGAAAAGTTCTCCAAAGATTCCAAACGGCGTTTCGTATTGTAATACATCTTTCATAATTGTTATGCCATTTTGTTCCTTAAAAATATGTTCATGCCTGAATGATTTGAATTTTCCTTCTTCCATTTCATCTACAAAATAATCATAGAAATTCATTACGGGAATTCGGGTTTTATGTGTGAGATAAAATCCAAAATGTTTGCCGCGCCAGGTTACTGTTTCATTTAAATTTATTAACCCAGATGTTACGCCGGCGATTGCCTTTTCTTTTGTAGGACTTGCAGATTGTTGGTGAATGTCAATATTTCTTGAAGCGTCAAAAACGATTTGTTTTGATGCTTTTATTTTTGTGGTGAGGTGTATTGTTGTCATGATATTAAGAGTATGATTTGACGCATTCTTGTCATTGTGAGGAACGAGGGATCACACTAGAAACTCCACAATGCATATCGACAACTCTTTGTCGAGCTTCGTGTGTGATCCTTCCTACGTCAGGATGACAAAAATGCGCATAAGTTTAGCGTAATAAATTTTTAAAAGCAGTATGAATATCTCCAAACTTAAATTGAAATCCATTTTCCAAAAGCCTTTTCGGAATCACATTTCTGCTCTTCAAAATTAATTCAGGTTCAGTGCGAATAAAAAATGCCCCAATTTCAAGAAAGAACTTGTTCAACGGAATCCCGAAAGGAAAACCAATTGCTTTTCGAAGTTTTTGCATAAAATCTGCATTGCGGATTGGTTCAGGAGAAACTATATTGATAACTCCGGTAATTTCTTTTTGAATAATAAAATCAACCGCATTGGCAAAATCTTCTTCGTGAATCCAGCTTACAAACTGATTTCCTTTTCCTTGTTTTCCTCCAAAACCAATCTTTGCCAAAGTTTTTAACGGAATAAAAGCGCCGCCATTTTTTCCTAAAACAATTGATGTTCGCAAAGCAGTTTTTAAGGTATTCGGAGTTTCGGTTTTAAAGAATGCTTTTTCCCATGAAAGTGCCACATTTATAGAAAAATCATTTCCGATTTCACCGTCAGCTTCATCCATTTGTTTGTCTAAAGAAAATCGATAAATAGTCGCTGTAGACGAATTCAGCCAGTGTTTTGGCGGATTTTGACAATTTAAAACTGCTTCGTTCAGAATTTTGGTACTTTTAATTCTAGACCACAAAATTTCTTTTTTGTTCTCTTTAGTGTAACGGCAATCAACAGATTTTCCGGCAAGATTGATTAAAACCGTGGCGTTTTCCAATTCCTTTTCCCAACCGGAGAATGTTCTGGTATTCCAGTTTACATATTTTATGCCGTCTATTGTTTTAGATTTTCCACGAGTGAGAATCACAATTTCTTCAAATTTATCTTTGAAATGATTTACTAAAACTTGTCCTAAAAAGCCTGTTCCGGCTGCGATTATGAGTTTTTTCATTTTTTGAATTTTTTTAGCCACGACCCGTGCGATAGCGAACGGACGAATTAATCACACAAATTTCCACTAATTTGAAAGAAATTAATTCGTGAAAATTTGTGTGATTTGTGGCAAACCTTTTTGATTTTTAAGCTTTAAAAACTAATCTTTCTTCTCTTTGAGCTTCTTTCGCTTTTCTTTTTCCTCTAAAGAAAAAATACAAATTAAAGAATAACATTATTCCTAAATAAATAGAAAATCCACCAATTTTATAACTCAGTTTTTCGATCAATTCCTGATAAGTGTTATTATAAAGGTCTATTTGTAAAATCATTAACGCAAAACCAATATTCAATAAATAAAACCCCGTTTCAAAAAGTCTGTTGGTTGCTTCTGCAATTTCTTCCCTTCCTTTAAAAATATCGAGCATAAAGATTTTACCGTTTTTGAAAAGTGTTTTAGAAACATAATAAGTAAGTAATAATGCTATTGGTAAATAAAGACTGTAACCGATTAAGATTTTTGTAGTTTCCATAATATTAAAATTTAGAATGTTATTTAATTAGTTTGTGAATGTATCTGGTAAGTATAAAAATGTTCAGGTAATGTAAAATTGAAATGATAAATATGATGATTGCTGTCCTGACGCCTATCGTTTCGATAAGTTGTGCCGCCGATAGAATTTTCTGCCAGGAAATCAAAGTCATGGCACAGTATCCCATGTTTAAAAGATAATAAGCCAGTAATAAAACCTGATTGATTTTTTGACAGATTTCTGCATGATTCGGAATTAATTCTGCGACATAGATATTCCCATTTTGGTAACATATTTTTCCAACCCTTATAATGATGAAAATCGTAATGCCGAGATAAATAAAATACCCGAAAATGTTAAGATTGATATTCATAACGAATCGTTTTTTTGTTTTCGACTTTTATTTGAGAGCCTTTTGCCAATAAAACAGAAATGGGTTTTACATTTTGTAAAATTTCAAAATCAGCCCCGTAGTTTTTTTTAAAATCAACTTTTACCATACAGTTTTTAACTTCCAGCTGTTCCCATCTCGGATGTTTCACCTCATATTCAAAAGTAGTATTGTCGCTGTATTTGGTGTATCCAAAATAATGTTCAGTAATAAATTCTGCTTCAGAATCGATTTCAATTTCTTTATATTCTTTTTGGGTTTCGACTTTGATTGTGTTCCATTTTCCGTCGACCTTCCACTGATAATTAAAGATTTTTGAAGTTTCATTTTCAGTAATCTGATGTCTCATTTTGCGGGTTTGATAATGTTCTTTGTATAAACTGTTTGCTATGAACGTGATGGCATTTTTAGGAACAATTTCTTTGATAAAAACAACTCCGCGTTTCCATTCTCCGTTTTCAAAACGTTTTACATAAAATCTAAGATTTACTTCTTCAAAATCAATATGGTATGGAATTTTAATCCCTAACACTTTAGTTTCCTTAAAAAGAAAACCAACCAGGCTAACATAACATTTGCCATTCCAGATATCCAGTTCTGTTCCGGCAGGAATATATTTTTCTAATAATGCAGCATCAATTTCGTAATTAATCAACGCTAAGTTTTTCCATTGTGCGTTTAAAAAGCTCATGATTATTTTTTTTGATAAATTAATAAAGAAAGATAAACAGCAAGTATTACCGGAATTGGAAATAAGATATAGGTTATAATGTCATTATAATGAATCAGGCCGTTTACTAACCAAAGTCCAAAGAAGAAAATAACTCCCGACATATAGATTCGCAGGTTTTTATCTCCGGGATTATCAACCAACATTTTTACTCCGACAGAAAATTGAAGAAAGCCTGTCACCATGGTAGATAAAGCCGCAAAAAATAGCGCACCTTCTTTAAAAACCGGATATGTGATTGCAATTGCGAAGGGAAGTCCGAGAGCAAATGCGTTGATTTTTTTAATGGTTTTCATAGTTATTGATTATTTTAAACTTTCAGAAAAAAATGAAAGTTTTAATTAAATTTTTTTACTTCATGATTTTTAAGACAAGACGTGCCAGCCAGTTTTCTTTAAATTCGGTCATTTTGTCTAATATATTATCAGCTTTTAAAACAAAATCGTACA
>NZ_QETH01000083.1 GCF_003105115.1 Flavobacterium sp. HTF | reverse complement strand
TTAAATAAATCGACGAAAAGAATCTTTTGCCAGTTGAATTACATAATATTCAAAAAAGGCTTCATTGGAGTTTTTAAATTTTTTCAACAATCCTAAAATTAAATTCCTGTTAAAATTTTGTTTAAATGTTAACGGAATTAAAAAAAGGGTACTGATTAGATTTTCTTTTGTAAATTAGAACTTCGATAAAATAGAACCATTTTTATGATGGTTCTAAATCCTTCTACTTATGAAAAATTTAATTTTAATACGACATGCCAAATCAAGCTGGGAAGCACCTTTAAAAGATTTTGACAGACCTTTAATGAAAAGAGGAATCTTAGATGCCCATCAGGTATCGGCAAAAATTTCAAAATATCTTCCTAAAACATATATTATCTGGAGCAGTACAGCTGCGCGTGCTTCAGAGACAGCTCTTATTTTTGCTCAAAATATATCTTATCCTATAGAAAGTATTGTTTACAGAGATGATCTTTATACTTTTGATGACAGACATCTCGAAAAAGTTATCAAATCATGTGATAATAGTTTCGAAAGCGTTATTCTTTTCGGACATAACGAGGCTATTACAAATTTTGTTAATAAATTTGGAGATGTTTTTATCGAAAATGTCCCCACTTCAGGATTTGTATCCCTTAAATTTGATGCAGAAAGCTGGGATAATATCAGTAAAGGCAAAACCCAAAAAACAATTTTCCCCAAAGACCTAAAATAAATAAAGTGTACGAGCAGAAATATATCGATAGAGAAAAAAGTTGGTTAGCGTTTAATGCAAGAGTACTTCAGGAAGCTGGAGACAATACAGTACCACTTTTAGACAGATTGCGATTTGTTGGAATTTTTTCCAATAATTTAGATGAATTTTTTAGAGTTCGCTATGCCGCAATCCGGAGATTGAGTCTTTCTGGAATTTCGGGAGAAAAATATTTAGGAGGAGTTTCTGCACATCAGTTAATCAAGGATATAACTGAAATCGTTATTCAGCAGCAATCAGAGAGTTTACGTATTTTAGGAAATATAGAAACAGAATTAGAAGCAGAAAATATCTTCATTATAAACGAAGATCAGATTACCCCAAAACAGGAATGTTTCTTAAAGGACTTTTTTACACAAAAACTGAGTCCGGAATTAGTCACAATCATTTTAAATGATCTGGCTGTTTTTCCTATTCTAAAAGATACTTTAGGCTATTTGGCAGTTCGTTTGGAACTGGCAAATGAAGAAGTTCGTTATGCCTTAATTGAAATTCCGAAAAATATAAACAGATTTGTTGTTCTTCCTTCTGAGGATGAAAAACAATATGTGATTTTAATTGACGATGTTATTCGCTTTAAGCTAAAAAACATCTTTAATATATTTGATTATAAAAGTGTTTCGGCACACATGATCAAAATTACAAGAGATGCACAGTTAGATATTGATAGTGATTTGAGTAAAAGTATGCTCGAAAAAATTGCTACATCTGTAAAAGACCGCCGAATCGGAGAACCTGTTCGTTTTATTTACGACAGCCAGATTGAAGAGGATACACTTCGTTTCTTTTTGGATAAAATGAAAATTGTAGCAACGGATAGTATTATTCCGGGAGGAAGATATCATAACCGTCGTGATTATATGGGTTTTCCAAATCTGGGACGTTATGATTTGCTGTATAAACCAAATGAGCCGCTGCCTGTTCCGGGTTTAAGCCTGGACGGAAGTATTCTGGAAAAAATCAGTAAAAAAGATTATTTGGTTCATGCTCCTTATCAGTCTTTTTCCTATTTGACTAAATTTTTGCGTGAAGCAGCCCTTGATCCAAAAGTGACCAGTATCAAGATTACCCTGTATCGTTTAGCCAAAAATTCGCAGGTGATCAGCTCATTGATAAACGCTGCAAAAAATGGTAAAAAAGTAGTAGTTCAAATCGAACTTCAGGCACGTTTTGATGAAGCTTCAAATATTTCGTATGCAGAACAAATGCAGACAGAAGGAATAGAGCTTATTTTTGGAATAAAAGGACTTAAAGTACACAGTAAAATATGTGTAATAGAAAGATTTGAAGAAGGTAAAAACCGTCGTTACGGATTTATTTCTACAGGGAATTTTAATGAATCAACGGCCAAAATCTATACTGATGTCACGCTTTTAACCTGTCATCAGGGAATCTTAAAAGACACATCGAAAATATTTGAGTTTTTTGATATCAATTACAGAGTTCACCGATACAAACATTTAATTGTATCTCCGCATTATACAAGAACCAAATTTATAAAACTGATAGACCGTGAAATTCTTCATGCATTAGCAGGCAGAAAAACCCACATAAAACTAAAAATGAATAGTTTGTCTGATTTTAAAATGATCGATAAACTATATGAGGCAAGTAATGCCGGAGTAAAAATCCAGCTTCAGGTAAGAGGTATTTGCTCTTTGATTCCGGGAATTCCGGGAATGAGCGAAAACATTGAAGCGATCAGTATTGTAGATAATTATCTGGAACATACAAGAGTTTATATTTTTGGAAATGCAGGTTTAACCGAAGTTTATATTTCATCTGCCGACTTTATGACCAGAAACCTGGACGGAAGGGTGGAGGTAACCTGTCCAATTTATGATCTTGAAATTAAAAAAGAACTAATAGATAATTTCAACATAGCCTGGAAAGGAAACGTAAAAGTAAGATATCATTCTTATAAATTAGATAATAAATATAAGCCTAAAAATCATCATGCCCCATTTAGAGCTCAATTTGAAACCTATAAATATTATCAGAACAAAGTAGCACTACTGGATGAGATTCCTCAAAAAGTAAATTAATAACAAAAAACACTTTCAAATCATAGAGGGTATGATTAATATAAAAAAATATGCAGCAATAGATATCGGTTCAAATGCCATGAGGCTGCTGATATCGAATGTTGTAGAACAAGATGGTAAAGAACCACAGTTCAATAAAAGCTCCCTTGTTCGTGTGCCAATACGTTTAGGGCAGGATGCCTTTACAGTTGGAGAAATTTCAGAAGAAAATATAGATCGAATGGTCGATGCCATGAAAGCATTCAACCTTTTGATGAAAGTTCATAAAGTAGAACGCTACATGGCGTTTGCAACTTCTGCGATGCGTGAAGCTTATAATGCTAAAGAAGTAGTGGCTCTGATCAGGAAAAAAGCAGATATTAAAATCGAAATTATTGATGGTAAAAAAGAAGCCGCCATAATTGCTTCTACCGATTTACATCATTTATTAAAAACAGACGAAACCTATCTTTTTGTTGATGTTGGAGGCGGAAGTACGGAGTTTACTTTGTTTTCTGATGGCAAAATGGTCAATTCCAGATCATTCAAAGCAGGAACTGTTCGTTTGCTAAACAATATGGTTCACGATGTAGTTTGGGATGAAATCGAAAAATGGATTAAAACGAATACAGCAGATTACGATGAAGTGACGCTGATTGGTTCCGGAGGAAACATCAATAAATTGTTTAAAATGTCCGGAAAACAACAGGAAAAACCACTTTCGTATATTTATATTAATTCACAATATGCCTTTCTGAACTCGTTAACTTACGAACAGAGAATTGCAGAATTAGGTCTGAATTCTGACCGTGCCGACGTAATTATCCACGCAACCAGAATTTACCTGAATGCGATGAAATGGAGTGGGGCACGCCAGATTTATGTTCCGAAAATCGGACTTTCTGACGGAATCGTAAAAGCAATGTATTACGGTAAAATTTAAATATTTATGCCACGAATTTCGCTAATCTGCACAATTTTTTTTATTCATAAAAAAGCTAATTCGTAAAATTCGTGGCAAACTTTATAACATACAATAAATGAACAAAACCAGACTTGAAGCCTTCAGTGATGGGGTATTGGCAATCATTATAACCATCATGATTTTAGAAATAAAAGTGCCTCACGGAGTTGAGTTTGCTGATTTAAAACCACTTATTCCTAAGTTTTTAAGTTATGTTCTAAGTTTCGTTTATGTTGGGATTTACTGGAATAATCACCATTATTTACTTCACGGATTATCAAAAGTAAACGGAAAAATACTGTGGAGCAACCTGCATTTATTATTCTGGCTATCTCTGATTCCTGTATCCACAGGCTGGATGGGAGAACATAATTTTGCAAAAACGCCACTTGCCTTTTACGGAATTATTTTATTCGGATGTGCTTTAGCCTATATAATTCTTCAAAAAATAGTTTTGGATATAGAAGGGAAAGATTCACTTTTGGCAAAAGTTCTGGGTAAGGATTTAAAAGGAAAAATTTCAGTAGTACTAAATATTATCGGGATTGTTTCTGCCTATTTCAACCAATGGATATCCGGTTCCTGTTATGTTATTGTAGCCCTGATTTGGCTTGTTCCAGATAAAAGAATTGAAAGAATTTTTTCTTAAAGATTAATTTATTTTTAAAATGAAGTCTGTATTTCAATCAATGCAACTTATACCTGATGCTGAACTAGATCTGCTGGATGATTTAATTACGACACGCAAACTCAAAAAAGGTGAGCTTTTATTGAAAGAGAATCAGGTATGTAACGAAATTGTTTTTATCAAAAAAGGGATTTTGAGATCGTATTTCTTCAATCATCAGGCAAATGAAATCACCAATTGTTTTGCTTTCGAAAATGAATTTATGGCTTCGCTTTCCAGTTTTATTACTCAGGAGGCAGCCGAAGAAAATATTCAGGCTTTGGTAGAAACAGAGTTAGAGGTTATAAATCGTGAAAGCCTTGAGAAACTTTATAAATTGGGCTCTTACTGGCAGGAAATTGGACGAAAACTGACTGAATTGGAATATATTATACTTCAAAAAAGAATGATTTCTTTTCAGAAACTTTCAGGGACACAACGATACGAAGAACTGTATAAAAATCATCAAAACTACCTGCAATTGATTCCGCTTCAGTATCTGGCTTCTTATTTAGGAATTACACCAAGACATTTGAGCAGAATCCGAAAAGCAATTTTATAAGACATTTGTCCGGTAAGAATCTTTATCTGAATAGTATTTTTGTAAAAAAGTAATACATGAAAAAAATACTAATTATTAACGGGCATCCAAATGCTGAAAGCTTTAATTTTGGTTTGGCAGAATCATATTATAAAGGTGCGATAGCTTCCGGAACTCAGGTAGAGACTATTACAATTGCGGAATTAAAATTCAATCCAAATCTACAGTTTGGATATCAGAAACGTACGGAATTAGAACCTGATTTGCTTGAATCATGGGAGAAAATTAAAAGAGCAGATCATCTTGTCTGGGTTCATCCTGTCTGGTGGGGCGGTTTGCCTGCAATCACCAAGGGTTTTATAGACCGGTTGTTTTTACCGGGAATGACGTTTCAATACCGCGAAAATTCAGTTTGGTGGGATAAATTGTTAAAAGGAAAAACAGCCCATATTATTACCACTTTAGATCAGCCGGGCTGGTATTACAGATTGTTTTTTGGGAGACCAAGTGTCAATCAGCTTAAAAAATCAACTTTGGAATTCTGTGGGGTAAAACCTGTAAAAGTCACTTATATCGGAATTATAAAAACAGCAGATACTATTCAGAGAGAAAAATGGCTGGAGAAAATGTATAAATTCGGACTTCACAATAAATAAAAGCAGTGGTCAGGAACCTGATGAAATTGCTACTAAATTTTATTCAGAAAGAATATTAAGCATTCAGATCTAATCCAAATGTTGAACGCAAAAGTTCAATGTTTGGATTTATTTCTAACAGACGGTTGTATCTGTCCTGGTCATTAAAACTGCGTTTGGTTTCAATAGTTTCATTTACAATTACTTCAATCGTAATATCATGGTTGTGCAGATGGCCTTTTAAATGACCTAAAAGCCCGTTTAGCTGGCTTTCAAAATCTAGTTTGGAACCTTCATTGGGTAATTCTAAAGTAATTCTTGTTCCATCCAGTTTTGGGTCATTAATCAATAATAACGATTCCATAATTTTGAAACCTTTTTCACCTAAACGTTGTGCATATTTATTCCACTGCAGCAACATGTCAGTTTCGTTAAATTCTTCAGTAGGAAGAGTTGTAGAAGGTTTTACATACGATTTACTGCTTGCTTCCAGTTCTTTTTTCTTGCGAATACTCGATAATGAAAAAGCAGATACTTTTGGTTCATTACTAACTATATTCACAACAGGATTTGGAGATTGCGGAATATTTTGAGTAGCTGTTTCTGTTTTAGGCTCAGTATCAGCTGCTTTATTGTTTACAACAACCGCTTCTGTATTTGAAGTTTGTGTTGTATTGTTTGGAACTTCAGGCTTTGTATTTATAATTTCAACAATAGAATAACTGCCGTTTTTAAAATAAACGGGAGGAATTATGAATTGCTCAACTTTTTTTTTTCTCCATCAAAGTTGATAGAGGCCAATTGCATTAAACATAATTCGACCAAAAGACGCTGATTCTGGCTCAATTTATATTTTAAATCACAATCGTTTGCAATATCAATTCCCTTTAGTAAAAAGTCCTGAGAACATTTTTGAGATTGTACGCCATACATTTGCTGCGCTTGTTCACCCACTTCAAGTAAGGTAATTGTGGCCGGAGTTTTGCTTACCAGTAAATCCCTGAAATGCGAAGCCAGACCGGCAATAAAATGATGCCCGTCGAATCCTTTTGAAAGGATATCGTTGTATGCCAGTAAAAGTTCCGGAATCTGATTTTCTAAAAGTAAATCGGTAACCGAAATATAAGTTTCGTAATCTAGAACGTTTAGGTTTTCTGTTACCGCCTGACGGGTCAGGTTGGTTCCGCAAAAAGAAACTACACGGTCAAAAATAGACAAAGCATCACGCATTGCACCGTCTGCTTTTTGGGCAATAATGTGCAAAGCATCATCTTCAAAACTGATTCCCTGATTTGCTGCAACTTCTGCTAAATGTTCTTTGGCATCTTTTACTGTAATTCTTTTGAAATCAAATATCTGACAACGTGATAAAATCGTTGGAATAATTTTATGTTTCTCTGTAGTTGCTAAGATAAAAATAGCATGTTTTGGCGGTTCTTCTAATGTTTTCAGAAAAGCATTAAAAGCAGCCGAAGACAACATATGAACCTCGTCAATAATATAAACTTTGTATTGTCCGGTTTGAGGCGGAATTCTAACCTGATCGATCAGGCTTCGGATATCATCAACTGAGTTGTTTGAAGCAGCATCCAATTCAAAAACATTGAAGGCAAAATCTTCATTAGGATCATCATATCCGGGCTGATTTATTTTTCGTGCCAGAATACGCGCGCAGGTTGTTTTTCCAACCCCACGAGGTCCTGTAAATAATAAAGCCGAAGCAAGATGATTGCTTTCTATGGCATTTAACAAAGTGTTGGTAATGGCTTTTTGCCCCACAACATCTTTAAATGTCTGCGGACGGTATTTACGGGCCGATACTACAAATTGTTCCATATTCTTTTTTATTCGATAGCAAATATAGAGTATAATTTAATGATTTAAAAATTTAAAAATTGAAAGATTTTAATCGTTTTGACGATTACGGTTTTTATCATTTGTGAGTAAGTGATTTAGATAAAATGTAGTTTTTGATTTCAATTTTTGCGTTTATTTTTTGTAATGAAAAAAGGATTAATTTTAGCATCAAAATACATTTTTAAAATAACTTATAAATGAAAAAGATAATTCTGATTTTGATGATTTTACTTTTGCAAAATACTAATTGTTTGTCTCAACAAACAATAGAAGTTGAAAAAAAACTGGAAGAATCTCAAAGGAGAATTTATCCATAAAAGTGAGATTGTTTTAAAATTCAAGAGTATACTCGATACATCAAAAAAAAGTGATGAATCAGATCTGAATAAAACGGAATTATATGCTAAAGAACTTATACGTGAGTGTGAAAATAAAAAAATCAATAAAGAATCAATTAATAATGTTAAACTAAAAAATGACTCTTTAAATATATATTTAGTGAGGATATTGGTGAATTTAGAATCTGACATGAGACTAAAAAGCAGCGAAGAGATACTTGATGAGCTAACATTGAGTGAACAAGATATTTTTACAAAAATATCGGATTATAATTTAATTTGTCAAAATTCAAATAATCAGGAATTACTATTTCCTATAAAGAATATAGATTAGTTAATATCATTTGGTAGAAATATAGAAGACCGAACTTTGATAAACACGAATTATTCTCCTAATTAATTACAATAAAAATATAATGAACGAAGCCTTTATAACATTTCAAAAATTTAATGATCAGTACAGTGCCAAACAATTCGGCAAATTGCTTTCAGAACAAAATGTAAAATACGTATTAGAAGATAATTCACTGAGTTTCGATCCAACTTTTGCAAATAACAATTTTGGAACAGAATATTGTATTAAAATCAAAAATGAAGATTTCGAAAAAGTCAACGCAATATTAGAATCAAAATCAGAAATAGAAATAAACGAAATTGATAAAGATTACTATTTGTTAAGTTTCTCCGATGAAGAATTAATAGATGTGGTTTCAAAAAGTGATGAATGGAATAAATTTGACGTTTCACTGGCTAAGAAATTACTCAAAGAAAGAGGCCTGGAGATAACACCTTTAAAAATTGAAGAAATTAAAAAACAAAGAATTGCAGAATTGGCCAAACCCGAAAAGAGTCAGAAAGGATATATAATACTGGGGTATATCACAGCTTTATGTGGCGGATTACTGGGTATTTTTGTCGGTTGGCATTTGATGACATATAAAAAGACTCTTCCTGACGGAAACAGAGTTTATGTCTATTCTGAAAATGACAGAAAACAGGGAAACAGAATTTTGACTTTGGGATTGGTATTTTTTATTTTTTGGTTTACAGTTAAAATCCTTTATAGTATTTGAAATTTGATATTATGGATAGTAAATTAAAAATAGCCGAATTCACAGAAAGCGACAGAGATTCGTTGCGGAAACTATTTCTGAAAGTTCGCCAGAGCACTTTTGTCTGGAAGGATCAGTCCACTTTTGATTTATTGGATTTTGATGCGCAGACACGTGATGAATATATCGTAACGGCTTTTTATGAGGAAAAAATAGTTGGATTTATTTCTATCTGGCTGCCGGATAATTTTGTACACCATTTATTTATTGACGATGAATTTCAAAAACTGGGAATAGGAAAAGCACTTTTGAAAACGGCAATCGATAAAACAGGTTTTCCGATAAAGCTAAAATGCCTCGAAAAAAATACAAAGGCAATAGCATTTTACAAAAAGACAGGATTTGCCGAAAAAGGAGTGGGCGGAATTGGAGATGGTTCTTTTATTTCGTTTGAACTGAATCAGGAAATTCAATAGAAAAATGAAAATAGCAACGTGGAATTGTAATATGGCTTTCAGAAAAAAAGCCGAATTTATTTTGGTTCACCGACCGGATATTTTAATAATTCCCGAATGCGAAAATATTGATAAACTAAAATTTCCCGAAAATGTTCCGATACCAACTGATATGCTTTGGTATGGTACAAATCAGCATAAAGGATTGGGTGTTTTTTCGTATAGTGATTACCGATTTGAGCTTATGGATTGCCATAATCCTGATTTCAAAAATGTATTGCCAATTTCCGTTTCCAAAGGAAAAACAGATTTTATATTATTCGCCATTTGGGCAAACAATCCGCAGGATAAAGACGGACAATACGTTACACAGGTCTGGAAAGCGGTTAATTATTATGAAAACCTGCTTTCTGAAAATAATTGCATCCTAATTGGAGATTTCAACAGCAACACTATCTGGGACCGGCCCAGAAGAGAAGGAAATCATTCTGCTGTGGTCACTAAATTGGCAGAGAAAAACATATTTAGCACTTACCATGAATTCTTTAATCAGGAACAGGGAAAGGAAATGCATCCTACATTGTTTTTGTACCGCCATGAAAATAAACCGTATCATCTCGATTATTGTTTCGCTTCAAATAATTTTATGAATGTTTTAGAAAGCGTTGAAGTCGGAACTTATAATGACTGGAAAATGCATAGCGATCATAAACCCCTGATCGTTACTTTTGGAATATAACACTGATTTATTTTACTGGAAAAGATATAAAATCTGTAAGAGCATCCTGTAAGATTTTAGGCTTTAATTCATTTAATTTTAGATGTTTAAATTTTAAAAAATATCATTATGAAAATGAAGTCGATTTTATTGGGAATGTGTTTAGCATTTTCTTTAGTGGCCTGTGGTCCTAAAGATGAAGAAATTCAAAGAGACATAACTGAAAAATTAAGAGATCAGCCAGGAGTGCATGTTGATGTACAGGATGGAGTTGCGACCATTTCGGGAATTTGCAAAGATGATGCTTTCAAACAAAATATAGAAAATACGGTAAAAGGCATTAAGGGTGTAAAATCTGTAGTGAACAACTGCGATATTCCGGCTCCGGATGCAGAACCTGCAGCGGCGGCAGTAATCATCAATTCAGACAGTACTTTGGATAAATCGGTAAGTGATGTAGTAAAAGATTATGATGGAGTCAGCGCAACAGTTGTAGGTGGTGTGGTAACGCTTTCGGGAGAAATCAAAAGGAATGAATTACAGCCTTTAATACAAAGCCTGCAGGAACTGAAGCCCAAAAAAGTAGAAAACAAATTAACTATTAAATAAGGCGTTATGAGTTTACAGGATAAATACAGAGAAGTAACCAATCTGGCCGATCAATTAGGAATAATTAATTTGCAGGTCAGGGAACAGGATAATGTACTTTATATTGATGGTACGGCAAATTCTGCTGCAGACAAAGACAAACTTTGGGATGCTTACAACAAAATCGATCCCGATTACAGATCGGCAGATGTGGTGATGAATATTGAGGTAACCGAAAAAGTTTCAAGAGAATATACGGTAGAAAACGGCGATTCGCTTTCTAAAATCGGAAAGGCATACGGCGTTTCCTGGCAGGATATCTACGAAGCCAATAAAGATATTATCAAAAATCCGGATCTCATTCAGGTGGGCTGGAAATTGAAAATACCAGCAGTATAATTTTTTACTGTTTTATAAAGTCCGTCTAAATGATGGACTTTTTCATGAAATTTTAAATATAAATAACGCCCACAATTTGTGTTATTTCGACGTAAGGAAAAATCACATTAGTTCATTCCTGATATATGAATTTCGAGTGTGATTTCTCCTTACCTCAAAATGGTAAATTTTATTAATTCCATTTCAATTGGAATTTGGAATTTCAAAATTTAGAATTTAAATCATTATCTTCCTTTTATGCTCAGATCGAGTAATATTTGCGAAGTCTCAGAATCTGAATCTGCAGAGAAACCTGCTACATAAACTCCTTTTTTACCTGAATTGGATTTAATTCCGTAAACAACTGCCTCATCGCCCGGATCCGATGCTCCTTCGTATCGATACACATGTACAATTTCAAATTTTTCGGGATTTTTTTTGATTGCGTCAAAGTTTAAATTAAAGTCGCATGTAAATCCTTTTTCATTCAATTGATCTAAAGCTTTTGAAACAGTTGCGTAGTGATACATTCTAGTCATGATAATTGAATTTTAAAATTATGGATTTTAAAGATAACCAATTTAAAATTAAAAAGTTGCGTATTCAGTCTGAAAATCTAAATTTTAAAATCTTTATTCTTCGGTTATAAAGTGGTACTTTTGCCGCGCAGACCGCCTTATCGTCGTTCCGATCCTGAAGCTTCAGGACGGGAGGGAGGAAAGTCCGGACACCAAAGAGAAGCATAGCGGGTAACACCCGTCGGTCTTAGCAATAAGGCAAGGACAAGTGCAACAGAAAGTATGTACAGGTAATGCTGTAGTGAAACCAGGTAAACTCTATGCGGTGAAATACCAAGTATATCAGCATTTAAGGGCTTCTCGTCCGTTGCTGAAGGGTAGGTAGCTTGAGTTCCGGAGTAATTCGGAATCTAGATAAATGATAAGGTATTGTTAGTAATAACAAGAACAGAATCCGGCTTACAGGTCTGCATTTTTTATATATTTGTGAAACTATCTAAAAACCTTTCATGAATATAGACAAACCCAATCTCCAAAATAAACCTCAAAAAAGTACTTTAAAAACCATTATAACGAATCTGACCTTTTGGGTTCTGATTGCCATTATTGCGGGAGTTTTACTCGGGCATTTTTCTCCTGAAAATGGTGTGAAAATGAAAATTGTAGGCGATACTTTTGTCGATATTATCAAACTTTTTATTGGCCCGATTATATTCCTGACCATTGTTTTAGGAATTTCCAGTATGGGAAATCTCAAAAAAGTAGGCAGAATCGGAATCAAGGCTTTAGGATATTTTGAAGTGGTTTCGACCATTGCACTCGCAATTGGTGTTACCGTTGCTTATGTTTTTAAACCCGGAAAGATTGATAAAACCGGGTTGGCTTTGCAGGATGCCAGCCAATATACAAGCGGTACGGCAGAACATTTTTCGTGGCTAAAATTCTTCCTTTCCAATTTTACGCTTCAGGTTTTACTGGCAGCAATTGTCTGCGGTATAGCACTGAATTTTTACCAAAAAAGAGAACAGACCATCCTGGTTTTAGAAAGAATATCAAAAGTAGTTTTTACAGGTTTGAAATACGTCATGTATCTCGCTCCTCTGGGTGCATTTGGAGGAATGGCGTATACAATCGGAAAGTTTGGTCTGCAGACTTTAATCCCGCTTGGAAAATTAATGCTGTCGGTGTATGTCACCATGTTTTTATTTGTTTTTCTGATCTTAGGAAGCATTCTGAAATATTATAAAATCAGTATTCTTTCTGTTCTGAAGTATATCAAAGAAGAACTTTTGCTGGTTTTAGGAACTTCATCTTCAGAAGCTGCCTTGCCAAGTATTATGGTAAAACTCGAAAGAATGGGCTGCAGTAAATCGGTAGTAGGATTGGTGATTCCGACAGGTTATTCTTTTAACCTCGACGGAACTTCGATTTATTTATCAATGTCAGTAATCTTTTTAGCGCAATTATATGATGTGCATTTAAGTTTTTTCGAAATTTTGAGTGTAATTGGTATCCTGATGATTACTTCAAAAGGCGCTGCGGGCGTAACCGGAAGTGGTTTTATAGTCCTCGCTTCTACACTAACGGCTCTTCACAAAATTCCGGTAGAAGGTTTGGCTTTTTTATTGGGAGTTGATAAATTTATGAGTGAAGCCAGAGCAATTACAAACTTAATTGGAAATACAGCGGCAACAATTGTCATCTCAAAAACCGAAAGAGATTTTACAGAACTGAATTTAGATCCTGTTTTACACGAATAATTTTTTTAGGTGCAAAGGTGCAAAGGAACAAAGGGACAGAGGTTTGAAAACACTGAATATAAAATCTTTACAACTTTGAATCTTTTGCTTAAAGTATCGAGGGAACAAAGGAACAGAGATTAAAAGACGCAAAATATAAAACCTTTGCACCTCTGTACCTTTGTTCCTTTGAACCTTAAAACCCTATGATTCGTCTTTAGTTGTACGAACTAAGCTTATTCCGGACATGAAGAATACGATTCCCAGTATTCCGTAAATAATCAACGATTTTATATCTCTGGTTTCACCGGATGTTCCGGCAAAAATGACTGCTGTGTATATAAGACCTACAATTCCGAGAATTGTAAGTAATCCACCAAATAATCTTTTAAGGTTCATGATTTATAGTTTTAATGTTTCTATCAAAGTTATAATAGTCACATTAACAATTTGTTATAAAATTGATTTGAAAACTTATATCATTTACATTAAAAAAAGTTTAAAATTTAGTTCGTCACAATTTTAAATTCAATTCCGATATTTCGCGTACTTTCAATACTTATTGTTGAGTCGTCTTTAAAGTATTTTCTAATTTTACTGAGATAAACATCCATACTTCTGCCGGAGAAAAAATCATCATTTCCCCAAACAGCCTTCAAAATCTGTTCTCTTTTAAGAAGCTGGTTTTTATGATTAAAAAAATACAGAATCAGGGACGCTTCTTTTTCGGTAAGCTGTTGCGTTTGATGGTTTATTTTTAAAGTAAGACGTTTGGTGTCAAAATGATATAAACCAATCTGAATCTCTTCTGATTCTTTTAAAAGATCTTTTTTCTGACTTCTTTTTAGTATGTTTTGCAAACGTAAAATCAGTTCTTCGGCTTCAAAAGGTTTTACAATGTAATCATCTGCTCCGAGTTTTAAACCTGTGATTTTGTCTTCTTTTAATTTTTTGGCAGTCAGGAAAATAAAAGGGATTTCAGGACTTATTTTAATGATTTTTTCTGCTAATGAAAAGCCGTCGAGTTTTGGCATCATTACATCAAAAACACAAATATCGAATGTTTCTTTTTTAAAAAGATCCAAAGCAATTTCGCCGTTTTCTGCCCAGGTTACGTCATATTTATAAAGTTCCAGATATTGTTTCAGGACATTGGCAAAATCAAAATCATCTTCGGCTAAAAGTATTTTTTTCAATGAAAAATAATTTAAACTTTAAACATAAAAGTAAACACAGCGCCCTTTCCCAAATCACTCATGACAGCAACAGAACCATGATGCGCTTTTACAATCTGATTGACATAATACAAGCCCAATCCGAGGCCTTTTGTATTGTGTAAATTACCTTGTTCAACACGATAAAACTTCTCAAAAAGCAAAGCCTGCTTGTTTTTCGAAATTCCAATACCGTTATCTTCAATACTAACCGAAAACTGATCGTGATGATTTTTAGTTTTTACAGAAATTTTGGTAGAGCCATATTTTACGGCATTTTCCAGCACATTCAAAATAGCTGTTGTCAGGTGAAACTTATCCAGGACCAAAACAGTTTTCTGAGTTTGAAAATCAGTTTCAATATCAATTTTCGGATACCCGATTTTAAAATCTTCAATAATAGAAAACAGGAATTCTTCCGTATTTATCTTTTCTTTTTGCAATTCTATTTCGTTTTCTGCCAGTGAATTGGCCAAAACCTGATCAATTAAACTCTGTAAACGATTATTTTGTCTGGAAATAGTATTTATAATAGCATTAAAATTCTCGTCGTTTTCACGAATGTCTTTTTGCTCCAGAATTTTTGTTGAAATCCCCAACGTAGCCAGTGGTGTTTTGAGTTCGTGTGTAATATTATTGATGAAATCAGTCTTGACATCACTGACTTTTTTTTGTTTAATTAAAGCTTTTATGGCAATGACAAATAATGTGATTAACGTTGCAATAGAAAACAATGACAAAATCAAAATTACCGCCATTCGCCTCATAATGATTAATTCCCAATCGACCACAGAAACATACATCGAATCTTCTGTCAATAATTTATAATCCTGATTATCAAAAGTTACGTTTGTCGTTCCGACATAGTTCCGAACCAGAAAGGAATGATTTAGCGAAGCCAGATTTCCATACAATTTATTTTGAATAAAAGGCTTTTCTGAAAAAATGGTATCTGCTTTCTGCGGGTTTTTATAGAGTATAAATTTGTTGAGAACAATGGCAAAATCAATTTTAAAATTAGGTAAATCCCTTTCAAATTTTCGTTTGATTCTTTGGGTCAGGATATCATTAAAATCATTTTCGATCATTTCTTTTTTGATCTCATTTTTTGACTTTTTCCCGTGAATATAGCTTTCACACAGTATCTTGTAAAGTGCTTCTTTTTTTGAAACCAAAGCCGAATCAATATCGCTGTAATTGTTTGTTACCCCGGCAATTTCATTTTTAATCTGCGTATGAAACTGTGCTACTTTATAATCATAAGCAGTTTTCACCAAATAACATTGTACAGTCGTCAGGACTATCAGTGCGACAACAGAAAACGCGATTAATAAATTGATTCTTTGTTTCATATACGAGCCAAAAATAAAGCTTTTATGATACAAAAAAGACATTAACGCCGCATTAACCTCCAATTAACTTTCGGAACTGGTTTTTCAAAGCATTTTTGCATCAGCTAAACCAAAAACTTATAAAATGATAAAGATAAAAAGTGCTGCTGGAATTTTTCTTGCTTTCTTTTTTTTAATCCATTGTAACGCGAACGAAATTAAAACTTCTGAAAAAAATTACGAATTACATGTAGCTTCAAAACAAAAGGCAGTCTTGATTTTATTTCCATGTTTTCCATGCAATGCCGAAAATACAAAAAGCGAAGCAAAATTTCTTAGAGATATAGAAAATGAAGGTGTTACAACATTGTTGTTAAATTATAATATGAAATTGTATCTGTCGGAATCAGAAAAGGAAGAATATTCTAAGGAACTGAACATGATTTTTGATCAAAATAAAATTGCAAAAGAAAACATATTCATGGGAGGCTTCTCCAGCGGAGGAAATCTGGCACTTTTATTATCGAATCATCTTATTAAAACTAAAAATTCATTGCAGCCCAAAGGTTTGTTTGTTATTGATTCGCCTTTAGATTTAGAAAGATTGTACTCTGAAGCGCTCGATGATATAGAAAAAAACATTAGCGAAGAAGCAGTCGAGGAAGGAAATTATCTGGTTCAGTTATTCAGTCATGAAATAGGAAATCCAAAAGAAAATATTGAAAGTTATAAAAAACTGTCTCCGTACCTGATTTCCTGCGATTCAAAAGTAAATATCGAATATCTGAAAAATGTAAAGATCCGATTTTATTGCGAGCCTGATTTAGAATGGTATCTGGCAAATAAAAACAGAACGTACGAAGAATTAAATGCGTTTCATTTAGAAAAAGCCTATAACTCATTATTAAAACTAGGAGCCGAAAAAGCGGAGTTTATAAAAACTTCAAACAGAGGAATTGATGCAAATGGAAATAAGAAACCACATTCTTGGAATCTGGCAGAAAGGGAAAATCTTTTGAAATGGATTCTAAATTAAAACCACAAAACTATTTAATTTTTAAACTTTTAATAATGAATGTTTATCTGCCTTTAAAACTTCTGGTTACATTGCTGCTGCTTTGTCTGTCTGCAATAGCAAACGCCCAAAATGAAATACCAAAAGATTCAATTTCCAGGGAATTGAATGAAGTTGTAATTACCCAAAAACAAAAGACCTTTACCAATTCAAACGGAAATATAAAAGTAGATGTTGCCAATTCAGTTTACAGTGCGATTCCAAATCCTGTTGATTTGCTTTCCAGGCTTCCTTTGGTTCAGGTGAGTTCAGATCGTGAGAGTATTTCGGTGGTTGGTAAAGGAAATCCGCTGATTTATATTGACAATCAAAAAGCAGGAATGAATGATCTGAATGCTTTGGCTGTTGCCGATATCAAAACGATCGAAATCATTCAGAATCCGTCTTCTAAATATGAAGCAGAAGGCCGGGCCGTGATTTTAATTACAAGAAAATTAAGCAAAAAAGACAGCTTTAAAACGGAGATTTCTGAAACAGCTTCTTTTAAAAAGCACTACAATAATTATTTGGGTTTTAATTCCAGTTTTAAAAAAGGTAAAATAGAATGGAAAGCCAATTTTAATTACAATCGCCGAAATCCCTGGGAAAACCATAGTATTGCGTATCAGATTCCGCAGGCCAATATTATTTCTAATTATGATGTTACGGCAAATTCGCATATAAAGCAATATGTTTTTGGCGGAGGTTTGTTTTATAAAATAAATGAGGACGATTATTTCTCGGTCAATGTAAACGGTAAAACGCACGATGATATTTTTGCTATCAATACTTTTACTTATAATAAAAATCAGGCGGAAGAAAACAATGTTTTTACTTTGAGTGATAATACAAGTTCAAAGAACTTTATTAATTCATTTGTAAACTATTCAAGAAAACTAAAAAGCATTGATACCAAATTGTTTATAGGTTTTCAGGGTTCTAATTATAATCAGCATTTGTGGAGTTTAGTCGAAAACAATTACAACGAAACAGGGTTGAAATTAGCACAAAACCGCGATCAGAAATTTAATGTTGATGTTTTTTCAGGAAGAATTGATTTGGAGAAAAAGTTTAAAAACGAACTGAATTGGGAATACGGCGGACTATATTCTGCCGCAAAATCAAAATCTGATTATGATGTTTTTGATTATGATAAAAACGAAAATACCTCTTTTGATTATCATTTTAAAGAATCAAATCTGGCAGCCTATTCGCAGCTTTCGGCAAAAATTAAAAAAGTCAGTTTTTCGGCCGGACTCAGGGTTGAAAATACGAAAGCCAGCGGAAAATACAGTACGGAAAGTGCCTCTTTGGTTGATAAAAACTATACCAATGTTTTTCCAAAAGCTCAGCTTTCATTTTCAATAGATAGTACAAAAAGCCTGAGTGTTGATTATTCCAAAAGTATTTCGAGGCCAAATTATTCTTCATTGAGTATGATCGGAACGTATATTAACCCTTATTTTATTTATGGCAGCAATATCAATTTGGGACCCACATTTATCGATGTAATTTCAACCGTTTTTCAGTATCATGACAAATCTCTAAAACTGACTTTATACCAAAATAAAGGATCTATTTACCAGGACTTCTCTTTTGATGATCAAAGTAATGTACTGACTTTTACGGAGAAAAATTTCCAAAAGGAATCAGGTTATAACATTGAGTTTACGCTGCCGTTTACCTATAAAATCTGGAGCAATACAAACTCCTTAATTTTTGCAAAAAACAAAATCCAAGACGATTCGGTATTGTTTACTTCATCAAAAACCTATTTATATTATTATTCAAACAATACATTTAAACTGCCAAAGGATTTTACGTTCGTTTTGTCTTTTTGGGGAGCAACAAAGCAAAAAGAAGGTGTTTTTGAACGAAACGCAAAGTTAATTTTTGATATGTCGCTGGCAAAATCGTTTGGCAAAAACTGGAACTGTACTTTGAATTATAATGATATTTTCAGAAATACGATTTATACAGAAAGATTTACCATCAATGATATAAAATCAAGAACAAGATATCTGGTAGATGCCAATGAAGTTTCCCTCACGCTGCGTTATTCTTTTGGAAAAATTAAGGATTCTGAATACAAGG
>NZ_QETH01000082.1 GCF_003105115.1 Flavobacterium sp. HTF | reverse complement strand
AGTCCCTTTTACCTTCGGAATATTCAGATAATATTAGTGTTGAACAAATCAGTTTTATTTTAAAAGAAGGCCTTTTAATTTCTTTTCAGGAAAAAAGAAGCGACTTCTTTACACACATACGGGAGCGTCTCCGCACACATGCAGGAATTGTAAGGACAAAAAGAGTAGATTATTTACTATACCTGCTTTTAGATGCCGTGATGGAGAATTTTTATATTACACTGGAAGACGAAGAAGATAAAGTAGAGGAACTAATCAATCTGACTAAAAAAGAAGCCAAACCAATCATCTTGGAAAAGATTGAAAATCATCGCGATAATTTAAATTTTTTAAAAAGATCTATTGTACCCCTTCGGGATTCATTGTATTATCTCAAAACAATTAAGGATGATGATAGCAATGGCCTTATTCAAAAGGATACGTTTAATTTTTTTATAAGGCTTCATCAAAAAAGTTTAGAACTTTTAGAGCAGATAGAGTCAGATATGAGTTCTTTGGAAAGCGCTTCTAATTTCTATTTTTCGGAACAAAGCCGAAAAATGAATGAAATTATGAAAACCCTGACCATTATTTCAGCCATATTTATTCCGCTAACCTTCATAGTTGGAGTATACGGAATGAACTTTGAAAATATGCCGGAACTTAAAGCAGAAAATGGCTATTATATAGTTATGACTGGCATGTTTTTTCTGGTAATCGCATTAATCATTTATTTCAAAAAAAGACGTTGGTTTTAACGTTTGTTTCGGAATAAAATTTTTGATTTACAGTACATTTGTTTAGAATCAATATAAATAATTATGAGTAAAGCAGTATATATAGCCACAAGCGATCAGAACAGCGGAAAATCGATAATTACCCTCGGTTTAATGAGTATTCTGATTGGTAAAACAGCAAAAGTTGGGTACTTTAGACCTATTGTAGAAGATTTTGTTGATGGCGAAATCGATAATCATATAGAAACAGTTCTTTCACATTTTAATCTTGATATCAAATTTGAGGATGCTTATGCCATTACAAAAAGCAGATTAATCAAAAAGAAGAATAAAGGTAAAATAGGAGAAGTTTTAGATTTAATAATCGAAAAATACAAACGTCTCGAAGAGCGTTTCGATTTTGTCTTAGTAGAAGGAACGAGTTTTACAGGCGAAGGAACATCAATTGAATTAGATTTAAATGTTCTTATTGCCAAAAACCTCGGGATTCCAACCATAATTATTGGTTCCGGTATTGGTAAAACTTTAGAAGAACTTGTAGACAGCCTGTATTTGGTTTATGATTCCTTTAAGGTAAAAGAAGTAGAGGTTTTGTCGGTATTTGCAAACAAAGTACAGCCCGAAAATATTGAGCTTGTTACTAAAAGCCTTCAAAAAAGCCTCCCTGCAAATGTTTTAGTCAATACAATTCCGCTAATTTCGAGTTTGAACAATCCTACGATGCAGGAAATTGTGAATGTATTAGATGCAAAAGTTCTATTTGGAGAAAATTATCTAAATAACGAAATCGGTCATTACAGCGTGGGGGCCATGCAACTGCATAATTATCTGGTTCATCTGAATAATAATGCACTTGTAATTACGCCCGGAGATCGTTCGGATATTATTTTGGGAGCATTACAAGCTAATGAATCAGTCAATTACCCTACTATTTCCGGAATTATTCTAACAGGAAATATTATTCCTGAAGATAGTATTTTAAAGCTTATTGAAGGACTTTCAGCAATTGTACCTATTATTGCCGTAGATGGAGGAACCTATCATATTACAAATAAAATAGGAAGTATCCGGTCTGAGATTTATGCCAATAACACACATAAAATCGAGACATCGATTACTACTTTTGAAAAATATGTTGAAATAGAAGCACTGTCAGAAAGATTAATCACTTTTGAAGCAGAAGGTATGACACCAAAAATGTTTCAGTACAACATGGTAAAAAGAGCCAAGCAGCACCGTAAACATATCGTTCTTCCGGAAGGAAACGACGACAGAATTATTATCGCTGCTTCTAGATTATTAGATATGGACGTGGTAGATATTTCGATTATTGGAGACAAAAAACAAATCGAAAATAAAATTACCGAGCTTGGAATTAGTTTCGATTTTTCTAAAGTAAAAATTATAAATCCAATAGAATCTGATCTTTACGAAGATTATGCCAATACCTATTATGAGCTAAGAAAAGCCAAAAACGTAAGTATAACAATGGCCAGGGACTTAATGGAGGACGTTTCTTATTTTGGAACTATGATGGTCTATAAAGGCCATGCAGACGGAATGGTTTCGGGAGCGGCTCATACCACACAACATACTATTTTGCCTGCGTTGCAATTTATTAAGACAAAACCAAATTCATCAGTGGTTTCTTCTGTGTTTTTTATGTGTTTAGAAGACAGGGTTTCGGTTTTTGGAGATTGTGCCATTAATCCAAATCCAACGGCAGAACAATTGGCAGAAATTGCAATTTCATCGGCAGAATCAAGTTTAGCTTTTGGAATTGAACCTAAGATTGCCATGCTTTCCTATTCATCAGGATCATCCGGAAAAGGAGATGAGGTTGATAAAGTACGAACTGCAACAGCGATTGTAAAACAAAAACGCCCGGATTTAAAAATCGAAGGACCAATTCAGTATGATGCAGCTGTCGATTTAACCGTTGGAAAAAGCAAAATGCCGGATTCTGAGGTGGCAGGGCAGGCGAGTGTTCTTATTTTTCCTGATTTAAATACCGGAAACAATACTTATAAGGCGGTTCAGAGAGAAACCGGAGCATTGGCAATCGGTCCGATGTTACAAGGCTTAAACAAGCCTGTAAACGATCTTAGCCGTGGCTGTACAGTAGATGATATTATCAATACAGTTGTGATTACAGCGATTCAGGCACAGGGACTTTAAAAACAATTATTAATTATAAAATATGTCAGGCTGAGCGAAGTCGAAGCCCTTTTTTGTTTGACGAGCCTTCGACTTGCTCAGGATGACAATAAAGTTTTAAATAAAAAAAAACTCAGAACCTTAGAGACTCAGTATCTTAGCAACTTTTAAAAAAATGAAAATACTTATAATAAATTCAGGAAGTTCTTCAATAAAATATCAATTAATGATTATGCCGGCAAACGAAGTAATTTGTACCGGTATGATTGACAGAATTGGCTTGGAAACATCCAATATCACTTTTAAAACCGCTACAAATTCTTATGAAGAAATACTGCCAATTCCAACACATAAAGTGGGTTTGCAAAAAGTAGCAGAATTATTACTGGATCCTGAAACGGGAGTAATTAAAACAACTTCAGAAATTACGGCAGTGGGGCACAGAGTGGTTCACGGCGGCAGTTATTTTTCTGATACAACAATCATAACAGAAGAAGTTAAAGAAAAAATAAAAGAACTTTCAGAATTGGCACCACTTCATAATCCGGCGCATTTAGTTGGAATAAATGTGGCAGAAGAGATATTTTCTGAAGCAAAACAAGTAGCCGTTTTTGATACCGCTTTTCATCAGACAATTCCGGTTGAAGCCCATAAATATGCGATTCCAAATTTCCTTTTAACAGAACATAAAGTCCGTGTATATGGTTTTCACGGAACAAGTCATAAATATGTTTCAGAAAAGGCAATTAGTTATTTGGACAAAAACTCTAAAATCATCACTATTCACTTAGGAAACGGCTGTAGTATGGCTGCCGTTAAAGACGGAAAAAGCATTGATACCACAATGGGTTTTTCGCCGGCAAATGGCTTAATTATGGGAACCCGTGCAGGAGATATCGATCAGTCGGTTATTTTTTATCTGGTAAAAAGTTTGGGTTACACGCCCGATGAAGTAAATTCTATTTTATTGAAACAAAGCGGAATGCTTGGTTTAACCGGTTACAGCGATTTGCGTGATATCGAAGCAAAAGCCCAGGAAGGAAATAAGGATTGTGAACTGGCTTTATTGATGAATGCGTATAGAATCAGAAAAACGATTGGTGCTTACGCAGCAGCCTTAAAAGGATTGGATGCTATTGTTTTTACAGCCGGAATTGGCGAAAACTCTTCTTATATGCGTAATTTGATCTGTACCGATATGAACTATTTCGGAATTGAAATTGATACGGCAAAAAATCAAATTCGTTCTAAAGAAGTGAGAGAAATTAATTCAGCAAACTCAACCGTAAAAGTGTTAGTTGTTCCGACTGATGAAGAGTACGAAATCGCAAATCAGGTTTTTCAGTTATTAGAAAATTAATTTTTTAAAATATATTTCTGTAATGGTAAAAGTTATAGCAGTGACATTATTCTTACTATTTCTTTTTCTTTCATTAATTCATTTTTATTGGGCTTTTGGAGGAAAATGGGGCACACAGGGTGTTTATCCAACACCGGATAATACAACGCAACCAAGAAATCCCGGAATAATTGCGACGTTGCTTGTTGCCATTGCATTGTTTGGTTTTGGTGTTTTTTATTTAATAAAAGTTGAAATACTTTATCTCAAAATACCTTCAGGGATTTATAAATATGGCCTATGGATTTTAATGGCAGTATTTATTTTAAGAGCAATCGGGGATTTTAAGTATCTGGGCTTTTTCAAAAAAATAAAAAACACCAAATTTGGGCAAAATGACACTAAATACTTTGCTCCGTTATGTTTAATAATAGGCATTTTAACATTGTTGATGGCTATATCGACCTAAAAGGCTTATCTTATTTTGCAATAGAAAATTAAATATTTGTCAGTATCTTTGGATTTAAAATTGAATATCTTGAAATCGATACTTTTTAAATCAGTTTTCTTCTTTTTCATCGCTTTACAACTTCAGGCACAAGAATTACTTCCCTTCGTAGAAAACTACAGCAAATCTGATTATCAGGGAGATAATCAAATCTGGAATGTTGTACAGGGAAATGATAACGCAATGTATTTTGCCAATAACCATTATTTGCTTCGTTACGATGGAGTAAAATGGGAAAAATATACACTTCCGAACAAAACCATTATCAGATCTATTTTAATCGAAGGAGATAAAATTTACTCAGGTTCTTATAAGGAATTTGGTTATTGGTACAGAAAAGACGGAACGATGCATTATGTATCGATTACAAAAAATCTTAGATTATTTGACGAAAAAGACAATGAAGAAATCTGGAAGATTTTCAGATATAATGGCTCGCTTTATTTTCAGTCATTTAATGACGTCTTTATTTATAACGGAAAAACGATTAAGAAAATAAAATTTCCGTTTTTGATTTCATATTGTTTCGCTGTAGATAAAAATCTTTATGTAGCATCAGTTCAGAAAGGGATTTTTAAAATGAACGGCAAACATATCGCCAGTCCAAAAGGTTGGAGTGTTCTCAAAAATACAGTTGTACATGCTATAGAAAAGCATAAAAATCAGACTTATATTTTTACACAGAAGAAAGGAATTTTCATTGTTGGGAAAAATGGCCTGAAAGCATGGAATAATCCATTAAATGAAATTTTAAAATCAGCTACAATAAATGTGGCAAAGTTTATAAAAGACAATAAACTTATTATAGGAACAGGAAACAGGGGAATTGTAATTTTAGATCTAACAACAAATCTTTATAAAATTATAGAAAGGGAGAATGTTCTGATGAATAATTCGATCTTAAGTATCGGATTTGACAGGGAAAACGATCTTTGGCTTGGTTTAGATAACGGAATTGCGCATGTTGAGGTCAATTCTCCAATATCTTTTTTTTATGATAATTCCGGAATCCTGGGCTCCGTTTATTCAGTCGCCACTACCAACAAAGGATATCTTATTGCCTCCAATCATGGTGTATTTGAATATGGTTCAGGAAAATTCAGCATGATGCCAAATACACAAGGCCAGGGCTGGAATATTGCTAAAATTAATGATAAATTTATTATAGGTCATAATGATGGGACATTCTCTTATCAAAACGGTACTTTAAGCAGAATAAATAACGTAAGCGGAGGATGGAATTTATCAAAAAGTAGTATCAATAATACCTATTTTCAGTCTACATACAGTGGTATTCTCGTTTACGACAACCTTTCTGACTTATCCCAGTATAAAATAATCAAAGACCTGGCAAAGCCGATTAAATATGTCGCCCAGAATAAACGAAATGAAATTTGGGCCGCAGATAATTACAGAGGATTGTACCATGTTTTACTGGATGATAATTACAAAACAAAAAAGGTAGAAAACGTAACTCAGCAAAGCAATATAAAAAATGACTTTGGAATTAAGATTTTCGAATTCAGAAAAGAAATACTTTTTCTGATTAATAATACCTGGTATACTTATAATTCGATTTCTAATAAACTGGAAGAAAACGAATTATTTAATACTAATTTCAAAAATGTATCAGATATCGTGGCGATCGATGAAGATCATTTTATGGTTTTGCAAAACGGAATTTTATACCATATTTATGCCGAAGGAAATAAATTTATCTGGAATATCATTCAGGAAAAATATTATAAAGGAAAGCTTATAAACGAAAATCTAAGGATTTTTAAAGATAAGAATGATTATCTGTTCAATCTTGATGACGGTTTTATTTCACTTAAACTGGAATATGAAAACAGGCAAAATGCTACAATTAAAATAGAAGCTTTTAGTGACAATACTTTAGTTTCAAATGATTCCAAAATTAAATTCAATACAGAATTAAAAATTAATGTAATATCCGGAATATACGGTGCCAGCAGGCCTAATTTATTTTACAAATTAAATAACAATAAAGAATTCCTGCCAATTTCTGACGGACTGATAGTGCTTAATAATCTTAGCAGCGGATTTCATTCCATAGAAATCTATAAACATGATGGTGCAACTTATGATAAAGTTTCGGATTTTAAATTTAAAGTAGCAGAACCATGGTATTTCTCGTTCTGGATGGTTTCGTTATATATTTTAGTAATAGCACTAGTTTTATTTTTATATTATAAATGGAACAAATTAAGATATATCCAGAAATTAAAATTACAGGCAGAAGAATTAAAACATCAGCGTGAGATTTTGGAAATGGAGCTAAAAGCGGAAAACGAATTAAATCTTCAGGAATACGAAAAGCATATCCTTGAATTGGAACTGCAGACAAAATCTTCTGAAGTTGCAGGAAAATCCCTTTCTATAGCCAAACAAAGTGAAATGATTGAGAATATTCAAAATATTTTAGATTCAGAAAAAGACTTTAATAAACTTAAAAGTGAAATAAAGAAAGCTATTAAGATTAATGAAGTTAATAAACATGAATGGGAGATTTTTGAGACTAATCTAAATCAAATACACAACGAATTTATAATCACCCTGACCAAAAAATTTCCAAATCTTACTCCTAAAGATGTAAAATTGTGTGTTTATTTGAAAATGAATCTTTCTTCTAAGGAAATTGCTCCTATGATGAACATCTCTTTCAGAGGTGTTGAATTACACAGATATCGACTCAGAAAGAAATTAAACCTTACTCAGGACGAAAACCTGTCAAAATTTTTATTAACTCTGTAAGATTGATATGTATTTTCTAAACATATTATATTTTTGTATCCCTTTTTTTACATAATTCCAATACATCATTACTACATCATAACGTTATGTTGATAGAAAATTTAAAACTATTAAGTGTTTGAATTTTAAAACATTATGAGCGATTTTTGATGTAGTGATGTAGCTATGTAGTAGTGCCATTTGATGTACTACAACGTTGTAATTGCTTAATTTGGCTCTACTAACTTAAACGATTACAAACTGTATGAAAAATTTTATTTTTAGCTTTTTAGCGCTCTTATTGCTGCCAGCTTATATGTCTGGACAGGTACAAGCAATTAAAGGAAAAGTAGTTGACAGCAGCGGAATGGGAATTCCAGGAGCAGTTATTGCTTCATCCGATGCCAGAGCAACTGCTGATGCAGATTTCGACGGAAACTTTACGATTAATGCAAAACCTGGAGACATTTTAAAAATCTCTATGTTAGGTTTTGATCCTGTTTCTGTACCGGCAACTGCCGCACCAATGACAATTACATTAAAAGAAGCAGGTGATACTGCCTTAAAAGAAGTAGTTGTTATCGGATACGGTACCAGAAAGAAAATTGATAATACTTCGGCTGTCAGCTCAATCAAGTCCGAAGAAATTACAAAAATGAAGGTAATCAATGCATCACAAGCTATTCAGGGTAAAGCTGCAGGGGTTCAGGTAGCTACTTCTGATGCTCCAGGCAGTACGCCATCTATCGTAATTAGAGGGGTTGGTACAGCTTTAGGAGGAAGAAGTCCATTGTATGTTGTAGACGGAATGCCAGCAGATAATATCAATAACATCAACACTAATGATATTACCTCATATGAAGTATTGAAAGATGCTTCTGCTTTAGCAATTTATGGTACCAGAGGAGCAAATGGTGTAATTATGATTACAACAAAAACAGGAAAAGGAAAGCTTACTGTTGATATTGATAGCTATGCAGGTTTTAGAACACCTTTAAAAAAGGTAAAAATGGCAAACAGCGACCAATATATTCAATATAACAATGCTGCTTTCATTAATCAGTTTCCTGCAGGAAGATTTTCTCAAAATCAACCTTACAATACAAATTGGTTTGATGAAATAACCAGAACTGGTACTTATACTCAAAACAATATTTCTCTTTCAGGATCTTCAGAAAACATTAAATACTTTTTTAGTATTGGTAACTATGAAGAAGATGGTATTTTAAAAGGAACAGAGTATGGGCGTACAACCTTTAGAAGTAACAATGAATATAAGATTTCAGATAAGCTTAAAATCAGCCAAAATTTTAGTGTGAGTTCTATAAAAAATACTCCTCAGCCATTAAGTGCATTTACTTCTGCTTACAGACAATCTCCATTAGTTCCCGTACATTACCCTAATGGTAAATATGGAGTTCCATTTATACAAAATGGCGTTATATCACAAACTGGGGATTCATTTAATTCAGTAGGAAATCCTGTGGTTGCTTTAGATTATAATAATGAACAACAAAAAAGTGTTGTTCTTCAGGGAGGGTTAAGATTAGATTATGATATAAGTAAATCATTAAAATTCACTTCACAATTTAACGGAGAATATTATACATACAAACAGTATAACTATGTTGATAATTTAGGTCTTTGGTTAGCAGCAGATCCTAATAGAGCAGAATCTGGTTACGATAAAAAGAGCTTGAATACAAACACATTAACTAGAAATACGGATGATTATTTCAATTGGAATTTATCAAACTACTTCACTTATAATAAAGTTTTTGGTGAAATTCATGATGTAGAAATTACAGCTGGTATTGAAGCTAACGTTATTGGTACAAGAGAAAAAACAACAGCAGATATCAAAAACGTAAATCCAAATAGTAATTTTTGGGGCTTAGACGGCTATGCATATGCACAAAATGGCGGAGTAACTACTTATAAAGCTATTAACGAAAACGAGTCCAGATTAGCTTCTTATTTTGGACGTTTTCAATATAAACTATTAGACAGATATTTAATAACAGGAACGTTAAGACGTGATGGTTCTTCTAATTACGCCAGCGATTATAGATGGGGAACATTTCCATCTATTGGTTTGGGATGGATCGTAACCAAGGAAAGTTTTTTATCTGATGTAAAAGGATTAGATCTTTTAAAATTGAGAGGATCATGGGGTAGATTAGGAAACCAAAAAGTGCCACTTAACAGACAATTTTTGACTTCGGGTTTAAATTACAATGATGGTGTTGGTCAGAGTATTATTTCACAAATAGATCCAAATTTATCATGGGAAATTGTAGAAGAGTCTTCTGTAGGTTTAGATATTGAATTATTAAACAATAGATTGAAAGGATCATTTGATGTTTATGATAAAAATACAACAAATGCAATTTTGAATTCTACACCATATTCAACTTCAGGAATTACTGCAGCATCACCAACACATGTTGGTGAAGTTTCTAACAAAGGATTTGAAATCTCATTACGTTGGGATGATAAAATTAATGACAATGTAAGTTATTGGGTAGGAGGAAATTTTTCTCACAACAAAAATGAACTAACTAGTCTTAAGGATGTTCAATTAGCTACAATTACTGGAGGATCATTAGGAAACGGTGAAACTACAAAAATGTTGAATAATACATCAGTAGGACAGCCTTTAGGAAGTTTTTATATGTATGAATATGCAGGTATAGACCCTGCAAATGGACAAATGTTGTACTATACAGCAAACGGAGATAAAGTTACTCAGGGTTCTTTAGATAAAACACGTGACAGAAAATATGTAGGCTCAGTATTACCAACATCTAATTACGGAGTAACTCTGGGAGTAACCTATAAAAATATTGATTTCTCAGTTGATGGTTATGGTACAGGTGGTGCAAAAGTTTATAATGGTAAAAAAGCACAACGTTTTTATGGAGAAAATGTAGAGGCATCTCTTGCAACGAACTTCTGGACACCAACAAATACAAATGCTTCAAATCCAGCTCCATTTAATCAGGTTCCAGTTGCTTCAACTTACTATTTAGAATCAGGAGATTTCTTTAGAATCAACAACATCACTTTAGGTTATAAACTTCCTTTAAGAGAAGAAGGTTTTATTAACTATTGCAGAATTTATGTTAATGCAATGAATCCGTTTATCACTCAGAAATTTTCAGGATTCTCACCTGAAGTTCTTGGAGATGGAGAATTGGTTACAGGGACTCAGGGAGTTGAGTTAGATGCATACCCGGCGTTAAAAACATTTGTTATTGGTGCTAATTTAAAATTTTAATATTATGAAAAAATTATATATATCATTTTTTGTTCTTTCAGCATTATGTATGTCTGGATGTTCGGATGATTTCTTGGATGTGGATCAAACAAAGAACGTTCCTGCTGATCCGGAGCAGGTTAACAGCAATGAAGGAGCAACATCATTAGTTGATGGAATTTACAATATATTCTTATCATGGGATATGTCTTCTTTTGCATGGAACGGCGTTACAAGTATTATTTCAGATGATGCGGACAAAGGTTCAGATCCAGGAGATACAGGTTCGGATAAAGATGTTTTAGATGCTTTGACTTATAATGCTTCAACACCATCATTTCAAAGTATTTGGGATTATAATTATGCTGGTATAAACAGATGTAATCAGGCACTTGAAATGTTACCTAAGCTAGATCAGGTAACCCCTGCCTTAAAAACCAGATTAGCTGGAGAAGCAAAATTTTTAAGAGCTTTTATGTATTTTACTCTTGTAAAAGGATATGGAGGAGTTCCTATTGTGGATCATTTATCTCCTGTGCCAATATCTCAGGCTGATAAAGAAATGCAATTAACCCGTAGATCAGTAGCAGAAGTGTATGCTTTTATAGAAAAAGATTTAGCTGATGCAGCAGAAGCGTTGCCATTAAAATCAGCTTACTCTGGCTTAGATGTAGCAAGGGTTTCAAAAGGATCTGCATATGCATTATTGGCCAAAGTAAGTTTATATCAAAAAAAATGGCAAAATGTTGTTGACAATTGTAATAAAGTAACAGGGTATTCTTTAGTTTCAGATTATTCTTTAATGTTTAAAAAAGAAGGGGAATTTGGTGCAGAATCAATTTTTGAAATTAATGGAATTGGTTCAACAACTTCACCAGGATTTGGAATTGGAAATTATACAGTTTCTCAGGCACCACGTGGTGCTGGAGGCTGGGGTTGGGGTTTCAATACACCAACTGAAGGACTTGCTAATGCATACGAAGCTGGAGATATTAGAAAAAATGCAACCATTATTTTTAGAGGCACAACTTTATATGATGGAAGAGTTGTAGCTTCAACGGTTTCTAATCCGAGATACAATTATAAAGCATATTCGTCATCATTTTACAATCAGGAATTTACAGATACCAATCTAAGATATTTAAGATATGCTGAAGTTTTATTGATGAAAGCAGAAGCATTAAATGAATTAGGACAAACAGGGGATGCTATTCTTTTATTAAATCAAGTAAGACACAGAGCTAATATTGGAGATACACCTGCTGTATCCCAATCAGATGTTAGAACTGCTATCTGGAAAGAAAGAAGAGTTGAGTTAGCTTTCGAACACGACAGATGGTTTGATCTTATTAGAACTGGTCAGGCTGAGGCAGCAATGAAAGCTGATGTAAGCCCACAGTTTCCTAACGGTAAAACATTTGTTGTTGGAAAACATGAGTTATTTCCAATTCCATCTAGCTTTATTCAACAGTCAGTTGGATATTCTACACAAAACCCGGGCGGTTATTAATCAAATATATTAAAATCACTTCCTTCAAATTCTGGAGGAAGTGATTTATTACAATATTAAAATTTTAGAAATGATTAGAATTTCAGTTTTATTTTTAGCTTTTATTTTTTTTAGCTGTGGATCAAATGCAGATAAATCAAAAGAGAATACAGAGGAAAATACACCTGGTGTTGCATTAAGTGATGAACAGCTTTTAGATATTGTTCAAAAACAAACCTTCAAATATTTTTGGGATTATGCTGAGCCAAATTCAGGATTAGCAAGAGAACGTTTTCATCCAGACGGAAATTATCCTGAAAACGATGCCCATATTGTAACAACAGGAGGCTCGGGGTTTGGACTAATGGCAATTGTTTCCGGAATGTCAAGAGGATATGTTACAAAAGAAGAAGGAGTAAAAAGATTAGACAAAATTGCCGATTTCCTTGCAAAAGCAGATCGTTTTCATGGAGCATGGTCACACTGGATTGACGGAAATACAGGAAAAGTAAAACCATTTGGGACTAAAGATAATGGAGGAGATTTAGTCGAAACATCATTTTTAATTTCAGGAATGATTACTGTTCGTGAGTATTTAAAAACAGGTAATGAAAAAGAGAAAGCTGTAGCAGCAAAATATGATGCACTTTGGAAAGGTGTTGAATGGCAATGGTTTACTAATAATAAAGATGTTTTATACTGGCACTGGTCACCAAACTATGCCTGGCAGATGAATTTTGCTCTGGAAGGTTATAATGAATGCCTGATTACGTATATCATGGCTGCATCTTCACCAACACATGCAATTGATCCAAAAGTGTATCATGAAGGATGGGCAAGAAGCGGGGGCATTGTTTCTTCAAAAACAAAATATAACATTCCGTTAATTTTAAAACATAATGGAGCAGAAGAATTTGGAGGACCATTGTTCTGGGCACATTATTCTTATGTGGGATTAGATCCAAATCAATTGAGTGATAAATATGCCAATTATTTTGATCTGAACAAAAATCAGGTTGAAATCGATTATAAATACTGTATTGAAAATCCTAAGAAAAATAAGTATTACGGAGCAGATTATTGGGGTTTAACAGCATCTTATTCGAGAAATCCTGATGGTTCGATTGGTTACGATGCACATATGCCGAGTAACGATAAGGGAGTTATCTCTCCAACGGCAGCGTTTAGTTCGATTGTTTATATGCCAAAAGAATCTATTGCGGTAATGCGTAATTTATATGAAAACCATAAAAATGAAACCTGGGGAGAAGCCGGTTTTTATGATGCGGTAAGTTTAGAAAATAACTGGACAGCAAAACGATATTTAGCCATAGATCAGGGACCGGAGGTTGTAATGATTGAGAATTATCGTTCTGGTTTATTATGGAAATTATTTATGAATGCTCCCGAAGTAAAAGAAGGTTTAAAAAAACTTGGTTTTACATCAGGAAAATACGGAATCTAACTATTTTCTAAATGAAATACAGAATAACGTTCTTACTGGCATTGATCTCTTGTTTAAGTTTTTCACAAAAAGAAACATCAGGAAAATTCAAAACTGTTATTGTAACTAATTATGAGTTAGGATATGCTTTGCATAAACCAGTAAACACAAAAGAGAAAAAGCCATTAATAGTTTTTGTATCTGGTGATGGCGAAAAAGGAACTGATATCGAAAAAGTAAAAATTCATGGACCTTTAAAATATTTAAAAAACCATGAATTAGATGCTTACGTTCTGGCACCGCAATGCAAAGAAGGAGAGAACTGGGATATCGATGCCATTCATCAGCTGATTCTTAAAATCCAGAAAGAAAACAATATAGACTCTGACAGGATTTATGTTACGGGATTAAGCTCAGGAGGCTGGGCGGCATGGAATCTTGCTCTTGCTTATCCGGAAATGTTTGCGGCAATTGTACCAATATCCGGTTTTGTTGATCTCATTCAGTTGGAAGAAGCCTGTAAAATTTCGCAAATTCCAACAAGAATATATCACGGATTACTGGATGATGTAGTAAAAGTCGATTATGCGATAACTATTTACAAAGAACTAAAAAAATGCAATGCCACAGATGTGACGTTAACCATTTTTGATGATGCAGGCCATGATAGCTGGACAAGAGTTTTTGATAATGCAGCAATTTATGACTGGATGCTGAAGCAGAAAAAAACGAATACAAACAAATAAAACAGACTGAAATCACTTTAATTCTAAACTTGCAAACAGAATAAAAGCGATTCCACGCCCCCATAATAAAACAAATATTAAATACACATGAAAAACAAATTAGTCTTACTTTTTTTAGGATGTGCTGTTTTGGGTTATGCCCAGAAAAAGAACACTAAAAATACAGTGAAAATCAAACCAAAGTCTGAATTTGTAGCAGAATTAATTTCTAAAATGACTTTAGACGAAAAATTAGGTCAGTTAAACTTACCTACATCAGGTGATATTACTACAGGACAAGCTAATAGCTCAAATGTGGCAAAAAACATCGCTGAAGGGAAAGTAGGAGGTTTGTTCAACATAAAATCAGTTCAAAAAATTAAGGAAGTACAAAAAATAGCTGTTGAACAAAGCCGTTTAAAAATTCCGTTGCTTTTTGGAATGGATGTTATTCATGGTTACGAAACGACATTTCCAATTCCGTTAGGATTGTCATGTACGTGGGATATGGGATTAATTGAAAGAAGTGCGCAAATTGCTGCAAAAGAAGCAAGTGCAGACGGTATCAACTGGACATTCTCACCAATGGTGGATATTTCCCGCGACCCGCGTTGGGGAAGAGTTTCTGAAGGTTCAGGTGAAGATCCGTACTTAGGAAGCCAAATCGCTAAGGCAATGGTTAACGGTTACCAACAACACGATCTTTCTAAAAACAACTCAATTTTAGCCTGTGTAAAACACTTTGCGTTATACGGTGCACCAGAAGGCGGACGTGATTATAATACAGTTGATATGAGTCATATCAGAATGTTCAATGATTATTTTCCTCCATACAAAGCTGCGGTTGACGCCGGAGTAGGTTCTGTAATGGCTTCTTTTAACGAAATTGACGGAATCCCTGCAACAGGAAACAGATGGTTAATGACAGATGTTTTAAGAAAACAATGGGGATTTAAAGGTTTTGTAGTAACAGATTTTACCGGAATTCCGGAAATGATCGAACACGGAATGGGGAATCTGCAGGATGTGTCTGCTTTGTCACTAAATGCCGGTGTTGAAATGGACATGGTTGGAGAAGGTTTCTTAACAACTTTAAAAAAATCCTTAGATGAAAAAAGAGTTACTATGGCGCAGATTGACAATGCCGTAAAACTTATTTTGGAAGCTAAATATGATTTAGGTCTATTCCAGGATCCATACAAATATTGTGATGAAAAAAGAGCCAAAACTGAAATCTTCACAACAGACAGCAGAAAAGAAGCACGCCAAATTGCAGCGCAGTCTCTGGTATTATTAAAAAATCAAAATCAGTTACTTCCTCTTAAAAAATCAGGAACAATTGCTTTGATCGGACCTTTGGCAGATGCTAAAGAAAACATGCCGGGAACCTGGAGTGTGGCGACAAGAATGGAAAATGCCATTTCGTTATTGGCAGGAATCAAGGAAGTTGCAGGAAAAGACACGAAAGTTTTATATGCCAAAGGAAGTAATTTAGATTATGATGAAACTTTTGAAACCAACGCTACAATGTTTGGTAAAACCTTACACCGTGACGGCCGTTCTAAAGAAGAATTATTAGCAGAGGCTTTAAAAGTTGCAAATCAGTCAGATGTAATTGTTGCTGCACTTGGAGAATCTGCAGAAATGAGCGGAGAATCAAGCAGCCGTACCAATTTAGAAATTCCACAAGCACAAAAAGATTTATTACAAGCTTTAATCAATACAGGAAAACCAGTTGTTTTAGTATTGTTTGACGGACGTCCGTTAGTTATTACTGACGAAGAAAAAACAGTTCCGGCCATTTTAAATGCCTGGTTTGCAGGTACAGAAGCAGGTTATGCCATTGCAGATGTTTTGTTTGGAGATGTTAATCCTTCCGGGAAATTGACAACAACATTTCCAAGAAGCGTGGGGCAGTTGCCAATATACTATGCACACAAAAATACAGGAAGACCACTTTCTAACACAGAAGGAAAATTCGAAAAATTCAGATCAAATTATATTGATGAAAGAAATGAACCATTATTTCCATTTGGATTTGGTTTAAGCTATACCACTTTTGATTATTCAAATGTAAAAATTTCATCAGATAAGATGAACTTCAACGGAAAAGTAACTGTTTCTGCTGATGTAACCAATACAGGGAATTTTGACGGAAAAGAAACCGTTCAGTTATACATTAGAGATTTAGTAGGATCTGTTACAAGACCGGTTAGAGAACTAAAAGGTTTCCAAAAAATAACCCTTAAAAAAGGAGAAAAACAAACTGTGACTTTTGAGATCACAGTAGAAGATTTAAAATTCTATAATTCTGATTTACAGTTTGTAGCTGAACCTGGACAGTTTGATGTTTTTGTGGGAACAAATTCAAACGCAGATAAGAAAGTTAGTTTTGAGTTAACTAAATAGTTGGTTAAATTGATTAGTAATTGCCCTTCGCAAGTGGTTAGGCGGAGGGCTTTTTTTTAACAAAAAACTAGTCTTTTAGCCCTAAGAACGATTATTCTTAAAATTTAAATCTAATGAATATGAACACTTTCAAAATATTTAGTCGCATTTCTTTTTTAGTGCTTCTCATCACTTTTTCTTCGTGTAATGCACAAAAAAATGCTATTGTAGCACATCGCGGAGCATGGAAAAAAAATAACCTGCCTGAAAATTCAATTGCAGCTTTAAGGCATGCGATCGATTTAAAATTACCAGGTTCAGAATTTGATGTGTGGAGAACGGCTGATGATTCACTTGTAATTAATCACGATGCGCATTATAACAAAATGGTAATTGAACAGACCAGTTATTCTGATTTAATCAAGTTTAAACTTTCAAACGGAGAGAAACTGCCAACATTACACGAATACATTTCAGAAGGAATTAAAAATAACAAACACACTCTTTTGGTATGCGAAATAAAACCTTCAGAAATCAGTAAAGAAAGAGGAAAGAAAACAGCCTTGTTAGCGGTTGAAACCATTAAGAAACTGAAAGCGGATAAAAAAACCTGTTACATAAGTTTTGATTATGACATTCTAAAACAAATCAGATCAGTTGATCCAAAGACTTCTCTACAATATTTAGAAGGAAATAAATCACCAAAAGAAGTTAAAGCAGACAATATTAACGGCGTTGATTATCATTATTCTGTCTTCAGGAAACACCCTGAATGGATACAGGAAGCAAAAGATAACAAAATTATTCTAAACGCATGGACAGTTAATGAAGCAGCAGATATGGACTGGATTATTGAAAATAAGTTTAATTACATCACGACAAACGAACCAGAGCTTCTGCAACAAAGACTGAAGGCTAAAAAATAAATCGGATAGCTAAATTCAACGCTTTTCGAAACCAAAAAAAAAGACAAAATGAAAACAACATATTTATCAATGTCAAGAACACTTTTGTTGCTCTTAGTTTGCTTTAGCATAAATGTTCAGGCACAAAAAATGCAGCTTCCGGGGAAAACAGAATGGTTTGATCCCAACAAAGCAGCAACAACTTATTGTAATCCGATAAATATTGGATACAATTATACAACCCAGAATCACAATGGGATTCCGATATCCCGTCGTTCAAGTGCAGATCCTGTAATCATTACCTACAAAGGAGAATATTATTTGTTTGCAACCAATCAGGCCGGATTTTTCTGGAGTAAAGATATGTCTGACTGGAATTTCGTTTACGGAAGTTTTCAAAGAAATCCCGGAGATGATGATCAGTGTGCACCAGCGGCATGGGTAGTAAATGATACTTTATTTTATGTAGGTTCAACCTGGAAAAAAGACCATCCTGTCTGGAAAACTGCAGATCCTAAATCAGGAAGATGGATCAAACATGTAGACAAAGCGATGTTGCCAACCTGGGATCCGGCTATTTTTCAGGATGATGATAAAAAAGTATATATGTATTATGGTTCAAGTGGAAAATTGCCACTTGTAGGCGTAGAAGTGGATTATAATACCTGGTTGCCAAAAGGAAATCAGGCAGATTATGCGCAACTGTATGCCGCAACAGAAGTAGAAGACATCCAGAAGCCATACGGACAGGCGAAAGCGGTTGTAGGATTAGATCCTTCGCTGCATGGCTGGGAGCGTTTTGGCCCAAATAATGACATGGAACCTGCTCCCTGGGGTAATTTTATTGAAGGTGCCTGGATGACCAAACACAACGGAAAATATTACATGCAATATGGTGCACCGGCAACAGAGTTTAAAGGTTACGCAAATGGTGTTCATGTGGGGGATAACCCGCTTGGGCCTTTTGTCTATCAAAAACACAATCCGATGTCTTATAAGCCGGGAGGTTTTGTAATTGGTGCCGGACACGGAAATACTTTTGCCGATAATTATGGCAATTACTGGAATACAGGAACTTGTAAAATCTCTATAAAAGATCGTTTTGAACGTCGTATAGATATGTTTCCTGCCGGATTTGATAAAGATGATGTAATGTATTCTATAACCTCTTATGGAGATTTTCCAATTACTTTGCCTACAAGCCAAAGAAATCAGGAAAAAGGCGCTTCATCAGGATGGATGTTATTATCTTATAAAAAACAGGTAACCGCTTCTTCTTCTGAAGAATGTATGGAAGTAGAAACAAACCGAATGGACAACGGAGGTAAAAAAGTATATGAAAAATTCTGCTATACTCCCGAAAACCTGACAGACGAAGACATTCAGACATACTGGTCGGCAAAAACAAGTAACCCGGGCGAATGGCTGCAGCTTGATTTAGGAAGAAAAATGCAGATCAATGCATTACAGATTAACTATGCAGATCATAAAGCAATGCAGCACAATAAAGCAATGGATATTTACTACCAATATAAAATATACATGTCTGATGATGCTGTCAATTGGAAACTGGTTGTAGATAAATCTAAAAACGATAAAGACGTACCTCACGATTATGTAGAATTAACAAAAGCAATCGAAGCGCGTTATATCAAAATGGAAAATATTCATAATGCATCAGGTCTGTTTGCCGTTTCTGATTTCAGGGTATTCGGAAACGGACTGGCAGAAAAGCCAAAATCAGTTTCAGATTTTAAAGTCAAAAGAAATGCAGCTGATTCCCGAAATGCGATTATTTCATGGAAAAAACAGGCAGATGCAATTGGATATAATATCTATTACGGAATAACGCCGGATAAATTGTACAACAGTATTATGGTTTATGGAAACAGCTCTTATGACTTCAGAGGTCTGGATAAAGGAACAAAGTATTATTTTACAATTGAGCCTTTTAATGAAAATGGTATTGGCCAAAAAAATAAGATTATCGAAGTAAAATAATTTTAATTTAATAAAAATTTAAAAACCTCT
>NZ_QETH01000081.1 GCF_003105115.1 Flavobacterium sp. HTF | reverse complement strand
AGATGTTCAAAAAGATGCATTAATTTCTTTTGTGAATGAAAATTTCAGATTGATAAATGGTAAAGCAATAAAAATTAAAGAAAATACTTTACTAATTGGAATACATAAAGAAGATAAACAAAAAGATTTATTACTCAACTTAATTAAAGGTTTTACTTTAAAAACATTTGATTAATCATGGACGTCCACAACCCAGAACAGCGCTCCAAAAACATGCGTGCCATTAAAAGCACCGAAACTAAAGCAGAAGTCGCTTTAGCAAAAGCGTTATGGCATCTGGGTTACAGATACAGGAAAAACAATAAAACAGTTTTTGGTAAACCTGATTTCACTTTCAAACAATTAAAAATAGCGATTTTCGTAGATTCAGAATTCTTTCATGGAAAAGATTGGGAAACCAGAAAAAAACCACAAACCAATGCTGAATTCTGGATCAAAAAAATCGAACGAAATATGCAAAGAGATATAGAAGTCAACGCATATTTAGAATCCCAAAACTGGAAGATTTTACGTTTTTGGAGTAACGATATAAAGAAGAATTTAGATTCTTGTATTCTCGAAATTCAGAATGCGATAAACGAAAGACAAAAATAAAAAAAGCCACTTCTCAGTGGCTTTTTCATTCTATAAAAATCATTCCGCATCCAGATACGGATCGAGGGTTTCTGCTAATTCATTTAGCCAGTAGAAACTATCTTCGAGGTTTATGGTTTCTGGCTTTAGGAAGCCTTCTACACGCATGGTGTTTAGGGCGAGCAGATAGTTTATTTGTCGAATTGTTTTTGCCATACTTTTTGAGTCAATTGACTTGTTGAAAAAATAAGCTAATCTCAATTCTGTTTCTTTTGGAAAGGTGTTTGTGCTCATAATCTGAAAGTTTAGAGAATATAAAACCCACATGGGTTAGCTGCTCTACGCCTTTCAGAGCGTTGCGGTTGTTTCCAATACCGCCAGCATACCACGTGGGCAGAAGTTTTTGTTGTATCATAATCTGAAAGTTTAGAACAACAAATATATAAAAATCAAAATATATTGTAAGTTTTTTCCTTGTTTTTGTTAAGCGTTTTTATATTTATTTTCTTCGTAGTCTAAATTACAAAATTGAAAAATAATTACTTCAAAATTCATAATGTTTCCTTAACTCGTTTGTCTTTTTAATCTAAAAAAAATAGCTTTGAGAAACAATCATTAAAATATAAACCATTATGAAGATTCAAATCAACACCGATAAAAACATTGAAGGACACGAAAGATTAGCCACTTATTTCTCTGAGGAATTAGAAAAAGGATTAGCACGTTTTGAGGAAAAAATCACCCGCGTAGAAGTTCATTTCGGAGACGAAAACGGAGAGAAATTCAGCTTAAATGATAAAAAATGCGTGATAGAAGTCCGCACTGCAAAATTACAGCCTTTAACGGTTACAGAACATGCAGAAACGCTTGAAAAAGCATTTAGCGGTGCTTTGGCAAAAGCAAAAAAATCACTTACTACCACTTTTGAAAAACTAAAAGCACATTAATTTTTTTACAGGTTCTAAGTAACAAAGGTACAAAGGCTCTAAGGTTTTCTTAGGATCTTTGTACCTTTCTTACTTTGTCACTTTGTTACTTTGTCACTTTGAACCTAATTCTTTACGATTTTGGTAACGGTGCACCAACCGCAACATCGCAACGGTGACCCGGTTGTCCGTGTGCGGGATTCATTCCTTCTGCAACTTTTTGTGTTTCTCCTGTACTTAATAAAGCCGGAACATTATTTGCCGGTGGCGTTACTGTAAAATTTTGAGTGCTTGTGCCGCTTGGCGCTGTATTTCCTGCAGTTGTTGTTGTCGTAGTAGTACTTGGAGCCGGAGAATTTAATGGCGATCCAACCGGAATATCACATCTGTGACCCGGCTGTCCGTGCGACGGATTCATTCCTTTACCCACTTTTACAGGTGCTGCAACTGTTGTTGTCGTCACCATTTTTTGCTGATTCGGATTTACCTGAACTGTCTGCGCTGGCTGTACTGTAGTTTGCTGTGCTTGTTGTGTCGGAGCCGAATTTAAAGGCGCGCCAACCGCAATATCACAACGATGGCCCGGTTGCCCGTGTGCCGGATTTATTCCGCCGGTTGTATTCATCACCGTATTTTGATTCGCAACCGGTGTCTGAACTACCGAATTGACTTTGGTCGTATCTTTCATCAGTCCCAATTTTACCAGTTCTGATGTTGGTGTGTTTTCCTGTGGTTCCAGTTCTTTTTTGCATGAAACAAAAACTAAAGAGGAAATGATTAAAGAGCTTACAAAGATTTTCGGATTCATAATGTGGTATTTTTTTAAGGCATTCAAATATAGTTGTTTTTGATTGATAATATAATTTGGTATTTGTTAAAAAATTGAAACAATATAAGTACATCAAAACGCTAAGAATTATAAAAAAGAGTAACTGAAATTTTCTCGCAAAGACGCGAAGGCGCAAAGAAAAATTTAAAAATAAAAACTTTGTGACTTCGCGACTTTGCGGCATTAATTATAATATTTGCTAACTTTAAACCAAAATGCACTTAATATGAAAAAATCAATTCTACTCCTTTTATTCGTTACCGCTTTCGCGAATGCGCAAAACACCGAAAAAGACAAAATCAACAACATGCTTGATACCTGGCACAAAGCTGCTGCCGATGTAAAATTTGACGCTTACTTTAACTCACTGGCAGACGACGCCGTTTATATTGGTACCGACGCCACCGAAAACTGGACAAAACCGGAATTTAAAACCTGGGCAAAACCGTTTTTTGACAAAGGAACAACGTGGAATTTTACGGCATTAGAACGTCATATCTTTTTTGATAAATCCGGAAAGATTGCGTGGTTTGATGAATTGTTGAATACGCAAATGAAAATCTGCCGCGGGTCGGGAGTTTTGGTTAAAGTGGGAAAAGAATGGAAAATCCAGCATTATGTTTTGTCAATGACGGTTCCGAATGACGAAGTCGATGCCGTAACAAAAATAAAAACCCCGATTGAAGACGCTTTGATTGCGAAACTTCAGAAAAAATAAAACAAAATCAGGGATTCTTATTATAATTCTAACTTTTTGAGCACTTTAGAAAACCTGTTACTGATTTTATTATAACATTTTTATCAATGAGCCTCGTTTTTTTGACATTCAAAATAGAATACTGTCAAAAAAACGAGGCTAATTTTGTAAAATCAACTAAAATAAATACTCAGCCTCTATTTTTACCACCCTTAAAACCAAAATATTTATTTTTTTTTAACTTTGACCCTAAAAAAAATAGGGTTTAAATAAAGTTACTTAAAAATGAAAATAGAAAAACGCTGGGTCATCTCCTTTCTTATGATAAGTGTCGTATGTACAATCGGTGCATTCTGGCCAACGGTAACAGAAAATAATTATGTCTTATCAGAATTCGGGACAACAGATCATATCATTCCTGCAGATGTTGCCTGGATGCTTACTTCCTGCTGTCTGGTTTTGATTATGACTCCGGGATTATCGTTTTTTTACGGCGGAATGGTGGGTAAGAAAAATGTAATCTCGACAATGCTTCAAAGTTTTATTTGTTTGGGAGTTGTGACACTTCTGTGGGTTACGGTCGGTTTCAGTTTAGCTTTTGGAGATCCGGTAGGTTTTGGTTCCGGCGACCATTTTTACAGTTTCTTTGGTAATCCGACTACTTTTGCGTTTATGGATTATGTGGGCGTTTTGCCACATAAAAAATTAGCCAGCACAATTCCCTTTATGCTATTTGCTTTGTTTCAGATGAAATTTGCGATTATTGCTCCGGCGATTATTACAGGTTCATTTGCAGAGCGCGTTCGTTTTATTTCTTATTTAATTTTCATCAGCTTATTTACTATTTTCATTTATGCGCCTTTATGCCACGCCGTTTGGTATCCGACGGGAGTTTTAGGAAGCTATTTTGGTGTAAAAGATTTTGCAGGAGGAACTGTAGTACATATGAGTTCTGGTTTTGCAGCTTTGGCGGGCGTGATTGTTTTAGGAAAAAGAAAAAACAGTTTACATATTCCGACCAATATTCCGTTTGTGTTATTAGGAACCGGAATGTTATGGTTTGGCTGGTTTGGTTTCAACGCCGGTTCGGCTCTTGCAGCCAACGGAACAGCCGCAATGGCTTTTGCAACAACTACAACCTCATCGGCTGCAGCCATGTTGACCTGGGTTTTCTTTGACAGAATGAACGGAAGGAAAGTTTCGGCTTTGGGAGCTTGTATTGGTGCTGTAGTTGGTTTGGTAGCGATAACGCCGGCAGCGGGTTATGTTTCGGTTCCAGAAAGTATGTTCTTCGGATTTGTAACGGCTTTGGTTTCTAATTATGTTGTAAACTGCAGTTTTTCAAGAAGATTTGATGATACACTTGATGTTTTTGCCTGTCATGGTGTGGGTGGAATTATGGGAATGATTCTTACGGCTATTTTTGCTCATGGCGAAGATGCGAGTTTACTACACGGTGGCTGGAACGTATTCGGACATCACATGATGGCGCTGGTTTTGGTTTCTATTTTTACTTTCTTCGGAGCTTATTTCCTTTTCAAAGTAACCAACTTTATAATTCCACTTCGTGTTTCTGAAGAATCAGAACACATTGGTCTGGATTTATCACAACACGACGAAACACTTGATCCTAAATTATTAGCAGTTCCCGAAACACCGGAGTATAGCTAGGAAATAACTATTTTGCCACGAATTACACGAATTTTTTAAGCTTTTATTTTGTAAAAATTAATTCGTGGAAATTCGTGTAATTCGTGGCAAAAAAATTTAAAGCCAGATGCGCTGTATTCATTCCGTTTATATTCCTTAATTTTGCGGAAAATTTTTGTAAAAGTGGGAAGTAAAAATAAACTAAAAAGATTCAGGGAAAACGAAACATTTCAAAACGTTTTTCAGCCAACCAGAGAAGAAGTTGTAGGCGATTTAATGCCTTTAAAAGGAAAATGGAATGCTGATTTCTTTAAAAATGATAATCCGTTAATCTTAGAATTAGGATGCGGAAAAGGTGAATACTCTGTTGGTTTAGCCGAAAAATACCCAGACAAAAATTTTATCGGAATTGACATTAAAGGAGCCCGTTTCTGGCGTGGTGCAAAAACTGCTGTTGATGAAGGTCTGCATAATGTTGCTTTTGTTCGTACTCAAATCGAATTAATCAATCATATTTTTGCAGAAGGAGAAGTTGATGAAATCTGGATTACTTTTCCGGATCCGCAAATCAAATACAAAAGAACAAAACACAGAATGACGAATTCTGAGTTTTTACAATTGTATAAAAAAATCCTTAAAAAAGACGGTGTCGTAAACCTTAAAACCGACAGCGAATTCATGCACGGTTATACCCTTGGACTACTACACGGAGAAGGTCACGAGGTTTTGTATGCAAACCATAATGTGTACAAAAATGAAGGAAGTCCGGAAGTGGTAACTTCTATCCAGACTTTTTACGAAAAACAATATTTAGAAATTAATAAGGCAATTACGTATATTCGTTTTAAAATTAAAGATTAATTTAGTTTTAAAAAACAAATATTAACCGACCAAAACAACTGAATGGTATTACTAACTCCTTTTCTTTCTGGTTTCATTGCCGCTTTCATCGGAATTATTCCACCCGGTTTAATTAATATGACGGCAGCCAAAATAAATCTTAAAGAAGGAAAAAAGAATGCCTTATGGTTTGCCATTGGTGCGGTAGTGGTTATTATTTTTCAGGTTTCACTGGCGGTTTTATTTGCTCAGGTTATTGACAACCGTCCGGATGTTGTTACGTTGTTAAGAGAAGTTGGCTTTGCAATTTTCTCAATCCTGACGATTTATTTTCTTTTTATTGCAAAAGAACCAAAAGCCAAAAAGTCGAAAATTAAAAAAAGCAGCCGAAAAAGCCGTTTCTTTCTGGGAATGTTACTTTCGGGTTTAAATTTTTTCCCGATTCCCTATTATGTTGTCGTGAGTGTAACCCTTGCTTCGTATAATCTTTTTGTATTTGAAAACAATGTGATTTTTACTTTTGTTTTAGGTTCGGTTGTTGGCTCGTTTGCAGCATTATACAGCTACATTGCTTTCTTTGGCAGAATCGAAAAGAAAACAGATTATATCATGCGAAACATGAATACGATTATTGGGAGCATCACAGGAATAATCGCAATTGTTACTCTTTTTAATATTTTGAATTACTATTTCGGATAGAAGCTATTACTGTTTTTAATTTTCTGATTGTGGTAAAAAAATATTTTCACGCAGATTCTGCAGATTTAGCGGATTAATTAAATTTAAATTATTCATCTGCCTAATCTCCAAAATCTGCGCGAAACCAATTTAAAAAATCTGCAATCTGTTTCAAAAAACTAAACTATGGTTGAGGAAAATTTTTTCGAAAAAGTTTATGCTGTCGCCAGACAAATTCCGTACGGCAAAGTTACTTCTTATGGCGCAATCGCAAGAGCATTAGGTACAGCGCGTTCTGCACGCATGGTGGGCTGGGCAATGAATGCCTGCCACAACATGGACGATGTTCCGGCACACAGGGTCGTAAACCAAAAAGGGCTTCTGACAGGAAAACATCATTTTGACGGCACCAATTTAATGCAGCAGCTTTTGGAAAACGAAGGAATTGAAGTCGTCAACAATCAAATTGTAGATTTTGAAAAACACTTTTGGCGGCCTGAAATTCAGCTTTAAAATATTTTTTCAAATTATCCTGCAAGGTTTTGAAAACCTTATAGGTTTAGATCTTCATAACTTATTACAAAATTATAACACCTGAAAAATACCTACAAGGTTTTCAAAACCTTGCAGGAAACTTATAGTAATTAAATCAGACAAATAACAAAATCAGTTTTGTCGTTATCTGTCTGGTAACTTAAATACCCACCGTGGGCTTCGATTATGTTTTTAGAAAGCGTAAGTCCAATTCCGGCGCCGTCTTTTCGGGTGGTGAAAAACGGCAGGAAAACCTTGTCTTTTATTTCCGGATCAATTCCTTTTCCGTTATCAGAAATCACAATAAAAAAGCGGTTGTTTTCTGTATAACTGGTCAGGAACATTTTCTTTTCGGTTTTATCCTGTAGCGCAAAAATACTGTTTGTAATTAAGTTTATAATCACCTGCTCCATCTGATTTTTATCAATCAAAATAGAACGTGAACTGTTGATGTCATTAATCAGTTCTATGTTTTCAGCTTTCAGGATCGGGTTCATAACACGAAGGCAATCCTCAAACAATGCATTAATTGGCGTCATTTGTTTACTCGGGGTCGGAAGCATGGCCAGTTTTCTGTAATTTTCAACAAAAACCTGTAAATGATCACTTCGGTTTATAATGGTCGAAATACTGCTTTTGATGTCGCTAAAATCGTCTTCTTCCAGTTTTTCCTGATCGACAATCTGAAGCAAATTCTGCGAAAGGGCACGAATTGGCGTAAGTGAATTCATTAATTCATGCGAAATAATCTTCATCAGATTAATCCAAGCTTCTTTTTCTTTTTTCTCAATGACACGCTGAATACTGTCCAGCAAAATGATAAAATATTCTTTATTATAGGTTTGCGTGTGTGAAGTCTGCAGTGTAAATGTCTGCAAATCCTGATCTTCAATTTTAATAGAAATTGCTGTTTTCAGCTCTGTAAAACCAACCTTTTCTATTTCATTGCAAAGTGATGGCAGGTAATTTTTCAGATATTTCCAATGACTGACTTTGGGCACTTTAAACAAAGTAGAAAAGCAGTCGTTCATTATAAAGATATTCCAGGTATCATTTTCTTTTTCGAGAATTAAAGCGGCTGTATCAATACTATTTAAGATCGAACGGTAAATAAGTTCCTTTGATATCTGGTCGTGTTGTTTTTCTTTTAAGGTATCGTACAAAAGGTACAGGTTCTGAAAATTGCCTTTTTTATTTTCTTCTGAAAAATTGGCTGTAAAGTCATTTTGCAGAATAGAAAGTACTGTTTTATCATAAAACAGCAATTGATTTTTCATGAAAAAATACATTTCAGACAACATAATAAGAGCAAAAACACCAACCAAAATAGCGTTGTACTTATAGCCAATGTAAAAAAGAAAAAAACAGAAGAAAAAGAGCATCATTAAAAACAAAACTCTTGCAAACAAGGCATTATAAAACTTCCAGTTTTTCATTATTAACTGTTCTTTAGATCATACTTTTCAATTCTCCTGTACAAGGCCGCTCTTGACAGCCCCAACTCTTCTGCGGCTTTACTAATGTTCCCATTATGTTTGAACAATGTTTTTTCGATAGCTGTTTTCTCCATTTCAGATAACGGATTTTCATCGTTTTCCTGCACCTCTTCAAAATCGAGAATATCCAGGTTTACTACAGAAATCGTATTGCCATCTGCCAGAATAAGGGCGCGCTCAATTTTATTTTCCATTTCACGGATATTTCCCTTCCATGGATATTTTTCTAAATAAGGTGATACATTTTCTTCAAAATGCCATCCCGAAGTTTCGGAACCATGACTGTATTTTGCTGCAATCTGATCTAGTATAAAATGGGCCATGGGAACAATATCGTCTTTTCTTTCACGCAAAGACGGCAGGTTAATTTCCATCGTATTAATCCGATAAAGCAAATCTTCGCGAAATGTTTTGTTTTTTACCTCAGTCTTGATATCACTGTTTGTTGCCGAAATTATCCTTACGTTCAGAGGCCTGGCTTTACTTTCACCCAGACGGGTAACGGTTTTGGTCTGCAAAACATGGAGCAGTTTTACCTGCAAATGAAGCGGGATATTTCCGATTTCATCCAGAAAAATAGTGCCTTCAGAAGCCATTTCAAATCTTCCCGGCGTATCTGTTTTAGCATCTGTAAAAGCTCCTTTTGCATACCCAAAAAGTTCACTTTCAAACAGGCTGTCACTTAGTGAACCCAAATCGACATGCACAAAAGGTTTATTTTTTCTTTCCGAATTTTGATGAATAAACTCGGCGAAAACAAATTTCCCGGTTCCGTTTTCTCCCAGTATTAAAACGTTAGCATCGGTTCTGGCTACTTTTTCAGCAATAGAATAGGCTTGTTTTATTTTGGGCGAAGTGCCTGTAAAATATCTCTTTTCTGTGTTCTCTGTTTTTTCAGATACCGTTTTTTTATTTTTTTTACGGCTTTCATCAACGGCTTTGTCAATTATTTCCAGTAATTTCTCGTTATGCCACGGCTTTAAAACATAATCAAAAGCACCGATTTTGATACCTTCAACCGCGGTTTCGATTTTTCCGAAAGCTGTCATTAATATCACAATTGTATTCGGAGAAAGCGTTTTGATTTCTTTCAGCCAGTGAATGCCTTCCCGCCCATCTTCAAAACCAATCCGGTAATTCATATCCAGAAGCACGACATTAATCTCGTTTTCATTTAAAATGGAAATAATATTTTTTGGACTGCTCGCTGTAAAAATGTTCTCAAAATGTTTTTTGAGAATCATTTTTGCCGAAAAAAGAATTTCTTCCTGATCGTCAACGATCAATATCTGGGCTTGTTTTTTTCGCATGCTATACTTTTTTGTTCGGTTTCGAACGATCAACTGTTCATTTTCGAACACTCATTTTTTGGATGGTTTTCAGAGGCTCTTTAAAATCAATGCCTTACAAATAATAAATTTAATGGCACAGTATTTACTTATTGATTATCAGCAAATTATTTAAAAAAATGGACACGGTAATTCCTCGTAAAAATAGAAAATTTAGAAATCTGACAATACTAATTGGTGTTTTTTTAGCCTTGGTGGTAGTTGTGTTTTTTTCATTCAGTACCAAAAGAACACTAAACGTAAAAGGTCAGGAATTGACTATTCAGAAAGTTGAAAAAGCTTTTTTCGAAGATTTTGTGGTATTTCAGGCAAAAGTAGAACCTTTGAATGTGATGCTTGTCAATGTAACCGAAGGAGGATCGGTAAAAGAAATTTTTGTAGAAAACGGCGCAACAGTTACCCAGGGCCAGTCGCTGGCACGTTTATACAACCCAAATACGGAACTTAATTACCTGACTCAGGAAACAGCGATTATAGAACAAATCAACAATCTGAACACGGGAAAATTAAACATCAGAAATCAGGAGCTGAACCTGACTAAGGATTTTGTTTTGATTGAACATGATTATAATGATGCCAAAAGATTGTATGATATGAACTCAAAATTGTTTGCCAAAGATGTGATTTCTAAAAACGACTGGAACACTTTTAAGGAAAGCCTGCGTTTTCAGGAAGAGCGAAAAAGAACGATCCAGCAGAGCATCCAAAAAGAAAAACAGAGCAACCAGCTTCAGATTTCACAAATTAACCGCTCTATTGAAACCATGGAGAAAAGTTTGGAAATCCTTCGAAATAATAAAAAGAATTTCCTTATTACCGCTCCGGAATCAGGAAGATTGACTTCTTTTGAACCTGTTTTGGGTAAAACATTTCAGGCTGGCGAAAGCATCGGAAAAATAGATTCTAAAAAAGGGTATAAACTGATCGCGGAAGTAGATGAATTTTATCTTGAAAAAATCAGGGAAGGATTAAAAGGTCAGGTAGAATTTAAAGGCAGTAATCTTGAAGTTTTGGTTACAAAAGTAATTCCGGAAGTCAAAGGCGGGCATTTTACAGTAGAACTAGCTTTTACTTCTAAAGAAAAAATAATATTACAGGACGGAGTTAGCTTTGGCGTAAAACTAATTTTATCAGAGAAAAACAAAACGTTGGTCGTATCAAAAGGAAGTTTTAATCAGGAAACGGCAGGAAAATGGATTTTTGTCGTAAAAGGAAATAAAGCCCAAAGAAGAAACATAAAATTAGGACGCGAAAATCCTTCTTATTATGAGGTTTTGGAAGGTTTAAAAGAAGGTGAATCTGTCATTACTTCGTCTTATACGGACTATAAGGATATTGAGGAGCTTTCGATTAGTAACGAGTAAAAATTGTTTCAGGTTCAGGTTTCAGGTTTCAAGTTTCAAGTTTCAAGTTATAACGTTGCGGAAAACCTGAAACTTGAAACCTGAAACTTGAAACCTGAAACCTGAAACAAAAAAATAAAAAAAAAATCAATCATCAATCAAAAAACATTTTAACAACATTAAATCGAAAAAAATATGATAACCATTAAAAATTTAACCAAAGTTTTTAGAACGGAAGAAATAGAAACATCCGCTTTAAGCGGAATTAGCCTGGAAATTAAAAAAGGAGATTTCCTGACCATTATGGGGCCTTCAGGATGTGGAAAATCGACTTTATTGAATATCATTGGGCTTTTGGACAGCGCAAATGACGGGAGTTATAAATTGCTGGATCAGGAAATGATTGGTCTGAAAGAAAAAGGAAGAGCTAAAGTTCGCAAAGAAAACATTGGTTTCATTTTTCAGAATTTTAACCTGATTGATGAGCTTTCGGTTTATGATAATATCGAATTGCCTTTGCTTTACAACAATGTAAAAGCATCTGACAGAAAGCAAAAAATTGAAGCGATTGCCGAGAAACTAAATATTTCGCATCGTTTAAAACATTTTCCGCAACAGCTTTCGGGAGGTCAGCAGCAAAGGGTTGCCGTTGCAAGGGCTTTGGTAAACGACCCTAAAATTATCCTTGCCGATGAGCCAACCGGAAATCTGGACAGTAAAAACGGTAATGAAGTAATGGAACTTTTAACGGATCTGCATGCCAAAGGCGCTACGATCCTGATGGTTACCCACTCTGATTATGATGCTTCTTTTTCGCAGAAAACAATTCATATGAAAGACGGGGTTATATTTTCTGAAAGGTTAAATCAGAGAAATGTGGATGTTTTTATGGACGCTAAATAAAAGAAAAAATGGTAAAATTTATCGTAGCAGCAATCGTAATTCTGGTAGAATTTGTCTGCAAAATATGGGCTATTATTTAAAACCGAATTGGGTTTCAAGAACCTGAATTAACTATAAAAAACTAATACCATGATTTCTAACTGGTTTAAAATATTTATTTATCATTTAAAGCAAAACAAACTGTTTTCGTTTTTAAATATTTTAGGATTAAGCATCGGGATTGCCGGAGTGATTTTTGCCATTTTATACTGGAATAATGAGCACGCGTATGACCAATGGAATCCCGAAAAAGAGAACATTTATGTCGTTCTGAATAAAATTGGCACTACGGGAGATATTTGGGCGACCAGCTCTATTCCTTTTGGAGAAACCTCTAAAGCCACAATTCCAGAAATTGAAAAAGTCTGTTTTCTTTATAATTGGTACGACGAAGGAGTTGTTAAGTTTCAGAATCAAAAAATACTGGATAAAAAAATTACCCGTACAGATGAAAACTTTTTTGATTTTTTCCCTTTTGAAATTATAAAGGGTTCCAAAAAGGACATTTTGAAGGAAAAAAACAGTGTCGCTGTGTCTGAAGATCAGGCAAAACTTCTTTTCAAAAATGAGGATCCAATTGGTAAATCCATTTCATTTGACAATAATAATTATACGGTAAAAGCGGTTTATCGAATTACCAGTCCCAGTTCAATTGAACCAAATTATGTCTTTAGTGGAGTTAAGCGTGATAATGACAAGGATCAATGGGGGAATTTTAATTACGCCTTACTTATTAAAGCAAAAAGCGGTACTAATTCTTCTGCTCTTTTAAAAAAACTGCAAAACGTACAATTTGTAAACAGAACATTAAAGGACGCTAAAGCAAGCGGTATGACTGTTAAACAATATTTAAAAGAAAACGGTCAGATTGAAGTAATGCTGAACCAGCTAAAAACGTCTCGTCTGCATGCCACAAAAAGTTCAGGGGGCCAAAACCTTCCGGAAGGAACAGGAAACTTAAAGCTTCTTTATATTATGGGCGGTTTATCAGTCCTGATCCTGGTTTTATCGATGGTGAATTATATCAATCTGGCAACTGCATCAGCGATTAAACGTGCCAAAGAAGTAGGTGTGCGCAAGATTGTTGGCGCAACAAAAAAGCAAATTATAGCACAGTTTATTTTTGAAACCTCCATAATTGTATTGCTGGCCATTGTTTTTGCACTTGCCATTGTAGAGCTTTCATTACCCTATTATAACACCTTTTTGAGAAAAACTTTGACTATGAATGGCGGTGAATTTTATCTGCAGCTCATTTTTATATTTGGATTAGTAATCATTCTTGCCGGTATTTTCCCTGCTGTTTATATCTCAAATTTTGAAACACTAAAGGTTTTAAAAGGTAATTTCTCCAGAAGCAAAAGCGGTATCTGGATTCGCAACTCGATGCTTATTTTTCAGTTTGGAATTGCTGCATTTTTTATCATTGGAGCATTGATTGTCAATTCGCAGGTGAATTACATGATGAACAAAGATTTGGGTTTTAGCGGTGATCAGGTGATTTCGATTACTTTTAATACAAACGACAGATTAAAAAGAACGGATCAGTATCTGGCTGCGAAACAAGAAATCAAAAAAATACCCGGAGTGATAGATGTTACTACATTTGCCGGTACTTTTGGAGGTAATTCAGGCTCAAGTTCGGGATTTAAGCATAATGGAATTTTTGTACAGCCAAAAAACATTGAAATGGATTTTGGTTTCCTCGAAATGATGAAAATTAAGATAATCGAAGGACGTAACCTGTCTCCACAATTTGCTTCGGACACGGTAAGCGGTATGCTTATTAATGAAACACTTGCCAAAGCATTAAATCTTAAAAAACCCATAAATACACTGATAACATCGGGCTGGAGTATAAATGGTGGTGATAATTTGAAATTTAAAATTGTGGGCGTTGTAAAAGATTTCAATTTAACCGATTTACAAAATAAAGTTGCACCGATGGTTTTCATCAATCTGAAAACACTGAAATGGAATAATTTTAATAAAGTCCTTGTAAAAGTTTCACCAAATAATCTGTCCGGAACCCTGGCAGGATTAAAAAGCTATTGGGAGAAAAATGTAAATCCTGATTATCCTTTTAATTATGATTTTGTAAACAAAGAATTTGCAAGAACTTATGAAGAACAGATCAAACAAAAGAACCTGTTTTTTATTTTGAATTTAGTTGTAATCATTATTGCCGTTTTCGGGTTATTTGCTTTGGCATCATTCTCAATGGAGAGACGACTGAAAGAAATTGCAATTAGAAAAACCCTGGGTGCAGAAACTGATATTTTATTGAAGGAATTATCAAAGCAGTATATTATTTTCTGCCTGATGGGATTTGTAATCGGAATCGTTCCGGGTTATATTTTGTTACAAAAATGGCTTGAAGATTTTGCTTTCCGAATTGGGATATCACTTGTTCCCTTTGGTACTGCCCTGATTTCGTTAGTGATTTTGACTCTGCTGATTGTTTTAACAAAAGCGTATCAGGTAACTAAAATTGATATTCTGAAATATTTAAAATACGAATAACTTGTAGATCATTTTTTTAGAACCCGCCCGATTTTACGAATCTGGCGGGTTTTTTATTTTTATTAAATTAATATCCCGATTACTTCAAAGTGACAGCATCAGAATAGAGTAATTTATCCAGGTTTTCATCTCTTCCGTACACATCCGGAAAAAAACTGATTTCACCATTATCATTTACCCAGGATGTAAAATAGCCAATATAAATCGGAACTTTCTTTTTGAGCATACAGGTTGTTTCTTTTCCTCCGTTCATGGCTGTGTCAATTTTATCAACCGGCCAGTCAGGGTCATCTTTCAGAATTTCGATGGCAAGTGCTCTTGCCTCTTTTACATTGATACAACCGTGGCTAAAGGTACGTTTCTCAAAAGTAAACAAGCTCTTTGCAGGTGTATCGTGAAGATAAATGTCATTGGGGTTCGGAAACATAAATTTGACCAAACCCAAAGAATTTTTAGGACCCGGTTTTTGTCTGACACGGCCACCATTCCATTCCATGTTATTTTCTTCAAGATAATTTTTATTATTGGCCATCTGCAGTTTTAATTCGTTTTGAATAATACTGTTGGGCACATTCCAATACGGACTAAAAACAATTCGGTCCATATTTCCGCTAAAGATTACGGTTTCTGTCATTCGGGTTCCGACGAAAATATCCGAAACCAGATCATATTTCCCGTCTTTCACATAAATTAGCCTGAAGGATGGAATATTTACCATAATATATTCATCTGCTTGTGCCAGTTTGGTTGGTATCCAGCGGCATCTCTCCATGTTGAGCATTATGGTTTTAATCCTTTTGGAGATCGGTTCATTCATCTGATCAATATGCTCTTTGGTCAGTGTATAATTTAATTTCAGGCCATATCTTTTTTTATAGTTTAAAACGCCGGCCATAAGTTCTTCATCATACACATCACTTTTAGAATCCTGTGCCAGATCTCCCACTACAAACAATCGCTTTCTTATATCTTTTACTGTATTGGAAATATCAAAAGGTTTTAATTCCTTATAGTTGACGCTGTCAATTGCAATTTTTTGCCATAAATGATCTGTTTCTATTTTTCGGTATTTTTTTAAGGCATCCTGAAGCTTGTAATATTGGCTGAAAAGAAGATTATCATCTTTGTCCAAACGATTTGAATCAACAATTAAGGAGTCTAATATTCTGGAATAAGAGATTGTTTTGGTTGGCAGATACCAGCCAATTTTCTTTAAAGTTGCCGGATCTACTCCCGAATATACATTACTGGCATAAAAAACATACATGCTCGTAAGCAATAATTCGGTATCAACCTGAGAAGGTTTTTCTGTGGCATTTTCGTTAAAAGCTTCGTCGATTACTTCTTTGTACGGCATTTTATTATCGATACCCTGATCCTTCAGTACATTTACTTTTTGATACAGCAATGCGGCAAATTCCGTAATACCTTCATCATCATACCAAATTGATTTATAATTTTTTTCTTTGTAAATCTCTTCAGTATCTTTTTGGTATTTTTTTAATTTGGGATATTTTTTAAAAAAGGTATTCAATACGGCTGCATCAATGGTAATTACAGGAATAAGATCTTTTTCTTTCAGAAATTTTCCATGATAATGTAAAGTGCATTTATTGTTTAAATCTTTTGGCAGCGACTCAAATGAAAATGAAAAAAAACTTACTGCAAGAATAACCGATAGAAGAGTAAAATTTCGCATAACTTCAAATTTTAAATTTTATAAATGTCTTTTATAAAAAATAGCGAAAGTGCGAACCATGCCCGCAACAGACTTTCACATATTCTTAAAAAAAATGTTGAAAATCAAAAAAATAGGGCATCCTAAAGGTACTAAAGATTATTGAAAGTCTGTGAATTCGCATACAGAAATTGTATTAAAATTCATATTATTTTTTTAATTGTAAGCTCTTAAATAAAGTTGCTTTTAAAAGGCTTAAACCTTTTGGAAAAAAGAAAATGCATCTAAAAAAATTTAGTATAATTTAGATTAATCCCTGTATCAACAAATCCAATCTAAAAAGGTCGTAATCCGAACATAATCTGTTATCTTTGCAGTCTGAAATCAGTTTAAATAAAAACAGTTTTTTAAATTAATTTCTTTCATATAGAAATACTACGTTAAAAATGAAATTAGACAGAAAAGAAATTCTTAAGGCGTTGGAAACAATCACTGTAGCCGGAGAAGGAAAAAATATGGTTGAAAGCGGAGCTGTTGCCAATGTATTAACTTTTGGCGATGAAGTTGTGGTAGATTTAGTACTTCACACACCAGCGATGCATATTAAAAAAAGAGCAGAAGACGATATCAAAAAAACAATTCATGAATTGGTATCACCTGAAGCAAAAATCAAAGTGAACATTAAAGTTGAAACTCCTGAAAAAAACGAAATTAAAGGTCGTGCAATTCCGGGAATTAAAAATATAATCGCTGTTGCTTCTGGTAAAGGCGGAGTTGGAAAATCTACAGTAACAGCAAATTTGGCTGTGACACTGGCGAAAATGGGATTCTCGGTTGGAGTTCTTGATGCAGATATTTACGGGCCTTCTATGCCAATTATGTTTGATGTCGAAAACGAAAAGCCAGTTTCGATTACCGTTGACGGAAAATCAAAAATGAAACCTATTGAAAGTTATGAGATTAAAATACTTTCTATCGGATTTTTTACAGCGCCAAGTCAGGCAGTAATCTGGAGAGGTCCAATGGCTGCAAAAGCATTAAACCAAATGATTTTTGACGCTGACTGGGGAGAACTTGATTTTATGCTAATTGACTTACCGCCGGGAACAGGTGACATTCACCTTTCGATCATGCAGTCATTACCAATCACAGGAGCTGTGGTAGTAAGTACACCACAAGCCGTAGCCCTTGCCGATGCCAAAAAAGGAGTTGCCATGTTTATGCAGGACAATATCAATGTTCCTGTTTTGGGAATTATAGAAAATATGGCGTACTTTACACCTGAAGAATTACCTGACAATAAATATTACATTTTTGGACAGGAAGGTGCTAAAAATCTGGCAGAAGATTTAAATGTTCCTTTTTTAGGAGAAGTACCAATTGTACAATCTATTCGTGAGGCAGGAGATTACGGACGTCCGGCAGCTTTACAGACAGCATCTGTGATTGAAACCGTTTTTGAAGAAATCACCCGAAATGTTGTTCAGGAAACAGTAAACAGAAATGACAGTCTGCCTGCTACAGAAGCTATTAAAATTACAACTATGGCGGGTTGTTCAGCAGTAAAGAAAAATTAGATAATTGAGATAATGAGATTAAATGAGATAATTTGAAAATTTGAAAATGAGATAATTTGTTGCGATACTACATGAATTATCTAATTATCTAATTGGCACATTTCTCAATTGACACATTTTCTAATTGACACATTAATATTATGACAACAGAAGAATTAACAAGCAACGTATTATTGGCTTTAGACGAAATCAGACCCTTTTTGAAATCTGATGGAGGAGATATTTCACTTATTTCTATAGACGATGACAAACATGTCAAAGTCCGTCTTGAAGGTGCGTGTATTAGCTGCAGTGTAAATCAGATGACCCTAAAAGCAGGCGTTGAAACGACAATAAAAAAATATGCGCCACAAATTGAAACTGTGGTTAATATAATGTAATACGGGAAAAAAAATTTACACATTTTTAGCACTGCCACAATTAACAGGAATAATAGGCCTTAAGGCTTTTTGATTTGGAAAAATTCAAAAAACATTCATAAAAAAGCTTATAATTGCGATTTTAACAAAAAATAATATAAAGATTTAAGAGTTTTTATTGACGGATTGACACTTATTTAACTTAAATTTGTGACCAAACCCCCTTAATCTTAAAAACTTATGAAAAACTTTTACACTTTATTTTTATTATTATTTTTTGTTGCAGCCAATGCACAAGCCCCAAAAACTGTGGTAGTAGATAAAGCCTGGTTAAATGAATCTGAGGAATGGTCGGATTTTACATATGCAGGACAGATTGTATTTTCTACCAACCCAAATGCAGAAGAAGGGACTTTAAGAATCGGTAATTACGATTTTTTATATGATTTTTGCGAAGGAAAGGCTAAATTTGCCAATAAAGCAACTTATAGCTCAGCAGAATTTTCACATCCCAGAAAACTGTCTGTTACAACAGATAAACAAGGAGTCGTAAATTCAACTTATGAAGGAACATTAGTTTTCCAGTCTGACAAAGATTATTATTCTGTAATTGCCGTAATAACATTATTACAAAAAGGTGATACCATGGTTGGAGTAAAAATGCATCTGAAAGACAATGTAAGAAGAGAATACGCTTTTAGCTTAAAACCTAATAGTTAAATTTAAATATCAGGATTTGTTCACGTTTTCGAATCCTAAAGAAAAATTCCAATAATTGAAATGGATGTATTAATAAAGATTAAAGATCGAGAAGGAGTTATACACGAATTACAGGCTCCAACTGATATGGCAATGAATATAATGGAGTTATGCAAAGCATACGAACTTCCTGTTGAAGGAACCTGCGGAGGAATGGCCATGTGTGCCTCTTGCCAGTGTTATGTTCTGAATGACGTTGCATTACCTGAAATGGGAGATGAAGAGGAAGCCATGCTTTCGGAAGCATTTTATGTTAAATCTAACAGCCGTTTAGGATGTCAGATTCCAATTACTACAGAATTAGAAGGATTAGAGCTGGAATTAGCACCTGAATACTAAAATATAAAAAAGCGAGAATTAACATTCTCGCTTTTTTTGTTATCATAGTTAACCCGACAGGCTTTTAAAACCTGTCGGGTTTGAAATTACAGAGTAACTATCAATCGCAATTCTCTTTAATGTGGAGCAATAAAATCAAGATTTCATTTCCACTTCCAGTCTAATTCTGAAATAAATTCGATTCCTTGTTTTTCAGCTATTGTTTTTAATTTATTTTTTACAGCTTCAACGTTATTAATTTTAGCTTTAGGAATCATAAAGTTCCCACTTGCTTTTACGTCAATAAAGAAATAATTTTCAATTTCACTTATATTTTTAAATGAGGAAAAATTAAATTCTGATTTTCCAATATTCTCACTTACAATTTCTAGTGCATTTTCTTTAAATGCTATGCTTAAAACAATACCTGCCCTGTCTTTAAAATTTTCATTTACATATTTTTTAAAAACTCTTTGATAATATCTTTTCAAATATATTGGAAAAAGAAAAAACCAAACAATAATATACAAACAGTCACAAAAGAAATAAGAAAGATAACCAAAGAGACAAAAATACATTCTTCACTGTCTGTAGAAACATATCGAAAAGTATTCACCATTAAGACAATTAACGTAATACACTATCTCATGTCGTAACTGAAGATACAACATGATACACAAAGAGAATAAGC
>NZ_QETH01000080.1 GCF_003105115.1 Flavobacterium sp. HTF | reverse complement strand
CGCAATAATCAGTGATAATTGCCTTGTTTTTTTCGGCCTCGTAGGAACTTTCAATTTTCGTAAGATATTTTTCAGTTGCTTTTCGATAAATTGAATAAGCGAAAAAAATGCTAAAAGCAAATAGTAAATAATATTCAGTTCCGGTTTCTGAACGATCCCGATATGGATTAAAATAAACTAAAAAAGGTAAAACAAATCCCCAGCTAAAAAATAAATAAAGAACTATTGCACCAAATTTTTCAAACCAATCTTCAGAATAAACTAGTTTATTTTTTTCTATACTTTTTTTAATATTTAAGTCCTTCAATTTTCTCATTACACTTTCTCAAAAACAACCGCCGTATTACAACCGCCAAATCCAGAAGCTGTTTTCAGAAAAAATTGAATACTTGCTTGTTTGTTTTTTTCAATAACATTAATAGTTTCACTAACCCCAATTTCATCAAATCCTTTTGATTCAAAAAGCATATTTCGATTAGCAGATTCTATCGCAATTACGGTCTCTAATAATCCCGAAGCACCTAATGTATGACCGTAAAATCCTTTTAAACTATTCACAGGAACATTTTGTAATCCTAAACGGTTAAGTGCAATCGCTTCCATTTCGTCGTTAAACGGAGTTGCTGTTCCGTGGGCTGAAATATAATCGAGTTTATCAATTTCAATTTGAGCTTCTTTTAAAGCATTCTGAATACTTCTGAACAAACCTTCGCCCGTTCTTGACGGACCCGAAATATGATTCGCATCGTTTATAGAGCTGTCACCAATCACTTTTATTTTTGCAGTTGCCGGATTTGCCGAAACTAAAACAGCTGCGGTTGCTTCGCCCAGACTTACTCCGGTTCTGTTTTTCGAATAGGGTTTACAAGGCAGATCGCTCATAGCCTGAAACGCATTAAAACCGGACAAGACAAATTCAGAAACTTCGTCGCCTGCCACAACAAAAATGTTATCATAAAGTTCTGACTGAATCATTCTTTTTGCAATTGAAACGGCTAAAATTCCAGAAACACAGGCATTAGAAACGATGATTGGCTGTGTTGTAAATCCGAAGAAATCGGAAACATTTTTTGCCAAAACATCTAAATAGGCGTTATTAAAACCTTCTTCAGAATCCTCTTTTAAAGCTGTAATATTTCCTTTTGTGGTTGAAAGTATAAAAGCTGTTTTGGAGTTTAATTCAACTCCTGAATTTTTGATAACAGGCTCTAAAGCCAAAATCATCATTTTTTCCAAACGGGAATATTTTGTTTCAGTACTGATTTTTGAAAAGACACTGTTTATTTTTTCATCGCTAATAACCGAAGCATAAAAAGAAACCGGCATCAGAGAAATATCATTGTGAAGCTGAATACCCGAATCACCACGAAGAATCGCTTCAATGTTTGATTCGACATCAAAGCCTAAAGGAGTGATACAATTCGTTTCTGTGATGTATATTTCTTTTAACATTTTATGATTCTCATTTTCTCCTGCAAGGTTTTTAAACCTTGTAGGTATTTGTTTTAAAGCTTGTCTTAAAAAATGGCTCGAAGATTTTACAGATTAAGCAGGTTTACACAGAGTATTTTATTTTTAATTCGTGAAAATTAGTGCAATCCGTGTTTTACATTAACAATCCAACTTTTCGCTTCCATTCTTCATAAAAAGGAGGATTTGTCAGCATTAAATTCCCGTCTTTATCCAAAAAAACCTGAGTTGTTTCACCCGTGCAGGCAATTTCTCCTTTGTCGTCAATAATTTTAAAACGATAAATCATTTTGGCGGCAGGCGTATCTACAACTGTTGTTTCTATCGTTACCACATCGCCATAACGAAGGGATAATTTATGTTCACATTTTGATTTTACAATTGGGGTAGTGTAGCCGGTTTTGGCAATATCAAGATAGGTCAGTCCGTGCTGGCGGCCAAAAGCTTCTCTTCCATCCTCAAAATAAGTTATATAGTTGCCATGCCAAACGATTCCAAGCGGGTCCGTTTCGTTAAAACGAATCCTGATTTCATGTAAAACGGTCAAATCAGTCGCCTCGTTAAACTGTTCTTTTTTTCTTGTCATAAAATAATGCGATACTGGTTGTAATTATAAAAAATAAAAACAATAAACTTATTTTGGGAATGATTTCTAATAATGATACGTTGCGTAATAAAACATCGTAGAAAGCCTCTAATCCCCAGTTCATTGGTGATGATTTTGCGATTATCTGCATGATTTTCGGCATGGCAAAAACAGGAACCCAAACACCGCCAATTGCTGCCAGAATGATAACACTCGTTGCACCAAAAGGAGCCGATTGTTCCTGTGTGCTGGCAATTGTTCCTAACAAAATTCCGAATCCGATTGCGGCAAAACCAGAAAATAACGCAACTACACTCATTAAAAGCAAATGTCCTTCGATATTTAAAGAAGGCAGACCAATATGCGGAAACAGAAAAACGGCAACGGCAACCATCATATAAAACTGAATCATACAGATTACACCGTAAGTAATCGTTTTTCCGATAATAACAATCAGATTCGAAACCGGATTGGTTAATAACCGGACAAAAGTCCCTTGTGATTTTTCTTTTACGATATTGATAGACAACGGAATTACAATAAAAAATATTGCAAAAAGTGTCCAGGCCGGAACATTGTGCTGTACCGAATTTGGAAGGACTTCCTTGTTGTTTATTTTTGGAATGATTTCCTTAAAAGTAATAAAGCTCTTTTGTTCGAATGAACTGGTTCCATCGCCTAATTGATTTTGAAAAGTTGTGTAAATGGATTTGGTTTCGATCTGCGAAATCATTTTGTCAATCGAATTCATCACAGCATTTTTGAAACTCATCTGAACCGCCGGATCAAAATACAGTTTCACTTCTTTTTCTTTGATTATTCTGGAAGGCTGAGCTATTGCCGAACTGTCTGTCAATCCCATACTGCTGACAATTTTCTCGACATTCTGGTCAATTTTGGCCTGTAAATCGGTACTTAAATTTTGCGGAATTACAATTGCCAGTTGAAATTTTCCTTTGTAAACAGCTTCTCGTGCAATTTCTTCCGTAATGGGTTTATCATCAATTTGCGTAACAACAGTAAACAAACTGCTTTTTTCTAAATTGTCAAAAACGGTTTTAGAAACAGAACCATGATCTTTATCTACCAGTAAAATGGGGATTTTAGAATCGGTAACTTTTTTAAAAGTACTGTCCTGAATCAAAGTAACAGTAATAACCAAAACCAGAGGCATGATAAATAAAATAATCAATCCGCCTAAATCTCTTTTTAGTAAAAGAAATTCCTTTACAACCGACATCCAAATTTTATAAATCATCTCTTAACTCTTTACCGGTTAATGAAATAAAAACATCTTCGAGATTTCGGGCTTCTTTTGTTGAATGAATTAAACCTTCCGGTGATCCTTCTGCAAAAATCCTGCCCTGGTCCAAAATGGCAATATTTGAACAAAAATCTTCGGCTTCAGCCAAATGATGGGAAGTGTAAATAATCGTTGTTCCGTTTTGGTTTAAGACTTTTAGATAATCAATTATGGCATTTTTTGACTGGACATCAACACCAACCGTTGGTTCGTCCAAAAACAAAACTTTCGGATTGTGCAGAATTCCGGCAATCAGATTTACTCTTCGTTTCATTCCGCCTGAGAAAGTTTCGATACGTTTGTCTGCAAATTTCAACAGTCCTAAAAGATCTAAAGTTTCAATCACTTTGTCTTTTAAATCTGCTCCTCTTAAGCCGTACATACTTCCAAAATAATGCAGGTTTTCCCTGGCAGTCAATGTTGGGTATAGGGCATATTCCTGTGGCACAACACCAATTATTTTTTTGATTTTTTTAGAATGACTGGCATAGTTCAGATCATAAATAGTAAAATGACCCGAGCTTGGTTTTATCAAACCGCAAAGCATAGAAATAAGAGTTGTTTTTCCGGCACCGTTTGGGCCCAGTAAACCAAAAATCTGGCCTTCGTATATGTTTAACGAAAAATCGTTCAAGGAATACATTTCTGCATTTTTGTACTTTTTCGAAAGGGATTCTATTTTAATAATGGGATTCAAAATAATTTAGCTTATTGCTTTTTTTAATTTCTTAAAAAAGATTTCTTCTCTGTTGGCAATGTCCAGAAGTTCATCGGCAATAGTGTTGTAAGCATCTTCTTTGGCACTTCTGTTTTTATAAATCCTCGAAGCCTCAACAGCAAAATCTCTCCATGAATCTCCAATTTGAGTCATTTCTTTAGAAAGTGTTTTTAGTTCTTCATTATTTAAAATAACCGAAGCTTCCTGTAAAAAAGCAGCATAAATAAAACGGAAACCACCGCCTCCGGTTCCAATTTCTTCCTGCATACGAACCATTTGTGCCAGGTAATGATTGGCTTTTTTTGTACCATGTTTTAATGGCCATTTTCTAATTTGTCTCGATACAAATTTGATTCCGCGTACACCAACAATTGGCATTGGTGCCAACATATCGCGGCATGTATTTTTAATTCCTTTAATAATGGCACTTTTGAAATCGACAGTTTCCGGAATCTGAATCGGATAATACATTTGTCCGCGGGGAGCAAAAGCACCTTTTGCAAAACGTACTTTGTCTAATTCGTCATGGGTTAAAGTCGTCACAGTTTCCATCACCGGATCACTTACCAGATAATCTGTTTCGGTTTTACCATACACTACCAGGTTGTGTGCATTAAAATGGAAACGGTATTCATCAGGAAAATAACTCAGATGATAAACCCCAACCTGTAATCCCGTAGGAATATTGTTTTTTAAATTTGCATCAAGTGCAGCATTGGCATTTGAAACAGAAGAAAATTTTTGTCTTTTTATTTTTAAATTTAAACGGCTTGCCAGTTTATTAAAGATTTGCCCGGGCAAAGTTCTGTAACTGATTGCGGGAGCATGATTTACTTTTATAAAAGGAAGATACACGAAGAAAAGTCCGGAACCAATACCAAAAACCATTGGTTCGCTGATATTCAGTCCGCTGTTTTTTAACAAATTCGAAGCCACCCCGTTTTCACAGTGAGCAGATTGATGGTGTGTAAAATTTAGCTGCATTATTCTGTTTTGATATTTTTTAGTTCGGCTATTGAAATTTCAAAAGCGTCAGCATATTTCTGTAAAATTTTATCACTTAAGGTAGCAAAATTTTTCGGTTTAAAATGCTTTTTTACACGCCATTTCCACATTCCGACATAACTTGCCAAAATCGTAAGGTCCATTTTGTTGACTTCCATAAAATAAACAACCGGGCTTACTTCGCCATTTAAAACCTGTTGTCTGGCTTCGGCAATTCGCTCGTTTATTTCTTCTATTGAATTAGAAAGGGCAATTGTTTTAGGTTCCCATCCTGTACTTAACGTTGTGGTGTAATTGCCATTTTCGTCAGTTGCGTATAAAAGCTCTTTTACGTTGTTTTTTGTTAAGTTGCTTTTGTCCTGAGGTACATTTTCTTTTTCCATAACGGTTTGTTTTCGAGTGGAATTATTTTAATATAGCCGAAATCGTCTTTTGAATAAACAAATTAATTTCGCACTCTAAAAGTGTTTTTTCTCCGAGAAAGCTTTCGCAGCTCATTGTACATAAAGTATAATCGCCGCCATCAAATTTAGAAACCAGGTTTGCTCTGGTTATAATCGTATCGTAAGCTTTTGGCAGCTCGTGTATTTTGAGGTTTTTTATGGCACTTATAAAACCAATTATATTTACGTCCTGGTTTTCTGATCCGTTCTCATCAAAAAAATATTTTTTTCCGACTATGGCAGAACAGGTCTGTGCTGTGTTTTCTATTAAACCAGCTTCGACAAACACCCCATTGCTGACAAAAATATTATCTTCTCTTATCAGGAAAACAGTTTCTACAAAACTGGCTTCTATATTCAAAATCAAATCCACCATAAGCAGCGGTGCTCTGTGTGGCAGGTAATTCTGAATATCAACAGCAGTTCTCATACAAATATTATTTAGCTATAACGGTTTTCATCTGTCCGTTAGCAATTTCTTCATTGTTTAAAGTCGTTACGATATCAACCAAAGTAATTCCGGCAAATTCCTGGATAATAGTTACTGTTGACTGAATCGTATCGTTGATTTTTGGTAATTTTTTGATTTCAATTTCTTTTATAGAACCAATATAACCCGTAGGCGCTTTTTCATTTCTTAGAAAAAATTCATAGCCTGTATGTAATGCTACAGACTGCGCCATATGTTCTATTAAACCTGCTTCCAGAAAAATATTATTATCAGAAAAGAGGTTGTCGTTTTGAATTTTTAAACCCGAAACCAGTGTCGTTTCGGTAAACGAATACATTTTATCCACCATTACAAAAGGAAACTTTTGTGGCAGTAAATTCTCGACAGCTTCTTTATCCAGTAAAGATATTTCCATTAGCAAACGGTTAAATAAGCATAGGCAAAAGAGAATCTTCCGCTTTCCGGAACAGATAAAAGGATTTTTTCACCTTTTTTCAAATTTCCTGAATTCATTAATTCTTCTAAAGCCAGATAAATAGAAGCAGAACCAACATTACCCACTCTCGAAAGATTCATGAACCATTTCTCATCGCTCATTCCGATTCCTTTTTCTGTTAAACCTTTTTTCAGGCCTTCGACAAAAAAGTTAGAAGAAACGTGAGGAATAAAATATGTGATATCATCTGATGTAACATTGTTTTTATCCATGGCGGCTTTCATGCTTTCAGCTCCTTTAGAAAGTATAAATTCGTCCAGTAATTTTACATCTTGTTTTATAGCAAAAACAGATTCGTTTAACCATTCTTCCGGAGCATAATCACTCCAGGATTTGATTTCACCGTTTTCTAATTTGTCACCTCCGGCGTACATGCAGGTCTCTAATTCATAAGCATATGAAAAAGCTTCCATCCATTCTATTTTTAATGAAATTTCACCTTTCGGTTTGTTTTCCAGTAAAAAAGCACCGGCTCCATCAGAGAGCATCCAACGTAAAAAATCTTTTTTGAAAGCAATAATAGGCTGTTCTTCAAGGTTTTTCAGATTCGTTGTTTCGTGATTGTATTTTTGGGCTAAAAGCCAGGTCGATACTTTTTCAGATCCTGTGCAGACAGCATTTTTTGAATTTCCTGATCTTACGGAAAGAAAGCCAAATTTCAGCGAATTCATTCCGGCACAGCAAACTCCGGTTGATGAGTTTAACTCAACCGATTTATTTTTTAGTAAACCATGTACCATAGCTGCATGCGAAGGAAGAAAAACATCTGGTGTTGAGGTTCCGCAGGAAAGTACTTCAAGATCCTGGGCTGTGAAGTTTTTATCAAATAATTGTTCGACAGCATTTCGGGTTAATTCGGCATTACTGTGAGTGCTTTTTCCTGTTTTATCTACTGCGTAATATCGGCCTGTAATTTTATTATTGCGCAAAATAATACGTCTTGCTTTTGAAGCAGTATCATTGATAAGGCCCAGAAAATCTTCCATTTCCTCATTTGACACAACTTCATTGGGCAAATATTTTGCAGCTTTGGTAATATATACTTCAAACATAATCTAATTTCCTTCTAAACTCCCTGATAATATTGAGTTTCTCTTTTTATGGTTTTTAACTTAATGGGATATGTAATAAGGTGCAATATATATACTATTGGTGAGATTAACCATATCGCGAGGAATAAATAAACATTAAATACTTTAAGAAGTGTTTTTCTGTTTTTTTGATTTTTATAAATAAGGTTTGACCATTTATTGAAAATTTTATTCGCCGTTTTATCTACAGTAACCAGATACGAACTTATATACACCCCGCCAAGTGCTACTAATTTTGGCTGTAAATCACCTAATGTGTTTTGTTTAAAATCAGAAAGCATTGCTTCTCCAAACTTATCCGATTCCTGAATATCCTTGTCTGAAACTCCGGGAAGCGGAAAAATGCCCAAATATTTTTTCTTAACCCCTGAAAACATCCATTCTACAATTGTAATGACACTAATCAAATTTCCGACACGGTCAACCAAAGCTACATTTCCAGCCAATTGTGCATTAGCTTCTTTTAATAAAACTTTGATTTTTTCCTGCGCCATAATCCACATGTTTCTTGAACCACTGATGGTTATTACAGGCGTATTGTTCAATATTTTTTTTCCGGAATCACTTTTCAAAAATGAATTTATCGGAATAGAAGGTGACAAATACCATACCTGATAATGAAATAATATTAAGTCAAATTTTGTATTTAATATTTCTTCCGGAACTGGTTTTAATTCTCTTGGAATTTGTAGAAAAGACTCCGGAAATGCATCAAAAAATGAATTTTTGTCCCACGGAAACGGAAATGGTTTTTCTAACTGTATTTCGTGAAAAGTTACATTTATTTCATCAGAATTTAAGAATGGTTTTGCGATATTTTTTGCAATCGATTCTAATTGTCCGGATTGGGAATAATAAATAACAAGAACATTTTTCATTTAGGTTTAGTCTTTGGTGGAAAGCAAAAATAAGTATTTTTTTTTAACGGCTTTTGATTTTAAGATTCGTTTACGTATTGTTGTTTTCAGGAAAAAAGAATCTTTCCGAAGATTTTACGGGCCAAAGAAATTTATGACTTAAAGTGGTTCCAGAAATCAAAATAATTGAACCATTGCAGAGGGTACTTATACAGGATGTTTTCTACACTTTGTGTATATTCTTTGAGGAGCCCTTTTTCATCGCGATGTTTCACGGTTGCTTCTCTGGCATACAAATGATAGTGCAAATTTGGTTCTTTCATTACATAAACAAAAACAACCGGAACTTTTAATCGGGAAGCAATCAAGAATGGACCAGCCGGGAAGTGTGCCTCTTCGTTCAGCATTTTTTCAGAAAGAGATTTGGTGCCTTCAAAGTAGCGGTCTCCCGTAAAACAAACCAGTTCATTGTTTGCCAAAGCCGCATTGATCTCAAAAATATGAGACAGGTCGTCTTTGATAATAATAAACTTTACGGTAGGTTTCTGAGTGATTGTTTCGAGATATTTTTTAATATCTGAATGTTCTAAATCGGTGGTCACAAGATTGATTTGAAAATCAAGGTCTATATCGCCAAGAAAATGTTCGGCGATTTCAAAATTCCCAACATGTGCACTGATCAAAACACCGCCTTTTTTTTCGGCTAAAAGATTTTTCAGAATTTCTATTCCGTCAAATTCATAAGTGAACCTGTTTCGCATTCCTGCAGAAATAGAAATTTTGTCAATAATAGTTTGTCCAAAAGTATAATAACTTCTGAAAACCATTTTTTTGGATTTAAAATAGGAATATCCGAGTCTTTCTTTGAAATAATAAAAAATGACGCGATTGCTTTTCTTCAGGAATAAAAAATAATAGGAGGCAACAAAATAAAGTAAAACATATGCTGATTTGATACCCGCTTTTTTTATTAAAAAAACAAATATTCTATAGCCTAAAACGGTACCTTTTGATTTACCATCCCATTGGTTCATTAAGCAGTTTTAGCTTTTAATTTAGCCTCAATGAGGTCATAGAAATTTTGAAAAGTAGCGATTCCGACAAAATCAGCCTCTACCAGTTTTACACCAAAATTAGATTCAATAGAAACCACTAAATCTACATAATCTAAACTATCTAAACCCAGTGTATCTTTTAAATTAGCGTTTGGTTCAATATCATCGCCGTCAACCTCAAATTCCTCAACCAAAAAACCATTAATTCTTTCTATTATTTCTTCTTTATTCATCACTTCATTTAAACTTTTTAACTACCAACGCAGAGTTGGTTCCTCCAAACCCGAAGGAATTGGACAAAAATATGTCAAATTTTTTGTTTAACGTAGTTTTAACTAAATTTAATTTCGAAGCGTCTTCATCCGGGTTTTCCAAATTAATGTTAGGGGCAATAAAATCGTGCTGCATCATAATTATAGAGTAAATTATTTCGCTTGCTCCGGCCATCCAGCATTCGTGTCCTGTCATGGATTTTGTAGAACTAATGTGAGGATTTTCTTTACCAAAAACTTCAAAAATTGCTTTTGCTTCGTTTGCATCTCCAACCGGAGTTGAAGTCGCGTGCGCATTTATATAGCCAATGTCTGATGGTTTCAGGTTTGCATCGTCAAGTGCTCTTTGCATTGCAATAGAGGGACCTTCTACATTTGGAGTCGAAATATGCCCTCCGTTTGATGAAAATCCATAACCGGCAACTTCTGCTATAATATTGGCGCCCCGGGCAATTGCTGATTCATAGCTTTCTAAGATTAAAGTAGCGCCGCCGCCACTCGGAATTAATCCGTCACGTCCTGAATCAAAAGGTCTTGAAGCTTTTTCAGGGTCGTTTTCACGATTAGAAAAAACGCCTAGACCATCAAAACTGCTCATGGAGTATTTGTTGGTTTCCTGCGAACCTCCGCAGATAATAATGTCCTGGAAACCACTTTTTATTAAAAAATAGGCCAGTCCGATAGAATGTGAGCCACTTGCGCAGGCTGCACTTACGGTCAGATTGATTCCTCTAAGTTTAAATATAGTAGATAAATTCATGGTAACGGTAGAATTCATCGATTTGAAAATGGCTCCTGAACCAATTAAAGCAGTGTCTTTTTTCTCGCGGACAATATCTGTAGCATCAACAATAGCTTTAGAAACACTGTCATTACCATACATAATTCCCACTTCGCGGTTTTCAAAAAAAGCATCGTCGATATTCGCGTTTTTAAGTGCCTCAATTGTTGCCATATAAGCAAATTCGGTTTCTTCACCAATGCTCATACGCTGTCTGCGGTTCAGTAAATTTTTCAGATCAACTTTAGGAACTATTCCGGTTAAGGCAGACTGATAGCCAAATTCTTTCCTTTCAGGATCAAACTGAATTCCGGATTTTCCATGATATAAGGATTCCTTTACTTCATCTAAAGAAGTTCCGATACAAGAATAAATTCCCATTCCAGTAATTACAACTCTCTTATTCATCGTCTTTCAAAGTAATTTTTTAATCCATTAAATGTAATTTTTAATATTCATCTAATGGCTAATTTTTTAAGAATATATTCCTCCGTTTATATTGATAATTTCGCCTGTAATGTAACTTGCTTTTTTAGAAATCAAAAAGCTTACCAAATCTGCAACTTCTTCTGCTTCTCCAAAACGATTCACCGGAATAAGTTTTAGTAATTCTTTCTCGTCTAACTGGCTGGTCATATCGGTTCTGATAAAACCTGGCGCCACTGCATTTACCGTAATGTTTCTTTTGGCAACTTCCTGGGCCAATGCTTTTGTCGCCGCCACAATTGCCCCTTTTGCAGCAGAATAGTTAGTTTGTCCGGCTGTTCCTTTTACACCCGATACAGAAACCATGTTTACTATTCGGCCATATTTATTACGCAGCATTTTCTGAATGAAAAACTGTGTTACATTAAAGAAACCGTTCAGACTTGTATTTACAACGCCGTTCCAGTCTTCGGGAGTCATCCACATAAAAAGGCCATCTTTTGTAATACCGGCATTGTTTACAATTGCTTCAACAATGGCGTCAGGATTGGCTTCCTGCCATTTGGTTAAAGTGTTTTGTACGTCATCAAAACTAGAAACATCGAAACCTAAAATTTCTCCGGACGCTCCTAATTTCTGAATTTCCTGAAGTGTTTCTTCGGCAGCAGTTTTATTAGAGTGATAATTAATCAAAATATGATAATCGGCCTCAACGGCTAATTTTTTACAAATAGCACTTCCAATTCCTCTTGAACCGCCTGTTACTAATACACATTTCATCTATGCAGGTTTTATTTTTTATAGGTCATAAAATGATATCGCTTTATAGGTTTGCTCACGCAGTTTTTATAAAGAATGACTTCATTTATGTACATTTATTTTTACTTCTTTTTGCCAGCTGTTTTCTTTACTGTTTTTGCAGTTGGTTTAGCTTCTTGTTTCGTTTCCTGTTTTGGTTTTTCAGCAGCAATTTCAGCAGTATAATTTTTTTCTGATTTTGAAAATAATTCCGCATTTTCAAACCACTGGTTGCCCAGAACAGTTCCGTCAGGTTTAAGAAAACCCCATTTTCCTTCATTTTTTACACGGGCAATACCATTAATAAAACCTTTGTCCTGCTGCACAAAAAGAGCAATTACAAATCCGTTTGCGGTAATGCCGTATTGGGTTGGGATTACTAATTTTCCGGTTTCATTAATAAAACCCCAGTTACTTTCTTTTACAGGGGCTAAACCATTTGAACTGAAAACTTCTGCATCGCTGTACGTTGGCGGAATGATAAATTCTGCTTTTGGGTTAATATATCCCCATTTTGAACCGATACAAACAGGGGCTAAATTTTTAGAAAAAGCTCTTGCTTTATCATAAATTGGGAGAATCGCCCAGTTTCCTTTTAAGTCAATGAATCCGATTTTTCCGTTCTTTTTGGCAAAAGTCAGATCCTGCGTATCAAAATCATATATTTTTTCGGCACCATCAACAGGAATAAATTTACCGGCACTAACAAGACCGAAAGTTTTATCTTTTCTGGCCCAGGTTGTGTTTTTAAAATAATTGCCGATTTCAGAATAAGCAGTTTCAACCAGTTCTTTTCCTTCAGTGTTTATAATTCCCCAGTTTTTGTTCAATTCAACTCTGGCAAAACCATTTTCAAAAGGTTTGATCTGATCGTATTTTGGTTCCAGAACAACGGCCATTTTGTTGTTGATTAATCCAACTTTATTATTTTGTCTGATAAAAGCAACACCATTATTAAAATCAAATAATTTATCAGAAGCGGGAGCTTTTTGAATCTCTCCTTTTGTATTGATATAAACCCACTCTTTATCTTTTTGTACGATTGCTATTCCGCTGTTAAAATCTTTAGCATCTTTAAAATCTGCCGGAATTACCCAGCTTCCTTTTGTATCAATAAAACCCCATTTGCCTCCATTTTCGACAGCGGCTAAACCGTCAGAAAAACTTCTCGCAGATTTGTACTGAGGCTCAATCTTAAAAGATCCGTCTTTGGAAATATATCCAATTTTGGAATTTTTTTTAACTAATGCCAATTCTTGACTATTAACAAATTGAATACATAGCAGAAACAAAAAAATAAATGTTTTTTTCATGATTTTAAAATTCAATTAATAATGTGTGATAGAAGCTTAAGTATTGATCAGATGATCTTTTACTTTTTGGACAAAAGGATACATGACCTGATCTTCCTTAAATTCAGGAATGATATTTCGAACATCGTCGTACCATTTTTTAGTTACTGACGAAATTTTATTTTTTTGCCCTAAATAATCAATTGCCTGAACAATGGTAATCAACTCGATAGCCAAAACTTCAAAGGCATTTTCGATTACTTTTGACGTAATTACCGCTGCATTTGTTCCCATACTTACAATATCCTGATTATCATTGTTATTCGGAATACTGTGAACATACATTGGGTTAGATAACATTTGGCTTTCTGCAGTTGTAGAAGTTGCGGTAAACTGAACGCCCTGCATTCCGAAATTAAATCCCAATGTTCCCAAGTTTACAAACGGAGGAAGGATTTCGTTAATTTTTGAGTTCAGTAAATAATTTAGCTGACGTTCTGCCAGCATCGTTAATTTGGTAATAACGATTTTTAATTTATCCATTTCAAGCGAAATATAATCTCCGTGGAAATTTCCGCCGTGGTAAACGTGTTTGTTTTTTACGTCGATAATCGGATTGTCATTTGCCGAGTTAAATTCGTCTTCTAAAATAGAAGCAACATTGTTTATGGTTTCTAAGACCGGTCCCAAAATTTGAGGCACGCATCTTAGTGAATAATATTCCTGAACTTTTTCCTTGAAAATTTCTTCTGTATTTTCTCCGGAATATAAATGGTCTTCCCTTTTGCGGATCAGAGTACTGTCAGAAAGATTTTTTCTCATTCTTTCTGCCACTTCCTGTTGTCCTTTATGACGTTTGGTTTGGTTTAATTCTGCTGAGAAATGATCATCATACGCCTGAACCAGTTCGTTAATAGCACAAGAAGCTTTTAATGACCAGTCTAATAATTTATTCGCGTGATGAACATTTACAACTCCAATTCCGGTCATAACCGAAGTTCCGTTGATCAAAGCCAGACCTTCTCTGATTTCTACCTGAATTGGTTTTAAACCTTCAATTTCAAAAACTTCCTGAGTTGGTCTTCTTTCTCCTTTATAAAAAACTTCACCTTCGCCAATCAAAACCAGGGCAAGGTGTGATAGTTGAACTAAATCTCCACTGGCACCAACTCCTCCGTGTTCAAAAATTAATGGCGTAATATCTCTGTTTATAAGTTCTGCCATTAAATGAATAACTGACGGATGCACGCCTGAATTACCTAAAGAGAGTGTATTTAATCTTGCTAAAATTGCTGCTTTTGCACAAACAGGGCTCAAAGGTTTTCCTGTTCCTGATGAATGGCTTCTGATTAAATTATATTGCAACTGGATCTGGTCAGATTCTTTAATACGGTATTGAGCCATTGGCCCGAAACCTGTGTTTACGCCATAAATTACTTTGTTTCCTGAAAATTCTTTTAAGAAATTAAAGCTTTCATTTACTCTGTTTAAAACAACATCACTGACTACCACTTTATTATTTCCAAAGATAATAGACTCGAATTCTGCTAAACTTAAATATTCATTAATTGTATTCATTAAATCGGTTTTGATTGTGCTAATTTAATTTTATTTATCAAAATAAATGTAGTTATTTTGATGATGGCAAATGTAAGTTAATAAATTATAACATTTCTAATATGACACAGGAGTTTGTAGATGTTTTAATCATAGGCGCAGGACCTTCCGGATGTGTTTCTGCATCCTATCTTCATAAAAATAATGTTAAGATAAAAGTTGTCGAAAAAACAAAATTTCCAAGACTTGTGGTTGGCGAAAGCCTTATACCGAGGGTCATGGATCATTTTGCTGAGGCCGAGCTCTTTGAAAGTCTCGATGCTATGAATTTTGAAAAGAAACTAGGTGCGCGTTTTATAAGAAAAGATGAAATTTGTGTTTTTGATTTCAGCAAAAAATTTGGTGAAGGCTGGGACTGGACCTGGCAGGTGCCAAGAGCCGATTTTGACAACACAATGGCACAGGAAATAATCAGAAAAGGAATTGATCTGGAATTTGAATCTGAAGTTCTGGAAGTTTCTTTTGAAGGGAAAAATTCAAAAACGATAGTAAAAGATAAAGACGGGAACCTAAAAGAAATCCACGCTAAATTTATAATTGATTCCAGCGGCTACGGACGTGTTTTGCCAAGACTTTTAGATTTGGACACGCCGTCAAAATTAGATCCGCATTCTTCGATATTTACGCACGTAAAAGACATAAACAGAGAAGAAGGCGAGGAAGGAACTCAAATTTCGTTTGATATTCTGGAAACGGAAGTTTGGTTATGGGTAATCCCGTTTTCTAACGGAAATACAAGTTTGGGAGTTGTAGGGCCGACCGATTTCATTAATTCGCTTTCAGAAAATAAGGATAATGCAGAGGCTTTGCGCAATGCAATTCAGCTTTCTGACTATTATATAAAAAGATTTAAGGGAACCGAATTTTTATTCGAGCCGGTTAAATTGGAAAATTATTCAAGAGCCGTAAAAAGAATGTACGGAGACGGTTTTGCCTTAACAGGAAACAGTTCTGAATTTTTAGACCCGGTATTTTCTTCAGGTGTAGCTTTTGCAACCGAATCCGGAATGCTGGCAGCAAAATTATACTTAAAAGAATCGCAGGGAATTCCTGTTGACTGGGAAGTAGAATTTACACAATACATGAAACGCGGTATTGCCGTTTTTACCACTTATGTGCAGGAATGGTATACCGGAAATCTTCAGACTTTATTTTTCCATCAGCCGGAAAATCCTAATGTAAAAGAAAAAATATGTTCTGTTCTGGCAGGTTATGTCTGGAATGAGGAAAATCCTTTTGTAAAAAAACATGATCATGTTATAGCTAATATGGCGTATTTACTGAATATGCAAAAAGAACAAAGTCCTGAATAATCAGGGCTTTTTTTCTGTCTGAAAAGTTGTATTTTTGTTCTATCAGGTATTTATTCATCGAAAGTGTAAATTCGTATTTTACACTACGATGATGTATGATACATATTCTATTTTTATTCTTAATTATTATTTTTGAGCTATGAGTACAGTAATGAAACCAAACCATATAGGGCGAAAAATAAGTCGTATTCGTGAATTAAAAGACATGAAACAAGAAGCCCTTGCGCAAGCTTTAGGAACAAATCAACAGGCTATTTCGGCTATGGAAAATAGTGAAAATGTGGATGAAGAAAAATTTATCCAGGTTGCAAAAGCTCTTGGTGTAAGTGTTGAAGCTATTAAGAATTTTTCTGAAGAGGCAATATTTAATATTATTGGAAATACAATCAATAATAATGATAATGCATCAATGAATTCAAATATTCAATATCAACCAACATTTAATCCAATTGATAAGGTGGTTGAATTATATGAAAGATTAGTGCAATCTGAAAAAGAGAAAATTGAATATTTGGAAAAATTGCTGAAAGGGAAATAAACTTTATATAAAATATATCAAACAAAAAGAGGAACCAATCTGGTATCCTCTTTTTTCTTCAAAAGAAATAGTTTTTTCATAATCTTAATTTATCATATATAAACCATCTTCAAGTTTTTTGCCTTCAGGTAAGTACAAATAAATTCCGGGCATAAAAACAGCTTCATTGTTTCGTTTATTGACATAATCGATACGTAAAGCACCGCTACCTCTATATGGGTATTCCATTGAATTTAATTGAAGAAATGCAATTTTACCATTACCAAAAAATACAATTCTATAGTTTTCTATAGGCAGTACTTTTATGTTTTTTTTGTTAAAATCATCACGATACTCTTCCCATAGTTTATTTATATCAGCCTTTCTTTTATACAACGATATAGCATTTCTTTTTTCTTCTCCAAAATTTAGTTGCGCTAATAAAGTGAGATCTTTATTGTTATATATTTTGCCATACTCTCGGTAAAATTCTACAGCTTTTTGCTCTAGTAATTTTTGATCTAATTTGGTTAAATCTTGTCCTTTTGTCCAGCCTTCGTTTTCGTAGGGAACATAAGCATTAAAGGAAAACGTAAATTCATAATAAGGTTTGCCCGATGCAATAAAATTTCCTTTAGAATCGTTTAGACTTGTATGTTTTATAATTACTTCTTCGTCTTCGAGTCTTTTCTCGCCATTATTATCCATTTTAATAATTGAGATTGAGACAGCAGTATTGTTTGTTAGGGTTGTGACAGTATCTCCCTCTCCATATTCTTCTTTTATTAAATCACCTACAGGATATAAACGATAAGTTAATTTTTGTTCTCCACTTTTTAGGATTGCGTCATTTATTTCCAGTGGAGTGGCATAATTTGAAAGTTCATAATCACGATACATCCTATAATCATTAATCAAAATTTCAACAACACAGTTGATTTTATTTATACGTATATAATACATTGGCTGTTTGTCATAATATTTTATACTATTGTATAATCTTTGCTCGAAATTGTTTGCATTAATTTCCGGATATTGGGTATTCATAGTGTTTGTGTTTGTTGATTGTTTTTTTTCTTGTCCGCATGCAAAAACAAATATTAAAACTCCAATTAAAAGAAATAGTTTTTTCATAATCTTAATTTATCATATATAAACCATCTTCGAGTTTTTTGCCTTCGGGTAAGTATAATAGTATTTTAGGCATATAAGTTGATTCATCACTGTCAAGGATTAATGCTCCACCACCTCTATAAGTTATGTTCAGTGAGTTAAGTTGTAAAAAAACGATTCTTCCATTACCCCAAAATGTCATTTTATAATTTTCGATAGGTAACATTTTGATATTATTTTCATTTATATCATTTAAATATTCTTTCCAGAGCTTATTAATGTCAGATGCTCTTTTGTAAAATGAAATGGCATTTCTTTTTTCTTCACCAAAACTTAATTGTGCTAATAGGTTAAGATCTTTGTTTTGATATATTTTGCCATATTCTTTATAAAATTCTACCGCTTTTTGCTCCAGTAGTTTTGGATCTAATTTGGTTAAATCTTGCCCATTATACCATCCAATGTTTTCATAAGGAACATAAGCATTAAAAGAAAACGTAAATTCGTAATATGGTTTACCAGATGCGATAAAGTTGCCTTTCACATCATTGAGACTTGTATGTTTGATAACAAGTTCTTCATCTTCTAATTTTTTTTCGCCATTATTATCCATTTTAATAATAGAGATTGAAATAGATGTATTATTTGTTAATTTGGTAACGGTATCGCCCTCTCCATATTCTTCTTTTATTAAATCACCAACAGGGTATAAACGATAGGTTAATTTCTGTTCTCCGCTTTTTAGTATTGCATCATTAATTTCCAGTGGAGTAGCGTAATTGGAAAGTTCATAATCTTTATGTACTCTATAGTCATTTACGAAAATTTCAACTAAACAATTTATTTTATTAACACGCATAAAATACATAGGTTCTTTTTCATAATGTTTTACTGCATTTGATAATTTTTGTTCAAAATTTGTAGCATTGACTTCCGGATATTGTATATTCATGATTTTTGTATTTATGGGTTTTTTATTCTCTTTTCCGCAAGCTGAAAATAAAATAGCAAGTGAAAATGTTATAAGAAAGTTTTTCATATTATTTTGGTTCAGTAATTGTTTCTTTTTCAAATAAGTATATTTTTTCACCTTTTACAACGTAAGGTTGTACTAGAACAAAAGAGGTGTTAGGGATTGATTTATCGCTGTTTTTGTCAGTTTTATTTTTGTCTCTTTTTTCTACACTCCCAGAAAAACTACCCGCAATACCAGAGAAAATAACATTATCTACATAGTATGATTTTGGGTTTTCATAAAAATATTTACGTTCGTAAAATAAGCTTCCATGTATTTCGGCTTGACCCTCTACCTTGGTTTCATGGTCTATTACTGGTACAACACCTTGTATAAAATCGGGTGCATATCGCATGATCCATTCGGTTTTTATATGGTAACCTGCTTTTAGTTTGCAAGTTGCTACTGCGTCGATTCCTTTTTTGCGGCCTATAATAGCTTTGCTGTTGTTTACATAATTTTCTAACTGGTCTTTTACATTTACAGCTTCTGTGAGATGATTTATAAATACTTGATAATTGACTTGATATTCTCCTTTTATGGTTAAAATAAATTCGAGTTCCTGACCTAATTTTTTTGCCCATGCATCGACACTATTTTGTATGCTTTCTTCAAGCCAGTCAATAGTTTTGTTCACATCGTTTGTGTTAATTGGGCTTGGCATTTTGTTAGGATCTTTTGGTACTTTGTTTAGTTTGTCCTGAATTTTTTTAAGCAGGGTTATTTTTCCAAAAATAGACATGGCTTTTCTGGCATAATCAAATACTTTTGAGACTCCAGTTAGATCTGTAATAATGCTTCCTAAGGTATGTTTGTCTTCATACTGTAAACCAAATAAAGGTAATGCCGAGACTTTTTCAGTTTGTATAAAGGCAATTCTGCCATCGGGTTGTTTTTCGTAGTACTGTGCTCTGTAGGTTGTTATTTTAGGAGTTATTAATTCAAACCCCTTTCTTTTAGCCATAATGGCTACTTTGTTGCCATACTTATCTATAGAAGCTACAACTCGTCCAGCTTTTGTAGCAATTGCTCCTCTTCCTCTTGTTAGATAGAGAATCAAAGCATCAATGATTACAGAAAGAATAACGCAGGTAATAATCAGAGATCTGGCTATCCACTTATATTTGGCGGTATAATCCATGATAACTGCAGGTTTTTGCTGTTTTTCATCAAAAGAATGATAGGCATGAACACCAAATCCAAAATGATTAGCGGAGTTTTCTAAATAATCAGAAATCAGGTCTGAAATTATTTTGTTTATAAAATCCGGAGGATTATTAAAAGATAGTTTTACAGCTATATCAATATACTTTTTTGCATACTTTAATTCTTCTTTTAAACCACTTTGCATATTTATTTTAATATCCTTAAAAAAGCCTCCGTCAGGTTTGTCATATTGGAAATGGTATGCCCATGCCACATCTGGAAGTAATTCGATATTTATAATATGCTGATAACTGCAGGTCGCAAGCGGTATCGTGGCTTTTGTAGCAGGTAGGGGTAAAATATATTCTGTAAAAAATTGCCTGTAATCGTCTTCAAATTTATATTTGAAATTATTTTC
>NZ_QETH01000079.1 GCF_003105115.1 Flavobacterium sp. HTF | reverse complement strand
AAACTAATCCAGTTAAAAAGTACGAATTTGTTTTCAAAACATTTTTAGGGTGAATATCACAAAAATTGTCTTTTTAGACGAAATGAAAAATAATATTTTATTTATCATGTCCGACCAGTGTTTAACGCTCTCTTCTAATTGTCAGATAAATTCCTTTTTTTGCCAGAAGTTGTTTAACTTTTAAATTCATCGTTAATTTATTTTTTCTTCAAAAGATAAATTAGCATCAAAAATCTCTTTTAATAATAAAGCAATTTGATCTAAATAATTGTTTAGTATCTCTTTAGAAACATTCATAATCAATTCTTTATCCTCTTTAAATCCAAAAGGAAGAAATCCTGATTTTAAATTTTTGAATGAAATAATACCTACTTCAATCGGGATATCGCCGGCCTCAGGTTCATACATAAACGCATAAGCCAGAACCTGAATAATTTTATCGTTTTTAAGCTCTTCAGTTAACCCTTTCCATGATTTCAGAGTGACATTTGCTTTTTCTACTTTTCCGGTCTTATAATCGATAATTCTTATTTTTCCGTTACGCAATTCAATTCTGTCGACATTTCCTTTAATTAAAACCGGAAATGGCAGGTCAGGATGATGAAACTGACGTTCAAAGGTTTTTTCTAAAGCAATGATTTTAATCGCATCGCCATTTTTTATAGACTCTAATTCCATTTTCAGGAAATTAGATACATTTCGTTTTGCCACTTCAAACGCAAGAAGGTTACGGCCCTTTTTGATTTCTCCTTCTTTATAAACCAGTTTAAATTGTTTCAGAACCTCGTCATCCAGCAATTTAAAACAATTAGCAATATCATTTTCAGAGATAAATTTATCTACAAACGGGTCATACAAAGCCTTTAAGGTTTCATGGATAATTGTTCCTAAAGTATTCAAGGCAATATTTTCCTCAACTTCTTCAACTTCCCGAATCCGAAGAATTTTTTGAAAATAAAAATCAATTGGGTTCCGAATGTAACTCGTCAGTGCTGATGGAGAAAACCCAACTGTTGCAATCTCTTTTAACCGCTCCATAACCGCATCCGATTTTGGAACTATTATAGGCTGATACGCTGTTGAAGGCAAAACCGGATTATAAATATCAAAGGTAAGATTGTGTCTGGCTTGTTTTTCAACTTCTAATTGTGTGATAAAACGGCTGCGTTCTCCCGCGTCCAGACCATCATTTTCGGTATTATAAATCAGGTAGATATTTTTAGCTCTTTGCAGTAAGTGATAAAAGTGATAGGTATAAATAGCATCTTTTTCTTTAAAAGTAGGCAAGCCCAATTCTTTTTTAACATCATAAGGTATAAATGAATTTTGAGATTTTCCGGCAGGAAATTTTCCTTCGTTCATAGAAGTTACAATTACGGTTTCAAAATCCAGAACACGGCTTTCCAAAACACCCATAATTTGCAATCCTTTCAATGGTTCCCCCTCAAACGAAACTTCAGCAACATCAATAACCTGTTTATAAATAGCATACAAAGTATCTATGTTGTCGATATGTGCATGTTTAGAATAATAATTTATTAGTTTATTGATTACTTTAAAAACAGCAAACACAAAAGATTTGGCAATCTTTTCTTCTTCATTATCATTGCTGAAGTTTTCTTTTACTAAAAGCAAAAGGGTTGATATATTTTCGAGAACTGCTATTGAACCGTTCTCCCACTTCTGAAATAATAACTGAAATAAAACAGAAGGATTTAAATTGAGTTCAAATAATCTGTTATGTGTGATAAAAGTATAATTGTTCTCTTTTATTATTTTTACCAAGTTGTATGTATTTGCATAAGGCTCCACCAATGGATGAGTCAAAATATCTAATACATCCTTATAATAGAAAACATAACTATCTCCTTTTCTTGATAATGTATTGGTGTGCATTTTAAATAATTTTGCAATCAATATCTGCGACGGATTATTCCTTCCGGAGTAACCCATAGTAATATTTAACGCACCAACAGTTGATGGCAAAGAATATAAAACAGGCATTAGCAAATTCTCTTCGCCCAAAACGATGGCTACTTTGTCAAGAGAGGTTGTTGGATTATCTGAGATTATATTTTCAATGATGCTTCCTGCTAATTTGGCCTGACCAATCGTTTTTGGTGTTCCGATAACCTGAATATTTTTGGACTGCGAAAAGTCATCAACAATCCACTCAAAATGATTTGATTTATAGTGTTTCCAACTTTCTTTAAAACGTCGGACAAAAAGTCCTGCATCATGATAAGGATCATTGAGAAAAACCTGATCAACATCCCAGTAAATTTTAGCCTGATCTAAGGCCAAAAGATGCTGAACGATTTTTTCTTCGGCTGCATTTAAGGCATTGAATCCAGCAAAAATAAAAGTCCTATTGGATATACTGTTTGAAAAATGATTCAAATTATTAACCGCTTCACGATAAATTAATCCCTGATAACCAATTCCCTTATTAAGCAAATGGCTATACAAAGATTCGTAATACAAAGGAAGCAGTTTCCAGAAATCAATATAGTTTTCTAAAAGCTTAGTTTTATTTTCTATTTCTAAACCCCATTTTTTAATATCCTCAATATCCTTCAGATAAGATAAAACGTGAGAAGGTTCGAGCAAATAACGATCTATTTCATTAAAATCCTGAAGAAGTGTTTTTGCCCAATTGGCAAATAATTCAAAAGATTGCTGATGCTGTTTTTCGGTAACTGAAAGATATACCTCGTAAAATTCAAATAAAAGTTCAATTGAATCAACAGATCTTATGGCTGCAACATCCTGTACAAAATCCTCAATACTAATAATTTCAGGAGAAAGAATAGTATGAGTAGTTTCTTTTTTCAAAGCTTCTATTAAAAAAACCCTGGCTCTTTTATTTGGTAAAATAATAGTAGTTTCAGCAAGTTGACCTGAATAATCCTGAATTATAACAGTTGCTATTTTTTCGAGAAAAGAAATATTTATCATTTGATAAAAATAAAAAAAGCCATTCAATTAAGAATGGCTTTTAGTATTTATTTAAAAGGTAAATTATAGTTTACCTTCGTATTTAGAACCAATATGTTTGATTTCAGTTCTTCTGTTTTGTGCTTTACCTGCAGCAGTTTTGTTACTTGCAACTGGTACACTAGATCCAAATCCTTTAGCTACTAAGTTATCAGCGCTAACTCCTCTTTCGATCAAAGCATTCATTACAGCGTTTGCTCTGTCTTCAGAAAGTTTTTGGTTGATTTTAGCAGAACCTGTACTATCTGTGTGTCCTTCAATAGAGAATTTCGCGTTTGGATAGTTTTTAAGGATTTCTTTAATAGCATCTAATCTAGCTGGAGTTTCTTTGTCACCAGTTTTGAAAGTAGCTTTTCCTGAGTTAAAGTAAACCGCTCTTGCTTGAACTTTAAGATCTTCTAATGCTTCAGAAGTTACTTCAGGACATCCTCTGTTACTAGCAGGACCAGCAACTGTAGGACAATCATCATCTTTATCTAAAACACCATCTTTATCAGCGTCTAAGAAAGGACAACCACCGTTTTCTTTTGGACCAGCAACTGTAGGACATTTGTCATCTTTATCAGCGATTCCGTCACCGTCAGCATCTGGACAACCTTTTAAAGCAGCTAAACCAGCAACATCTGGACAAGCATCATCTTTATCAGCAATTCCGTCACCGTCAGCATCTGGACATCCGTTTAATGCAGCTAAACCAAATACATCTGGACAAGCGTCAGAAGCATCAACGATTCCGTCACCGTCAGTATCAGGACATCCGTTGAATTGTTTTAAACCAGCAACATCTGGACAAGCATCGTCTTTGTCATAGATTCCGTCTCCGTCAGTATCTTTACCTCCGAATTTGAAAACTAAACCAGCAGTGTGTTGAAAGTGAGATGGAGCATCTGGAGTTCCAGAAGCATCTTCTCTATCACCACTAACTGACCATTTGTATCTTGTAGCAAGCTCAAGACCAATAGCATCAGTAAACCAGAAAGTTACACCAGCACCTGGGTTAACTGTTCCGTAGCTGCTATCTCCGAAGAAAGTGTAACCTCCACCAACAGATAACGAAGGATCGATTACTTTAGATTTGATTAATTCCTGGAAGCTGTACTTTACAGTAGCATCGATTCCGTAATACATCAAATCACCAGGATTTCTTACAACCATACCTCTAGAATCGTGATTAGCATCAGCTGGATCAAAAACAACATATTTGTCAATTTTATTCACAGACCCTTGTAAACCAACAGAAAATCCTGAACCTACATATCTAGACACTCCAATGTAAGATAAAGATGGAAGAATATTCCAGTTACCTTTTACATCAAATGGCTGAGAGAAATGCGCCGGAAAAAAGTCAACATGTTCTGGACTTGCACTAGTCCTAGTATCCACGGCATTCACTCCAAAAGAGATAGCCCATGGATTGTTACTGTCTTGCGCGTGTGAGGACAATCCCATCACCATCATTACAGCAACTAAAAGTTTGTTAAGATGTTTCATACTTAATTTTTTTAATTACAATTTAGTTAATTACAAGCAAAAGTAACACCAAAATTTTTAAATACAAAATCAAATGTTAAAAAAAACCTACAAAAATTAAATAAAATGGGAATTATATAACTTTTAACATTTTACCAACTGACACGAAAGCACTTACGGCTTTGTCCAGATGCTCTTTTGCATGTGCCGCAGACAATTGTACGCGAATTCTTGCTTTATCTTTTGGGACTACAGGAAAAAAGAATCCAATAACATAAATACCTTCTTTCAAAAGTTCATTTGCCATTGTCTGTGATAATTTTGCATCATATAACATAACGGGTACAATTGCCGAATCACCATCAATAATATCAAATCCAGCTTTTTTCATTCCCTCCTTAAAGTAATTAGTATTCCATTCTAATTTATCTCTTAACGAAGTATCTTTTTCTAATAATTCAAAAACTTTAATTGAAGCCCCGACAATAGCAGGAGCTAGTGAATTGGAAAACAAATAAGGTCTGGAACGCTGACGTAATAATTCTATAATTTCTTTTTTCGCAGTTGTATAACCTCCCATTGCTCCGCCTAATGCTTTACCAAGGGTACCTGTTATAATATCAACTCTTCCCATTACTCCTTTTGCTTCAAGAGTTCCTTTTCCGGTTGCGCCGATAAATCCTGCCGCATGACATTCATCTACCATAACCATAGCATCATATTTATCTGCCAAATCACAGATTTTATCCAAAGGAGCCACCAGACCATCCATTGAAAATACACCATCAGTAACAATCAATTTAAAACGTGCACCGGCTTCGTTTGCCTTAATTAACTGCTGCTCCAAATCTTCCATATTACTATTTTCATAGCGATAACGGGCCGCTTTACACAAACGAACTCCATCTATAATAGAAGCATGATTTAAACTGTCTGAAATTATAGCATCGTTTTCTCCTAGTAATGGCTCAAAAACACCTCCGTTTGCATCAAAGGCTGCAGCGTATAAAATAGTATCCTCGGTACCATAAAAATCTGCAATCTTTTTTTCTAAAGTTTTATGAATATCCTGTGTCCCGCATATAAAACGAACAGACGACATTCCGAAACCATGAGTATCCATAGCATCTTTTGCTGCCTGAACCACTTCAGGATGGGATGAAAGTCCTAAATAATTATTAGCACAAAAATTCAAAACTGTTTCTCCAGTAGAAATAGTAATTTCAGCACCTTGGGCTGAAGTTATAATACGTTCTTTTTTAAAAATTCCGTTTTCTTCAATCGTTTGCAACTCACTTTGCAAATGCTCTTTAATTTTACCGTACATTTTTATTTATTTAATATGTTAAAAATTAACAACTTGAAGCTGTTTACTGCTTTAACATCTGATTAATTTTATCACAAATTTACCACATCAATTTCCGAACCTATATATACCAAAGCTCTTTTTAACACTTTATATCCTAAATCTTCAATTGCATCCTGATATTCCTGAATTTGTCTCGTATATTTTGCATTACTGGCTCCGGTTTTATAATCCAGAAGATATGCTTCTTTATTTGCGGTTAATACAATCCGGTCAGGTTTTAAAATCTTTCCTTCTTTCTGCACTATAGTCTGTTCATTCAAAATCTTATTTTTACCATCAAAACAAACGATTAATTCAGTGTGGTTTACTATTTCCTGCAATGTCAACAGAACTTTTTCTGTCTGATCATAAGTAATTAAACCATTTTCAATCGCTTTTGTAACAGCAAGATCAACATCTGATTTATCTTTAACGAAAGCCAGGATTTCATGAATTATATTTCCATAAGAAATTGCTTCCTGCTGATGCGTTCCCCACATTAAAGCTTCTCTTTGAGCAATTTTTATATTTTTTGGATTTAAAACTTCTGAAACAATCGGAATTGCTTTTACTAAATCAACAGAATGGTGCGAAGGTGAAAGTTTCGTTTTATTTCCAAATTCATACTCTAATTTTTCCTTATCATATACTCCTTTATTCATTAAATATTTAATAAAAAATGAAGCCATATTATTCGGAAACTCACTATCTTTTCTTTCTTTTAAAGATTGAGAAATAACATACAGCTGTTCTTCTGCACGCGTTAAGGCTACGTACAAAACATTGATATTATCCAGTAATTCTTCCTGTTTTTTTAAATTAAAAACAGCCGAGGCACTTTCACCAAAACCCTCCACGGCACTGCTATTATCAATTAAGGCTTTCGGCAATCCCAAATCAGCTTCTTCAGTATCCAGCCAGAGTTTATCTTTGGGTTTTCTGTTATAATCTTCCTCGGCAAAAGGCATGATAACAACCGGAAATTCCAGTCCTTTAGATTTATGAATAGTCATAATACGAACAGCATTGTTTCCTTCCGGCGAAGGAATGCTGAATTTCTCTGCGTTCTTGTCCCAATAACTTAAAAAATCTGCTATTCCGGCCTGATTCCTGATATCGCGTTCTAAAACAATATCCAGAAAATATTGCACATATGCATTTCCTTCTGATGGAAGAATAAATTTTGCAATAATGATTTCAACAGCTTCATATAAAGACTTTTTTCTAACATCATCAAAAGAAAGCGAAACATCAAATTCCAGAAGCCAGCTTTCAAAATCTTTTTCATATTTCTGAGCCATTCCAAGCGCAATAAAATCATGAATAGGCATTTTTAATTCTTTGGTTGTAGCCAAAAAATGCAGGAAATTAGCTTTTGCTTCCAGATCAGCACTATTATTCAGATACTTCAGCAAATGAACAATCAAACGTACTTCTGTAGCATTTTGGATCATCAGCGTTTCTGAAGATAAAAGCGGAATATTTTGTTCGGTCAGATAATTGGCAATTGCTATTCCCTGATCTCTCTTTCGGGTCAGAATTACGATATCTTTATATTCAAAACCTTCACGAACGACATTCATAATTGTATTCAGAGTTGCTAATACATATAAATCTGATTTTTCTACAACATCGTCTTCGTCTGTAAAATCATTTTTTTCTATTACAGGAAGGAAAGAAATATTTACATAGCCGCCTTTTTTTGAATTTGCATTCTGAAAACTATGATTTTCATAAAGATCTTTATAATCAGCATTTGTAAATTCAGCAGAAATGAGTTTAAAAAAAGCATTATTAAAATCAATTACTTCACTGTAACTTCTATAATTGGTATTTAAATGCTCGAGTTTTTTATCCGGATTTGCAAAAGGGTTTACATCCTTACTTAGTTCAATAAATTGTTCTGCCTTTCCTCCTCTCCAACGATAAATGGACTGTTTTGGATCCCCAACAATCATCAGTGTCCCTTTATTTCCAAAATCATCCTGACCCGAAAGGGCGTTATCGATTAGAGGGATCAAATTTTGCCATTGCATTTCTGAAGTATCCTGAAATTCATCAATAAAAAAATGACGATAGCGCTCTCCTAAACGCTCATAAATAAAAGGCGCCGGCTGATTCTGGATTTCACGATGAATTATCGCATTGAATTCTGAAATCGATAAAATATTTTGTTCTGATTGGATTTTGGCCAGTTCATTGCTCACTGTATTTAGCAAAGAAAGTGGTGTTATATTTTTAAGGAAGGCTTTGTAGAAATCCCTTTTTTCAAAATTTTTATAGATTTTACTTAAGCGCTGAAGGAATTCAGGAATAAGGTTTTCAATTAAAGCTTTATCTTTTGCCGTTTTGTTAATTGCTATATCTTCAAATTCATGAAAAGTTTTGTTTCTTGGATTGAATTTCCCATCACGAATACTTTCGAGGTGATTAGGAAAAGTTCCTCTTGAAAATGACTTTAAATCAATTCCGTTATTTTCAATCACTGTCAGAAGCTCTAAAGCAAAATCGGTGTTCTCTTTTTCCAGCTCTGCACACAAGACAGACATTTTCTTTTTAATGGCAACAAATTCTTCAATAGTTTTATCCTGGAAATGAGAAATCTCATTTCGGTTATTTTCATTAAGGACCAATCTTCCTGTTTCAAGAATTTCCCGAGAAACATCCCAACTTTTATCATCGTCGGTTTTTTCCATCGTAAAATCAATCAGCAATTTGGTCAGCGTTTCATCCTGACCTGCCTGTGCAATAATGGCATCAACAGCTTCGACCAATAAATTTTCGGTATCCAGCGTCACCTCAAAAGTCATGGGCAAATTAAGGTCATGGGCAAACGCGCGAATTACTTTGTGAGTAAATTTATCGATGGTAGAAATATCAAACGCAGCATAATTATGAATAAGATGCTTGATGATGCTTTGTGATTTTGTTTTGATTTTGATAACAGAAAGCCCTGTTTCCCTGGACAAATCTTCCATTAAATCAATTGCTTTTGCAGAAGGGTCGTCTTTTGCAAATTCAGACAAACTGCCAACAATACGGCTTTTCATTTCATGAACTGCTTTGTTGGTAAAAGTTATCGCCAGAATATTACGATAAGCATCATTTTTGGGAGAAGAAAGAATAATTTTAAGATATTCTTTTACCAAAGTATAAGTCTTTCCGGATCCTGCAGATGCATCATAAATAGAAAAAGACGAACTTTGCATAGGTTTGATTTTAGTATGGTAAAAATAGCACATTAAATATTAAATCCCAATAATGCAAAATTCCAATACCTGATGCCTTATTACATTCAGTTATTGGAATTTGGAATTTATATTTTTTGGCTTTTTAAAATCAGTTTAATGTTTTGGAAATGCCCTTTTATTAAAAACAAGCAAAATACCTACACCTGTAGAAATTGCCACATCGGCAACGTTGAAAATCGCATTAAAAAACATAAAATGCTTACCCCCAAAAAAAGGCAGCCATGATGGCAAATTACCTTCCCAGATAGGAAAATAAAACATGTCTACAACTAAACCGTGAAACCATGTTCCGTAAGGAGTTGGTGAAAAAGCGGTTGCCAAATTACTTTCGCTTCCGTCAAAAATAACTCCATAAAAAACCGAATCAAGGATATTTCCTGCTGCGCCGGCAAAAATTAGTGCAATAGCAACTATCAGGTATCTTGAATGATGTTTTTTTATGGCATCTGCCAGCCAAAACCCAATTCCAAATACAGCAAAAATCCTGAAGACAGTCAAAATTAATTTCCCGTATTGTCCTGGAATTTTAGTTCCCCAGGCCATTCCTTCGTTTTCTATGAAATGAATTCTAAACCAGTCAAAAAGGACTACTTCCTCGCCTAAAACAAAATTTGTTTTTACGTAAATTTTAGAAAGCTGATCAACAAGTAAAACTAAAAATATAAGGAAGTACGCTTTTCGTAATGACATTTTATGATTTTTTGATGGGCAAAAGTAATAATTTAATCAAAAAGAACGCCCCTAATGGAGCGTTAATTCTTTTGTAATAAAACCAAATATAGCATTATTTTTTCAAACCGGAATTTGCAGGTGCTTTTGGTGTATCAGCAAAAAAATTAGAAATCGATTTTAGCAAACCCGTTCCTTCTTTTCCGGCACTGGCTTTTTTGGCTTCACCTTTTTTAAAATCTGCTTTATATTTTACGCGCATTTTTTCAAACTCTTTCAATCTGCTTTCGACATCAGAGTTCACATCTTTGAATTTCAGTACTTTAGCCATTGTGTAAGGTTTTTATAGTAAAAAATTTGAATTATTAACTATTTGCTATTACAATGATACATAATTTAATTTATATTTGTTAAATAAATTAACAGTTGTTTCGTACAAATACCACCATCATCCCCTATAAGATACAGTAAATGAATTAATTTTAACAATTATCCGAAAATCTTACAAATCATGACCGAAATCACAACTACTTTAAACGATTTTCTGGTAGACACAAAATCGACTGCGGCGTTAATCTTAAATGGAAAAGGAAAACTAATCACTTCCCTTAATATAGAATACGGCGACAGCATTGCATCAATGAGTGCAGCAATACTATCTATGAGCGAAAAGTTCCTGGCAGATTTGGAAAAAGGCGTATTAAAACAACTTTACCTCAAAACTTCTGATGGTGTTGTAGTTGGAAATAAAATCAGCGGCTCCAATTTTATTATCGCATTTTCAAAAGAAGGCAGTAATCTTGCTTTGCTAATGCGATCTCTCGAAGAAGTGTCTGCTGAACTAAGTAAAAATTCCCTGTTAAAATAACATATATCTATTAACCACCTAATACCACAAACTATGAGTAATGATTTTTTAAATGTGTTTTTAAATGAAATGAAAACCAACGTAAATGGCTTTATAGCTGTAGCTGTAACCGAAATCGAATCAGGATTAAGCTTTGGAAATTTAACTATTGATCCGGCTTTTGACCCTGAACTGGCTGCTGCTTATAATCTTGAAGTTGTAAAAGCAAAATTAAATGCCGTAAAAGCTTTAAACCTAAATCAGGATATAGAAGATATTTTGATTACGCTTTCTAATCAAATTCACATTATCGACATTTCACCAAATAAAAAATTTATGATTTATCTGGCTGCAGATTCAACTAAAGCAAATCTTGGAATGACGAGAGCCATTTTAAGAAAACATAAATCAGAATTAGAAAAGAATTTAGCCTAATTTGTTTTTTAATTAGAACCACCTTCAGTAAAGCTGGTTCTAATTAAAAATATATTTAAATCTAAATTCAGGGTGTTTTTTTACTTACAAAAAAAGCACTGTTTTATTTCAGTTCCTTCTTTTTAAGTAGAGAAGATTTCTTCCAAAAATTTAACTTCTCTGTCAAGCCTTCAGCCCTTAAAAGTTTAAACAAAAAACGCTCCTTAAAGGAGCGCTTAATTATTTATCTCTGCAAGTTTTTAGCTTCGATACTCATTGTAGCATGAGGGACGATTTTAAGCCTTTCTTTGCTGATTAACTTACCTGTTACTTTACAGATACCGTATGTTTTATTTTCAACGCGGAATAGTGCATTCTTTAAATCTCTGATGAATTTTTCCTGTCTGATAGCCAACTGGGAGTTTGCTTCTTTTGACATTGTTTCACTTCCTTCTTCAAAAGCCTTGAATGTCGGAGATGTATCATCTGTTCCGTTATTTAAATCATTCATGTAAGCACTTTTAATTAAATCCAGATCGGCTTGTGCTTTTTGTATTTTATTTTGAATTATTTCTTTGAACTCTGCTAAGTCAGCATCTGAGTATCGTGTAATTTCATCTACCATGGTATATATTATTTTGAAATTAATATCGTTGTTTTAATATCATCAAACTCAATTTCTGTGCCGTTTTCTAAAGCGTCAACAAAAACCAGGCTTTCTGTTAATGTTTCTGATTTGATGTAATCTTCATTTTTCAGAATTGCTTCTTCCAAAAGACCACTTCTTTTTATTTGTACTTTAATTTTGTCTGTAACCTCAAATCCTGAATCTTTACGGATATTCTGAATTCTATTTACCAATTCACGCGCAATACCTTCATTTTTTAATTCTTCGGTGATTGTGATATCAAGCGCAACTGTGATTCCGTTTGAATTTGCAACCAGCCATCCTTCGATATCCTGCGATGTTATTTCGACGTCTTCTAATGATAAAGTTACATTATTTCCAGCAATAACAATATCTAACGTCCCCTGCTTATCCAACTGATTTATCTGATCTGCAGAAAAACCTTGTATCTCCTTAGAAATCAGCCCCATATCTTTACCAAAACGTGGCCCTAATGCTTTAAAATTAGGTTTAATCTGTTTTACTAAGATACCGGAAGCATCATCTAAAAGTTCGATTTCTTTCACGTTTACTTCGGCTTTTACCAAGTCAGAAATAGCTTCTATTTCTGCACGCTGATTTTCGTCAAGTACCGGAATCATTACCTTTTGCAAAGGTTGACGCACTTTGATCATCTCTTTTTTACGTAGTGATAATACTAACGAAGAGATAGTTTGCGCCTTCTGCATTTTGCTTTCCAACGTTTTATTAACAAAGTTTTCGACAAATTTTGGGAATTCAGCCAAGTGAACACTGGCAAATTCCTCAGATTTTGTAGAAGCTGTCAAATCACGGTATAATTTATCCATGAAAAAAGGAGCGACAGGAGCACTTAATTTACTGATCGTAAGCAGACAAGTATAAAGTGTCTGATAAGCCGCAATTTTATCTTTGGCATATTCGCCTTTCCAGAAACGACGACGGCATAAACGTACGTACCAGTTACTTAAATTTTCCTGAACAAAATCAGAAATCGCTCTTGTTGCTTTTGTCGGCTCATAATCTTCGTAACATTCGTCAACAAATTTTATTAACGTATGTAATTCAGAAATAATCCACTGATCGATTTCAGGCCTTTCATTTAAAGGGATTTCAGCTTCATCGTATTTGAATCCATCTATGTTAGCATATAACGAAAAGAATGAATAGGTATTATATAAAGTTCCGAAGAATTTACGACGAACCTCAGCAATTCCTTCAATATCAAATTTTAAGTTATCCCAAGGATTGGCATTTGAAATCATGTACCAGCGTGTGGCATCAGGACCGTATTCTGCAATTGTTTCAAAAGGATCTGTTGCGTTACCAAGACGTTTAGACATCTTTTGTCCGTTTTTGTCCAGAACCAAACCATTAGAAACAACATTTTTGTATGCTACTTTATCAAAAACCAAAGTTCCGATAGCGTGCAACGTATAAAACCATCCGCGGGTCTGGTCTACTCCTTCTGCAATGAAATTTGCAGGGAAATCTTTATTCTCGTCTATTTTATCTTTATTCTCAAAAGGATAGTGCCATTGTGCATACGGCATTGCTCCCGAGTCAAACCAAACGTCGATAAGATCGCTCTCACGTTTCATTGGCTTTCCTGAAGCCGAAACCAAAATGATCTGATCTACTACATTTTTATGCAAGTCGATTAAATCGTAATTTGATTCAGACATGTTCCCAATTTCAAAACCCTTAAACGAATTTTCTGTTTGAAAACCTGCTTCGATAGATTTTTCTATTGCATTATACAATTCTTCAACAGAACCAATAAGAACTTCTTCTTTTTTGTCTTCTGTTCTCCAGATTGGCAACGGAATACCCCAATATCTAGAACGAGATAAGTTCCAGTCATTGGCATTTTTCAGCCAGTTTCCAAAACGTCCCTCACCAGTAGATTTAGGCTTCCAGTTGATAGTTTCGTTCAGGTCGAACATTCTATCTTTTACATCGGTTACTTTTATGAACCAGGAATCTAACGGATAATATAATAATGGCTCATCTGTTCTCCAACTGTGTGGATAACTGTGAACATATTTTTCAACTTTGAATGCTTTGTTTTCTTCTTTTAAACGAATTGCAATTTCAACATCTACAGAACGTTCTGGAGCTTGCCCCGCATCATAATATTCATTTTTAACATACTTGCCTGCCAATTCTCCTAAATGAGAAGTAAATTTACCCTGCAAATCTACAAGCGGTACAGCTGTACCATTTTCATCTAAAACTAACATTGGTGGAATTTCCGGTGTTGCTTCTTTAGCAACTTTCGCATCATCTGCACCAAAAGTAGGAGCAGTATGTACAACTCCTGTTCCGTCTTCTGTTGTTACGAAATCTCCTGAAATTACCCTGAATGCATTTTCAGCATTTTGATATGGAAGGACATACGGTAATAATTGTTCGTATTTAATTCCAACCAGGTCAGCACCTTTTGCTTCTGCTAAAATTATATACGGGATATTTTTATCACCAGATTTATAATTTCCAAAATCAGCTTCATCAGTACTTGCAACAAATCCTTTTCCGAATTGTTTTCCAACTAAATTTTTAGCCAAAACAACATTGATTGGTTCAAAAGTATATTGGTTGAATGTTTTTACTAAAACGTAATCAATTTTTGGCCCAACTGTCAAAGCGGTGTTTGATGGAAGTGTCCAAGGTGTTGTTGTCCATGCCAGAATATGAATATCTCCAAAACCTTGTAAAAGCGAAGGCAATGTTTCAGGAAGCGTTTTAAATTGCGCTACAATCGTAGTATCGGTAACATCTCTGTAAGCTCCCGGCTGATTTACTTCGTGAGAAGACAATCCGGTTCCTGCTTTTGGAGAATAAGGCTGAATTGTGTATCCTTTGTACAACAAACCTTTATCGTAGATTTGTTTCAAAAGCCACCAGACAGACTCCATATATTTTGGTTTATAAGTTACATACGGATCTTCCATATCTACCCAATATCCCATTTTTTCGGTTAGGTCATTCCATACGTCGGTATAACGCATTACGGTTTTTTTACACGCTTCGTTATATTCTTCGATAGAAATTGTTTTACCAATATCTTCTTTTGTAATGCCTAATTCTTTTTCTGTACCCAATTCTACAGGTAAACCGTGAGTATCCCAACCGGCTTTTCTTTTTACCTGAAAACCTTTTTGAGTTTTATATCTGCAAAAAATATCTTTAATCGCACGTGCCATTACGTGGTGAATTCCAGGTAATCCGTTTGCTGAAGGCGGACCTTCAAAAAATACGTAAGGTTCAGCACCTTCACGTGTCGTTACACTCTTTTCAAATATATTTTCTTTCTTCCAAAAATCAAGAACTTCTGACGCTACTGTTGGCAAGTCAAGTCCTTTGTATTCAGTAAATTTTGTACTCATTTTATCCTTTTCTTAATCGAGGTGCGAAAGTAAGGAATTTTGGATTATTGTACACCAATTTCTTCAAATTTCACAAACTTTTGTTGAGATAATAGATACAAAAACAAAAAATTTGATTAGTTTCCGATACTATTCTCAAAATCCTGAGTACATAGACCAAAAACCAATCAAATTTAATTTGTTTGTTTTAAAGAAGCTTAAGGCTATTTAAATCCTCCGAAATATACTTCTTTCATAAAAATTCTGTTTCCAAAAACAGGGTTCACTTCTATCTTTTCGCGGTTTTCCTGATAAAGTGTTTCTCCGTTAAAATCCTCGATTTCATAATTGATTTTATGTGGAATTTTTCCTGAATTTAATGCTGCAACGGGACGGTATTCCCCAAAAAGTTTTCTTTCGAAAAAGCTTTTATTTCCATTATCAAATTCTGTTTTTTCTGTAGAAACTATATTGTAATTTTCTTTATCGATAAAAACATGGTAATCTGTTTTAGGGATTGTTCTGTTTCCTGTACTTAAGGTTTTTTCAAAATAATTCAGGTGATAACATAATCTTCCTTCGTACATTTCATCCTGTAAAACTTCAAGATTGTTCCACAAATCAAGTCTTAAATCCGTAAGAAAGTTTACCAAATCAACATTTTTAGACAAATTACTGTAATCGTATGTTGATAATTTTGCCCATTTTGCGTTTACACCACTTTCACGATCGTCATGACTCCATGCTTCCGGCCCGTTTACAATTTCATAATAGGTTTCGGGCATTTTTTTCTTTAAAAGATAATTAGATGTCGTCGCCCACTTTTCTTCCGTTTGAGGGATATTGGTTCCTTCTATGGAAAGTTTAGATAAAAGGTGTGCTTTTTCAATTTTTTTCAGGGCCTGGCTTCCTCCTAAATTATCTACAATTTTGGCCAGTAAACTTGCATTTGACTGATACGGAATTGAATCCAGCAAATTAAATCTTTGAAGTTTTGCTTTTTCTAAACTGGCTTCACGATTTGCTTTCTCCGTTTCCCATGCAGCATCCTGCTGTTCTATTTTCTCAAAAAAGGCCAATCTTTTTTCTTCTTTTTCTTCGGCAATTTTAAGACCTAATTTCTTAAGATCGGCAAAACGTGTTGTATGGCTTCTTACTTTCTTATCTGCAAAGACGCTGTTTTTTAATCTTTTAATAATCGCTGAGCCTCTCGAATCCTGCTTATCATTTTCAATAAGTAAGTTAGCATACAATAATGCTTTTTCCTTATTTTCAAGCAGGAAATAAGTCTCGGCTAAATTATTTGTTACTATAAACCGAATATTTTCGTTTGCAGGAGACGTCGGGTATTTAATCAACAGACTTTCTAAATATTGCAAATGCGGTGTAAGCAGTTTTTCATCGAGACCTTTTTCAAGTGTGACCTTCTCCATCTCAGCCGTAATTTCGGTTTCAAAATCAAGCATTTGTTTATACTCCGGATGTCCTTTTGAAGTTACAAATTCAAACTTTTCTTTAGATTCACCTACTTTGTACGCTAATTTGTAGTTAAGATAGTTTTGAATTCCGTCTACAGAATGATAAATCATTTTATCGATTCCCAGTTCTGCAACGGTAAAATTATCATCCCGTTCGGCATCTGCGACTCTTTTATTATTTAATTCTATCACAGCTTTGATACTTCCTTTATTATATTCCGCACCAACGATATGAGACTCTACACTATTAAAATCTTCTGAAAGCAAAATTTTATCGGCACACTTTGCCTCTACTTTTATCTTTACATCATAATTAGAATAGACCTGAAACTGCCATGCATTCTTTTTCTTGTCAAATATACTATCCACTTTCGTGGCATTGTATTTAGGCAATGCAATGGTCAGATAAATTTTAAGCTTTCCGTTTGCCGGATCTTTTATGAATCCTTCTATATCAAAGTAATGTTTCTTTAAGATTGCTTCTTCCTGAATTAACTGTTTATCCAATTGATAAAAAGTCGTTTGTGTTAACACATTATCAAGAACAGGGAAATCCGAATATCGAATTACCGGTATATAAAACTTCTTTTTTTTAGAGCTTATTTTTTCTTGTGCCTGAACGGAACCCATCACAAGTAAAGCCATTAAGAGTAGTATTTTTTTCATAGGCAAAAAAAAAGCCATCAGAAACAAGTCCTGATGGCTTTGAGTTTTATAATTTTTATTTTTTGTTGAAAATCTGAATTGACTTATCAGAAACATAAAAAATATTCTGAGTTGCCGGGTCAATTTCATAAACCGGCTGATTGTTGTTGAAAATAATTTTATCAACCTCAACTCCGTCAGCTTTACTTACTTTCACCAAAACTTTTTCTCCTGTATCTGCTTTTGCAAAAATATAAGAGTAGTCTCTGTTTTGTTTCATTGCTTTAAAACGAGAGTTAAATTTAGCCGCTACAATTCCAAGAGCCGCTGATCCGGCAGCATACGCTTTTGCCTGATCCTGATTTGTCTTATCTGCTTCTTTAACAACTGAAGATCTCATTTTACCTTCTGAATCACGGTAAGTCATTGTAATTTCTGCTCCTTTTACTGAGCTTACTGCTGAACCAACTCCTAAACCAATGCTTCCTGCAATTGCTGCACTTTTTAGAAGACGTCTTGTTCCTTCTCCCGGTTGAGAATAAATACGGTGGTATTTAATAGTTCCATCCATATTAACCCCCATTACTTCAACAGGACCAGAAAGCACAACTCCCCAAGGAAATTGTTCGATGCTGTTTAGTTCTTTTTCTTTCTTAATATTTACTTTTGCAAAAGGCTCTGGCTTATCGCTGATGCTTGGGTCGAATTTGTATAATTTCTCGTCATTATATACTACGTAAGAATTTGTAGCTTCGTCATAAGCAGGCAATACCGGACGGTCTTTGTCAAATTGAATATTACGTTTCCAAAGTTTAACCCCTGATTTGTAATCAACCATGTTTCCGTAAGTACCAGTAAGATACATTACTTTTTCACCTACTTTACCTAAGTAATAAATCGGATCTTCTTTATCATCAGAAATTTCGATGAATTTTTTCCAAAGTTTTTCTCCGTCTTTATTGATCAGCATCATTTCGTTTTCAGCAACGTATAAGAAATCCTGGTCGATTGGAATCACTCTTTTCAAACCATCTCCACGAGCATCTTTTTTCCAGATTTTTTCTCCTGAACTTAAATCATAAAAGTTAAAACCACTATAATGTGCTACTAATATTTTTGTTCCCCAGTCTTCCAGATAAACAACTCTTTTAGTTTTGATAGATTCTTTCCAGATACTTTTTCCTGTTTCAGTATTCAATACATTTAAATATTGTTTTGTAGAAAAAGTTCCGGCATTATTAACTACAACAATGTTTTTATCATTTTGAGTTAAAAAGAATTTTGAATAATCTTCTTCACCTTTCCAGTTTAATTTTCCGGAAGCTCTGTCAAATGAATATAATTTTCCATACAACAAATAGTAGATAACAGATCCGTGTACTGTAGCAATGTTTGTGTTTGCAGATTCTTTGAAAGAAAAACTAAATAATGATTTTGCTTTATCTACTGTAGTATTCCATTTCAATTCTCCTGTTTTCATATCCAACAAAGCAATTGCCATGTCACCATCTTTTTTCAAAGTAAGTAAATACTCGTCTGTTTCAGGAATAAAATCTGATTGTGTTACCCAAAAAGATTCTTTAGATGAATTGTAAACCACTTTACCACTATCTGTATTGATGATAATGTATTTGTTATTGATGTATGCTTCAACATAAGGGCTTCCAGGAACGCTTGTTAAGGCACTCTTATCTTTGAAAACTTTTCCAAAGTCAGGATCGCTCAGGATATCTCCTGCAGATGTTGCTCCGAAATCGTCTTTCGTTAGAGTCCATACAACTTTTTTTGTTTCAGGATCCAAACCTTTTACAGTCCCGCCCTCTTTAAAAACTACAACCCCTGTAATTTCGTTTTGTACAAGATCTTGCACATTATTCTCGGTAGTTACAATCTCGTCATATTTTCTTTGAGAAAAAGCCGAAATACTAACTACAAGAAGCAAAATAATAGAAAAAGTAAATTTCTTCATAATAAATTTTGTTTTGAATTGGTAAAATGGTATATTTTTAGTTAAAATACTTGTCTGCGAATATATAGAAATTATATCTTATTTAAGAAAATATTTCTTTCAAAACATCCAATGATTTAGGTTTCTTAAATCCTTCTAAATGAGAAGAATAATAATCAATTAATATTTTCAATAATATCTGTCTTTCAATTACATGAAATACTTTCTGATTATTGTCAAATTTCAGTTCAATCAGCTTTTTAAACAGATTTGTTTCGTGTTCAGTGAGTGCATTGACCCCATGAAAAAGAGAGAAAACACCATCTTTTATTTCAAAATACGGCAAATCAATTTCTGTTGTATCGGGATAAAAACCCAAATATTTTGTAGTCTCTAAAAGAAGAATCAGATGAAAGTTAGAGATATCATCATGATGATCAAGCCAGGTTAAAGCGGTTTCTAAAAAAAGAAAAAGTGATTCGTTTTTTTCTTCTTCCTGAATAGAATGATGGAGCATTTCTGAAAGAAACATAACCATTGTGCTTTTTACAATATCTGTATGAATGCTCTGAAAGGGAACTGCGGTTTTTATTTCTTTGAAGTTCTCCAAAGTGCCCTTGTTTTTATGAACTGCTTCAATCTCAAGAATGGACAAAGGCTGAAAGTATGCAATTTTCTGACTGGCTTTGCGGCTCGAAAAAGCATCGCGGACGAAATAAGATTTCAGGCCGCTTGAAAGCGTAAAACACTTTACAATAAGGCTTTTTTCCTGAAATTTTAAGGATGAAATTACGATTGCTTTTGTTTTGACTATCATACAGCCGGAATTTGTTTTTTATTATTTTCTTTGAATCTGTCCAGAAAACGTTTTTCAACTATATACCAGGATAAAACGGCAAAAAACAAAGCCACTAAAATAACAGCTGCTGCCATAAGAAGAGGATTGTATTTTTCGAACAAATTATATTGCCTGAAAAGCTGAATAACCGGAAAATGGTAAATATAAAGTCCGTAAGTAAAGTCTCCATATTTACCGAAATTATTAAACCATTTAAAATTATAAGCAACGATAATCACAATTGTACCAAATGCTGCAGGATAAAATAAACCTGCCTGCGGAACTGAAAAATAATATGCTGCTAAAAGCAAAATAGACAAAAAGAAAAGTTTGGTTTTATGCAAC
>NZ_QETH01000078.1 GCF_003105115.1 Flavobacterium sp. HTF | reverse complement strand
GCTAATTTCCATCCACGGTTTTTAAAACTAAATTTTCCTACTTTAATAATAAATGTACCGGTTATTGCAATTGTGATTAAACTCAAAGCAAAAATATCAGAATAATAAATCCACCAGTTCGAAGTGCTTTTATGAATTTTCATTGTCTGACTAATAATTGGGGTTTTCATAAAGGAAACAATTTCTCCTTTTCCCGTTTTTATGTCAATTTCGACATCGTGATTTTCAAAAGAAATTTTATAAGTTCCTTTTTTAGCTCCCTGACGACGAATTTTATCATCGATGTTTAATTCCTTTCCTAACTCTTCAGCATATTTTTCATTTAGATTTTCTTCTGCAGGAAGACTAATCTGAATTGCTTTTGTTTCGGTAGTATATTTTTCCGGATGCCAGTATTCCCGATGATTCATCATTAAACCCGAGAAAGCAAAAGAAACAATTAACCCAATATAAAAATAGCCTAAATCACGATGTAGATTTCTTGCTTTGATTTTTTTCATGATTCTGATTTTAGAATTTATAACGTAAGCTTGTCATGATCTGACGAGGCGCAATTGGGTTAACACTATAATTTTCGTGTACCGTATAATTCAATTCATTTGTAATATTTGATAATTTACATAATATTGAAAACTTTCTCCATTCATAACCTGCAGAAACATCAATTGTGGTATAACCATCTAGTGGAATATCACGATCTCTTATGGTTACAGTATATGGAAGCGCCGGTGGAGCTGGAGCTGGTGTGATCGGCGTCCATAAATAATCGTCATTCCATCCGCCTAAACGTTCTCCGATATAGTTGCCAATAGCTCCAATACTTACTCCTTTAAAGAATCCAGTTGGTACTTTATAAAAGAAGCTTAAGTTGGCCGTAGTCTGTGGTGTTCTTGCAACACGATCTCCTTCAACAAAACTTCCGTTGGTACCAGAGGTTTTTGTATAACGCATATCATTATAACTGTATCCCGCCATGATGTTCAAACCTTCAACTGGATTTGCAGTAACGTCAATTTCAATACCTTTACTTTTTGTTGCTCCGCCTATTATTTTAAGAGAACTATCTACGTTTAGGCTTCCGTCTGCTTTATTAGGGGCAGTCTGAGCCAGATTACTGTTCGTAATTTGATAAACAGTAACATTGGTACTCAATAAGCCTTTTAAGAAATCAGTTTTGATTCCGGCTTCGTACTGGTCGATTATAGATGCTTCTATAGGCTGTAAATTTACTGTTGTACCAGTATTTGGAGTAAATGAACTAGAGTAGCTACCAAACACTGAAATTTCTTTTGTTGGCTGATATACTATTCCTGCTTTAGGCGAAAAAGCATTATCTAAACGTTTTGGAGTAATCGCAGGAGTTGCTTTTTCCGGATTCCCTGCTCCGGCAGTTGTCTCTTTATAAGTGGTAACTTCTGCTTCCTGCCACGACCATCTGATACCTGCCAAAACTTTGATTTTTTCTGTGATTGATATAAAATCCTGAAAGTAAGCACCAAAACGATTTGTTTCTGTTTTTACAATTTGAGTAGCTCTTGCATTCGGAATATCATTTCTTTGTGTTGAAGGATCAAAATTGTAAAGGTTTATAGTATCGTAATTTGCAGGACTAAATGCATACGTGTAAGCAGTTGCAAAAGAATTTTCCCAATCTGCGCCTGTATAAATTTGATGTTTGATTGTTCCAGTGCTAAAATTACCCTGCAAACTTAATTGGTCACCAAGTATTTGTTCCAGGTTTTTGTTTTGTACCAATGGTCTTGTCCAGTCACCGTTTTCTTTTATTGTAGATAATTGCGCAGTAGATTTTGACGTTCTGTTGTAATTTTGAAAAGAGGAATTAAAATTAAGCTTCCAGTTTTTATTAAAATCGTGATTTAATAATACAGAAGCGCTTGAAGATTTAGTATTTCCGTTTGACCAAAGTGCTCCGTAAAAAGCATTGCGCGGTAAATCAAGAATTTCCTTTCCGACAATTCCAGTTCCGAAGTCCGGAGTCCAGTCTGCTGTTAAATAATCTCCCTGAAGGGTAATTTGTGTTTTTGTACTGATATCAAATAGTAACGATGGATTGATATATAAACGCTCGTTTTTTACGACATCTCTAAAGCTTTCTGAATTTTCATAAGAACCATTAATTCTAAAAGCGACAGATTTGCTAAGAGGCCCGTAAAAATCAAAAGCAGGTTTGTAGAAAGAATAACTTCCTGTCTGCATCGAGATCTCGCCGCCACTTTTAAATGAAGGTATCTTAGTTACCAGATTCAATATTCCGCCTGGAGCGACATTTCCAAACAGCAGGGCAGAACCTCCTTTTAGAAATTCCACTTTTTCCAAACCGGAAACTTCAGGAATTGATCCGGCATTATATCGAAAACCATTTTTAAACATATTGTTTGCACTCATATCATATCCTCTTGAGAAAAAGGATTCCTGAGCACCACCACGTGCTGAACCTACATAAACACCATTTGCATTTTTTATAACCTCGCTCAAACGAATTGCTTGTTGCTGCTCAATTATTTCAGAACCTATAACTTGTATGCTCTGAGGATTATCCATTGGTTTTAAACCAGAGCGAACTGCAGTAACAGGTTTTGGCTCTTTGTTTTTAGTAACAATTACTTCGTTTAGAATTTCTCCTTTTTTATTTTTTACAGTATCAGTTGCACTAACGGTCGTTTCAGTACTTGAATAATCCTGACTATATGAGGCAAAGCTTATTAATCCTAATGCAAGTAGTAAATTATATTTCATGTTATTTATTTAGATTCAATTAAAATAATTGATCGCAAATATACTGTAGCAATGTTTTTTTAACAATTTATTAGGGAATTTTTGAACTTAAAATTAGCTTAGTTTTGTCTTAAGATTTGCTTAATATTTTGGAGTTTAATCTGCTTTTGATTATAAGTTGATAATCCCAAATCCTAAAAAAAAGGATATAAAAAAACCTTGCCGGTTAAGCAAGGTTTCATTTAGAAATAGATTCAAATATTTTTTAAAGACTATTTTACAACGATTTGGTAAGTAGCCATTTTCCAGATTTCATCATATTTTTTACCGTTGTGTTCTCCTGCAGATTTGTCTGTGTGAGCATATTCAACCATATAATTTCCTGACCAGATTGGGGTAAAAGAAAATTCACCTTTATCATTTGTCCATAATTCTTTTTCCCATCCGTTTGGAGCAATTACTTTGATTTTAGCTTCTTTAGCTATTGCACCGTCGTATGAGGCAACACCGGATATTTTTGCGTTCTTTTTGGCAATATCTGCATTTTCAGAGAAAACGGCAATTTTATTTGTGTTTGCAGCTATAGAATTTCCGGCAGTTTTGTTTCCGACAACAACTGTAGCGCTGGAATTGTAATCTAACTTCATTGTACCGTAAACATCTCCTACAGTATGGTGCATTACGATCGTGTAAACGCCATCTTCATCCGGTGTAAAAAATGCCTGGTATTTATTGTCTAAAGCTTTTGTAGTAAGTTTAGTTTCTTTTTTTGAAGGACTAACAAGTATCAAACTAAAATCTTTTAAATCAGAAAACCATTTGTCAGCTTTTGTAATGTCGTTCTCAGAGAATTCTCCAAAATAAACAGAAATTTCCTGAGCTTTTCCTTTTGTTCCGGTTGCTTTTGTTTCAATCCAAAGAGCGTGAGCAAATAATGACGGACTCGCAACTAACATTAAAAATAAAAATGTTATTGTTTTTAAAGTATTTGATTTCATACGATCAAGTTTTAAAATTGTTATAATGATATTTTTTACAAACATAAGCCTTATTTAGAACAATTAAAAATAAAACATAAAAAAGCTTCAAAATCATTTTAAGAAATTATGATTTTGAAGCCTTATATTTAAAGTGAAAACTATTTTAGAATTTATAAGCAAAACTTGCCACAACGTTTCTCGGTTTTTGCGGGTTAACGGTAGACCATCCGCCATTGTAATAATCCTTATTTCCTATGTTGTTTACGTTTAAAGCTACACGGAATTTGTTTGAATTATAAAAAACAGAACCGTTAAGAATGGTATATTCCGGTAAAACAAATTTTCCGGTAACGGGACTGTCCAGTATGGCATTGTCGCTGGCATAATTCCCTCCAAAACCAATACCAAAATTATGCAGCAATCCTTCGTCAAATTTATAGGTAGCCCAAAGATTTACTAAGTTTTTTGGACCTGACCAAAACGGTCTTTTTCCTTGTTGGAGCCAGACATTTTCTTCGTCTCCTTTTGTAATTTTACTGTCATTATAACTATATCCGGCAATAATACTTAATCCTTTTACCGGAGAAGCATTCAAATCAAACTCAAAACCCTGGCTTCTGGCTTCACCGCCCTGCAAACTCCCTAATAAAGGATTGCTTGTAACCAGATTTTCTACATTAATAATATAATAACTTAAACTTCCGGTTAATTTGTCACTAAAAAGATTTGCCTTGATACCCGTTTCTAACTGATTGGCATGTTCGGGTTCAAAAACAATTGAGCCCACATAGTTATTGTCAACATCGTAAACTGGGGAAGGAGCAATATTTTTGAATCCATTCATGTAATTTGCAAATACAGATAATTTGTCAATTACAGGCTGATAAACTAAACCGAATTTGGGTGAAAAGGCAGTCTGGTCATAATCGTCAGTATCAGAATTAATATTTCCTTCGGTATCAAAATAATCAACCCTCAAACTTGCCATGGCCAATAAAGATGGCGTGATGTTGAGAACATCCGAAACGTATGCACTATACGTAGCATCTTCGGAATGAAAATCAGGTCCGGGTTCTGTAGAAAGAGCATTATTAATTGACTCGACAGTCAGGTAATTTGGATTCTGTTCATCAATTTGTCTGACTTCTCCTTGTGCTGTAATATTATAAAGCTTTGCGTAACCCGTACCATCAAAATCAGCATTTCTTTTAAAATAATCAAGCCCGATTACCAGTCGGTTGCGCATATTTCCGATTTTAAAATCGCCTGTAAAATTCTGCTGAATATCGGTAGTTGAAGTTTGTGATTTTTCATTGGTAATCCAAAGGGCAAAATCTTTGTTTCCGTCTTCATTATCATAAATATAAGAGTAATACCCTCTTGACTTAGAAGTTCCTCTTGAAAATACAGTTTGAGAAGTCCATTGAGCAGAAATTTTATAATTCATATGAGCCTGCAAACTGAATTTTGGATTTTTGATAGGCAAATCATTACTGTAAAAGGATAAATCGGTATTGTAATTCAGTTCCTTCAGATTCGCAAATTGTAATGGAGCATCTCTTCCTAAAAACAGCATGGATGGCGTTGTTTTTTCTTCGTCCATAAATTCGGTATTAATAAGAAAAGACAATTTATCATTTACTTTATAGGATAAAGTAGGGGCGATAAAAAAGGAAGTACGGAAACCGGCATCCTGAAAACTGTTTTCTGTCTGAAAAGCTGAATTGACCCTAAATAAAATATTCTTATTTTCGTCTAAAGGCGTATTGACATCTACCGTTGCTCTGTTCAGTCCAAAGCTTCCGGTAAGATATGAAATCTCACCTCCAAAACCTTCATACGGCTTTTTTGTTACCGTATTAATAAGACCTCCGTAACTTACCAGACTGCTTCCGAATAAAGTTCCCGACGGGCCTTTGATTACCTCAATTCTTTCAATATTAGCAGGATCGAGGCTTCCGTTTGTTAAACCGGGTAAGCCGTTTACAATATTGGACTGAATTTCAAACCCGCGCAAAGAAAAATAAGAACCGCCATCGCCGCCGCGTCCTGTAGATTCCCACAGCTTCTGAATTCCCGGAACGTTTTTTAGCGCATCCTCATAATTGGTAATGGCCTGTTCTTTCATTATTTCAGCAGAAACAACATTGTACACCTGAGGGTTTTCGATATTTTTCAGAGGCATTTTAGAAACATAAGTACTTTGTTTCGGAAAAGCTTTTCCTTTGTTATTTGTAATTACAACTTCTTTTAATTGTTTGTTAGAAACCGTAAGCTGCAGCTGAAGCTTTGTAGTTTTATTATCAGTCACCGTTACTTCTTTTGTAAGGGTTTCATATCCTGCCAGTGAAATTTGTAAAGTATAGGTATTTGGTTTCACCCTGTTTAATTCGAATGCACCATATTCGTTAGAAGTTGTAGAGTATTTGGAGTTTTTTAAGATTAGAAACACACCTTCTGCCTGCTGGCCATCGGAGGTTGTTATGGTTCCATTTATGCTTCCAAAACTTTGTTGTGCAGAAACTATAGAAAATGAAAACAGGAATAAAAAACAGATAAAAAAGAATGAGCGGTTTTGTGGGGAGAGGTAACTCATGCGCATTATAAATTAGTTAAAATTTCTATTTAGAATTAATAAAAATAACACAAATGTAAAAAATAATAATATTCTGACGATTGTTATTTTTAAAACTTTACTTTTTAAATTAAAAATTGATTTTCTGTGATAACAAAAATCCTTATTCAGTTTACGAATAAGGATTTTTTGAAAAGTCAGGATTAAAAAATAATTAGAATCTGATAGTCAGATTAGCTGCTATATTTGAGGTAGCCTGGCTCATGGCATAAGAATCCCAGTATTTTTTGTCGGTTAAGTTATTCCACTTAACACCCAGCCTCCAGTTTGGCCTGTCATAAAATACAGTCGCGTTGTATACAGAATAAGAGGGGCTGTAAAATCCTTCGTCTTCATATTTATACTGTTTGTCAACATAATTTCCGCCAAAACCAAGACCAAAATCCTTTAATACATTTTGAAACTTATAGGAAGCCCAGAAGTTTACCACGTTTTCAGGTGCGCCGCTTACTCTGTAATCTTTGCTTGTTGCATCTGCAGATTTTATTTTGTTATCATTATAGGCAAAACCAGCCATAATGTTTAAACCGGCTATTGGATTTGTAATTAATTCAAAATCAAAACCTTTACTCACTTGTTTGCCATCCTGAAAAGTATAACCTTCTGAGTCGCTTCTTGTGGCATTGTCAATCATAATATCATAATAACTAAGTGTTGTACTCAGTTTTTTATCAAATGCTTCTACTTTGACACCTGCTTCATATTGATTTGCATAGATAGGTTTTAAGATCAATCTGCTTCCGTCAGGCTGATCTTGCGGTGCCGCATTTTGAAAACCATTCATATAATTTCCAAATAGAGAAACCTGATCCTTAACTATCTCGTAAACCAAACCTAATTTTGGTGACAAAGCCGTTTGATTGTATCCGTAGCCTTCTTCATCTTTTAGTTTTTTCTGTACGAAGTTATCCAGTCGAAGACTTAACATAACCGATAAGCGATCCGTAAAACTAACAACGTCTGAAGCATAAACGCTAAAGGTCTGTTCATTTGGAATGCCAAATGTCATATCAGTAAGGGCTGCATCAACATCTTTTTTTCTGATAGGTTCAAAATCCTTTGTAACATCTATAACATCTAGTGCCTTGGTTGTTGCGTAATTAAATGTTCCTTTTGCAAACCTGGCATTAACACCCGCCAGTAATTTATGTTTAATACTTCCGGTAGAAAATTCACCATTAATATTTTCCTGCAAATTGGTAAACTTATTGCTGATAGGGCCAAAACGGGAAACCATTCTCTGCACTTCAGTTGGAGAATTCCAAACGGTATAATATTGATAACTATAGGCTACATTTTCGTCTACAAAAGAAAATAGCGTAGTAGACTTCCAGTTGTCGGATATTTTATATTCTGCCTGAGCAAAAATTTTCGGAGAGGAAGTTTTAGCATCGGCATCATCATGAAATAAACTTTTTCTGTAATCCAGTTTCAGGTCTGTTGGGTTGGTAATTCCTGCCGCATAAGAACGACCGTAGACAGGACGTGTATTATTTGTATTATAAATTTCGGTATCGAGGCTCAACGTTAATTTGTCTGTAGCTTTATAAATAATACTTGGCGCAAACAAGACCGTTTTATTGAAACCGTAATCTAAAAAGCTGTTTTCTGTACTGGCAGAGGCATTTATTCTAAACAATACTTTATTGTCCTGTGTAAGCGGGGTATTAAAATCTACTGCAATGCGATTTAATCCAAAACTTCCACCGGTATACGAGATCTCAGTTTTTTTAGCTTCAAAAGGCTTTTTGGTAACCAGATTAACTACACCTCCGAAAGAAGAAACAGATGATCCAAATAAAGTTCCCGATGGCCCTTTTAGTACTTCGATACGCTCAACATTATCTATAGAAATCGAACTTCTTCCCGTAAGGGTTTCCATACCGTTTCTTGCATTAACGCCTGTACTGAACCCTCTAAAACTAATTTCAAGTCCTCCAGAAGGATAAATTTTAGTAACAACACCTGGTGCATTCTGAACGGCACTTCTTATGTCAACCGCAATTTGTTCTTTTAAAAGTTCTTTGCTGACTACGTTATAAACCTGTGGGTTTTCAAGATTATTCAAAGGCATTCTCGCCACGTAATCTGTTTTTTTAGTAATCATCTTATTGTTACTGATGATTACTTCCTGTAATTCCTTATTAGAAACTTTTAATTGTAAGTTAAGTGAAGTCGTTTCATTTTCTGTAACAGTGATTTCTTTTTCAAGAGTTTCATAACCTGTTAAAGAAACCTGAAGGGTATAGGTATTGGCTTTTACTTTGCTGAATTCAAAAGCGCCATACTCGTTTGCAGTTGTTCCGTATTTTGAGTTTTTAAGCAGAATGTTTACATCAGATGCCGGTTTGCCGTCGGAAGTGGTGATTGACCCTTTAATTTTTCCGTTGTTTTGTTGTGCTGATAAAGTAGAAATAGAAAAAAACAGTACGGCTGATAGATATTTTAAATGCTTTAATTTTAAAAAATTCATTGGTTTTGACTTTGGTTTATAATTAATTATTATTTAGACTTAATAAAAACAGTGCAAATGTAGAGATTAAAACTATTTGAGCAATCCTTTTCGGAGTTATTTTTTAATGTTATTTTAATATTGATTTTTTAAATGTCAAAAACACATTTATGAGACTTTCTTTTAACTATTTGGATTAGTTACGTTTTAAATGTTTTACTTTTGCAGTCAGAAAAATTACTTCATGATTTTACCTTTCTTCAAAAAGATTCAGAATACGCCAAGAGGATATCGAATTGCCAATACTGTTTTTTTCTTCCTTTCAGGTTTTGGATATTCTTCGTGGGTATCCCGAATTCCGCATATTCAGGCACAATTACATTTGTCTGAAGCTGAGTTTGGAGCTGTACTATTTGCATTCCCGATTGGTTTGATGCTGACGATGCCTTTTACAGGAAAATTGTTGAATAAGTACAGTAGCCGTTACATTATGTTATTGGGCGCTGTCATGTTTAATATCGTGTTGTCCTTACCCGGTTTGGTTGCTTTTGTGTGGCAACTGGTTATTGTACTTTTAATTTTTGGAGCTTCCCGTAATATTTTTAATTTATCGATTAATGCACAATCGCTTGAGGTGCAGAAATTATATCCAAAATCTATCATAACCCGTTTTCATGCTGTTTGGAGTATTGCCGTTTTTTCGGGAGCAGGTTTGGGGTATGTAATGGTTACACAACATATTGCACCGTCACACCATTTGTTGGGGGTGAGTGTTTTTATGCTGGCGCTGACGGCTTTTTTCTACCCGATGAGTATTCATAATGAACCCGTACCGGTAAAGAAAAAGTTCTTCTCAATGCCGGAAAAAAATCTGGTAAAGTTTGCCCTGATTTGTTTCGTTTCTATGGCTTGTGAAAACACAATGTACGACTGGAGTGGTATTTATTTTGAGAATATATTAAAAGCTTCTCCCAAAATGACCAGTGCAGCGTTTGTATTTTTCGCAACAGCAGTAACCTTAGGACGTTTTTTTGGAGATCACGGGGTAATGAAATTTGGTGCTAAAAGAATTTTGCGCTACAGCGGTATTTTAATTACTATAGGTTTTGCTATTTGTTTTATTTTCCCATACGCTTATCCCACTATTTTTGGCTATGTTTTAATCGGATTTGGGGTTTCCTGTGTAATTCCGTTAGTGTATAGCATTGCCGGAAGATCGTCTACATTGAGCAGTGGTTCGGCCTTAACCTCTATAGCTACAATTGGCTATCTCGGTTTCTTGCTTGTACCGCCAGTGGTTGGATTTATTTCGGAATATTTAAATATGAAATGGGCATTTTTGGTGATGGCGCTCCTAGGATTAGTGATGATTTTTATGGTGAATAAGATCGGGGAGAATGAGTGATTTTTTTTAAGGTGCTAAGGTTCTGAGATGCTGTCCCGAAGCCTCGGGACTGAGGTTTTTCTTCTTTGTAGTTTTAATTTTAACCGCAAAGCACGCTATGTTTTTTTCGAGCCTTTGTAATTAGAATAGGTCGCAAAGTTTGATAATTCCGTAGGAATGTATCATATTGTAGCAACGGATTTTAATCCGTTGAAAAAATTTGTTGGAAGAATAAAGTTCCGGAGGAACGATTCATTTTTTTCTTTTAAAAACACAAACACAATTGTTCCATTTTTGAGATGCATTTGGTTCTGAGTTTTTTTGCTTGGTTCTAATCTAATAAAAAAGTACAGAGTCATAGTGATTAAATTCTTTAACATTTTACGACTACTGATTAAAAATTCTTTAGAATTTCAATTTTTAAAGCTAGTTTAATTTGTTCAGCAATTTTCAAAGCCTCATCCCGGTTATTTGCAAAGTACAGTGTAAAATACTTTTCATTTTTATCGAATAAATTAATCTTAACTGTTTTTTCAGATATTGTTGCAGTTGCACTTGATCTAACACCCATTGCTCCAAAAGTTTGTTTTACCCTGGTTTCAACTAAAGCAATATATTTTGTTTCTGGAAAATAATTCCAGAACCTTCCAATGTTTATCCCATACATTGAAAATAGTTTTCTATATTTTTTATTTTGAATATCAATTTCTAAACCCTCTGTTGAAATTAGAAAAACTCCCCAATATGTTGTAAATAGATAAACTAAAAAGAATATCGGACCATTTCCTTTATTAATTAAAATTAAAGCCAGAAAACCTGGTATGAACAATAAGTTACCAAGAATAGTTCTAATTGGAGAAATTTTTTCAACGTAAATAAAGTTCGTCATTCTAATGCTTCAACTTTAACTATTTCTTCGCCATAACAAACTTCTCAGTAGTCACTTTCCCATTTAGTTTTCCGGAAATTTCAGCTGTTAAAGTATTATTAGCTCCTTTTGTATAAGAGATTTTTTGTGGATAATCGTGCTGTGGATTTTCGAAAACCAGTTTGTTTGCCGTTTCGCTTGTTGAAGGGAAATCAATAGCTTTATTATCATTTTGTCCGTTTACAGTGGCGCTGTAAGTCAGTTTTTCTCCTTTTTGTGATAAAATGATTCGTTCTAAATGCAGCGTATCTTTTCCTTTAATAAAAAGAGAAGTAGCGCTAAAAGTACTATCGTTTACTTTTTGCCAGTTTTCGGTCAATGTACCATCGGGATTTTTATTTTCCCAGTTTCCAATAAGCCAGTCCGCAGTTTTGATTTTGTCTTTCTCCACTGTTTCTTTTTTCTGACAGGAAACGAAAGCTAGTAAAAGCGCTAAAAGAGTAATTTTCTGAAACATATTTATGAGGTTTTGATAGTACTAATGTATGAAAAAAATAGTTTGCCACGAATTACACTAATTTCCACGAATTAATTTTTAAAATTGTAAAGTAAATATAAGCTACAGATAAAGGTTTTTTTCTTCTCACGCTGATTTGGCAGATTTAGCAGATTTTATTTATAATTAGAACTAAAAAATCAGCTCAATCTGCGTGAAAATAATGAAAAAATAGTTTGCCACGAATTACACAAATTTTCACGAATTAATTTTTTAAAATTTTAATGTTAGCGAAAGATAAAAGGTTTTTTTCTTCTCACGCAGATTAGCAGATTCGGCAGATTTTATTTATAATTAGAACTAAAAAATCAGCTCAATCTGCTCAATCTGCGTGAAATAATGAATGATACTCGCCACGAATTACACTAATTTCCACGAATTAATTTTTAAAATTGTAATGTAAATATAAGCTACAGATAAAATATTTTTCTCACGCTGATTCAGCAGATTTAGCAGATTGATTTATAAAAATAAAACTAAAAAATCAGCTCAATCTGCGTAATCTGCGTGAAAAATAATTAGCGAAAATTCGTGAAATTCGTGGCAAAATAATTCATAATCAAAATTAAATCAGCTCAATCTGCCCAATCTGCGTTAAAAATAAATTTGTGAAAATTTGTATAATTTGTGGCTAAATAATTCATAATCAAAATTGAATCAGCAAGATCTGCCCAATCTGCGTGAAAAAATAATTAGCTAAAATTCGTAGCAAAAAAATCTAAACGCTTTCCTGTAAAATCGAATACACTAATTCTTTGGTAGGTTTTTGATCTTTTAGTTTGGCTCTGACCTCATCAAAAGTCACTTTAAAGTCACAGCCTGATTTATATTCGGCACAGCCGTAAGCGGTTTTGCCTTTTAAAATAGTTCCTTTTTTACATTTCGGGCAAGCTAGCGAATCAGATGTTTCTTTGTTAGGAGTTTTTGCTTCCGTTTTCTTTGGTTCTAATTTCAGTTTGTAATTTTCCTCAAAGCGAATTAAACCTTCTACAGCACCGGAATCGGTTTTAAAACCTTTTATGTTTACCGTTGAACCTTTTTGGACCAATCGTAAATACTGGGCTTCCGTGATTTTTTTATCATGAAAAACAAAAGGCAGTACAAAATCACAGCCCGATTTATATTCACTGCATCCAAAAGCCGATTTTCCTTTAATCAGGTTTCCTTTCTGGCATTTCGGACACGTTTCTGCGGAAATTCCCGAAGCTTTCTTTTTTTCGGGTTTTACAACGGGTTTCTGAATTGTTGCGGCATGCGAAATATTAGCGTGTTTGGTTTCGCTTCGTACTTCATACACCAAAGCTTCGACCATGCGTTTCATGTTTTTAATGAAGGCCGCAGCGGTAAAAGTTCCTTTTTCAATATCTTTCAGCTGCTTTTCCCAGCTACCGGTTAGTTCGGCCGATTTTACCAATTCATTCTGAATCGTATCAATCAGTTGGATTCCCGTTAAAGTTGGTAAAACCTGTTTTTTGTTTCGAACAATATACTGACGTTTAAAAAGCGTTTCAATAATATTCGCACGCGTTGACGGACGCCCGATTCCGTTTTCTTTCATCAATTCACGCAAATCTTCGTCATCAACCTGTTTTCCGGCAGTTTCCATCGCACGCAGTAAAGTCGCTTCGGTAAACTGATTGGGCGGTTTGGTTTCTTTTTGAAGGAATGATGGTTCGTGCGGCCCTTTTTCGCCCACAACAAAACCCGGCAGTAAATCGGCTTCTTTTTCTTTGGCATTCGGATCTTCAAAAACCACACGGAAACCTTTTTTCAGGATTTCTTTTCCCGTTGCCTTAAACATAACCTCAGCCGCTTTTCCGATTACTGTCGTATTGGCAACGAGGCAATCATCATAAAAAACCGCAATAAAACGTCTGGTAATAATATCGTAAACCTGTTGCTGGTTGTATGCCAGATTATTTTGAACTCCCGTTGGAATAATCGCATGGTGATCGGTTACTTTTTTGTCATTGAAAACCTTTGGCGATTTTTTGATTTTTTTCTCTAAAACCGGCTGGGTCAATTCGGCATAATTGGTTAATTTTTGCAGAATTCCCGGCACTTTCGGATAAATATCATTCGGTAAAAAAGTGGTATCTACTCTGGGATACGTAATTACTTTTTGCTCGTACAAAGTCTGTGCAATTTTGAGCGTTTCTTCTGCCGAAAAACCAAACTTCTGGTTGCAATATACCTGCAAACCGGTTAAGTCAAAAAGCTTTGGTGCATATTCGTTTCCGTTCTTTTTATCGACAGAAACAATTTCGAAATCACTTTCTTTTACTTTTTCAGCCAGGATTTGACCATCTTCTTTATTTAAAAAACGGCCTTCTTCATAACTGAAAAGCGTTTCGCGGTACAAAGTCTGCAATTCCCAATAGGGCTGCGGTTTAAAGTTTTCGATTTCCCTGAAACGATCTACCACCATTGCCAGTGTTGGCGTCTGTACGCGCCCGATAGACAAAACCTGTTTGTAACCGCCATGTTTTACAGTGTACAAACGTGTGGCATTCATACCCAAAAGCCAGTCGCCAATGGCTCTGGAAAATCCGGCATAGTATAAATTATCGTAATTGGCAGAAGGTTTTAAGTTTTCAAAACCTTCCTTTATAGCTTCTGTTGTAAGTGACGAAATCCATAAACGTTGTATTTCGCCTTTGTAATTTGCTTCGTTCATTACCCAGCGCTGAATCAGCTCTCCTTCCTGTCCGGCATCCCCGCAGTTGATGACCACTTCGGCTTTGTCGAAAAGACTTTTGATGATTTTAAACTGTTTTTGAATCCCCGAATTCTGAACCACTTTGGTTTCGAACTTTTCCGGAAGCATCGGGAGATTGTTCAGATCCCAGCTTTTCCAGTGTGGTTTATAGTCGTTGGGTTCTTTTAAGGTACATAAATGCCCAAAGGTGTAGGTCACGGCATAACCGTTCCCCTCGTAATAGCCATCATGCTTGGTATTGGCACCCAAAACAGATGCGATTTCACGTGCTACACTTGGTTTCTCGGCAATACAGACCTTCATTTTCTCTTTTCTTAATTATAGGCGAAAATAGGTATTTTTTGCAAAAGAGTTGCTATCCCGAAGCTGGGAGAGTAAGACGATACACGAGTATTTTTTTTCTTTTTGCTGTGAAAATACTGTGTTAGAAAGCTTTTAGGTGCAAGTTTATTTAAGTTCGTATTGGTGAAGTACAATTCCGTTGTTGTAAAATTCTGATTTTGTCAGCTTCAATTTTGATTCGGCATTAAAAATGGACAAACCTTTTCCAAGCGAAACAGGATGTACAAACAAATTCAGTTCGTCAATAAGATTTTCTGCTAACAGCGAAGAAACAAACCGGGCGCCTCCATATACAATCATATCACTGCCGGATTTGGTTTTTAGTTTTCGAATGGCTTCGTTTAGCGCTCCATTTTCTATTGTTGCATTTTTGGCATCACTGTTTTTTAATGTTTTGCTGAAAATGATTTTCTGCGTTTCGGTAAAGAATTTTGCAAATTCGGTTTCTGAATTTTCAACACCGCTTTCTGCAATTTCCTGCCAATGCGGAATCGCTGTTTCTGCCATGTTTCTGCCCAGCAGAATAGTATCGGTATTTTTAGTGATACTTTTAAGATATTGAATCTGTTTTTCGTCGGTTTCTGTCAGCATCCAGTCGAGTTCGCCATTTTTGCGTCCAACAAATCCATCGATTGTGATGTTCATTTGTAGTTTCAGTTTTCTCATGGTCTTATTTTTTGCATATCTAAATTAGTACAGCAAATTCTTTTCTTTTTAAAAACATCAATTCTTTTCATCCGGACAATTTGGGATTATAAAAACTGAAATTTCGTTTTCACTACTTTATCACTTAACTCCCGGTAAAATATCAACATATTTAATCGTAAAATCAGGAAAATGGGTAACGATTTGTATTTTAAAATCAGGAAAATTATCTACAATTTTCCATTTGCCCGGTGCATCAGGAAAATCGCTGACCTGTTTAATGTTTAAGTCTGCAACAGTCGTTACGATTTTGACCTTATAATCAGGAAAATGATCTACAAATTTAATTTTGCCGTAAACTTTAGAAATTTGATCTTTGGTCATTGGTGTGTATTTGAGTTGGTAAATAATTTACTTCTTTTTCTGCTTAAAACTATAGTATCTGTTACCACACTTTTTGTCCACCCGATATTATCATCAGGATTTCTTTCTTCAACAATTATTTTTATCTCATTCGGAAGATTTGCAAATTGCATCTCTTTTTTTGTTTCATTTATTCCGTACGATTTTATTCCCAATTTGTCTGTTGTTAAAGGCATTAAATCAAAAATAAATTCTTTTTTAGTTTTACTAAATTCAATAACTACATTATATCCTTCTGTTTTTTCCAGTTTTGGAGATTCGCAGTCATCTGTATTTCTGAACCAGGATTTTTCAGCCCAAACAGCACTGATGACGATTTGCTCGTTATAATTCTTCAATTGAATCGTATCAGAAGAAGGCGTATAGGTTCCGATATAAAAACCGGACTCTTTAGAAAATTGAAGATTTGGAGATGTTGTAGCACAATTTTTACACTTGACTTCGCATTCGCAAAGGAAATTAGAAACGTAACGATAAGCGAATACAAGAAGCGCCACGACTAAAATTAATCCAATAATTTTTTTCATTTTCTGTTTTAGGTTTAAATAAGATGCCATTAATTATTAATCATCGGATTTAAGTCCTCATCCCTGTTACGCAAATCCAGTCCGCCTTCATAAACCGATTTAAGATTGGTGAGATAAAAATGCCAGCCGTTGGCACAGCCCAGCCTGATGTATTGTTTCGAATAATCATCTGTCGGGATATTATGATGACGGAGTTCGACTATGGTATAACCCTTGTTTTCGCTCAATTTTATATCTACAAGACAGTTTCCTTCAAACGTAAACTGCAATTGGTCTTTTCCGTTGGCAGAAATGATTTTCCCCAACATTGTGTCTTTGTATAAATACCAGAGCCATTCATAAGTGTAGCCATCTGAAACGTTTTGGTCTTTGCTGACCGGTTTCTGATTTGTATCAAAAAAAGAGACTTTTTCGAGAAACCATTTTTCCAGTTCGCCTGCCATTGTCCAGGCATTATAAATGTCACTGAGTGCAGCTTTAACCGCTATTTTTTTGGTGAAGGATGTCCAGTCGAAATTTTCCATTTTAAACTAAATTTTAATTGGCACAAAATGTATTTATGAAACGAAACTAAATCCATAATAAACAGCTTCAAATACCGTCAGGGAAATAACCCATTTTAATTCTTCTTCGTCGGTGGTATTGATAGATTGTAGTAGGGTAACAGGTGGCGGAATGTCGCGAACAACCAGTCTGGATTTCCACTCACCGCGCTTACGATAATTTTGTTTACCGATGTTTTTTCTATCGGCATTTTTGCAAATCCGGGCTGCTTCTCCAAATCTGAATTCCAGTTTAAAACTAGTCTGGTTTTCTGAATTATTTCGGTCACATCGTCCTATTTTATTGTTTGCAGCATCCAGTATATCAAAATGTTTTACTATTTTTCCCAGGTATACATCATTAAAAAAGAATAGTTTTTCTTCATTTTTAAATTCGCAATAGACTTTAAAATCGGTACTGGCTGCCAGTATTCGGCTGTTTACTAAAATCCCTCTGTCTATTCTTTGAAACGCAATAACCGGCAAACCCTCATTAGAATTAATTACCCCGGTTAAGATATTTGACATACTTTTTACAAAAGAATAGTCCATGCCGTTTGTAATGTTTTTTAAAGAATCGGGTTTCCAGTCTGTGATATCGTTCTTTAAAACATTTACTTTTTCCTGCATTTGCAATTTTTCCTTCTGCAACAACTCAGGCGATTTTGTTGTAGCCTGATTTACAGCAAAAAGAACTAAAACTATAAATCCTGAAAAAAGTAGTATTGCATCCATAATAGTATAAAAATAGTTATTTTTAGAACAATTTCTAAAAAGTCATTGCTAAGGAGAACTCCCGTATCGGAGAAAATAAAGTTTTAGAATATATCATTATACCCCAATAGATTTCCGATTGCAATACCGGCAAAAACCAAACCTGCCATGATTATGATAATTAAGCCACAGCCATGAGAATTATCTTTTAATATAAACTTTTCGGGACTCTCTGAATTGTAGATTATTTTTACGGGTTTATATATATTTCCCTGATAAGATCGAAACTTGTCTAAATCTGATGATGTATGTAAAAAAGGTTTTGCTGTAATTGTTTCTTCTTCACCAATCTGAAACTCAATAACAGGTGTTTTATATCCTTCTCCGTCTGAATCGTAAGACACAATTTTTCCGGTAGTTTCTATCCCGTTTTTGCGAATTATATTTAAGAATAAAATACTGTAGACTGCAAAAACCAGTGCAAATATTCCAAGCATTAAGAAACAAATCACGGGTTTATAAAACATAAAAAAAACAAATAACACAAAATAGGGTATCGAAATTTTTTTAATAAAATCCATCTACAAATCCTTAATCAATTCGCTGGGATGAATTGTTAAGGCCTGCGCAATTTTAAACAGAGTACTTATTTTCATTTCCTGAGAGCCTTTAATGTATTTTCTTAGACTTTCTACATCCATTTCAGCATCATGAGCAACCTCTCTTTGTTTTAATTGATTGTCCTGAATTATAGCTTTAATCTTGATTCCTAGCTGTTTTACAACTTCTGGGATTTCACTTTTTCTTTCTCTTTTCATAGAAATGAAATTACAAGTAATCGATTGTTTTTAAGTGAATGTAAACAGTCGGTTGTATGTCGCTGAAATTTTGTATATTTGTTTTTATTTGTAAATTAAATCTTATATATTTTGAACATGAAAAATAAAGAACAAGCCAAATCATTATTAAAATTAATGACTAAATCAAACTATTTCACCAAACTAAAACGGGAAAATAAAAAAGAAAATACATTTATTATACCGCTAAAAATAACTTCATATAACGAATTAAATCTAATGGTTTCAGATTTGCTAAAAGCAAGTATTATTCTGCTTAATCAAGATGCTAAAAGTTTGTCAAGTTTTACAAACAATAGTGATATTAATGTAATGACTTTACTTGAAATTGCCTTGCAGTTATTGCCAGAAGATGAAATGGAATTAATGGATGATTTGCATAAGATTCATTTGGAGGGCGAGGTGGTTTAGTTTTAATAGGGCTAGCGCGAGGGGAGGATTGAACTGGTGTGCATCTTAGTTTTTAATAATAATTAAGTTTTTGATAGTCAGACGTGTATGCTTAGGTTAACTTTACAGTATGAAAGAGAATATTAGACATTACGATCCTATCTTCAAAGAGAATGCAGTGCGACTAAGTTATTTAAGAAATACGGTTTTAGAAACTGCAGAAGAATTAGGTATCAAACCTAAAATGCTTTCTAAATGGCGTAGTACCTACCTTAAGTTTGGAAAAGGAAGTTTCCCAGGTTTAGGTATCAAAAGAGTATATTTTGAAAACAAGGAAATCTACGAATTAGAAAAGAAACTTACAGATTCCCAACTACGATTAGAAATACTGGAAAAAGGACTGAAATATATGCATCAAGGTAAGCAGGTACTTTGTAATTTCATACATCAGAACAGAGATAAATACCCTTTGCTTAAGATGTGCGAAGTCTTAGGCGCTTCTCATTCCACTTATGATTTATGGACCAAGCAACCTTATTCAAAAAGGGAAACTCGTATATATTTGCTTAGAAAAGAAATAACTTCAATATTTTTTGAATTCAAGCAACATAAAGGAAGTATACTCATTACCCGAGAACTTTTCAAACGCGGATTTCAAATATCTGACACTCAAGTGTCTTTTCATATGACACAGCTTGGATTGCGCAGTATAGTAAAAAAGAAATTCAAAGCTACAACCAATTCAAAACATAATTTATGTATTGCTCCAAACATTTTAAACAGGCAATTTAAAGTTGATAAACCGTCCAAAGTATGGGTTTCAGATATAACTTATATTCGGATTGATAGAAGATTTTCATATCTAACTGTCGTCATCGACTTGTATGATAGAAAAATAATAGGATGGCATTTGAGTTCTGGACTTTCTACTAAGGTTACAACTTTACCTGCTTTTGAAAAAGCAATAGCTAATCGTCCCGTTACAGAAGGATTAATATTCCATTCTGATAAAGGAATTCAGTATGCAAATAAATTGTTTACTAATAAATTGGCTGAATATAATTGTAAACCAAGTATGAGTCGAACGGGAGACAGTTATGATAATGCTGTTGCGGAAAGTTTTTTTAATACTTTAAAGAGAGAAGCAATCTATAAACAGAAGAGATTATTAACGACAACTGAAATGAAAATCCTAATACGTGAATACATAGAAAAATGGTATAATAAAAAAAGAATACATTCCAGTCTTAATTACAAGTCACCTGAGGAATTTAATAATATTAATCATGAAAAAGAAGAGGATACATTATAACCGAGATTTCAAATTAAAAGCTATTCAACTAAGCTATGAAAATGGAAATGTAACCCAAACGGCTAGAGATTTACAAATAGGTATAAAATCTCTGTCTTTGTGGCGAAATATTTTAAAAAAGAAGGGAGATGCAAGCTTTCCAGGTAAAGGGAATCCAATATTAAGTTCTGAAGAGAAAAAGATTAAAGTTCTTAAAAAAAAGATTAAGA
>NZ_QETH01000077.1 GCF_003105115.1 Flavobacterium sp. HTF | reverse complement strand
TTTTAATTGAATAAAAGCTATTGACGAATAGTTAAAATAATAAGTATAATTATGATAAATATGAATTTTATTTAACAAATTTTTATACATATTGAAATTATTTGTATTTTGGTATCATTAACTAACCAAAAACCTAACACAATGAGAGTGTATTTGCTGATTATGTTGTTTTTCTGTGGAATTTCCTTTGCGCAGAATACAATTACTGGTTCTGTTACCGATAGTAACAAACAATCTATTCCTGGTGCCAATATAAATGTGGTTGGAAGTTCTACCGGAGCTTCAACAGATTTTGATGGTACATTTAAATTGAATACTTCATCTAAACCACCATTTACTATAAAGGTATCAGCAGTTGGTTTTGAAACACAAACTGTTAATGTCACATCTTTAAATCAAAGAATAGATGTGGTATTAAAAGATGAAGAAACAAAACTTGATGAAATTGTAGTTTCTGCTTCTAGAACTCCCGAAAGAGTTATTGAGTCTCCGGTAACTATTGAAAGAATGGGAATCCAGGAAATTAAAAATACCACTGCCGCAACCTTTTATGATGGTTTGGAAAATTTAAAAGAAGTAAATTTTAATACAAGCAGTATTTCTTTTAAATCGATAAACACCAGAGGTTTTGCTACAGTTGCCAATACTCGATTTATGCAATTAGTAGACGGGATGGATAATTCATCACCAGCTTTAAACTTTGTATTGGGTAATCTTATTGGAGTTTCTGATATTGATGTAGCAAACGTTGAGCTTTTGCCGGGAGCATCTTCTGCACTTTATGGAGCAAATGCTTTTAATGGTATTATGTTTATGAACAGTAAAAGCCCGTTTACAAACGAGGGAATTAGTGTTTATTACAAATACGGACAGACAAATCAGGATGTAGCCGGAACAAATGACTATAATGATTTTGGAATAAGAGCTGCGAAAGCATTCACGCGACACTTTGCGATGAAAGCAAACTTTACCTATATGGAAGCATCAGAATGGATCGCTGCCGACAACAGAAGTATGACTGGCGGGTCTATTGGTCATGCGATGAATCAGAACTATGATGGTTTGAATATTTACGGAGATGAGATTACAACATTTATTCCAAATGTTGGACAGGTTAGTCGTACCGGATATCGTGAGCAGGATTTGACTGATAATAAAGTAAAAAGTATGAAAGCTGATTTTGGTTTGCATTTTAAACCTTGGGCAAATGATACGGAGTTTATATTACAATACAAAATCGGTACAGGAAGCACTATCTATCAGGGAGCCAACAGATATGCTTTGAAAGATTTCTTAATGCAACAAGGTAAATTCGAGGTAAAAGGGAAAAACTTTTTTGCCAGAGCTTATTTTACAAGTGAGGATGCCGGAGATTCTTATGATATGAGATTTGCCGGATGGAATGTAAACAGATTGGCTAAGTCAGATAAAAACTGGTTTACAGATTATGGAACAGCTTTTCAATTATCATCTGCTATTCTTGGTCTTAATCCAAACGATGCTGCTACTTATGCAAGAAACTTTGCTGACTATAATGTTTCACCTCTTATACCATTAGTGCCAAATATTGATCCTCTCAATCCTAGTGCTCCAAGATCAGCAAGATTTGAACCAGGTTCAGCTCAATTTAATAATGCATTGGCTAAAGTAACCAGTAATCCTGACCTTACTCAGGGGGCTAAATTTATTGATCATTCAAAATTATATCATTCAGATGTAAACTATAACTTGAGAGATGTAATCAAATTTGCTGAAATTCAGGTTGGTGGTTCGTGGAGAAAATACATAATGGACTCAGAAGGAACTATTTTTACAGATTATGATGGTCCAATTGATTATAAAGAATATGGAGCTTATGCACAATTGCAAAAAAAGTTCTTAGACGACAGATTGAAGTTTACAGGGTCTTTACGTTATGACAAAAGTCAAAATTTTGATGGCAATATTTCGCCAAGAATTTCATTCGTATACTCTGCGGGTGCATCTAAAAGACATAATTTCAGAGTTTCATACCAAACAGGTTTCCGTAATCCAACAACACAGGATCAGTATATTGGTTTAGATTTAGGACCATTTGCATTAATAGGTTCTGCTCCCGACAACTTAGATCGTTTTCAGGAAACGCAGCCTGTTAGTCTTGCCGGTCAGGCAATACCTGGTGCAGGTATTGGGCCTACAGTTAACTTGTCAGGACGTATGGCCTATGACAATGCTTATACATTAACTTCTGTTCAGGCGTTTGGTGCTTCCGGAAATGTTGACGACCTGAAAGTGGCAAATATCGGATTAGTAAAACCGGAACAAGTACAGGCTTTTGAAGCAGGTTATCGTACAGTTGTTCAAAATGATTTATCAATCGATATCAACGGATACTACAATATCTATAATGATTTCATGAATACTTCCAGGGTAATTACGCCTTATTATGGAACTGTAGGAACTGATCCTGCGCAGGCTGGTGTTCTTTTGAGTTATGCTGCTTTGGCAAATGGAGACAGAAGAGTTTATCAGGTTTATACGAATACAACTGCACAAATTACTTCATTAGGTTTTGGAGTTGGTTTGTCTAAAAAAGTATATAAAGATTTTGAATTAGGAGTTAATTATAATTATGCCCAATTTGATTTTGACCAATCAGAAGATCCAAGTTTTGTGGCTGGATTTAATACTCCAAAACACAGAATTAAAGCTTCTCTTGGTAACGCTAAGGTGACTGAAAATTTAGGTTTTAATGTTAATGTTAGATGGAATACTGAATACTTATGGCAGTCTTCTTTTGGAGACGGAATGATTCCGGAAAATACAGTTCTTGATGCTCAGGTGAATTACGGTATACCAAAACTGAAATCAGTTATTAAGGTTGGAGCGACTAACCTTTTCGGAAAAGATTATCTTCAGGTAGTAGGTGCGGGTATGATTGGTCAGATGTGGTTTGCTTCGTGGACAATTAATCCTTAAGGATCAACTATTATTTAGTCAAAAAAGGTGCCTTTCTTTTATTGTGATATAATTAGAAAGAGCTAATAATTTTAAAAGTTAATGACATGAAAAAAAATATAAAATGGCTATTATTGGTTTCTTTAACCTTTATAGCATGTAATAATGATGATGATAAGAATAGTGAGGCAGAGGTGCCAGTAACGGCTGGCTCGGCAGTTTTTACAAAATATGTGGCATTGGGTGATTCTTTTGCTGCAGGATATAGTGACAATGCTCTTTTCAAAAAAGGACAGGAAAATGGATATCCAAACATATTAGCTCAACAGTTTGTTGCAGCAGGTGGAGGTACATTTACGATTCCTTATGCAAATGATAATACTGGAGGTTTGTTATTTGGGGGTCAGGTAAATCCGGCATTCGGTCCTCGTTTATATTTTAACGGGGCAGCACCGGTTCAGGTTCCTGGTGTACCTACTACCGAAGTTATGGCGCATCTGAATGGATCTTTTAATAATTTAGGAGTTCCGGGAGCAAAAAGTTATCATTTAGTAGCCAGTGAATATGGAAATCCTGCCCGTTTGGCTATTGGCGCTGCTAATCCTTATTTTGTTCGTTTTGCAAGTTCAGCTACAACCTCGGTCTTAGCTGATGCGATAGTGCAATCTCCAACTTTTTTCTCTTTATTTATTGGAGGTAATGACGTGTTGAGTTATGCTATTTCAGGTGGAATAGGAATAAATCAGACTGGTAACATGAATCCGGCAACTTATGGAAGTAATGATATTACAGATCCAACGGTTTTCGCATCAGTATATACTTCCATGGCAACAGGTTTAACTGCCAATGGAGCAAAAGGAGTAGTGGCAAATTTGCCATATATTACTGCGTTACCCTATTTTACAACTGTTCCTTATAATCCACTTACAGCTAAATCCCTTGGAGCTAATAATGAAGCGTTAGGGAAAGCAGCAATTAAGGATCTTAATACAAAATTATACGGGCCATTAAAACAGGTGCTAACTTTATTTGGTGCTGGAGACAGAATTAATTTGTTATCTGAAACCAGTGCAAATCCTGTTTTGATAAAAGATGAAAGTTTAACTAATTTATCTGCTCAGCTGACACAAGCATTTACTCCAAGCTTAGGGGCACAAACAGCAGCTTTTTACGGAGTAGTTTTTGGTCAGGCCAGACAGGCAAAAGCTACTGACCTGGTTGTATTGCCGACCAGAACTGCTATTGGAGCGGCTCCAACTGCTACTGATTCCGGCGTGGGGTTTGTACCACCTGCTCCATTGGATAAATTTGGAGTAACATTTCCATTACAAGATAAGCATGTTCTTATTCCGGCAGAAATTGCAGAAATAAAAACAGCTACAGATGCTTACAATGCAACAATTAAATCTGTAGCAGATCAGAAGGGTCTTGCTTTTGTTGATACAAGGGCGGTGTTAACCCAATTGTCAAGTGGGGGAATTAAGTTTGGAAACTTTAGCTTGACATCTACATATGTGACCGGAGGAGCTTTTTCTTTAGATGGAATTCACCCGAGCGCAAGAGGATATGCCTTAATCGCTAATATTTTTGTAGATGCTATAAATGCAAAATATGGTTCGACGCTGAGACATGTTGATTTGGCAACTTACCCGGGTCAATATCCGAAGACCCTTCCGTAAAGGCAAAATTTTCAATAAAAAAGCCACTCATTTCTAAAATGTGGTGGCTTTTTTATTTAACTAAAAAATTACCATTTTAGATATTTGAGGGCTGACTTTTAAGAATCAAACAAAAACGTACTATTTTTTATAAAAAAAATATTGATTTTTTATTTTAAAAAATTATCTTTGCGCTCTGAAAAAAGAGGTATTTTCGATAAACCTAAATAGCTATTTAATAAATACATAAGTAATGTCAAAAGTAATAGGAAAAGTTGCTCAAATCATTGGACCAGTAGTTGACGTAGTTTTCAACGGTAAGGATGTTGAACTTCCAAAAATTTATGATTCACTAGAAGTCACAAAAAAAGACGGAACATTATTAGTTCTAGAAGTACAATCTCACATTGGTGAAAACACTGTTCGTACCATTTCTATGGACTCGACAGATGGTTTAAGCAGAGGATATGAAGTAGTTGGAACTGGTAACCCAATCCAAATGCCAATCGGTCCGGATGTATATGGAAGATTATTTAATGTTGTTGGAGATGCCATTGATGGTTTAGGTGAATTGCCTAAAACTGGAGAAAATGGTTTGCCTATTCACAGACCGGCTCCTAAATTCGAAGATTTATCAACTTCATCTGAAGTTTTATTCACAGGTATCAAAGTAATCGATTTGATCGAGCCTTATGCAAAAGGAGGTAAAATTGGATTGTTTGGTGGTGCTGGTGTTGGTAAAACAGTATTGATTCAGGAATTGATCAACAATATCGCAAAAGGTCACGGTGGACTTTCAGTATTCGCAGGAGTAGGAGAAAGAACACGTGAAGGAAATGACTTGCTTCGTGAGATGTTAGAGTCAGGAATTATTAAATACGGTGATGATTTCATGCACTCTATGGAAAATGGAGGATGGGATTTATCTAAAGTAGATATGCCAGGAATGAGAGAGTCTAAAGCTACTTTCGTTTTCGGACAAATGAATGAGCCTCCTGGAGCTCGTGCACGTGTGGCACTTTCAGGATTATCTATCGCTGAGTATTTCCGTGATGGAGCAGGAACTGACCAAGGTAAAGATGTATTGTTCTTCGTTGACAATATCTTCCGTTTTACTCAGGCAGGTTCTGAGGTATCGGCACTTTTAGGCCGTATGCCTTCTGCAGTAGGATACCAACCAACTTTGGCAACAGAGATGGGAGCTATGCAAGAGCGTATTACATCTACAAACAAAGGATCTATTACATCTGTACAGGCGGTTTACGTTCCTGCGGATGACTTAACTGACCCGGCGCCGGCTACAACTTTCGCCCACTTAGATGCAACAACGGTATTGTCTCGTAAAATTGCTGAGCTAGGTATTTATCCAGCGGTTGACCCGTTAGATTCTACTTCAAGAATTTTGACTCCTCAAATTTTAGGAAATGAGCACTACGACTGTGCACAAAGAGTAAAAGAGATTCTTCAAAAATACAAACAATTGCAAGATATTATCGCGATCTTAGGTATGGAAGAGTTATCTGAAGAAGATAAACTTTCTGTATCAAGAGCACGTCGTGTACAACGTTTCTTGTCTCAGCCTTTCCACGTAGCGGAACAATTTACAGGTATTCCTGGAGTATTGGTTGACATTAAAGATACTATCAAAGGATTCAACATGATTATCGATGGTGAATTAGATCACCTTCCGGAAGCGGCTTTCAACCTGAAAGGTTCTATCCAGGATGCTATCGAAGCTGGAGAAAAAATGTTGGCAGAAGCATAATCAAGCGTAGCTTGATAAACAACAAAACATAAAAATTCCAAATTCCAAGATTGGGATTTGGAATTTTATAATTTGGAATTTAAAAAAAAGTTATGATTTTAGAAATAGTATCACCAGAAGCAAAATTATTTTCAGGAGAAGTAACATCTGTTACATTGCCTGGAGTTGATGGAAGCTTTCAAATATTGAATCATCACGCTCCTATTGTTTCTATTCTAGAAAAAGGAACTATTAAGATTGTAGCGCCAAGCTTCAGTTTTTCTAAAGAAGTTGCGGATAAATTCACGAAAGTAAATGACCAGACTTATACTTTAGATATCGTGTCAGGTACTATCGAAATGAAAGACAATAAAATAATTGTTTTAGCAGACTAAGACAAATTTTAAATAATTTTAAAAAGCCAAACATTAATGTTTGGCTTTTTTTATTTTTGGTGAATGAAAGAAATAACCGAATTTGAAGTTTCTATTTTTGAAGGTAAGCGCGCATGGTACGAATTGCTGCTTGCAGCAGTATTTTATAGTGCTTTTATTTACATGGTAACCCTAACAGTATATTATGGATTTATTGAGAAATCTGTACAAATTTTTATAAGAGCTTTTGTTACGTTGCTTTTATGCGGTACATATAGTATTGTTTATGGATTGAGGTTCTCTGCGACCAAAAATTTACTGATAGATGTTGATACCAATTTGATTGTCTCACGATATGTGGTTGGACCATTTTCATATGATGTGAAATCAAAAGTTACAGAATTTGAATATGTTTCTTTTTATGAAGACAGATACGGTTGTTTCGGAACTAATTTGTGGTATGTTAAAAATAAGCATTACAAAATGTATAGTTTTGAAAATAAAGAATCAGCTTATCAATTCGCATTGGACATTTCAAATAAACTAAATATTGACCTACTTGATGCCACAGAAAAAGGAAATTTTCAATGGATTGAAAAACAGAATCTAAAATAATTAGAGCCAACTTTTTAGTTGGTTTTTTTATATCTTTGAATTATTAAAATCTCTTTATAAAATATTGATTTATATAAAAGCTCAGTAAGCTTTTGTTTTTTGCACATTATCAAACAGATATAGTGCAGTTTATTTATGTCAAATTTTATAGAGAATATATGAAAAATATAAAAAAAGTTGCCGTTTTGGGCGGTGGCGGCAGAACTGGAAGATATCTTGTAAACCAGTTATTAGAAAAAGGATTTAATGTAAAAGTCCTTTTAAGAAACCCGCAAAACTTTACAATCCAAAATTCCAAAATTGAAATTATTAAAGGCGATGCTATCAGCGAAAGTTCGATAAGATCATTGCTTGAAGATTGTCAGGCAGTAGTTAGCACAGTTGGACAGAGGCCGGGTGAACCAATGGTTGCCAGTCAGGCGACTAAAAACATCTTAAAAATCATGAATGAATTTGATATTGAGAGATATGTGCTGTTGGCAGGACTGAACATCGATACACCTTTTGATAAAAAAAGTGAAAAAACATTATTAGCGACTGAGTGGATGAAAGCTAATTATCCTGAGATTCAGAAAGACCGTCAACTCACTTATGATTTACTGACTGAAAGTAATGCTGACTGGACATTAATCCGTGTTCCGTTTATTGAATTTACGGATACTACTGCTGAAGTTATTGTAAATCCTGAAGACTGTCCGGGAGATAAAATAAGCTCTTTTGATATTGCCGGTTTTATGGTTCAGGAAATTATCGAACCAAAATTCATCAGAAAAGCACCTTTTATAGCAAATATTTAAAATCTGATTTTAAACAGCGGGCGATATAATCCCGCTGTTTGTTATATCAAATTTCAATTTCATAACTTTGTTTTATGAATTTACCAGAAAATCTTAATCAGAAACTTGAAGCCAGAAAACAGAATAACGCTTTAAGAAAACTGCCAAGTTTTAATAATCTTATCGATTTTTCTTCAAATGACTATGTAGGGTTTTCAAAATCGGAAACTATTTTTAGGCAAGCCCATCATTATTTGATCGAAAATGAGATTATTCAGAATGGGGCAACTGGATCACGATTGATTTCAGGAAATCATTCGCTTTATCAAATTGCAGAATCCTTTATTGCAGAATTTCATGACGTAGAAACGGCTTTAATTTTTAATTCGGGCTACGATGCCAATGTTGGTTTTTTTAGCGCTGTACCGCAAAGAAATGATGTTATTTTGTACGATGAACTAAGTCATGCTTCAATCAGGGATGGAATCTCTATGTCGAATGCCAAATCCTATAAATTCAGCCATAATGATTTCGAAGATTTAGAACGCCTTATAGAAAAATTTCCCGATACGAATATTTATATTGTGACCGAAACGGTTTTTTCTATGGATGGTGATAGTCCAAATTTAGAAGAACTTGTTTTGTTATCTGAAAAATACAATTGCTATTTAGTTGTTGATGAAGCGCATACTTTAGGAGTTTTTGGCGATAAAGGTGAGGGGCTTATTCAGGATTTACAATTGCATAATCGAATTTTTGCCCGAATTATGACTTTCGGAAAAGGTTTGGGTTGTCATGGTGCTGCAGTTTTAGGGAGCATAAACCTTAAAGAATATTTGGTAAACTTTGCCAGAAGTTTTATTTACACCACAGGATTGTCTCCACATTCTGTTTCTACAATTTTGACAGCTTATCAACAATTAGAAAACGAGAAAGAAACGATTAATAAATTACGACAGAATATCATATATTTTAATCAGCAAAAGAACATTTTGGGACTCAAGCCTATATTTGTCCGTAGCAAATCTTCTATTCAGTCTGCCATAATTCCGGGTAATGAAAACGCAAAACGTTTGGCACAGGATTTACAGGATAAAGGTTTTGATATAAAGGCGATATTGTCACCAACGGTTCCGGAAGGGCAGGAACGACTTCGTTTTTGTATCCATAGTTATAATTCGGAAGAAGAAATAAACGCAGTTCTGGAGTTGTTAAGAGATTTTGTTTTTTAAATTGGTATTTTTGTTCTCCATTAAAACAAAGAGATGAAATTATTTGTAACAGGAATTTCAACAGATGTTGGTAAAACCATTACTTCTGCCATAATCGTAGAAGCTTTAGAAGCCGATTATTGGAAACCAGTTCAGGCGGGGGATTTAAAAAACTCGGACAGTCATAAAATCAAATCAAAAAACTCGAATACAAAAACTAAGATTTTTGATAACAGCTATAAACTCAATACGCCTGCAAGTCCGCATTTGGCAGCTGAAATTGACGGAATTACAATCGATTTAAAACAAATCAAAGAACCGAAAACGGACAATCATTTAGTAATTGAAGGTGCCGGAGGAATTTTTGTACCATTAAACGAAAAAGACACCATTATAGATTTGATTCAGCCGGATTATAAAATAGTGGTGGTTTCAAGACATTATTTAGGAAGTATCAATCATACGCTGCTAACTGTTGAAGCTATAAAAAATCGTGGTTTTGATGTTCACGGAATCATCTTTAGCGGAAGCGAAAACAAATCGACTGAAAGTTTGATTCTCAATAAAACCGGAATAAAATTTATCGGAAGAATTGACGAAGAACCCTATTTTGATCAAAATGTAATTAAAGAATATGCCGATTTATTTAGGGACAACTTGTTGGCTTTATAAATCTAAAATTTAAAATCAAATGACATTATCAGAAAAAGACAGCCAGTATTTATGGCATCCTTATACACAACATAAAACCTCGCAAACACCAATTGCAATTTCAAGAGGAGAAGGAGCTTTGCTCTGGGATGAAAATAATAAAGAATACATTGACGCGATTGCATCCTGGTGGGTAAATCCGTTTGGACATAGTAATAAATTTATTGCCGACGCGATTTACAAACAACTGACAACTCTGGAACATGTTCTGTTTGGAGGTTTTACGCATGAACCAGCCATAAAAGTGGCAGAAAAACTAATAGAAATTCTTCCTGACAATCAACAGAAAATATTTTTTTCGGATAATGGTTCAACAGCCGTTGAAGTTTCCATAAAAGTTGCGCTACAATATTTCTTTAATAAAAATGAAAAACGAACTACGATAATCGCTTTCGAAAATGCTTTTCACGGCGATACTTTTGCAGCGATGGCGGCAAGCGGAATCTCATTTTATACTCAGGCATTTCAGGGAATGTTTATAGATGTCGTTAGAATTCCGGTTCCGGTAAAAGGGCAGGAGCAAGCGAGTTTTGATGCCTTAAAAAATGTAATTGAAAGCCATAATTGTGCAGGATTTATTTTTGAACCTTTGGTACAAGGTGCTGCCGGAATGGTAATGTATGAACCGGAAGCTCTTGCAAAATTAATCCAGATTTGCAAAGAAAATAACGTTTTGACAATTGCAGATGAAGTAATGACCGGTTTTGGTAAAACAGGAAAAACATTTGCAATGGATTATGTTTCTGAAAATCCGGATATGATTTGTTTGTCTAAGGCCTTAACAGGAGGAACAATTCCGATGGCAATTACCACTTTTACGCAAGATGTTTTTGATGCATTTTATGATGATGATATCAATAAGGCACTATTTCACGGACATACTTTTACGGCAAATCCAACAGGGTGCGCTGCAGCTCTGGCAAGTATTGATTTACTGCAGACGAATGAAATGCAGGCTAATATTGAAAGGATAAATAAGAATCATTTAAACTTTCAGAAGAAAATTGAAAATCATCCAAAAGTAATAACGGCCAGAACTTTGGGAGTTATTTTTGCAGTGGAGATAAAATCAGACTCAGAAGAAAGCTATTATGGATCGATGCGTACCAAACTCTATAATTTCTTTATTGAAAAAGGAGTTATTTTGAGACCAGTTGGTAATATCGTATATATTTTGCCTCCTTACATCATGACAGACGAACAGCTTCAGAAAGTATATCTGACGATTGAAGAAGCTATTGAAATGGTTTAAGATTTAGATAAACCTATAATCTTAATCATTTTATTTAATAATACATCGTGCGGACTTTGCATTAACTTTGCGAACTTTGCGGTTAAATAATTTACATTGAATACAAAAATTGCCATAACAGCCTTTTCTTCTATTTCTCCTCTGGGTAATAATCCTGAAGAAATCTGGAAAAAATACCTCAATAACCAGCATTGTTTTTCGAAACAATTTTTAGATCAGCAGGAAACTTCTGTGGCTGCTTTAGAAGCTGAATCGAAACAAATTGTTGCAGCAGTACGTGAATCAGATATTAAATATAAATTTCTGGATGATTCTGTTCTGTTTGCTTTGGCGGCTTCAAGAAAAGCTGTCGAAAAAGCAGGGTGGGGTAAAGATGATATTTTCGGTATCAATATTGGTTCTTCGCGCGGTGCTACAGATTTGTTTGAAAGACATTATAAAGAATATATGGATACGGGGAAAGCACAGACTTTAGCTTCTCCAACAACTACTCTGGGGAATATCTCTTCCTGGATTGCACATGATTTGCAAAGTGCCGGGCCTGAAATTTCACATTCAATTACATGTTCTACTGCTCTTCATGCACTTCTAAATGGTGTTGCATGGCTGAAATCAGGAATGGCAGATAAGTTTTTGGTTGGTGGAAGTGAAGCTCCTCTGACCGATTTTACGATTGCTCAGATGAGGGCATTAAAAATATATTCGCGGATTGATCAGGATGATGAAGACTGGCCAAATCTGGCTTTTGATTTTGAAAAAACACAAAATACGATGATCTTAGGTGAAGGTGCAGCAGTTTGCTGTCTTGAAACCGGGGAAAAAGAAAATGCAATTGCATATGTAACGGGTGTGGGGTATGCAACTGAAATTTTAGAACATAACATTTCGATTTCTGCAGAAGCTGATTGTTTTCAGAAATCGATGAAAATGGCATTGCAGGGTACTAATTTAGAAGAAATAGATGCTATCGTCATGCATGCTCCAGGAACGATAAAAGGAGATCTGACAGAACTACGTGCCATTGAAAAAGTTTTTGGTGAACATATGCCATTATTAACTACAAATAAATGGAAGATTGGGCACACTTTTGGGGCTTCGGGTATATTAAGTTTAGAACTGGCCCTTTTGATGATGAAGCATGATACATTTGTAGGGGTTCCTTTTGCTGAAAACAGTAAACAAAAAAAACCGCTGAAAAAAATAATAATTAACGCCGTTGGTTTTGGAGGGAATGCAGTTAGTATTCTGATTGAAAAAGCATAACTAAAATAATTTTATAATAAAAAATCCATTTGCCTTTCGACAAATGGATTTTTTATTAGAGTAAACCTAAAGTTTATTTTATTGAAAGATAATCTTTTTGGTTATAGTGTAATCATTATCAATACTCACTTTTATCAGTAATATCTGATTTGCTGTTTGTGAATTAGATATTTGCAATTCTGTTGCATTTACTTTGTTTTTACTGTATACCAGTTTTCCTGAGATATCATAGATCTTAACTTCTTTAATGTTCTCTTTGGCAGAAGTTACTCTGATTACCTTGCTTTTTACCGAAACCAAAATTCCGTTTTCGGTATTCTCAAAATCACCTGTACCTAATGTTTTATTAGTGTAACGCAATACCAGACGATCGGTAAAAGTACCTGCCGCTGTGGTAAAAGTAAATTTACCGGCTTTCAGGTCATGAACAATTCCCGTTGTCTTGTCTTCAATATAAACAGCATTCGTGGCAAGATCACCATCAGCCTGATCGATAGAAATCGTAAAATCACCTGCAATTGTAGTTCTGTACCCTAAAGGAACAATATCTGTATCTGAAAAAGGCAAAGCACGTCCCTGTATCACATATTTACTTTGGGCATTAACACTATAAAAATCAACATACATATTTCCGTCAAAAGTTTTTCCGTCATAGTTTTTGTCAAAATCGTTTGTTGCTCCATCTACATAACCTACCAGCATTTGCTTGAAAGCCCCTCCGTCATTGGTCAGGTTAAGCCAGATATGATGTCCATCTGTATCGGTTTCTTTTGCTGTTTTTCCAGGTTTAAAGAACTGACCGTTATGCGTTCCGCCTTCACGCATATCATTATTGAAATGAATGGTTCCGTCAGTGGCTGCTTTGGCAAAAAACGATTGCCCGGCTGCAATGTAACCCAATGGGGTATTGTTATTGTTTCCTGAATTTCCACTCTGTGCAGGAGCAGTAGATGTACCACCTGTTAAATTATAAGAAGCGTAATCACTTGTAGTATATTGATAGGCTCCTCCCAATACCACAGGAGTGTTATGTGTCCAGAAATAAAGGGTTCCGTTCATAAATAAGTTCGCTGCTAAAAACTTCGATGCTCTTATCGCGGATGGATATGGATTTCCGATCAGGTAATATTTACCGCCTACTAATGTTTCTCCTGATATAATTCCGTTGTTAGGAACACCTGTAAAAGAAGCAGGATAATCTGCTTTTGCAGTATTAGAATAGTTTTGAGGCCCGCGTATGATATATCCCTTCCCGACCATCATATTGGTATTTCTGTCGGTTACCAGCCAATTGCTTCCCGTAAATCCCATGTACATGTTATACTGGGTTCCAGGAGAAACATCAATTAGTTTCCATGGACTTACCGGTGTTGACCAGTATGTAAAATCGGCCTGACGGATCTGTTTACTGATACGTTTATAGGTAATGTTTCCTGTATTTACAGAAGCATCGTTAACCTGAACCAGACTAGAGCTGTCTTCAAAAGTCAGTGATCCTCCGGTTGTAACATGTAAGGCATTCGTTATTTTTAAGGTACGTCCGGTTGGTACAACAAGGTTAACCCCTGAATTGATTGTACAGGAACAGGCTTCTATATCTGCGGCTATTGTAAATGGCCCTGCAAAAACAGCGCTTTTAGTTGCATTCGGTGTGCCGTTTGACCATACCGTTCCATTCCAGGTTGTAGATGATTGATTCGTAATAACTACATCTGCTGTTGCAGGAGATTTACACCCTGTGCTGTTTGTAACTCTAAAAGTATAGGTTCCTGCAGCAAGACCAGTTATGGTTCCAGATGTACCAGTACCTGTCGTTGTGATAAGACCAGGACTTCTTTCGATAGTCCATGTTCCGGTTGGAGGCAGATTATTCAAAACCACACTTCCTAAATCAGTACATGTTGTATTTGTAATAGTACCAATAGTTGGAGGTGCCAAAAGAACTGTTACAGTAGGGATATTATCTGTATTTGTTTGTCCCGAAATATCTTCAACAATATTTAACGAAGGATCTGTACCTGTTACTTTGGCTGAATTTGTAACTCGTCCGGCTGCTACGTCTGCGGCTTTAATGGTGTAAGTACCCGTTAAGGTAGCTTTTGCCCCAACTGCTAAACTGGAAATAGGATTTCCGGTAATTACCAATCCCGCCATCGGGTCTGTAACCTGAATATTAGTTATAGGAACTTCTCCTGTATTTGTAACTTCAAAAGTATAATTGATAACATCTCCTAATTTACCACAGGATGCCATTGTAGCTTTTTTAACTAAACCTAATTCTGCAATTTTAAGTGAGCTTGTATTGAAGGCTATAAAGGCACAATCTGAACTACCGGAAAAAGTAATTACAAAACGATCTACCTGTGCAGCATTTGTAGATGTAATTCCAAAAGAACTCGTTTCAATTCCCAATAATCTTATATCTCTTGTTGATGCGGGTGAAAAACCATTACTGCCTCCATCTGCCTTGAATAAATCAAGACTATAAGTACCAATAGCAGTAACTGATCCAAACGCCACCGATATTTCAGTTCCGACAGTATTTCCTGTAGCATCAATAAATTTGAATTTATCAGCCAAACTACTGCCACCCGGATCTGCTACCTGAGTTACAATTAAATCAGGTACTCCATCTCCAATACCAGTCAGATTTAGGTTATTTGTACCAATCTTAAATTCGGCTACACCGGCTTTTATATTAGCGACACCAGTTCCAAGAGTTAATCCGTTGGTTCCGTCTGTAAGTCTTGAGGCAAGTTCTGCACCTGTAGCACTTGTTCCCGCTAATGGCGGTACCAAAGTTGCGGTAGTTGCCGATCCGTCGATCATCGATCCTTGTAGTATATACATACCGGAATCTAAGCCTAAGGTTTGAATTTTTAATGCTCTAAATCTCTGAGGATTAAACGTTACACCATTTGTAGTAAGTGTGTTGTCACTAACTCCGGTTGAATAAGTTTGACCATTCCATGCAAAACCCAGTAAGTTATTTGCAGTATCCGGACGGTTTCCTACTCCGGTGGTTGAATTGGAAGTCCAATATCCTTTCCAGTCAGTATGAATTCTTGTGATAGTATTTTGACTAAACGTCTTAAAAGATATTAGGAAAAAAAGGAGTATTAAAGTTTTAGAAAATAAAGAACGAATGGGGTATAAAGTTTTTGGAGGCATAGAATTGATTGTTGGTTTGATTGGTTAAAATTTGATTATAAATTTTGAATAGGTAGCTAAAAAATTACAACATTATATTTTTTAATAAGTGGTATATCATAAATTTGGTTCTTAATTAAAACAGAAAAAATCCGACAGTTTTCACTATCGGATTTGTATTGATTATTTTAAAATCAATTAAAAATTATTTTTTTAGATGCGATAAAACCGTTCTCTAAAGTTACTTTTATAAATAAAACCTGATTTCCTGATTGTAAATTTGATATCTGGAACTCGGTTGTTTCAATTTTATTTTTGGTATAAAGGGTTTTTCCTGTAATATCAAAAATGCTTATCTCTTTAATGTTTTCTTTCGCAGAGTTTACTTTGATCACTTTGTCCTTTACAGAAACGATTAAATCATTTTCAGTGTTTTCAAAATCACCGGTACCTAATGTTTTATTAGTGTAACGCAATACCAGACGATCAGTAAATGTACCAGCCGCTGTGGTAAAAGTAAATTTACCGGCTTTCAGGTCATGCACAGCTCCCGTTGTTTTGTCCTCGATATAAACTGCGTGAGTGGCAAGGTCTCCATCAGCCTGATCGATAGAAATCGTAAAATCACCTGCAATTGTAGTTCTGTACCCTAAAGGAACAATATCTGTATCTTCAAAAGGTAAAGCACGTCCCTGAATTGCATATTTCTTTTGGTCGTTAACACTGTAGAAATCAACATACATGTTTCCGTCAAAAGTTTTTCCGTCATAGTTTTTGTCAAAATCGTTTGTTGCACCATCCACATATCCTACCAGCATTTGCTTGAAAGCGCCTCCGTCATTGGTCAGGTTAAGCCAGATATGGTGCCCATCTGTATCTGTATCTGTATCGGTTTCTTTTGCTGTTTTTCCAGGTTTAAAGAATTGTCCGTTATGGGTTCCACCTTCGCGCATATCATTATTGAACTGGATTGTTCCATCACTGGCTGCACTGGCAAAAAATGACTGTCCCGCCGCAATGTAACCCAATGGAGTATTATTGTTGTTACCTGAATTTCCACTCTGTGCAGGCGCAGTTGATGTTCCACCTGTTAAATTATAAGAAGCATAATCGCTGGTTTTGTACTGATAAGCACCGCTTAATACGACAGGAGTATTATGTGTCCAGAAATAAAGAGTTCCGTTCATGAACAGGTTTGCTGCTAAAAACTTTGACGCTCTTATTGCGGATGGATACGGATTTCCGATAAGGTAATATTTACCGCCTAGTAATGATTCTCCTGATATAATACCGTTATTCGGAACACCTTTAAAGGAAGCTTCATAATCTGCTTTTGCAGTGTTGGAATAGTTTTGAGGCCCACGGATAATATATCCTTTCCCTACCACCATATCAGTGCTTCTGTCCGTTACTAACCAATTGGTTCCCGTAAAGCCCATATACATATTGTATTGAGTCCCTTCAGAAACATCTATTAGTTTTTGAGGGCTTACCGGTGTTGACCAGTATGTAAAATCTGCCTGACGAATCTGTTTGGTAATACGTTTATAGGTAATTTTTCCTGTATTTACAGAAGCATCATTAACCTGAACCAGACTAGAGCTGTCTTCAAAAGTCAAAGTAGCCCCGGTTGCAACATTAACTGCATTTGTAATTTTCAGGGTAATTCCGGTAGCAACTGAAACATTTACGCCCGAATTGATCGTACACGAACACGCTTCTAAATTTGATGTTATAGTGTAAGCTCCTGTAAAAATAACATTCTTTGTAGCATTAGGAGTTATTCCGCCTGCCCACGAAGTTCCATTCCATGTTGCAGTCGACTGATCAGCAATCTGAACATTAGAGAGTGGTAATGAAGTACATGAACCATTACTTACTGTAAAAGTATAAGTTCCTGCAGCTAGATTTGTAACGGTATAGGTTGAACCAGTGTCTGTTATAGAGTTTGGAAAAGTACCTGTTTGTGTTAATGTCCAGGTTCCTGTTGGTAAGCCTGTTAAGGTTACACTTCCATTAGTTGTACATGTAGCCGGATTAATAGTTCCTGTTACCGGAGCGGGCGGAGTTGCTCTTACATCAGTAGTTGAAGATGTAGCAACTGCTGCCGTACAGCCATTACTATTTTTATAATTGATTGTTACCGTTTTGTTTCCCGTTGTTAACCATCTTAAAGTTACAGTAGAACTATTTCCTCCTAATCCGCCTGAAATAATCCTGTAATCATTGGTTACCGTTCCTGATACTGTCCAGACATAATTGTTTTGTAATGTTTGTGTAGTATAAGTTATGTCTGTACCAACACACGATATGGCACCTGCGGAAGCTGTAAAAGTTGGTGTTGGTAATGGATCTACATCCACTCTTGTTTCTATTGCATTTTTCGCATCACAAGAACCATTTTTAACAACTGCTCTATAAGTTCTAAAAGCGGATAAAATTTCCGGAGGTGAATAAGTTACAGCACTTGATGTATTAGGAATATCATACCATGTTGTATTACCTGCATCATCACTATATTGCCATTTTACAACTTTAGTAGCATCTTGATATACAGTATTGTTTAAATCATAGCTGTACAAAGTTAAAGTTGGAGTTGCACTTCCCAAACATATATGTTTACCTCCTCTTGTTACACCTCTGTCGGTAGTAATTACAGTCGTTGTTATAGAATTTGAAGTTGCAGGACTCCCCGTTAGACAAGGAGTGGCATTAGAAGTCATAACAACCTTAATAGCATCTGAGCTAGTTAGCTGATTTGTTGTATATGTCGCTCCATTCTGACCAGAGATTAAGTTTGTTCCATTGTACCATTGATAAGTTGGATTAGCTCCTCCATTTACAGCTGTCGCAGTAAAAGTTACCTGAGTTCCCTGACAAATTGAGCCAGATTGATTAGATGCAAGTGTTACACTAGCAGGTTTGTTTGCATTTACTGTTATTGTAGCAGATGTGTTTCCTGTAAACCCAGTGCTTCTTGTACAAGTAGCATTTGCTACAGAAACCAGGTTATATGTTGTTGTATTTGTAACTGTTGGTGTAAAAGTTGCAAAAGCTGAACCACTATTAACATTTGTTACAGTTCTATTTGCTGTTCCATCGTTATAAACAATTGTAAAAGGACCAGATCCTGCTGTAGCAGTAAATGTTAATTGTCCTGATCCTGTTGCACAAAACGGACCGTTAGCCGTTATACCTCCCTGAGGAAGTGCAGCAACAGTTATTAAAACTACCTCTGAATTTGCTGTTCCACATGTTCCTGTGTTAACCACAGCTCTAAAGTAAGTGTTAGCCGTTAAAGCTCCTATTGAAGCAGAAGATAAAGTTGCTGTTGTTACATTTATGGCAGTTGTTGTTGCCGGCGCAAATGTAGAAGTGCTTGATTTTTCCCATCTTGTAATAGATCCGGTATAACCTTTAACTGTTAAACTTGCCGGGCTACTTCCTGTACAAATAGTTTGTGCCGAATCGATTGTACCTCCTCCGGATACATTTATCAATAAAGAACTTGAATATGAAGTACAATTAGATCCTGTTAAAACTGCTCTAAAATAAGTATTTGCAGTTAGTGCACCAATTGTAGCGCCAGTTAAAGTTGCTGTTGTTGCATTTATTGTAGTTGGACTTGTAAATGCTGCATCAGTTGATTTTTCCCATCTGGCGATAGTTCCGGTATTTCCACTAAGTGTTAAATTTGACGGATTTGCACCCGAACAAATTGTTGTTTGAGTTGATGAAACAGTTCCTCCAACCGGAGAACTGGTTGAAAAGCTTATAGTATTTGAATTTGCTGTAGTTGTACAACCATTATAAGCTCTAACTCTGTAATATAATGTTCCCGCAGGAAGATTGCTAGCAGGATAACTTCCGTTACTGTAAGTTACATTGAAATTATTATATCCCGGAACAAAATTAGTAAAAGCATTATCGGTTGCTATATCTAAATAAAGTCCAACCGCATTTGCAACTGAACTATAATTTAGCTGAGCATAAGAACATTGTATGTTTGAGGCATTATTCGCAACAGGAGTTGCCGTTATAATTGGATTTACTGTGACATATATACTTTTTCCTCCATTGTCAGTTCCACAAGCATTTGTAGAAGTAATTTTTAAATTACCACTTGTTGCTGTTGCAGAAAAAGCCACAGTTGCAGAAAGCCCGTCTGCGGAAGGAGTAATAGTAGCTCCTGACCCACCATACGACCATGTATAAGCATAAGAGCCCTGAACAGCACTTGCTGTATAACTTGTAGAAGTTCCCTGACATTGTGTTGATGAACCGGTTAGCGTTGCAGGTGCTGCACCCGGACCATTGTTAACATAAACAATTCTTGTAGCAGTTTGTGTTGTACAAGATGCTGAAGAAATTGTATAAGTAATGGTTGCCATACCAATCGTTCCTCCAGAAGTTACCACTCCCGTTGAGCTATTAACTGTTGCAACTGAAGTGTTACTGCTTGACCACGTACCACCGCCAACTGTAGACGAAAAAGTTGTAGAAGTTGTACCATAAGTACAGATCGACTGAGTACCTGATAATGTTCCTGCTGAGGTAGGGCAATTGTAAGTTATGGCGATTTTGCCATTTCCACCTCTTCCACCAGTATTAGTATATCCGGCACCGCCTCCACCACCACCTGGGTTATCACCATTATCAGAGGCTATATTAGAATTTACGCCATTTCCTCCGGCTCCTCCATCTGTAACTGCTGTTCCTCCGGTTGCATTAACTCCTGGATTACCGTTAGAAGCACTTCCGGCGCTACTTCCTCCAGCTCCTGAACGCGTATTGCCCACATTACCATTGCTTCCTCTTCCTCCATAAAAATTCGTTATATCAGCTGCCGTTACATTTCCGGAAGTTACTGCCGCTCCTCCATTTCCACTGTCAAAGTTAATTACTCCTTCGCCTCCTGTACCGCCAACAGCACGTAAGATGGCACTGGTGTTAAACCAGCTTGTACCTCCTGTAGCTCCATTTCCTCCACTGTTTGTTCCTCCGGCACCACCCTGGCCAACTGTATATTGGTAAGTTGTACCAGGTACCAAGCCAGTAAAAGTTTTTCTGGTATAAGCTCCTCCGGTTCCACCGCCGGCAGCAGCATAAGTTCTTGCGCCACCACCTCCACCACCTGCACCCCAACATTCAACCGTTATTGAAGTTATACCAGCAGGCACTGTCCAGGTTTTTGAATTCCCCGGTGTCGAATCCGTAAAATCTTGCCCAAAAGAGCAAAAAGAAACAGTAAAAAATAAAATGCTTAAAAGTAAAGTTTTCTTCATGTTAAATGTTTTCTATCAGGTTGTTATGCCAGCATAGGATTTATTGCCGAACAAAGATATATACATCTACGAGGTTGAAAAGAAGAGGGTTTTTATAATGCCTATATAATCGTTGAAATGTTAAATAAAGTCGTTGAACTACACGGTAAAAAACGACATTTTATGTTAATTCTTATAAAATGATCAAATTAAATATAGGAATAATCGTAAATTATAGGCAAAATAAGTTGAAAAAATCAGGATTTAATCTTAAAAACGTCGAGTTTTCTGAAAATTTCGCAAGAAAGTAATATTTTATAACTAAAAAGAAAGACTCTGTTCAGTCGATTTTGGTCATCAAAATAATCAATAGTCTCGTTAAGCTGAAAGTGTGTTAACACCTGATCTGCTACATAACTATGATA
>NZ_QETH01000076.1 GCF_003105115.1 Flavobacterium sp. HTF | reverse complement strand
GTTTTCTATTCAATATAAAAAGGCGTTAGCCTGAATTTTTCTTTTTTTTAATTCTTTATAATAAGAAGAATAAGAAATTATATGCAAATATAAGACATTTTTATATTAGAATAAGGTATGTTTTTTATTTTATTTCTAAAAAAAATAGGGTGACACAAAAAAAGGGAATATCCAGATTTAGATATTCCCTTTTGTAAGCAATCGTAGAGACGATTTTTTATTTTAATTTATTTTCGGTGTCTTTATAATTTCCGGTAATCATAACATTAGAGCCTTTAGTAACTTTTCCGTATATAGTTATCGAAGAATCGTTTCCGATGAAATTGATCTTAGCACCGCTGTTTAATCTTAAATCTCCCCAAATAACAACCGATCCCTCAATCTGTAATACTGCATTACTATTGATGATAAGTTCCGTAGGATTAGATTGTTGGTATTTACCCTGAGACAAACTTCCTCTCATATTAAAAGTACCGTTACTATTTAAAGTCAGATTGCTAAGAACCGCTATAGAACCACAATGTGTTAATACAGCACCAGAATTTATAATAGCTGAATTAATAGCTGTTGCTCCCTGATACGATTTAATTTCACTTGAATTTAAAATTAAATCCCTTCCCTGGTTGTATAAACCATAAGTAATACAGTTTGCAAATGTAGTACTTGGTTTTTCCATTTTGATGATTTTCAAACCACCTGTACCGCTGGCAACATAAATATAATTACCGCTCGATTTTACATAGTTTGAAGAACCTGTAATGCCTACAGAACCTAATAAATTAAGCTGGGTTGCAGATTGATAAACATTAAGTCCCAATGCTCCGTTAGCAACAAATGCATACCCTTCATTTACAGAAACAGCATTCGTAACATTATCTTCTGCAGCAGTAGTAATGCCGATAGTTTGTAATTTTGATCCGCTGTTGATATCATAAACACCCAGGCCTTTTGGCCCTTCTGATATTAAAAGTTTAGTTCCGTCAATATCCATTGTTCTTTTGGCACCGCTAACATCAGTAGAGGTAGTAAAGGTTTTTTGCAAAGCCAATGTAGACTGATCGTAAATATTTACTCCTTTTGTTCCGCTTAGGGTCACTACTTTATCAGTAGTTAAAGCAATAGAGCGTAAATCTGCCATCGCAGCTTTTGCTGTGATTGCTTTAGTAGAATTACTTATTTTATATAAATTTCCATTATCTCCGGTTACAGCAAAATAGTTAGAAGCGTTAGCTGCAACATCTGTTGTAACTCTGCTGATTAAATAATTCGTTTTTAATCTATCTGTAAGCAATCCGGAACTTAGTTCCATATTAAACACAATTGCAGGATTTCCCATAAGCATAGGATCTTTATCGACATCTTTTGCTCCTCCTATAATTAAATTTCCATTAGTATAAGTAAGTGATGCAATATCAGTATTCGGAATCAGGGCAGAGGTAACTAATTTTGGTTTATAAGGATCAGAAACATCGATAACATCTATTGCTCCTGAATAAACATCACCTCTTGTAATATAAGAAACATAAGCATAATTTCCGTTAACGGTAACATGACTGGCTTGTAGTGTTCTTCCATTAGCATCGACAGGCGGTTTTACTTCAGCAATCTGAACCAGAGGAAAAGAAGTAATCGTGGTCTCAGCACTTTTTCCTGTTACAGAAACATTTTCAACTGAAATAACTCCGGAGTTCGTTAAATCAAGTCTTTGATTTAAGGTCGTAGGATCTGAATTAATTGTAATGTTATCTAACGACTGATCATCATTTTTGTTTTCATCATTATTATCACAACCAATTAATAGTGACATGGCTAAAAATGAAAGCAAATAAACATTCTTTTTCATAAAATTTCTTTTGGATTATAAAATTCGGTGCAAATATAAATGATAATTCTTTTAATATGAGCTGTTTAAGTCCTGAAAATTATAGTGTTACAGTTATTTATATTGAAAAAACAGCGTTTTAACAAAAAGTGCTAAAAATAAATCATAAAAAAAGGGAGTATCCTTTATTGGTACTCCCTTTTGGTGTTTATTTATGATTTATTATCTTCTTCCATGTCCGGGACCGCGATCATCTCTATCATGTCTGTCATGTTTATCGTGGTGTTTATCATGGTGGTGATTATCTCTGTGACGGTCATGACGATCGTGGCGATCATTGTAACCATAAACCGGTCTTGCTCTGTAAGGTCTTTGAGGAGCACCGTGATATCCTTTGTAATATTTCACTCTGTGTCTGTCAAAATAAGTATAAGGAGTTCTGCCATGATAGTCAGTTAAAACTACTTTATAACCTCCGTACAAATCATAATTACGATAGTGTCTTGGTAAACGTGCTGTTCTAACCCATCTTCCTCCTCCAAAATAAATGAATTGAGCGGATCTGACATCATAATAAGCTTCAATGTCCGGCAAATAATAATATTCCATTTCTGAGTAACCGGCAGGACCCCAGGCCGGAGGTGAGCCAATGTTTACATTTACAGATACTTGAGCTTGCGTGGCGTTTGCAATCAAAAGAAAGAGACCTGCGATTGCTATCTTAACTGTTTTCATTTTTTTTGTTTTTATGTTAATTTTATTCTTAATTAACGATATTCATATACTGTGCCAAAAATGAAAACCAAATGTATTTCGACGAATAAAGGATGTATTTCGTCGATATATTTACTGTGGTGAAACTGGAAATATTTGATTTTAAAAAAGTTACGAAAACGATTTAATTTGAAAAAAAAATAACTTTTTTTTCAAATTGATTAGATAATCACGACATGTTTAAGCTTATCGGTATTCAACAACTCTTGGTTTTGCCAGTTCAAAATTTTGTAAACCAAAATCAGTAGTTTCAAAAGTGTTGGTTTTGATTACATTATCTCCCTGAAACGGAATACTAGGATAGTAGGACAGTGATATTTGAAATGAACTGAATACCAGATAATCATTACTGATCAATAAGCCTAAAGTTAGTTTTGAATAGGCTTTATTCTTAAACATGCCATCTTGGGGGCTTCCCAGAACGCCTATGGCATAATTAAAAAACGGATTCATACGAAATCCCCAGAGAACATGCGGAGAATATGTCTGCGTCTGAAGTGACAAAATCATTTTGCTTGTTCCGTACAAGGCAGCGTTGAAACCTGCTAATCCGTTTTGCTCATTCAAATTCAGTTCATCTGCAAGGGCGTCTGCGCGATTTATTCCCAAAACAACTTTAGGATTCACAAACTGTCTTAGTTTCCATCGTCCGATAGAATATAATTTGGTAAAATAATTTGATTCAAGTAAAAAAGCAGTCTGATATGTTTTGGACTGATGGAAAAAAGTTCCCGCCTCAAAATTCATACTTAAGAAACCGAATTTGTAATAATTTCCAAAAGAAAACTGAGCACCGACATAAGGTCTCCAAAAAGTATTTTTATACTGATAACCAAATGTAACGCCATAAATTCTTCCAATGGGTACGTCTTCAGTCTGGCCATTTCTAAAAATATAGGTTTCCTTGACGAATTTACGGGTGTTGATCCCAACTCCGCTTAAAATCAGTTTTTCGTCAGAATAAAATTTTATAGGATCATACTCTATAGACGGGCTCTCTTTAAAATCTATATTCAGGAACCTTGCAGAAACGATCAGATTGGTAACTCCGTTATTTTCATCTTCAAAAACTTTAGAGGCTTTTCCTAACCAAAAATCCTGATAATCGTGTTTGAAAGGCTGAAATTTATATAATGAATCTGGGCCTTGCAGACTATCTCTTCTAAAACTTTGTCCTACCAGAATTCCTCCGGCCCATTTGGTCAGCGGGGAATAAAAAGCGCGTTCAAAATCAATACTTTTATTATAATTATCATCAAGATCCTTATTGTACTTTATTGTCGCACTAATATAGGTATTGGTAATATTCGGTACGGTATAAGTGACATCATTGCCATTGGCCCCATCGTCAAAACGATTGGTAAAACGATAATCCAGTTGTTGCCCGCTTCCAAAAAAATCTTTTTCTTTGAACCCGACTGAAACACGGCTGCTTGAAATAGAAAATCTCGGAATTGTACTCCATGAGTCCAAAACCCTGATGGTAACATCGACAGAATCGGATTCCTTTACTGCTTTTCTTGAAATTTTTACAGCCGTAACATATCTCTGAGAACGGATAAGACGCTCAGATTCCTGTACTTTATAAGAGTCATACGGTGTATTTCTTTTAAATAGCAGCAAATTATAAATTGCTATTTTTTTTGTTTTTAGATGAAGTTTGTTACCGGTTCTTTCACCCCAGTTTCGGGGCATAGCGGTTGAATCCGTAATAGAATGCCCAAAAGGGTCCAGTGTAACAATATCTATTTTTCTGATGATTCTGCCATCGTAATCTGCAGTATCTTTTTCTATAATTTCAGCTTCCTTTTTTTTCGGTTTATTGGCCCTGAAAAGTAATTTATGTAAAGCTTTAGTGAACTTACGTTTTTTCGAATAGTTCTGAATTTTTTTATAAACCTCTGCGCTGTCTTTTTTGGTTTCTTTTTTTGGTTTGCCTGATTGTGCGCAAACACTTTGTAGACAGAGGCAAAGTAAAACAGAAATTACTATTTTTAGTTTTCGAAACATTCAAATATATTTTTTGACTTTTACAGGTGATTTTTTGTATGAATATACGCTAATTAAAGCTGATATTTTTAATTCTTTTTAATTTTCCACTTTTGCTTTTCTGATTCTCCAGATAAACCTTTTGGGCATATGATTTCCCATTAGATAGCCCCAGGGCTCTAAAGATTCTATCCTGTCAAAAATAATTTTGAGAATCGCCAATAGCGGTATTGCCAGAAACATTCCTGATATGCCTGCTGCTGAGCCTCCTACAATAATTCCCATTATAGAGACAAAGGCATTAATTTCTACTTTAGAATTAATAATTAACGGAACCAATAAGTTGTTATCAATTAATTGTACAATAAGATTTACAATCAGAATTCCTAAAATCATTGAAGTTTCAGCAGATCCGGTAAGTGAAGCCAAAATTGTTATTATTCCGGCAGCTGTGATTCCGATATAAGGAATAAGATTCAGTATACCTGTGATAAGCCCCAGAAGTATAAAGTACTTAACTCCAATAATCCAAAGCCCCAGACTCGTTAAAACAGAAACCACAATCATTTCCAGAATTAAACTGACGATATAATTATTAATGGAAACTTTTATTTGAGACAAAATATCTTTTAGTGATGCGTGATTTTCTTTGCTAATCAGTTTTACCAGAAACAAAATAAAATGATCTTTATACAACAGAAACAAAAACGTATAAATCGGAATAATAGTGCAGTCTAACAAAAGATCGCTTACCGAGATTATAAATGAACCTATTGTGGCTTGTCCGTTTTTAACAGAATCCTTTGTTACGGTATCTATGTATTTCTTCTGTTCTCCAATACTCACATTAAAATTGTCCTTGATATATTTATGAATATCAATAATAAAAGAATTTGCATTTTTCTTTATGGTTTCAAAATCATTAGCCATATCGGTTACTTCATAGGAAATAAAGACTAAAATACCGACAATGCACGAGGCAAAAAGCAAGACACAAAGCAGTGCCGACAAATGTCGCGGAATCTTAAGTTTTGAGTTTAAAAGTGTGAATACAGGAAGTAATAAAACGGCAAATAAAAACGCCATTAATACAGGCGTGATTATATCTTTTCCTATGCAAAAAATAAATGCAAAACATATTAAGCTTACTAAGATTAAAGAAAGTTTAGCATAAAAAGGCAATGTAACCGGTCGAGTCATTTTGTTAGTGGAATTAGGAATAAAGAGTTTTTGTTATAACAAATATTATACTTTATTTAAATAATATTGTTTTACGTTTCCTGCTTTAGTTTATAAAATTCCCATTCAGTTTAATCAAAAAACTCTTTGTCTTCGTAAGGGGTTGGAATAATTGATATTCCTTTTTGTAAAAGTAAATTGTTTGGAAAAATGATTCTTTCACCTTCTCGTGTTCGTAGGTTTACGTGAAAGGCGCTAATGTCTTCAATCTCAGCTTCAATAGGGAAATCCTTATCGTGAATTTTAATAGTATCACCAATTCTGAAAGGAAAAGAAAAGAATAAAATCATTCCGGAAGTAATGTTACTCAGAATAGACCATTGTGCAAACATGGCTACACCAATTACCGTCGCTATAGACGAAACGGTGATAAAAATATCTTTGGTGTCTACCCCCCAGATAACAATTAAACTAATAGTTACCAGTATATTCATTAATACATGTATATACTTTATTACCAGGTTTGTACGATGCTCCAGAATATGACTTGATTTGGCAAACCCACGTATTAATCTTGCCACAATTACCCTCAAAGATATTAAGGCAATGATAAGAATTATGGTTGCTAATATTTCCTGACTATATTCTTTAAAAGAAAACATAAATTTATTTTTTATACTAAAGTACTCAAATATTCGTAAACTTTAGCTGTCGGAAGTCCCATAACATTGGTATAAGAACCTTCTACTTTTGTAACTGCCATAAAACCAAACCATTCCTGAATACCATAAGCTCCGGCTTTATCATAAGGTTTGTAATTTTCTATGTAATACAAGATGGCTTCATCAGATAAATCTTTGAAAGTAACTTTGGTTACATCATTGATAAGAGTAGAAGCAGAGTCGGTTTTAAAGCAAACCGATGTAAAAACTTCATGTGTATTATCAGACATTGATTTTATCATTTCAAACGCTTCCTGTGCGTTTTTGGGTTTTCCCAATGCTTTTTCCTTATGCCACACGATGGTGTCGCTTGTAATCAGGATCTCATTTGGATTTAATTGGCCTTCAAAAGCATTTGCCTTTAATTCAGCCAGATAGTCTGTTATTTCAACTGCTTTTAATTCAGGCGGATATACTTCTTCAATCTCTTTCAGTCTGATTTCAAAATCTAAATCCAGGTCCTTAAAGAATTGCTGTCTTCGGGGTGATCCTGAAGCAAGAATTAAAGTGTACTTTTTAAGTTTATCTTTAAGCATTGTATTTGATATTTAGAGTTATGACTAAAATAGATAAGATTCCGAAGAGCAAAATGAACTTTAAAACAGTGCTCAGATGATGAAAATCCTTTTGAGATTTTGCCGTAAATGTTTTTACAATAAAATATAAAAGTGGTGTCAAAACAAAAGCAAAGGCATAAAAAGTCACGATCAGAAGATTATTTTCTATGAAATATTTATCGATATAAAGCAACGTCAGAATAAAAGGTATGACAGCAAATCCTAAAGCAATTTTTGCCGCTCTGCTATTTCCTATTGCAATTGGTAACGTATTCATTCCTTGATTATAATCACCATTTACATCTTCAATATCTTTTATGATTTCACGAATAAAATTAATCATAAATGCAAATAAGGCATAATCCGTTAAGATAGAAAATAAACTGGCCATCTGGGCACGGTTTTCCTCTGTCGTTGCCGGAAAAAGATCAAAAACCCCGATTATCAGGACGCTAAAAGCCAATAAAAAAGCCACAATGAAATTGCCTAAAATCATAATTTGCTTTAATGATGTTGCATAAAAATAAAGCAATGAAGCAATCAGGATGAAAAGTGTGGCAAAACCGGGTCTCATAATTACATTTGAAAGGTAAAAACCAATTGCAACACCAGTAATGTTAAGCACTATATAAATGTTGTAACCCGCAGTTTCTGATATTCCTTTCCCAATTACAACATTATTTGGTTTATTGATGCTGTCTGTGGCAACATCATAAATATTATTGATTACATAACCGGCAGCAGCTATCAATACGGTACTTAATACTAATAATCCGTATTGCCAGTCGGCTAAAGCGAGAGGGATATCCTGCTGCTTTAAAAAGGCATAACGAAATAAAAGCTGCATAAAGGCAAGCATGAGTAAGTTTTGAAATCGAATGAGTTTGAGGAATTTCATTTTTTAAGGTTCTAAGGTTCTGAGGGGCAAAGGTTCTGAGGTTTTAAACTTTTTCAAAGTTTTTATACGGCAGGCAATCTAAAATCTAAGATCTGCAATCTAAAATTTAAAATCTGCAAATCTATCCCGAGGCTTCGGAACTAAAATATTTTAGTCGTGCTTTCCGTTGAAATGTTCCATCCATTTTCCCTGTACTTTCATCACTTGCTCGATTACATCGCGTGCAGCGCCTCGTCCGCCTTTTACGTGTGAAATATAACGGCAAATGTTTTTGATTTCAGGGCTTGCGTCTTGCGGACAGGTAGGTAATCCCACTAATTTCATAACATGATAATCCGGAATATCATCCCCCATATACAATACATTTTCAGGTTTGACATTATGAAGATCGGTGTATTCTTTAAAAGTTTTCACTTTGTCAGGAGTTCCTAAATGGATATCAGTAATTCCTAAATTGCGTAAACGCACGCGAACTCCTTCATTGCTTCCGCCGGAAATAATGCAGACATTATAGCCACTTTCTACAGCCGCTTTCATAGCATAACCGTCACGAATATTCATCGTACGAAGAATTTCTCCTTCATTGGTTACAAAAACAGAACTGTCAGTAAGTACGCCATCAACATCAAAAATAAATGTATTGATGTCGTTCATTATTTCTTTATAACTCTTTGCCATTATTTTGTATAGATTGGGTTAATATTTTATAAATGTTCTTTTGATTTTCGTTGGTCAGATATTTCAGATGCGCTTCTATTGTACCCGTATCATTACGTTTTGCGGGTCCGGTTTGGGCTTCATCGGGATTTAATGTTTTTATTTTTTCGGAAGTTTCCTGAATAAGGGGTTTTAAGATTTCAAACGGAACCTGATGTTCTTCACAAATCTGTTGTCCCAGCTGATATAAATGATTCGTAAAATTATTGACAAAAACAGCCGAAACATGCAGTGCTTTTCGCTGTTCTGAACTAATGGCAAAAACAGCATCCGATATACTTTTGGCAACCGTTTGCAAAACAGTAAAATCACCAGGGTTTTCGGCTTCCAGACAAAACGGAATTTGAGAAAAATCCACCTCTTTATTTTTAGAAAATGTCTGTAAAGGATAAAAAACACCCTTTCTGTTTTCAGAAGCTAAAACATCAAGCGTTGCAGTACCGGAAGTGTGTACAACTAATTGGTTTTGAAAAGGTAACTGCTTTGAAACTTCTGAAATAGCATTGTCTGAAACTGCAATAATACACAAGTCTGCCGGTATTACTTCTGAAAAATCAGTGACTATTTTATCTGAATCGAGCAGGTGGGTCAACGTTTCTTTATTTCTTGAAAAAACCTGCGCAATTTCTATAAGTTCACTTTTAGTGAAAGCCTTAATTAAATGTTGCGCAACATTTCCGGAACCAATTAACGTTATTCGAATCATAAAGCAAAATTAGCATTATTTTTTTTAAAGTTAATCGCTTTTGATTCGTTTGTGTTTTTATACAGACCGGGATATTTTAATACAAATCTGCTGTTCACATACTGTAAACAGCAGATTGTTTGCTTTTTATGATTTAAAATTTAACCACATCTTTGGAAACAGGGCCTCCTAAAATAGTTTTTTTTGAAAAATCTGTATTTTTAGAGTTTGTAAAATCAATATTTTGGCTGGCTGCGCCGTCAATTATTATTGCTTTTGATGATTCCGAACTAAATTCGACGTTTTCAAAAGAAATGTTCCTGCCGTTATGTATTTCAAATACAGTCGGTTTTTCAATATCAAGTTTTATATTGTTTAATCTGATTCCGTTGGCATCAATTATAGAAAAACCGTTTTGCGCTGTTGCAATTAGATTTGAGATTTCAATATTTTCAAGATTCATTTCAGGCAAACCCTGAAGGAATACTGCCTGATATGCTCCTTTTATAGTGATGTTTTTTATGGATATGTTTTTAAACTGAGGTGTTTCTTCATTTACAGGAACCATTTTGGTGGTGATTTGATTTCCGCCTTCGGCCAGCGTTTCCGCAATGGATTTTCCTCCATAATAAAGGTCAAAAGAAATTGCCTGCGATGGGATATCGGTCATAAAAATATCCGAAATAAAGATATTTTCCACAATTCCGCCACGTCCGCGTGTGCTTTTAAAGCGTAATCCCACATCAGTTCCCATAAACGTACAGTTGGATACGTGAAGGTTTTTTACGCCTCCGGACATTTCACTTCCCACAGTCACGCCACCGTGTCCGTGATATACGATATTGTTTTTGATAATAATATTTTCACAGGGAATTCCTCTGTCACGTCCATCTTTATCTTTTCCGGATTTAATGCAAATGGCATCATCTCCAACATCAAAACTTGAATTTTCCACGATAACATTTTTACAGGATTCGATATCGAGTCCATCACCGTTTTGAGAAAACCACGGATTTCGAACTGTTATATTTCTTATGATTAAATCTTCAATCATTAGCGGATGCAGGCACCACGCAGGGGAATTTTGAAAAACAGGTCCGTCAAAAAGTACTTTTTTACTGTTTTGAATACTTACCAAAACCGGACGGAGAAAATCATGAATGGCTTCAAACTCTTCCTTAGTCTTTAAGTCCGGACGAACATTTTGATCTGCACCTTTAGAACCCTTTAAATATTGCTCTGACGGATACCAACTGTCTTTTTTATCATTTAAAACACCGCCTGAAGCAACAAATTTTTTCCATTGATCTTCCGTTAGTTTGCTTTTCTTTACCTGTCTCCAGGCTTCTCCGGATCCGTCCCAGACGCCTTTTCCGGTAAAGGCTACGTTTTCAAGATTTTTACCATAAATCGGAGAGATGCATCTCCATGTATTCAGTCCTTCAAAACTGGTTTCGATAATTGGATATAAAGTTTTATCTGTAGAAAATTTGATCAGCGCTCCGGTTTGGGCGTGCAGTTCGATATTGCTTTTTAGAATGATTGGGCCCGTAAGCCAGATTCCGGGCGGAATAATTACTTTTCCGCCTCCTTTTTTTGAGACAGCATCTATGGCACCTGCAAAAGCTTTTGTGTTTAAAACATAACCGCCATTTATTGCTCCACAGTCTGTAATAATAACAGTATTATTCGGTATTTGTGGTTCATTTACTTTGTCCATATGAAACTCGATATTTTTATAGGTATCAAAAGATTCTGGACGATTGGCAATGATATTTTTTGAACAACCGGTTATCAAAAAAGAAAAAGTGATTGATAACCAGTAAATTGATTTTAGTTTCATGTTGGTTTTGTGGTTTTTGCAGTTAGTTTTATCGTTTACAATTATTTTTTGTAATCGATTACACAAATCTAGTAAAATATTTTAAATCGAATTATTATGATTTGCAATAAAGATAATAAAGGCTAACAATTTTAAGAATTCAGAATTATTTCATTAACATTTTTTGGTTTTTATTAACAAACCATGAATATGGCAACTCAACATTTTTAAGTACTTTTGTGGCACTTTTATACAATGTAATTCCTCAAAAATGGATAAAAAAATATTCTCTTTTTTGTTTTCTACACGATTAATGGCCGTTCTTTTTTTAACATTTGCATTAGCAATGGGTATCGGAACTTTTATAGAAAGTAAGTACAATACCGATACGGCCCGAATTCTAATATACAATACCTGGTGGTTTGAAGCGATAATGGTCTTTTTTGTGATCAATTTTATCGGAAATATCAAGCGCTATCAACTACTTAAAAAAGAAAAATGGGCTACTCTTTTATTGCATATTGCCTTTATTTTTATTCTTGTTGGAGCCGGAATAACACGCTATATCAGTTATGAAGGTATGATGCCAATTCGTGAAGGCGCTGCCGAAAACCAAATCTATTCTGATAAAACTTTTCTAACCGTTTTTGTTGACGGGGAATATAAAGGTGAAATGAAACGCAGGGTTTTTGAAAAAAATCTTTTGTTGTCTCCTGTTACCAATAATGATTTCAGTATTTCAGGCAAATTTGATGAAACTCCTTTTGAAGTGACGTACGAAAACTACCTTATAGGAGCTAAAGAGGTGGTGAAACCAGATCCAAAAGGAACTTTGTATCTTAAGCTTGTTGAAGCGGGTGCAGGCGGACGTGAAGAGCATTTCCTGAAAGAAGGCGAAGTTCAGAATATTCACAACGTTTTATTTGCTTTGAACAAACCTACAGACGGTGCTATAAACATTAATACAACCGGAGAAAAATATACTATTCAGACACCGTTTGAAGGGAATTTTATGCGAATGGCTGATAAATTCGAAGGAAAAGTTACCAAAGATAATGTACAGCCTTTAATGATGCGTTCCCTTTATAGTATTGGAGATATTAGAATTGTGTTTCCGGATCCTGCTATGAAAGGAATTGTTGCTTATGAATCTAACAATGATTATAAAGCAAAAAGCCATACAGATGCCTTAATCGTAAAAGTAAAAGCAGAAGGTCAGGAAAAAGAAGTTACACTTTTGGGATCTAAAGGAAGTATTGGTGAACCTAAAACGGTTAAGATTGGTAATATCGAATATTCATTATTTTACGGAAGTAAAGCCTATGTTTTACCTTTTAAAATAAAACTGAATGACTTTATTGCTACAAAATATCCCGGAACAGAAAAAAGTTATTCTGCTTTTGAAAGTAAAGTAACCGTTCAGGATTCTACAGAAACTTTTGATGCTGATATCTATATGAATCACGTTTTGGACCACAAAGGATATCGTTTCTTTCAGTCTTCATTTGATCCTGACGAAAAAGGTACCGTTTTATCTGTAAACCATGATTTCTGGGGAACTTCTATCACTTACTTAGGATATTTTATGTTATTCTTTGGTCTGATGGCAATTATGTTTACCAAACATTCCCGTTTTGCTGACTTAAAACGTAAATTAAACAACGTTACCAAGAAAAAAGAAAAACTAATTACCATTTTTGTTTTACTGTTAAGTATAAACAGTTTTGCCCAGCAAACACCGCATGTTCACTCACACGATCATGAACATAATCATACTACTGATCCAAACGATCATGCCAATCATGTTACCGCACCGCCAAGTCAGAAGCAGTTAGATTCGTTATTGACTATTTATAAAGCACCGGAATCTCACGCATCAAAATTTGGTCGTTTGATTATTCAGGATGCGGGGGGAAGAATGAAACCAATTAATACGTTTTCATCTGAATTACTTCGAAAAGTAAGCCACAGTGATACTTATAACGGAATGAATTCTGACCAGGTTTTCTTATCAATGACGCAATATGCGCAGGTATGGATTCAGATTCCGATTATTTATATTAAATCAGGAAATGATAGTATCAGAAAAATTATAGGAATTGACAAAGAGGCAAAATTTGCTCCCTTTGTTAAGTTTTTTGATGAAAACGGAAACTATAAATTATCTCCTTATTTAGATGACGCTTACAAAGCGGCAAATCCAAATCAGTTTGAGAAAGATTTTATCGAAACGGATAAAAAAGTGAATTTAATGGAATCTGCTTTAAGTGGAAGCATATTAAAGATATTTCCTATTCCGAATGATCCGAATAATAAATGGGTTTCTTTCTTAGAGCGTGAAAATGCAGGTTTAAAGGGAATGGATTCCACTTACGTAAAACAAATTTTACCTTTATATTTTAGCGCATTGAATAATGGTTCTATCTCGAAGGATTTTAGTACTGCAGACAATCTGGTTGAAAGTATAAATGGCTTTCAAAAGAAATTCGGAAGCAAAGTCCGTCCTAGTGAAGATAAAATTGATGCTGAAATTGCATACAATAAATATGATGTTTTTAAAGTATTGCCATACTGGTATATCACAGCTTCTATTTTGATGTTAATTTTTACCATTGTAAATATCTTTTTTGAAAAGAAATGGCTTCGAATTACCGTAAATATTTTTCATGTCATCATCGGACTCTTATTTGCACTACATACATTAGGATTGGTTGGTCGTTGGTATATTTCGGGTCACGCACCATGGAGTAATGCTTATGAATCTATTGTTTATGTGGCATGGGCTACCATGTTCTTTGGTCTGGCTTTCGACAGAAAATCAAAACTTACTGTAGCATCATCCGCTTTTGTAACGGCTATGATTCTGATGGCCGCATACATGAACTGGATTGATCCGGAAATTGCAAACTTACAGCCGGTTCTTAATTCGTACTGGTTAATGATTCACGTAGCTGTAATTGTTGCAAGTTACGGTCCGTTTGCACTTGGAATGATTTTAGGTTTTGTTGCTTTGATCTTGATTTTCTTTACAAATGATAAGAACAAAGCTAAAATGAGCTTAAATATAAAAGAAATCACATATATCAACGAAATGGCATTGACTATTGGTTTGATTATGCTTACCATTGGAAACTTTTTGGGCGGTCAATGGGCAAATGAAAGCTGGGGACGTTACTGGGGATGGGATCCTAAAGAAACATGGGCATTAATCTCTATTATGGTTTATGGATTTGTAATTCACGCCAGATTTGTTCCTGCATTACGCGGAAAATGGTTTTTCAACTTAATGAGTATGTTTGCTTTTATTTCGATTTTATTTACGTATTACGGAGTAAATTTCCACTTAGTTGGTTTACACTCGTATGCAAGCGGAGAAGCACATTCATTAAACTGGATTTATTATTCTCTGGGTGCGATTGCCGCAATTGGAGCTATAACATATCCTAGCTACCGCAAACATTATAAAAGCAAAAAATAAAATTAATTATTGATTCAAAAAAGGTTCAGCTTTCGCTGAACCTTTTTTATTATAACAACGTTTTGAACCTGAAACCTGAAACCTGAAACCTGAAACCTGAAACCTGTAACCTGTAACCTGAAACCTGAAACCTGAAACCTGAAACCTGTAACCTGAAACCTGTAACCTGAAACCTTCATTTAAATTTCAATCCCCAGTTTTCTTAAAACCAATCGGATACATTATAGCCAATAAAACGACAATTAGTAAAAAGTTGTATTCCACGCCGTTTCTTCCTCCGCCAACAACAAACCAGCCTTCCTGAAAATGCACCAGTATAATTCCCATTATAAGCACAAATATGGTTACAAATCCTGCGGCTTTGACATATTTGTTGAGAAGCAGTAATATCGCTGCAACAATGTGGGAAATTTTTATGGACCATGCTAAAAAAACTCCAAAAGGCGCAAATCCGATTTGATTTAAATATAAATTGCCAAAATCATTTATACCATTATTGAACATTCCTAAGACAGAATGGGTAAGGAGGATAATGGCAACAGCAATTCTCAGAAGTAAAATTGCATTCATGATTAGATATTGATTATTAGTTGATTAAAAATAATAAAAAAGCGCATATTAAAACTAATATGCGCCTGATGTTTTTATACAATTCTTAGTTTTATACTTTTCCTAAAGTATATAATTGTGTCATTGTTGGAGTTAAACTACCGCCGGCAGGCTCCAGAGTAATTCCAAAAGCTTCTGCCTCGTTAGTACGGTCAACAGCAAATATCTTTTTAGAATTTCCTTCAAAATCGCTCAATAAACCAATACTTGTTGGTGTTAGTACCGGACTTAATTTTAATGCCCAAACCTGATAAACCATTCCTTTTGGAGGTTTTGGTAAACCAGCAGCATCAATATAAGTAGTTTTTGTGTCTTTGTTCCAGTACACTTTTGCAAATGATGTCGGAGAAACCGCCTGACCACCAAGTGTAACACCTGTGTTTTTGATATCCCTTACAATCGCCAGACTTTTCTCTGTCTCTTTGTTTTGCTGGCTTAAATAAGCAAATTCTCTTTCTGCTTTATTTTTCTGATTGCCTACTTCTGAAATGGCATCTTTAGTTTTAGTCAATTCCAGAGTCTGGTATCCTAATCCTAAAAGCAGTAAGACAGCAGCTGCCCAGCCTACATATTGAGACCAGTTTGAAGTTGGTTTCATTTCGACTACCTTACCATGTTTAAGCTCCAGACGGGCTTTGATTTTCTCGAAATTCGCTACAGAGTGAAAAGGAGAGAAACTTGATGATAAAGCTACAATAGCTTTTTCTATTGAAATAATTTCCTGATCTACGTCAGGATTGTTTTTAGCCAGTTCAGCTATTTCCAGATTTTCTTTTTCGGTCAATAAACCGTAAACGTATAATTCCAGAATCCCTGATTCTATATATTCTTGTGCTTCCATTATATTTTTAAGTAATTACGTAAATCATTAATACAGTTTCTGTTTTGTGTTTTGATAGTTCCCAGTGGCATTGCCAATTCTTCTGAAGCTTCTTGTTGGGTATATCCTTTAAAAAATAATAAATCGATGATCTCAATACATTTTGGTTTCAGTTTTTTTACAAACTCCTGTATACCTATAGTATCAATTCTGTTCATTAATTTATTACTGTCATCTAACAGATTTACGAAATTATCTGAGTTAAGGTTTTTTTGGCTGTTATTAAAATTCTTCGATCTGAGCTTGTCAATCGATGTATTCCTTGCTATATTCAGTATCCACGTATAAAATCGGCCTTTACTTTCGTTATACGAATCGATATTTTTCCAGATTTTGACAAAAACTTCCTGCAAAACATCTTCGGCTTCTTCACGATTTTTAATTAATACATTAATAACAGAAAATAAACTTTTAGAATACATATCGTACAAATGCGTAAAAGCTCTTTCGTCTTTTTTGTAAATTAAAACTAATAATTCTTCTTGACTCATAAATTGGCTTTTTTTAGCTTAAACAAATTTTCAAAACATATTTTTTTATCTACTGATAAAGATAATTGATTTTTTTTTTATTAAAAAATTATTTTTTTTAACAGTCTAAACCTTAGTAAAATAAGGGATTTGAAAAAAAATAACTTTTTTTCTGCATTTTTTTAAAACCAAAAAGAAACCTTTTACGTAAATAATATTAATAAGAAAAATCAAAATAATAGCACCAATGTGAGTGATAACTCTTACAGGAAATTTGTTTAGGTTTCAGTTGCTAAAAATTGATTAAGAAGAAAGAAAATAAAGACGTAATAAATAAAGATTATGCAGAAAACAAATACGTTACAGATATTGATTGTTGCCTTAACCAGTGTTTTGGCGTTAACAAATTTTAATACAAATGAACAGGAACATACGGAATCAAAGTCTAATGTTTCAGTAGAGATATACAATTTTAAAATATAAAAAAATATTTGAATCATAAATATGTAGTCATGTTGATGTATGCCGAAGGAATTTAAAAATGAAAAACTACATTTTAATCAACTAATAATTTTTCGAATTAAATCGTTCATAAAATTTTAAATAGTTGATGCCTTCGGACTTCCAACCGAAATTTTTGGCTCTGATCGTTCTTACTGAATCTTAAAATTTATTATTGTAAACACCAATATTGGATTTATTTGGTTTAAACGAATTAAGCATCATAAAAAATTTCATCATAACCGGGGCATCAGCTATAATATAGAGAAGTATACAGTTCACTCTTATGGCTAAGCGGTTGAACAATTTACTTCGGAAAAATCAGGCGCCGATTACAGGTTTCTCATCAGACAAAATGTTCGTGATAGTTACCACATACAAGCACAACGAAAAGAATTGGTTAGAAAGAAAAATTTATACTCCGATGGTGCCTGATTTATTATTATGATTTCAGTTTATTAAAAAAACATTCGTTTCAGTTTAGATTTTATCGCTCTGAAATGAATCACAATAAAAACGAGTCCGGAAAGTGCTAAAATATTTTACACCCGGAACTCCCTAAATTTTAAAGCAGTAATTGCTTGTAAGGTTCAAATTTCATGGTTTGATTTGTTTGTATGGGGAGAAGCCTAACGTCTGATTAACGTTAGGCTTCGTTTTTTTATTTAACTTATGTTTAATAAAATAAAGCACTTCAAAAGCTTTTGCAAAAATGTTTTTGATTAATTTTATAAAAAATTAAAACGATGAAAAAAATATTATCTCTGGCTTACGGCGTGCTATTTTTAATTAGTTGCCAGAATCAGGCGCAGACCAGTAAAACAAAAATTCCTAAAACGGACAAGGTTATGACAAAAGAAACTATATACCAATACAAAGTAGAAGATCTATCTGGAAATCCTTTTGATTTTGCTTCTTTGAAAGGTAAAAAAGTAATGATCGTAAACACAGCATCAAAATGCGGATTAACACCGCAATACAAAGATCTTGAGGCGATTTACAAAGAATATAAAGATAAAGGTTTTGTGATTGTAGGTTTCCCCGCAAATAATTTTGCTTCACAGGAACCGGGAACAAATGAAGAAATCGGTGCTTTTTGCCAGCAAAATTACGGAGTAACTTTCCCGATGATGGACAAAGTTTCTGTAAAAGGCGATGATATGTGTGAAGTATATAAATTCCTTACACAAAAATCTAAAAACGGTTTACAGGATTCTGAAGTTGAATGGAATTTTCAAAAATACCTGATCAACGAAAATGGGGAACTGGTAAAAGTGATTAAACCAAAAACGTTACCGACAGATCCGGAAGTGATTAATTGGATAAAAAGTTAATTATAACTATCCAACCTAAAAAATCCACAAATTTGAATTTTAAATTTCAAGTTTGTGGATTTTTTTTATCTACATAATTTTTCAAAACTACTTTAATATCAGCTGCATAAAAACCAAATCCAGCCAATGGTCAAACTTGTAACCAACTTCCCGAATCGTTCCCGTTGCGACAAAGCCAAATTTTTCATGAAAGGCAATACTTCCGGCATTATCAGCGTCGATTGCGCCAATCATAACATGATAGCCTTGTTCTTTCGCCAGACGAATTAATTCTGCTAATAACTTAGATCCGATTCCTTTTCCGATTATATTATCTACTACATACACAGAATGCTCCACCGTATATTGATAACCAATTTTCTCGCGGAATTGCCCGTAACTTCCAAAACCAACTACTTCACCATCTAAATCGGCTACAACAATTGGTAAGTTTTTAGTGGTCTTATCTTCAAACCATTTTGTCTGAACTTCAATAGTTTGAATATCGTAACTGTAGTTGGCAGTGGTATGTAAAATAGAATGGTTTACAATTTCCAGTATTCTTTGTAGATCGTCTCTTGTAGCTGGTCTTAGTGTAAGGTTCATGGTTTTGTAAAAATTGGTTTTTATTTTGAATTTAATTCAGTCAGTAAAGCATCTGCATCTTTGGTATTCCAGGTCATTTCTTTTCCTATCGCTACAGCATCTTTCGCATACTTTACCGCTGATTTTTTGTCTTTTATTTTTGTGTAAAGCCGTGCGAGAAGCAGATTTCCATCATAAGAATCATTTAACTCCAAAGAATGTTTAACCCACAAAATTGATTTTTTCAAACTTTCGCTATCGCTAATATGTTTTAAATAAGTCTGTCCAATATCTTTTAAAAAGCTTGCGTCATTCCAAACCAGTTTTTGGGTATCTTCCAATGTCACTTTTTTATAAAAATTCCATTTTTCAGTTCTTTCAGCAAGCGTTAAATCAAATTTAAAAACTAACGAATCTGTTTTTTGCAGACGAATGGATTTGGCAACTTCTCTTTGTTTGTAATAATTTACAGTATCTAAATTATCAACAAGAGGACGCAATAATTCATTTACAATATTTTCTACTTTACGATCCACACGATTTTGTGAAGCCACAGCGGCAAATTCTTTCTGATGCTTCAAAACATACTGAAATTCTCTGGAATTGATATCGGTAACGCCATTTGCAATTACACGCCAATTTTCTTCGCTTATTAATTGAGCATCAGATTGTGTCTGAAGATAAATATGTGTGGGAATGGATAATTCGGTTCTGTCTTTCCCTTTTTTTAATGTATTTAAGTAGGCAAAGAATTTTGTCAAATTACCAGGATCGGCCAGAAATTCCTTTTCCAGATAAGGCAATTGAAATTTTGGATTAAGGGCATAATTTGCTTCTGCTAAAAATTCCTGGTTTTTCAATTCTCCTTTTAAAGCATACAAAAGCGTTTCATTAGAATCTATAAACAAAAACGACGGAAGTGATTTTGTATTGAATTTATTTTTAAGAGAAATCCCTTCTTCTTTTTCAATGTTTTTCCAGATACAGATATAATTTTCATTCAGAAAGTCCATCACCTTTGCATCGCTGAAAACTTCCTTTTTCATCTGATTGCAATGCGGGCACCAATCTGCATAAAGCATCACAAAAACAGGCTTATTTTGGGTTTTAGCATTTTCTAAAGCTGTTTTGTATGAGATACCGTCAGTAGTAAATTGATTTTGAGCCTGAACGGTCTGCTGTAGTACAACAAAAAGAAAAAGTAAATATAAGAAACGCATAAAGTACTTATTTTAATAAAGAAAATTCCGTTTTACAAATATATCCTCTTTTTCTAAAATCAGTCTTAATATCTTCCTAATATATAAGTTAAATCAGGTTCGAAGTTTGTAACTTTGTAGTTGCGAAAGAGAATTTACAGCAATAGGTTTTCTTAAAAAAATTATACACTATTTAGAATGATTTACCCCAAAATACCGCTTGCACAAAGCATCATCGAAATTTGTTTAGCAAAAGGAATTACCAATATTATTATTTCTCCGGGATCACGAAATGCTCCTTTGACAATAGGATTTGCACAAAATCCGGATTTTAAATGTTATAGTATTGCCGATGAACGATGTGCGGCATTTTTTGCGTTAGGAATTGCGCAGCAGACCAAACAGCCAACAGCAATTGTCTGTACTTCAGGATCTGCTTTGTTAAATTATTATCCGGCATTTGCAGAAGCATTTTACAGCCAGATTCCGCTGATTGTTATTTCTGCCGACCGACCTCAGAATAAGATTGATATAGGCGACGGGCAAACCATTCGCCAACAAAATGTATATGAAAACCATTCTGTTTTTAATGCCAATCTAACAGAAGAAGCTTCTGTTGAAAATGATTTAAAAATCAACAAAGCAATTGAAACAGCTATTCTTAAGAGAGGTCCCGTTCACATAAACGCTCCCTTTGAGGAGCCTTTGTATGAAACCGTTGAAGCGCTTACCGTAAGTTCAAAAATTACTGTTTTAGAACCATTTTTAGAAACTAAAACCATAGAAAACAGTGAGGAATTTGTTTCGATCTGGAATTCTTCCAAGCGAAAATTAATCATGGTGGGGGTGAATGAAGCAAACACAATTGACGAAGAAATAATTGAAAAACTTGCAGAAGATCCGTCAGTTGTTGTACTCACAGAAACAACTTCAAACTTACATAATCCAAATTTCATAGGTAGTATTGATACTTTAATTACGCCTTTTGAAGATGTTGATTTTGAGGATTTTCATCCTGAAATTTTAGTGACTTTTGGCGGAATGATTGTTTCCAAAAGAATTAAAGGTTTTTTACGAAAGTATAAACCAAAACATCATTGGCATGTTGACACTTTACGCGCTTATGACACGTTCTCTGCGCTGACAAAACATTTTGTAATGCAGCCAAATGATTTCTTCAAAGATTTATATTCAAAAACAATAAATATTGAAAGTGATTATTTTTCTAAAATAAAAACTATCTACGATTTAAGAAAAATTAAGAGAAAAGAATA
>NZ_QETH01000075.1 GCF_003105115.1 Flavobacterium sp. HTF | reverse complement strand
TAATTCTTAATTTATTTTTTGTTCTGAGATTGATTCTCCTTTATTATAGTTTTTGATATTTTTTAATTTCCCTTTATCCGAATAGAATTTCCATTCTCCAAAATAAAACCAGTGTGTCTGGATTCCGTCAACCTCGAGTTTTGTTTTTCCTTTTGATTCTAATTTTCCGTTTTCATAATAACTTTTTACAATGCAGCTTCCGGTTTTATACTTTTCGGTTTTATAAATTTTTCCATTAATATAAGTCTTCCATTTCCTGACAGGCTGATTATGTTTATAATATTAAACAGACTTATATTCAATACTATCCTGAGAATAAACATAGACCCATTTTCCTTCTTTTTGCTTATTAATTTTCTGATTGACAGGCACTGAATTACATCCTAAAATTAAAAATGAAATTATTAAAACATATTTCTTACCAATCATTTGTTCTACATTTATAGATATTGCTCTACAAATGTAGAATTAAATTTTAATAAGACAAGTTTTTTCTTATTTTATTTATAAACCTTCTTTTTAAAAACTTGTCAGGATAACAAGAATCCATAAAAAAATCCGCCCATTTCTGAACGGATTCTATATCTTAAAAAAACTTTGTGCCTTAGTGCCTTCGTGGCAAAAACCCTTATTTACTTAATTCCACAAAATACTTGTAAAACAACGGAATAGTCTCAATACCTTTTAGGTAATTAAAGATTCCGAAATGTTCATTTGGTGAGTGAATAGCATCACTGTCCAGACCAAATCCCATAAGGATAGTTTTACTCTTTAATTCTTTCTCAAACAAAGCCACAATCGGAATACTTCCTCCGGAACGAACCGGAATTGCAGGAACTCCAAACGTTTCTGTATACGCTTTATTGGCTGCCTGATAACCGATGCTGTCAATTGGCGTTACATAACCCTGACCACCGTGATGAGGCGTCACTTTTACCGTAACTCCGGCCGGAGCAATATTGGTGAAATGTTTTGTGAATAATTCTGTGATTTCATGCCAATCCTGATTTGGAACCAAACGCATCGAGATTTTAGCAAAAGCTTTGCTCGCAATAACCGTTTTGGCACCTTCTCCCTGATAACCGCCCCAGATTCCGTTTACGTCTAAAGTCGGACGAATGGAGTTGCGCTCGTTGGTTACATATCCTTTTTCACCGTAAACATCATTTATGTTTAAGGCGTTTTTATATTTTTCTAAACTAAAAGGCGCTTTTGCCATTTCAGCTCTTTCTTCTGCAGATAATTCCTGAACTTTATCATAGAATCCCGGAATCGTAATATGATTGTCTTCGTCGTGAAGAGAAGCAATCATTTTGGCCAGAATATTAATTGGGTTCGCTACTGCTCCTCCGTATAAACCTGAATGCAAATCGCGGTTTGGGCCTGTAACCTCAACCTCAACATAACTCAAACCTCTTAAACCTGTCGTAATCGATGGCTGTTGATTAGAAATCATTCCGGTATCAGAAATCAGGATAACGTCGTTTTTCAGTTTTTCCTGATTGCGTTCTACGAACCAGGCCAAACTTGCCGAACCAACTTCTTCTTCTCCCTCAATCATAAATTTTACGTTACAAGGCAAAGTATTGCTTTGTACCATATATTCAAGTGCTTTTACGTGCATGTACATCTGACCTTTGTCATCGCAGGCACCGCGGGCAAAGATTGCGCCTTCCGGGTGAATATCTGTCGTTTTGATAACAGGTTCAAATGGTGGTGAAGTCCATAATTCTAAAGGATCCGGCGGCTGAACGTCGTAGTGTCCGTAAACTAAAACCGTTGGAAGATTTGGGTCGATTATTTTTTCTCCGTAGATAATTGGGTAACCCGGAGTGTCGCAAACTTCGACTAAATCGCAGCCTGCTTTTGATAAACTTTCTTTAACAGCCTCTGCTGTGTCAATAACATCTTGTGAATATGCAGTGTCGGCACTTACCGACGGAATCTTTAATAATTCGATCAACTCATTGATAAAGCGATCTTTATGTTGTTGAACGTAGGACTTAATATTTTCCATTTAAATAATTTTTATAGAATTTCAAAAATACAAAAAAGAGAATTAATAATTTTTTTGAAAAAATGCTTTGAAATTTAGAAGTTATGATTATCTTTGCACCCACAATTGAGCGGATATGGTGAAATTGGTAGACATGCCAGACTTAGGATCTGGTGCCGCAAGGCGTGTAGGTTCGAGTCCTATTATCCGCACTGAAAAAGCTTCTGAGAAATCAGAAGCTTTTTTGTTTTACTACACTTTTGTTTTTTATGGTTAATTAGGACGGATAAAATCCATCCCTACAATATGATTTGTTCCTATGGAACGCTTGATAGAATTCCGTAACCACAAAGCGTGTCATTCCGAGGAACGAGGAATCGCACGCGGGATTTGCGCACTGTTATTGATCTTCTTGCGATGGACGGATTAAAATCCATCCCTACAATATTTTTTGTTCCTATGGAACGCTTGATAGAATTCCGGAGGAATGATTTATTTTGTAGCAACGGATTTCAATCCGTTGAAACGTGTTTTCCGCATTTGTTGTTATTCCATTTTTATTCGGCCTCCAAATAAGGATTTAAAATCTCTGCCAATTCATTCAACCAATAAAAAGAATTTTCCAGATTTTCTACTCCTAAATTTCCATTTTCTTTCATGACGTTTAAAGCTAATAAATAATTAACCAGTCGTATTGCTTTTGCCATGTCTTTGGGATCAATAACATTGGCAAAAAAATCTATTAATCTGGTTTCTGTTTCTTTCGAAAAGGTACTTGTGCACATAGTTTTAGAATTTAAAATATTGCAAAAATCATTCTAACTTTATTTCATTTGAACCCATATATGCCTTCAACTTTAATTATTTTTTTCATATAGAAAATAAAATTTCGGCTAAAGCCTTTCCCTTTCAAACATAAAAAAACCTCCAGCTAAAGCAGGAGGCAATTTATTACGGTTTATATTTAATCGTCTAGTTTGTCATTCTGAGGAACGAAGAATCTTCACGCGCTGAGCACGCACTGTTGCGGAGTTTCTAGTGTGATTCCTCGTTCCTCGGAATGACAAGCTTTGAGGTCATAGAATTGGTTAAAATCTTTATTAAGTTCAATAATTTAATCATCTAGTTTGTCATTCTGAGGAACGAAGAATCTTCACGCGCTGAGCACGCACTGTTGCGGAGTTTCTAGTGTGATTCCTCGTTCCTCGGAATGACAAGCTTTGTGGTTACAGTGTTTTAAAACTGTTGCGGAGTTACTTGCGGAGTTTCTAGCGCGATTCCTCGTTCCTCGGAATGACAAGCTTTGTGGTTACAGTGTTTTAAAACTGTTGCGGAGTTTCTTACGAAGATTTCTCCTTGCGTCGAAATGACAAGCTTTGTGGTCATAGAATTTGTTAAAATCCTTATTAAGTTCAATAATTTAACCGTCTAGTTTGTCATTCTGAGGAACGAAGAATCTTCACACGCTGAGCACGCACTGTTGCGGAGTTTCTAGTGTGATTCCTCGTTCCTCGGAATGACAAGCTTTGTGGTTATAGAATTGGTTAAAATCTTTATTAAGTTCAATAATTTAATCGTCTAGTTTGTCATTCTGAGGAACGAAGAATCTTCACACGCTGAGCACGCACTGCTGCGGAGTTTCTTGCGAAGATTCTTCGTTCCTTAGAATGACAATCTTTGTGGTTACAGTGTTTTAAAACTGTTGCGGAGTTTCTAGTGTGATTCCTCGTTCCTCGGAATGACAAGCTTTGTGGTTACAGTGTTTTAAAACTGTTGCGGAGTTTCTTACGAAGATTCTTCGTTCCTCAGAATGACAAGATTGTGAATTCTTATTGCTAAGGAATGATTTATTTTGTAGCAACGGATTTTAATCCGTTGAAACGTTCGTTGTGTATTCCTAACAAGATTCTTCGTTCCTCAGAATGACAAGATCGTGAATTGTTATTGCGAAGAAATGATTTATTTTGTAGCAATGGATTTTAATCCGTTGAAACGTTCGTTGTGTATTCCTAACAAGATTCTTCGTTCCTCAGAATGACAAGATTGTAGAAAATTAGAATTTGGAATTTTGTAATTAAAATTTATTTCCCCAAAAGCTCCAAAACCTTATCAACATTAATTTCGCTATAATCGTTGATATAAAAATCACATGGCGGAAGCTGTTCTTTGGTATGCGTACTTAAAACACCAACTACTTTCATTCCGGCATTTAGTCCTGCTGTAACGCCCGAAAAAGAATCTTCGAAAACTACACAATCAGACGGAGAAACGCCAACACGCTCTGCCGATTTTAGATATACTTCGGGATTTGGTTTATGATGTTGTACGTCTTCGCTTGACATCATAGAATTCATTTTATCTTCTATTTGCAAAGCATTTATAGTCAAATCCAGATTGGCGCGCGGTGCAGAGGTTGCAACGGCAGTTTTGAAATTGCGGGATTTTAGTTCCTCCAAAAACTTCAAATAATGCGGAATCGTTTCGACTTTGTCTTTATAAATCTCACGAAACATCGATTCTTTTTCGTCTTCTAGTTTGGTAAGTTCTTCTCCGGCGATAGTACGCTTAAAGAAGTGGGTCAGGATATAACCATTATGTTTTCCGTACATATGGTCTTCAAATTCCTGCTCGGTATAAGGGATTTTGTAATTGTCAAAGAAGGCTTCAAAAGCTTTTACATGATGCGGATTGGTGTGGCAAATCACGCCGTCCATATCAAAAATCACACATTGCTGGCTCATATTGTTTTGTTGTTTTTTAATGTTTGCAAGATACTGATAAGTGTGGTTTAACACAACAATTAAACGTACAGTTTGTCATCCTGAGCAACGAAGGATCACACAAGAGACTCGCATGGATTAGCGATTCTGTTTGCGGAATTTCGCGTGTGATCCTTCGTTCCTTAGGATGACATAAAGAAAAAAAAAAAAAAACTTGAACCTGAAACCTGAAATAAAAAATCAGCCAATCCAGACTTTACTTTTAACCAGATTCATTGTCTGTCTCAAATGCTGATTAAAGGCAATCAAAACAACCAAAATCAATAAACAATAACCGGTAACGGTAAAAATTTCCATGTTTGAAAGCAGCGAAGATTGTTTGGCAATAGAGCCGAAAATCTTTTTTAAGGCTAATGTATTGGCGTTATCTGCAGAATAACCTTTTGCCATAAAACTCTGTGTTGTTTTGGCAATTGTTTCCTGGGTTTCGGCGCTGTTGTCGGTTACAAACTGGCTAAGTTTTAAAAAGTGTTTTTTGTTTAAAAAAGAAAGCGTGTTCTGCATAATACAAAACCCGATTGTGCTTCCCCAAAAACGCCCTGATACGCCCACAATTCCCGAAGAAGTCATCATCTTTTCGGGCACTGCAGAAACGGTAAACAAAACCAAAGGCACAAACAAAATACCAACGGCGATTCCCTGCAAAACATACGGCACAATTATATCTGACAGCGCAATATCGGGCACAAAAAGAAACGTAAACCAAAAATGATAAACCGCCAAAAGAAAAAATCCAATCATGAAAATGTATTTCGTCGTCATTGATTTCATCAGGAAAATTGCCGCCAGAATAAGGCCGATAACATTCCCAAGTCCGTTTATGTATTGTACGGTCGCAACACGCGATGGCTCCCAATTCCAAATAGAAAACATGGCACTGTGACAAATACTAAGTGTTGCCCTGCTGATATAAAAAATAAAAAACAATAGGAATCCCGTTCTTAAATTGGCATATCGAATCACATTAAAATCAAAACTCGGGCGTTTCATAGCCATTTGCCTGAATACAAATAAACCGCTTGTTATCAGGGAAACAATCAAAGAAAAAACCAATTGCGAAGATTCAAACCAATATTTTTTTTCGGCATAAACAAAGAAATACGCACCGCTTAAAATCGCTGTCAAAATCAAAACATAACTTATCCAGTCAACCTGATACAGTGGGATTTTTTTGGTTATCCGATGTCCGTTGAAAGTAATTAAGATCAAAAAAACATTAATAACTTCTAACAGACCAGAAACGTAAGTCATGTATTTCCAGTCGTAATGATCCAGAAACCAAACGCCGATATTCATTATAAATGCGGTTGACAATAAAAGGGATCCGTAATAAAACGAAAATCCGATTATAATCGCGTTTTTAGAGTTGAAACGTTCTATTAATAATTGCCTGAGCAAAAGTGCCGGCAACGCCAATAAAACGCCTTCGATGATTCTTAAAACAATAAATAAGGCAAAGTTGCTGACATATCCCGATGAAATAATCGTGATGGCAATAAGGCTAAAAATTGCCATCAGATAATTTTTGGCCGGAAAGAAATTAGAAAACCGGCTTTCTATCAGAATAGTAGCCAGCAAAGTCCCGTATGTCACGCACATTGCAAATTGAAGATCTTCGGCTTCCACATCCAGAAAACTGGCCGCATAAGTAACATTTGAGGTATAAACTCCCAGCAAAATCATAGAGTGCAGCAGACAGACAAATAAAATTAAGATGACTGCCCAATTTGGAACCCATGATTTAAAAATATCTTTATTATTCATTTTACTGACGTTCTGCAATAACAGTTATATTCATTCCAGCTCTTAGAAAATCGGTTTGGACATCACTTTCCTGAAGTTTAATTTTTACGGGAATTCTTTGTTCTATTTTAACGAAGTTTCCGGTGGCATTATCCGGTGGTAACAACGAAAATCGTGCACCACTTGCCGGTGACAATGACGTTATGATTCCAACAAAATCTCTTCCGTTTACCGCATCGGCTTTTACGGTGACTTTCTCTCCTACTTTTAAATACTGTAATTGCGTTTCTTTAAAATTGGCCGTAATCCATTTTTCTTTGCTTACGATAGCAACCAAAGACTGACCTTCTTTAATCAACTGTCCGGGCTGAATGGTTCTTTTCCCGACCCAGCCGTCATATGGTGACGTCACAACTGTATAGGAAAGATATAAGGTCGCATTATCTGCAATTGCCTGCCTGGACTGAATCACGGTCACAGCCGAAGGCACATTGGCTTCTGCCTGTGATGTGCTTAAATTAGTTAACTGAATTCGGCTTTTGATTTCCTGGCAATGCGCCTGAGCGAGTTCATAATCTGCTTTTACTTTTTCTAATTGCTGTTGTGTTGCAGCTTCTTCTTTTACCAAAGCTTTGTATCGGTCAAATTCTAATTTTGCTTTCCACAAATCTGTTTTTGCAGCCGACAATTGCGATTCGCTTATCGCTGAATTTCCAGAGGTTGTTTTGACGTTTTTTTCGGCAACAACACTGTTTTGTTTCGCATTCTGCAAATCGGCCAGAGCCACATCCAGTTTTGATTTATATTCGCGGTTGTCAATCACAACCAAAGTATCTCCCTGATGTACAAACTGATTTTCTTCATAACGAACTTCCTCCACATATCCTGTAATTCTGGACATGATTGGCGTTACATATTGTTCTATTTGCGCATCATTGGTTTCTTCGTGGTTTTTATTGAAAATATAAAACCAAACGCCCAAAGTTATTCCGCTTACCACAAGTGTACTTGCTACTAATTTTACAAAAACATGAAAGAACGCGCTGGTTCTTTTTCCTCTATTTGCCATAAATTCTATTCCTGATTTTTATTGAATTTTAAACTCTTCTTTTAACATGCCCGCTGTATGCAGCAATTCGTAATGTTTCATAGCGGCATCGATTCGGGTTGAAATTTTATTAAATTTTGCCTGTAATAAAGCATTGTCTGCATCTACCATTTCGGTTACTAAAACCAGCTGATTGAAATACTTTAGTTTTACAATGCGATAATTTTCACTGGCTAATTCAAGGGCTTTGTCAACCACTCTGAATTTTTCGAGGATTTCCTGATACTCTGCATGATTTCTATACAATTCGTCCTGAATCTTGTCTTTTACGATTGCAGACTGCATTTCCTGCCATTTGATTTTGGTGTCGGCGATTTGCACTTTGGTTCTGTTTTTATACAAACCCGAAAGATCAAAACTGGCTGCAATACCAATCTGCCCCATAGAATACAAATACGGATCGGGTGGAAAAAATTTATAGTTTGGATAATTTAAACCATAGTTACCAAAGAAATGAATGCTCGGATAGTAATTTCCTTTTACCAGATTCAGCTCTGTTTTTTTGATTTCAACTTCCTGCCCTGAAATTCTCATTTCTTCATTCTGCAGCGCATGACTTTTATAAGAATCATATTGATCAATGTTCTGCATTTCGTCCAAATGTGATGTTGTATCAATGGCTATTTCCTGATCTTCCGGAAACTGAAGCAATGTTTTAAAATCATGAAGGGCTATTTTGATGTTTTTGGAATTGGTCAAAGCGTTTAACTCACGGTCAGAAAGCTGAAGTTCGGCACGGATGACTTCATTTTTGGTTACCGTTCCGTGTTTCTGAAGGGACTGAACTTCTTTTAATCGATTTTGTTCCTCACGAATATTTTCATCAATAATTTTCTGAAGTTCCATCATTTTGTAAATCCCCAAATAAGTTCCAATGACTTCTAACTGAATATCATTTTCTGTTTTTTCTTTTTTTATAAGGGCGATTTTACTTTCCTGACTGGCAATTTTAATCGCATTGTTGATTTTATTTCCAACATAAATTGGCATTTTTATGGAAGTACCCACTTCATAGATTTCAGGAATCGTATGGATAACTTCCTTGTCTTTCAGAAAACCGCCTTTAAATTCGGTCAGGTTGGTAATTCTGGAATACATTCCGTTTAGCTCCACTTCGGGAAGACGTAATTCTTTGTTTTCTTTGATATTTTCTTCAGAAAGGCTGATTTCAAGATTGGATCTGAGAATATTTCTGTTGTTCTGTCTGGCAATTTTTATTGCTTCGGTTAATGAAATCGTGTTAACCTGTTGAGCGTATGAAGTAGTGAATCCTATAAAAAACAATAAAGCTACTTTTTTAAGGATATTTTCTAGTCTGAAAATCGGTTTTATAAGGAACATGAATACATAAATAATTTATGATGCAAAGTTCCTTCATTTTTAAATTGACTGATAATTCTAAAAAGTCAATAACATATTCATTTCAGCCAAACGTTAAAATTTAATTTACCGAAAACGTTATATTAAAATACTGAAAAACAAATTATTACAAATAAAACCTGTTTGGTGATAATTTTTAGAAATCTCACGTAGATTTTGGAGATTGAGCTGATAAAAAGCATTTTAGGGAAAATAATTCGCAAAATCTGCCAGATCTGCGTGAAAAAAACACTATTTCCTTTGTTCCAAGATCTCTTCCCCATTTAAGTAATCGGAAGGTCTTTGTCCTAAAATCTTAAAAAATGTATTACTGAAGGTCGGAACACTGTTATACCCCACTTCGAGAGCAACTTCTTTTACAGAGAGTTTTCTTTCCAATAAAAGTTCGATTGCTTTTAAAATCCTTCGGATGGTATAATATTGTATAAACGACATTTTAAGGTCTTTCTGAAACAATCGCGATAACGACCTTTCGCTATAGCCAAATTCGCGGGCAACATTGGCAAACAGAATGGTTTCACCCAGATTATTCTCAACATGGCGCAGAATTTTACCCAAACGTGCATCTTTGGGTTTTGGTAATTCAAGTGGCAAATTATTGAGACAAATTTGTGGCAGAATTGCTTTTATAGCTTTGGCAATAGTAAAATTAGGAGTTCCTTTTTCGAGATCGCCATTCCAGCGATTGGTAAAAAGCATCATTTGAAGCAGTAAATTATTGACCGGATAAATGCCTTCGCTCTGATAAAAATCATCTTCTCCTTTATCAACCGGAAAATATAAATTACGCATGATTACGTTTTCAGATTTCGGCTCAATGCTGTGCTCAATTCCACTCGGAATCCAAATAAAATGTCGTGCCGGCAAAAAATAAGTTTTGGTTTCGGTAGTCACAAAAACGACATCGCCTTCAGCATAAAGCATTTGTGCTTTGTCGTGCTTATGTGTTGGCACAAACAATTCACCCATCAAATCGTGGTGGCAATAAATGCTCGTTTTATCAGCATCTACTTTTTTGATGTAATACTTATCTAGTTTTTGACCGGAATGTTCCATTTAAGTGATACGGTAATTTCGTATTATAAAGATAGGGAAGAAATAAATTCCAATCCCGAAGCTTCGGGATAAATTCAAAATTCCATTTTTACCCGCAAAGTTCGCAAAGCTTATCAAAATCATAGCCAATGGTTTCAACCATTGGAGCATAATGATTGCCTCATTGTAAATCATCACAATCCGTTGCCCAATGTATCATACAAATTCGTTTTCCCAGATTTCCCAAGGTTGAAACCTTGGGCTATATTTGAAATACAGCAAACAATACATTCTAAATCTTCGGAACCTTTGCCCCGATAGCTATCGTCATTGCGGTTAGATATAAAAACAAAAAAAGCCTTTCCGTTAAGAAAGGCTTCTTCCAATATTGCGGTCTGGACGGGACTCGAACCCGCGACCCCATGCGTGACAGGCATGTATTCTAACCAACTGAACTACCAAACCCACTGCGTTATTGTGACTGCAAAAATACAATAGAACTTTGATTCTGCAAGGGTTTTTATGAATTAAAATTGAGAAATTTTTAATCTATTGATTTATAGATAAATTCAAATTACATCCCGCAGCAACGGGATCAAATTACAATTTAAAAACCAGAACTTTCTTTCTTTTTAAGCACAAAGGTTCGCAAAGTTTAAATATAACTTTGCGAACCTTTGTATCCCGAAACTTCGGAATTATACTCTATGCGGTTAAAAAACCGAAGTGTCTTAAATCAAAAAAGCCATCCACAAAAGTGGAAAGCTTTTCATTGGTCTAACTACTAAACCAGCTACGAGTTACAAATTCGTAGCAAAACAACACAACTAATCTTATATACCGTATTTGGGCAAAAAAAGCCTTTCCGTTAAGAAAGGCTTCTCCCAATATTGCGGTCTGGACGGGACTCGAACCCGCGACCCCATGCGTGACAGGCATGTATTCTAACCAACTGAACTACCAAACCTCTGCGTTATTGCGGTTGCAAAGATAGTACAGAATTTCATTTCTGCAAGGGTTTTTGTAAAAAAAATAAAATAAATATTTAAATTATTACCCAAAGTTTTGTTTTTCAACTAAATATGTAGTCAATATTTTTTCAAAACTGTCGCCAACATTTACCGGAACGTACTTAATTTGGTTCTTTGCACAGGTCAAAGACAGGTTTTTAAAGTACTCTTCTGCCCTTTTTTCATATTCTTCTTTTACATTATCTGCAAAAATCGATACTTCTTCACCGGATTCCAGGTCAATAAATTTTCGCGGTGTGTTATCAAAATCAAATTTAAGCTCCGTTTTGTCATCAATTACATGAAACAAAACCACTTTGTGTTTGTTGTGTTTAAGATGCTGCAGGGCATTAAATAATTTTTCATCGTCTTCTGCCTGAAACATATCGGTAAACAAAATAATCATCGATCTACGGTGCATTTTCTCAGCAATCTGATGCAGGTAAGTAATCGTATCTGTACTTTTTTTGGCTTTTGGCTGTTCCAGTAACTGCTCCAGTTTATTAAGCAACATTCTGTGATGACGGTCGCTTCCTTTTTCGGGAGCGTAATATTCATAGTGATCAGAGAAAACGCTCAGGCCAACGGCATCACGCTGTTTCTTGAGAATATTCATTAAAACTGCCGAAGCTAAAACTGAAAATCCAATCTTTTTTTCGTAAAAAGGCTGATTTGATTTTAGTTCCGGATAATGCATTGACGAAGAATTATCTACAATAATATGACAGCGTAAATTGGTTTCTTCTTCAAAACGTTTGGTGTACAAACGATCTGTTTTGGCAAACAATTTCCAGTCGATATGTTTGGTGCTTTCTCCTGCATTATATACTTTATGTTCGGCAAATTCTGCTGAAAAACCGTGAAACGGGCTTTTATGCATTCCGGAAATAAAACCTTCCACAACCTGGTTGGCCAGCATTTCGAGATGCTGAAAACTGGAAACTTTCTCTATTTCTGATTCGATTTTCATTCGGTTTCTTTTTTATATTCTCCTAACGGTATAATCCGTCTGTTGCCTGAAACAGGTTTCATTTTTAATATCGGAATAAAATTAGGGTTTTCTTTAAAAAAGTCCGTCACGAATTCACGAATTTTTCCTAAAACATCTTTCTTCAGAATGTATAGTGAATTTAAACCGATCATTCACAATAAAAAAAGGCCTGACTTACGCCAAACCTTTACTACTAATTAAACTATTCAAAATAAATTACTCTGTTTGTTGAAAATCAAAGCTTAGATCTCCGGCGTTATAATTTGCCGATACCGTTGTCGGGAATGTCTGTGCTGTTCCCGAAAGCCATCTGTACTCATTAAAGGTAATATTTCCGGCCACAATTGGATAGGTTATCATGCTATTATCAGCCTTGTGTTTTTTGTACCAGTCATTTGCATTCATAGAAATCAGGTATTTTTTGTCTTTTTCTAAAGCCAGTTCGCTGATTTCTTTTGAAACCTGAACATCTGCCGTTGCCACATTTAGCGTTTCTGTGCGTATTACGGCCTTAGTAGCAAAATCCCAGATGGTAACACGTACTGCAGGGCTTACTGCCGGCAGTTTTAAAGTAATTGCTTTAATTTTCCCTTTAACGGTCGGTGTAAAAACAAGTCCAAATTCATAATCTCCCGAATTAACGAAGTTGGTTACAGTAGAAAAACCTGTTTGAGTATAATAAGCCGCCAATGGATTTTCGGTTTCAAATTTTGGCGTTTTATCATTGTCATTATCACTACTGCATGATGAAATAAAAATTGAAAATAACATTAGCGTAAAAATGGTTTTTAAAGTTTTCATAAATATTTAAGTTTTAAATCGTTGTATTAAATTGTTTTCTCTCTGGAATTATTGCTGAATATTAAAATGTGCACATACTTCTTCATAGCTCATTTTAGAATAATCCAGTTTTGCTGTTTTTGCTGTTGCCGCCGGTACTCCGCCCGGAATTAGAATGTAACGCCATGAAAGAGTCGTTGGAATCCCTACTGTTGTTCCGTCTCCGGAATGTTTAAATCTGAAAAGTTTGATTTTCTTTGAACCAGGAATTGCCGTAATCGTATTAGCCGATCCACCCGCCGTAGAGGTATATGCCAGCGGATAAACACCTCCTGAAAAAGACATATAAACCAACACCGTACCTTTATTAAGAATGTCGGTAGATAATTCCGGAGCATCAATACTGGTAGATGATCCATAAGTACCATCTATTGTTTCTGTTGCTGCTGCCGGAGCATTTACCCATGCACTGTAAATAACATTTGCTGTTCCTGTTGCTCCCGTTTCCCCTGCTGCCCCATCGGTTCCGTTTGTTCCGTTTATTCCGTCAACACCATCTGTCCCGTCATCACTGCTACATGAAATCGCGAAAATTGCAAGTAAAAAAATTGTAATAATGGATTTTAAAAATTTCATAATAATTTTAGTTTTTAAATTGGTTAAATGATTCGTATTTAATTCAATAACATTATTTTTGTAACAGTCAGAAAGCTATATTTGATGTTTATTTTTTAGCTTTTGAATTAATTACAGAACAAATTTGCGCGATTAAAACCACGGTAAAAACAGCCAATAGACAAACAACATTTTAAATAGACAGACAACATAAATTAGGGTTCTAATGATGAAAAAATACACTTGTATTATTGTTGACGATGACGAAATTGACAGGTTAACCGTATTGTCTTTCGCCAAAAAATTTCCGATTCTGGATATTTTGGGTGTTTTTGAGGATGCAGAAGATGCGCTTCCTTTTTTAGAAAATGAGAAAATTGACATCTTGTTTTTAGATATCGATATGCCGGGTTTAAACGGAATTGATTTCCGGAAAAAAACATTAGAAATTCCGGTTTGTATTTTTATAACTGCACATCCCGAACATGCTGTAGAAAGTTTTCAGATCGAAACTTTAGACTTTATCGTAAAGCCTTTGAAACTGGATCGTTTTACCCAAACTGTTAATCGCATTGAAGAGTTTATGGAAATTAAACTCAAAGCGTCTCTTTTTGAAGCCAGTATTGGTGGTGATACCATATATATTAAAGAAGGACACGAACAGACGAAAGTCAAACTTCATGAAATCTTATATCTCGAAGCTCTTAAAGATTATACCTTAATTATTACAGATAAAAAAAGACATTGTGTTTTATCAAGCATCGGGAATTTATTAAAAGAAGATCATTTTCAGTCTTTTATACGTATTCACCGAAGTTATGCGGTTCAGAAGCAATTCATTCAAAAAATAAATTCGAGCGAAATTCTTTTAAACAATAATGTCGCTATTCCGGTTGGAAGAAGTTATAAGGAAAACCTAAACCTGATTTCATGAAAAGAATAGGTTTCTGGTTTTTGTATTTGTTTCCGCTTCTGGTTTTTGCACAACAGGAACCAAATCTGGCACGTTATACAACTACGGAACAGAAACTCAAAGTCTGGTTAAAATATGCTAACGAAGTTTTAGATATAGAAGATTATCCAAAACTTTTAGTCATTGTAGAAAAAGGAATTCATCTTTCTAAAAATCATCCGGCTTACTTAAGCCGATTTTATCTTTATAAAGGCGTTGCTTATGAATTCAGCAACAATCAATACCAAAATGCTTTGGTAAATTATGAGCTTGCCTTAAAATATTCTCAAAAAGCCAGGCATCTTAAAAATGAAACTTCCTCTTTGATGCGCCTGAATTATATTTATTATTCCCTTAATGAAACTTCAAAACGAAAAGAATTAGTTACTTATATCAAAAAAGTTCTTGATACTACAAAAAGTTCTTATACACAGGCTGTTCTCAACGGAAGCCTGGGAGAATATTATCTCGATTATTCAGAATACGAGACTTTCATTCATTATCAGTTAAAAGCCATCAATTATAAAAAAATGCTGGATGAAAGTGCAGTAAATAATGAAAACATTGGGGTTTCCTATAGTCAGATTGGGAGTGCTTACATAAAAATGAAGCAGTACAATAAGGCAATCGAATATTTAAACGAAGCAAAACCTTATGTGAAAAATTCTCCTTATGTGAGTGCTTTTTTATGCAATTATTATCTTCAATGTTTTATTCCTCTAAAAAAACATGACAGTATTTCCAAATATTACAATTTGATATACACTTTTCCTTCCAAAAAAGATTCTTTATTCTTAAATCTTAGTTTTGCCAACAGAAGTATGTCTGAATATGCTATAGAAAAAAATCAAATCAATACAGCCTATACATACGCCAAAAAAGCTGTTTTACTTGGAGAAAAATCCAATGATGATGAAATCTTAATGGAGGCCAATGCCGTGATGGGACGTGTTTTATATGAGAAAGGAAATTATAAAAAAGCAATAGAAATCCTGACTCTGGCTTCTAAAAATGCCCTGACTTATGACAAGGAATCCTTTGTAATCATCAATAAAAAACTTTCTGAGAGTTATGCAGCTTTAGGAAACTGGCAGCAAGCTTATCATTATAACGAAATTTACAGCAAATATAATGACGAAATGATGAACGAGTCGGCCAAAAAGAATATAGCCAATGCCGAAGCCCGTTATCAGAATAAAACCAAAGGTCAGGAAATAAGAAATCTTTCGATTCAGAATACGGTAAAAAACATTCAGATTGAAGAAGCCAAAAAACAACGTTATTTTTTAATTGGCGGACTTTTGCTGGTTGCTATTATCGGGCTTTTGCTATTTTATCAAAGCCGGAACCGCAAAAGAACAAATCAAAAACTGCAGCTTTTGAATCAGGAACTCGATGAAGCCAATAAGATAAAGGCACGCTTTTTCGGGATATTAAATCATGATTTAAGAAGTCCCGTTTCTAATTTAATTCACTTTCTGCACCTTCAAAAAGAAAGCCCTGAACTGATAGACGAGGAAACTGCTGCTAGAATGCAAAACAAGATTATCACGGGAGCCGAAAACTTATTATCGTCTATGGAAGATATTTTATTGTGGAGCAAAGGACAAATGGAAAACTTTGAACCTCAGCATAAAAAAGTTTCTGTAGAAGCGCTTTTTGACGAAACACAAAAACATTTCTCCAGCGTAGACAAGGTAAAAATAACTTTTGAGAATCCTGAAAATATCATCTTAGAAACCGATGAAAATTATCTGAAAACCATCATCCGAAATCTAACCGGAAATGCCATTCAGGCTCTTGGTAAAACGCAAGACGGACAGATAATATGGAAAGCCTGGAAGGAAAACAGCACCAATTATCTCTCGGTATCAGACAACGGCTCTGGCGGAACTAAGGAACAATTTAAGGCGCTTTATGATGATTCTGAAGTGGTTGGGATCAAATCCGGTTTGGGATTACATCTGATCCGGGATTTGGCCACAGCCATAAACTGTAAAATCGTAGTCGATTCTAAAACTGGTTTCGGGACTACTTTTACTTTAAAATTTTGCTACGAATTAGACTAATTTTTACTAATTATTTCGATACTGTTCACTAATTCACCTAGAGATTAAATATTTTAAATTTCACGCAGATTTAGCAGATTTGGCAGGATATTTAATTAATCTGCTAAATCTGCCGAATCTGCGCGAGAATAATAATTCGGGAAAATTCGTGGCATTCGTGGCAAAAACATAAATAAAAAAGGCCTGACTTTCGTCAAACCTTTTTTAAATATAAATTATAATCTTACGATTACAACAAAGCGTCTAAACTATCTGCGTAGGTTTGTTTCGGAGCTACTCCTACTTGTTTCCCTACAACTTCACCGTTATGAAAAACCAAAACGGTTGGTATGTTTCTCACACCATATTTGGCAGCAAATTCCTGGTTAGCATCTACATCTACCTTACCAACTACTACTTTTCCTGCATATTCATCACTCAATTGGTCAATGATTGGACCAACCATTCTACAAGGACCACACCATGCTGCCCAAAAATCTACCATTACCGGTTTATCTGATTTCAAAACTACTTCGTCAAAAGTAGCATCTGTTATTGCTAATGCCATAATAATTTTATTTAAGTTCATCCCTTTTGATTTCTCTGAGGGAACATTTTTTAATTAGTTCTTTAACTTGAGTACAAATTTAGAAATTTAAAACCAATCAAACACCATTACTAAATTAGTTTTCATTATAAATGCATTGTCATTTTTTATACATAACCCATGTTTAAAAAGTAAGTTTAATTATAAAAATAGCAGAAAATCAAATACCATATTTTTTTGTCGTAACTTTAGTAGTCGACAAAATTTACAGGAATGCCACAAATTTTACATCAGATACAGACTTTTCTTCAAACAGATAGATTTAAGAAATATTTAAAACGATTTGTTTTCTTCGTTTTAGGTTTTGTTATATTTATTCTGATGATCTGTGGGGTTTCAGCACTTTATTTTAATCAGAATAAAACCGAAATTATCGCCAAAATCAACACTAAAATTAATGAAAATATCAATGGCGAATTTCATATTGCTGATTTTCAATACAAGTTTCTGACCGGTTTTCCGAATTTTACTGTGGCTTTAAAAGAAGTCGAAATCAGAGACAAACTTTATGCAACACACAAACATACTTTACTAAAAGCAAAAGAAATCGAAGCACGTTTAAACGTCTGGAGTTTATTGCAAAACGAAATCAATATTCATAAAATCCTGATCAACGACGCCGATATTTATATCTATAAAGCTGAAAACGGCTATTCTAACGTCAATATTTTTAAACCCAAAAAGAAAAAAAACACAGCTGACGAAAAACCCGAAACGACAATAGACGAAATCAACCTCAACGATGTTCATTTAACGATAGACAATCATTTGGGACATAAATTATTTGATTTTGAAGTCGCAAAATTAGAATCGAAAGTAAAATTTGATGATGATAACTGGCAGACCAATTTGTATCTGAAAACGACAATAAACAGTCTGGCTTTTAATACCGTGCACGGCAGTTTTGCCAAAGCCCGGGAAGTCGAAGGCAATCTGGATATTTCATATGCGGAAGAAAGTCAAAAAATAATAGTAGAAACCCGAAATTTCAAAATTGGCTCCGATCAGTTTGACATCAAAGCGTTTTTTAATATCGGCAAAGGAAATTCTCTTTTCGGAATCAATATCGGAACCCGTATTTTATGGAAAAATGCATCCGATTTGTTATCCGGAAATATTAGTACCAAACTGAACCAGTTCAATTTAAAGAAACAAATTGACGTGAACTGCGATATAAAAGGCGATTTCAACGCAGAAGGTGATCCCAAAATTGTGGTTCAGGCCGTGATCAAAAACAACGAACTCACGATTCCCGACGGGGTGTTTACCAATTGCAGTTTCAGGGGAATTTTTACCAATAATTTCAAGCCCGAAAAAGGATTTAGTGATCCTAATTCGGCTGTGATACTCACTCATTTTAGCGGAGATTACGAAACCATTCCGCTAAAAATTCCGCAGGCTGTGATTAGCAATTTAGAAAAACCCATTGCAACCGGAATTGTAAATTCTGATTTTGATGTAGCCAAACTCAACCAGATGATGAATGAAAAAATGTTTCATTTTGAAAGTGGTCATGCCCGCGCCAACTTAAAATTTCAGTTTGATATTGTCGATTTGTACATCACGAAACCCCGTTTTATTGGCGATGTCGATATAAAAGACGCTACGTTTGATTATCTGCCAAAAAACATTCGGGCAGAGAAAACCGCTGTACAATTGTCATTTACGGAACAGGCGCTTTTCATCAAAAAAATTGCGTACAAACACAAAAGAAACATCATCCATATCAACGGGAAAATTGATAATTTCCTGAATCTGTATTACAACGCACCCGAAAAAATGGTCGTGAACTGGAATATTTATTGCCCGAATATCGATGTAAAACAATTTTTGGGAGTCCTGAAAAAATCACAGTCCCAACAAACCGCACCCAATAAGTCGGCTAAAAAGAATGTCAATTTCTCGAACCAGTTGAAATCGGTAATCGAAAAATGCAGCGTGATCATCAACCTAAAAGCCGACAAACTCAATTATGGCGCACTCACAGCGACCGATACGCGAGCAACTTTGCAAATGCTGGACTCTAAATTATTGCTCAAAAACGGAAACGTAAAAACTTCCGGAGGCACAATCTCGTTTAACGGCGCTATTGAACCCAAAGGAAATTATTTTGTTTTTAGTTCCGTTGCCCATGTCAATCGTGTGGATATTGCGAGTTTTTTAAAGTCTTTTAATAACTTCGAAATCAAATCCTTCAATCCGAAAAATATAAAAGGAAAACTCAGCAGCAATGCCAATGTTACGGGCCTGATGAGCAGCAAAGGCGATTTGATTGTCAATTCGATGCGTGGAAGTTTAAAATTTAATGTCATTCAGGGTGCCCTGGTTAATTTTGAACCCATTGTAAAAGTTGGCAAGTTTGCGTTTCCGTTTCGCGATGTCAAAAACATAACTTTTAGTGATTTATCGGGCGATCTGACACTTCGCGGAGAACAGATAGACATAAACGATCTTACCATAAGTTCCAGCGTTCTCAACTTCGATATAGAAGGTGTTTATTCCTTCGGCCGTGGCACCAATCTCGCGCTGACGGTTCCGCTCCGCAATTCCAAAAACGATGCTAAACTAGAAAGCAAAGCAGAACGCGACGCTGTTAGAGAACGCGGTATTGTATTGCATTTATTCGCTGTGGATGAAGAAGGGAAAATGAAGATTAAGTGGGGGAAGAAGGGGAAAGAGAACTAGCGCTTTTGCCTCATTTTATGTCATTCTTTCCAGAATCATTTCATCAGAACATTTTGGAAATATTATTTAACGCCAATCAGAAATGATTGGTGTTTTTTTATCTAAAAAAAAATACGGTTAATATTAAGTTGAAAACTTTAAGGCTTCTGAGGTCAATTGTACGCAGGTCAATTGTACGCACAAAACTACTTTTATAAACTATGAATATCAAAGAAAAATTCGGATTCAAAGTCAAAGAACTTCGAGAACAAAAAGGATACTCAATCGAGTATTTAGCCAATATTTCTAACGTTGACAGGAACTACATTTCAGATATTGAAAAAGGTCAGCGAAATGTTTCAATAGAAATAATAGAAAAAATAATAATAGCTCTAGATTCTGATTTTGGAGCTTTTTTTAATGATAAGGATTTTAAGAAATGAAAGAGAAAATAACAATTGATGAATTTGACGGTAAGAAATTTAAAATTCGCTTTGTCGAAGAAGATGATAATAGAAAAGCTGTTGTAACTCATTATTTACATAATTATCATAATGGTGTTAAAGATCATTTTGAAGAAGAGGCAGTTGGATATTTAAAACAAATTGTTGAATATAAAAATGAAGAAGAAAAATTAAATATTCTGGAAGATGTTGCCTTACAACAATTGCTTTTTGAAGTAGAAGACGTACCGTTTCCCACTCCTCAAAATTATACATTTAAATTTATTGATCTTTTTGCTGGTATAGGTGGATTTAGAATGGCGTTACAAAACAGTGGTGGAAAATGTATCTTCACAAGTGAATGGGATAAATTTTCACAAATTACTTATCGTGCAAACTTTGGAGAAACACCATTTGGAGATATTACAAAAGAGAGTACAAAATCGTATATACCACAAGAATTTGATGTTTTATGCGGAGGCTTCCCTTGTCAACCTTTTTCTCACGCGGGATTAAAGAAAGGATTCGAAGATACTAGAGGAACCTTATTTTTTGATGTTGCAGACATAATTAACAGAAGAATTGAAAATGGAAATCCTGTACGCGTAATTTTTCTTGAAAATGTAAAAGGGTTAAAAAATCATGACAAAGGAAATACTCTAAGAACAATTATTAGAACTTTTGATGATTTAGGCTACAATGTTTCACATGAAGTTTTAAACTCTAAAAACTTTGGACTACCTCAAAACAGAGAACGAATTTTTATTGTTGCATGGTTAAGAGAAGCTGAAAGAGAATTCAAATTTCCATTAGGAATAGATACCAATGATAATGTAATTTTTGACCCTAAAAATATTATTAAAGCTAAGACAACAAAAGTTGGTGATATTTTAACTAAAAATCCTGATGCTAAATATACTATTTCAGATAAACTTTATGCTGGTCATTTAAGAAGAAGAAAAGAACACGCAGAAAAAGGAAATGGTTTTGGATTTTCTTCATTTAATAAAAATTCTACTTATACAAGTACAATTTCAGCAAGATATTATAAAGATGGTAGTGAGATTTTAATTGAACAAGAAGGTGAAAATCCAAGAAAACTAACTCCCAGAGAAGCTGCAAACCTTCAAGGTTATCCTGACAATTTTGTAATACCAGTATCTGACAATCAGTCTTACAAACAATTTGGAAACAGCGTTTCAGTTCCCGTAATCCAAACAATTTTTAATGAAATTAAAAGACAATTATTATGATGCTACCCAATCTTAATGAATTAGCATTAAAAGCTAAAGAAAAATGTAATTCATATAACCAAAAAGAATTCGTGTTTTCAGAAGCTTTTAAGACTAAATTTAATCAATTATTACCAAATTATGGGATTGAATTTCATCAATATACTTCTGTAGTTACAACTAAAGGTAGCAATTTGTTAATTATTGTACCTAATCAATGGTTTGTTATTGGATCCTTTTTTAGTGATTACATTGAAGCTTTAAGAAAATATAAGGTTGCTTCAGAGGATTTAAAATTTACAGATGCTCAAATTAAAACTTTTAGAGATGAAAAAAGTATTGACGAGAATGCTCTAAATTTAATTAATGAATATTTTACAGAACAAGAAGATTCAAATAATTTTAAAAAATTTCTAACCGATTATTCTTGGTGGTTTGGAAGTAAGACAATTGATAGAGGTGACTATTATGTTTCTCCGGTTTTAAATTTGGCAGGAGTTGTTAATGTGACACAAACTTATATAGCTGATCTAGCTTGGAT
>NZ_QETH01000074.1 GCF_003105115.1 Flavobacterium sp. HTF | reverse complement strand
AAAACCTTGCAGGACTGTTAAACCTCACGGGTTTAATCCATTCTTATCAAAACTATTTCACTTCAAAAATAAAAGACTCTGAAGGCAGGATTTTAATATTCGCTACCCCTTCACCATTTTTTACCGTAAAGTATGTTTTATTCTTTAAATACAACTGATCCAAAAGAACATACGAACCGTCTTTTAAATTCCATTTTGAAATAACATCCGACGGAATTTTTAATTCAAATTCGCTTGTTTTATCTGACGAGAAGTTAACAATAACAACTAGTTTTTGCTTTGCTGACCAACGAACATAAGAATATAATGATGCATCATAACCCGAATTATTTTGACGGTTTACGGATTGAATTTCCTGAAAACGTCCCATTAAGGCTGAACTGTTTATAGAAAAATTCAATAATCGCTTATAAAAATCACGTAAACTCTTTTCTGATTCCGAAAGTTGTCCGCCATCAAATTTACCACCGTTCATCCATCTCTGGTGATTTGGAACTCCTACGTAATCAAAAATTGAAGTCCTGGATCGTTTTCCAAAACCAGTATCTTCATTACCTGCCTCTCCTACTTCCTGTCCAAAATAAACCATTGTTGGTGATGTGCTAATTGTTGCAGAAACAACCATCAACGGTTTTCCTTTTTCCGGAGTTCCTGCAAATTCCGGACTTGCTAAACGCTGCTCATCATGGTTGTCTAAGAAATGCAGCATATGGTGTTCTATATCCGTCATTCCTGTTTGAATATCAGATAATCCATCCGGAGATGATTTTCCACGAATAATATCTTTTAATTTATCATACGTTTCTACTTTATCATACAAATAATCCATTTTTCCTAAACGAATATAATTGCGGTATTCATTAGGATTATAAACTTCGGCCAATAAAAAAGCTTTAGGATTTTTCATCTTAATCGCCGAATTCATATAACTCCAAAACTCATACGGAACCATTTCTGCCATATCATAACGAAAACCATCAACTCCTTTTGCAGTCCAGTATAAAGCAATTGATCTGAATTTTTTCCACGAATCCGGTACATCTTTATCCTGCCAGTACGCAAAATGTTCCTCATAAGTTTTCTGATCAAAACCTGCCGGAAGTTCAGGGAAATCTTTTGAGCCATCAGAACGGATTCCGTAGTTTACTTTTACAGTTTCATACCAGTCATTCTGGTCCGGTTTGGCTTTTCTTGATCCGTTACCTGTCCATTTCGCAGGATTTTCATCAAAAGAACCATCAACCATTGGATTTTTTTCTCCGTTTAACGGAATGTCTCCATCCGGAATCTGAAAATGTTCGTTCGGTATATAATAGAAATTATTATTTCTGCTGTATTCAACATTTACATTATCATCAGCACCAAAATCCTTCACTCCGTCGGGATTGTTTTTACCTTCATATTTTCGGGCGATATGGTTGGGCACAATATCTATAATCACTTTTAAGCCGGCTTTGTGTGTACGCGCGATCAGAGCTTCAAATTCCTGTAAACGATTTGCCGGGTTTTCTGCTAAATCAGGATTCACATTATAATAATCCTTTACGGCATATGGCGAACCTGCTCTTCCTTTTACAACTTCAGGATCGTCGTTTGAGATTCCGTATGCAGTATAATCACGAACCAAAGCGTGATGTGGAACTCCTGTATACCAAATATAAGTCACCCCTAAATCTTTAATTTCATTAAGCGCTTTGTCTGAAAAATCATTAAATTTTCCAACCCCGTTTTCTTCAATAGTTCCCCACGGTTTGTTAGTAGTGTTTTTATTTCCAAATAAACGTGTAAAAACCTGATACACGACAACTTTTTTGTCTGTAGAACTTTCTGCTTTTGCTGCATCCATTTTTAAATCTTTTGTTTTACATGCCGAAAGCAGCATCGTTACAGCCATTCCTGTAACCAAATATTTTTTGTTTATCATATTCATTTTTATAAACTGATTTTTTTTTGAATTTAAGATTGAAATCAATAATTAAAAACCATTTCCTAAATTTAGGCTAATTTTTAAAATTCAAAAGAAACAAATACACTCTTTATACAGTTTTTATGTAAAAACGTCAACTACAACGAAAGAGTAGTCATTTTTGTTCATAATTTAAACATTCCAAATTCTTATATTCCTGAATGTGATTTATGAATTATAAATTAATCCTAATATCAATAAAGGTTGTAACCTTTTTCATAAATTTGACAAAAATTTAATCAATTGAAGAAATTACTCTTTTTCATAACTTATTGTTTGCTTCTTTTAAGTGTTCAGAGCATTTTTGCGCAAGCACCAAAAAAAATCATTGTTGAGAATGCTGATTTTTCTGATGTCGATCAGGTAGCAATGCCGGATGCTCTTTTGTTAACCGGAAATGTGAGGGTCAATCATGATGGTGTTGTACTGACTTGCAACAAAGCTTACTTTTTTCAAAAAGAAAATTATTTAAAAGCTTTTGGAAATGTACAATTAGTACAGGGCGATACCTTGTATCTGAACAGTAAATATGCTGAATATAACGGGAATATGAAACAGGCCTTTGCTACAGGAAATGCCGTAATGACTTCTCCGGACGCAACACTGCAAACCGATACTATTAATTTTGACCGAAATGTTCAACAGGTATTTTACAATACAAAAGGTACTATAATCAATAAGGACAATACTTTAGTGAGTAAATCGGGTAGATATTACGTAACCGAGAAAAAATTCCGCTTTTTGACTGCTGTAGTGCTTACGAATCCTAAATATGTTATAAAATCCAATCATCTGGATTATTACAGTAATTCCGGTCATAGTTATTTGTTTGGCCCTTCGACTATTACCAGTAAAACCAATTATATTTATACTGAAAAAGGATTTTATGATACCAAGAAAAACCTGGCGCATTTACTCAGGAAATCGTATATAAAATATGATGACCGGCGAATAGAAGGCGATAGCTTGTATTATAACCGAAATACTGAATTTGCATCAGCCACCCGAAATGTAAAAATCACGGATTCCATTAATCGCGGTATAGTAAAAGGTCATTATGCTGAAGTTTTCAAACTCAAAGATTCAATGTTTGTTACAAAAAGAGCTGTTGCTGTCAATTTTGTAGACAATGACTCGGTTTATATTCACGGAAAAAAATTAATGGTTACCGGAAAAGAAGGCGAACGAATTTTAAGAGCTTTTAATAATGTCCGTTTTTTTAAAACAGATATGAGCGGAAAATGCGATTCGATTCATTCAAATTCAAAAACAGCGTTGACAAAACTTATCGGAAATCCGATTCTCTGGAACGGTGACAGTCAGATTACGGGCGATGTAATGCATTTAATTGGAGATAACACCACACGTAAAATAGATTCGCTAAAAGTGCTTAATAATACATTTATCGTCTCTCGGGATACGCTGGGCACAGGATTTAATCAGGTAAAAGGAATCAATTTATTTGGTAAATTCCGGGAAGGCAAATTACACGATGTTGATGTCATAAAAAATACCGAAGTTATTTATTATATGCGGAATGATGCTAATGAACTTATTGGTATCAATAAAAATGTGAGCAGTAAAATCAATATGATTTTAGAAAATAATGCCATCGAAACGATTACTTTTTTTAATAAGGTAGACGGTGATATTTATCCTGAAGAAGATTTACCCGAAAATGCCCGAAAACTAAGAGGTTTGGTATGGCGTGGTGATGAAAGGATAAAATCTAAAGATGATATTTTTACCGCAGAAGAAAATGAACTCAATGATAAATTGATCAAAGAAGGAAAAGACGAAGATGCCAAAGAAAATGTTCCGATGGAAATCAGGAGGGAAACGTTAGATTACGATAAAAAGAAACCAGCGCCAAAAGCAGCATCTAAAACAGCTTCACAAACAAAAGAAAAAACAAAGAAGCAGTAATTTTTCAGCTCATTGTCCTTTTAAAATTAACTAGTTGAAACTTCAGGTATTCAACTAAAACTTAACTTAAGCCTAAAATAAGAAACTTAGAACCTTAGTATCTTTGTTGCTTAGAATCTAAAAAAATGAATTCAGATTTTATAAAATACCAGGCACAAACTTCTCCATACCCTTTAGGGATGGAAGTTTCTCACGCTATTGGCTCCTACATATACGACACAGATAATAAAAAATATTTAGACTTTGTTGCCGGAGTTTCTGCCTGCACACTTGGTCACCAGCATCCGAGAGTTAATCAGGCCATAAAAGATCAGTTAGACAAATATTCTCACGTAATGGTTTATGGCGAATACTCGCAAAGTCCGGCTGTAGAATATTGCAAGTTACTGGCTTCTCTCCTGCCCGAATCGCTGAATAAAACATATTTAGTCAATTCCGGTACCGAAGCAATAGAAGGAGCGCTTAAACTGGCTAAAAGAACAACAGGCCGCAGTCAGCTTATTTCCTGTCACAATGCTTATCATGGCAACACAATGGGATCAATGAGTGTAATGGGTTTTGAGGAAAGAAAACAAGCTTTTCGCCCCTTGTTGCCCGATGTTGATTTTATCACTTTTAATAACGAAGAGGATTTACAAAAAATAACCACCCGAACAGCTGCAATTCTTTTAGAAACGATTCAGGGTGGCGCGGGATTTATTCAGCCAGAGGATAATTTTCTGCAAAAAGTTCGTAAACGCTGTGATGAAGTTGGGGCATTGATGATTGTAGATGAGATTCAGCCCGGGTTTGGAAGAACCGGAAAACTTTTTGGCTTTCAAAATTACGATGTAATTCCGGATATTGTAGTAATGGGAAAAGGAATGGGAGGCGGAATGCCGGTTGGTGCTTTTACCGCTTCGGCAGAAAAAATGGACCTTTTGACCGAAAATCCAAAATTGGGACATATCACTACTTTTGGTGGACATCCTGTCATTGCGTCAGCTTGTCTGGCTACTTTGCAGGAATTAACTGAAACTAATTTAATGACAGAAGCTTTAGAGAAGGAAAAACTCTTTAGATCGCTTTTGGTACATCCTTTGATACAGGAAGTTAGAGGAAAAGGATTAATGCTTGCCGCAATGACCGAAACCGCAGAAATAACGAATCAGGTTATATTAAATTGTCAGGACAAAGGACTGATTTTATTCTGGTTACTGTTTGAAGGCTGTGCAATAAGAATAACACCGCCATTAACAATTTCTGAAGAGGAAATCAAAGAAGGCTGTGCGATAATCCTGAGCGTTATGGATGAAATAATGAACAACGGCTCGAAAGATTAATTTTTAACGGAACGATTGGTCTCTGCAGACAAGGTGGGCAATTTAAATAAATTGCAAACAAAACAAATAATAATCTTTTAAAAATCAAAAGATTAAAACTTAAAACAGAATCAAAATTCTGTCTATATTGTTAATTAAATTGTTCAAAACAATTAATTTACGTTCCTCTCAACACTAATATGGTTGCCTAAATTTATAACAGGCTAATTTCAAATAAAAAAAAGTATGCAATTAAGCAACGAAGAAGAAGATTATAACCTATCCTTATCCAAATTTGAGTCTATGTTAAAAACTAACAAAGTTCTCTTTTTTGATTCTGAAGAATTCGAGGAAATCATTCTTCATTATTTAGATATAGGCAAGGCTAATTTAGCAAAAAAGGCCTTAAAACTTGCATTAGACCAACATCCAAAATCTACAGGCTTAAAATTAGTACAAGTAGAAATGCTGGTTTATGATGAAAAACTCGAGCTGGCTGAAAAGCTTCTGAATGAGTTATACGCAATTGAACCCAACAACGAGGAAATTTATATCCAGAAAGCTAATATCTGTTCTAAAAGAGATCAGCACGAAAAAGCAGTAGAATTACTAAAAATTGCCCTGCAATATACAGACGACTACGCTGACGTGTATAACCTTATTGGAATGGAATATCTTTTTATGGATAATCTTGAAATGGCAAAAGATAGTTTCATTAAATGTCTTGAAGAAGATTTAGAAGATCAGTCTGCTTTGTACAATGTGGTATACTGTTTTGAATTTTTGGATCAAAACCAGGAAGCTATAGTTTATCTTAACGATTATATCAATAAAAACCCATATAGCGAAATTGCATGGCATCAGCTTGGGCGTCTTCATTATGGCGTGAAAGAATATGAAAACGCAATTCGTGCTTTTGATTATGCCACTTTAATCGACGACGAGTTTTTAGGGGCTTTTATGGAAAAAGCAAAAGCTTACGAACGCCTGAAAAAATACAATAAGGCTATCGAAAGCTATAACCGCACCATCGAGTTAGACGATGCGACTTCTTATGCGCTATTGCGTATTGGAAAATGTTATGAAAAACTTGGCAATTCCGCAAAAGCATTACAATACTACAATCAGACTGTACACGAAGATCCGCTTTTAGACAAAGGCTGGATTGCCATTACAGATTTTCATGTTCGTCAAAAAAACTTTCAGAAAGCATTATTTTTTGTCAATAAAGCATTGGCAATCGATAATCAGAATCGTTTGTACTGGAAACGTTATGCAACGATAAACAAGCAAATGAACTTTTTTGAAGAGGCTGAATTTGGATACAGAAAAGCTGTGGAATTTGGAGATTATGCATTGGATACCTGGTTATTCTGGGTGGATATACTTCAGTTTTTAGGTGAATTTGAAAGTGCAATCCAAACTTTATTACAGGCTTCAGAATATTTTCCAGAAGAAAACGAAGTTGAATATCGTTTAGCCGGGTTATATTTTATGATTCAGGATAATACAAAAGCGAAATTTCATTTGAGCAACGGATTACGTCTGAACTTTGACAATTATATCCTGATTGAAGATCTTTTCCCGGTTGTGTGGACAAAAAAAATGGTCAAAAATTATATTGAAAAACATAGAAAGCAATAATGATTGATACTCTAAAAAGGCGTTTTGGCTTGTTAGGCCGTAATATCAGTTACTCTTTTTCTAAAGGATATTTTACTGAAAAATTTAATGATGAAGTTTTTACCGGCAACAGCTACGAAAATTTCGACATTTCTGATATTAATGATTTTACAGAATTAGTTAAAAACAACCCTGAATTAAAAGGGTTAAATGTTACGATTCCGTACAAAGAGCAAGTTATTCCCTTCTTAGATAAGCTTTCAAAAAAAGCATCTTTAATTGGTGCGGTGAATACCATAAAATTTACCAAAAAAGGAAAATTAAAAGGATACAATACTGACTATTACGGGTTTAAAAAATCCTTAGAGCCGTTATTGGAACCACATCATAAAAAAGCACTCATTTTAGGTACCGGCGGTGCTTCAAAAGGAGTTGCTTTTGCCCTTGATGAACTTAATATTCCGTACACTTTTGTCTCAAGAGAAGCAAAGGAAAACATCATTGATTATGATTTAATCAATGCAACAACTTTTGACAATTTTCAGATCATAATCAATTGTACCCCTGTCGGTACAAGCCCAAACATTACAGCATGTCCTAATCTTCCCTATGAGTTTTTCACTGAAAAACACATTGCTTATGACCTGATTTATAATCCGGAAGAAACGCAGTTTTTAAAAAATGCAAAGGAGCATGGAGCAGTTATAAAGAACGGATATGATATGCTAATTTTTCAGGCTGAAAAAGCCTGGAAGATCTGGAACAAATAAAATCAGGCTTTAAAAACAAAAAATTAAAATAATTTTACTAATTTAGACTACTCATTATTAAGTAGTTATGAATAAATTGCTAATTATTTTAATAACCTTATGTGTCACCTTTTCATTAAAAGCTCAGGATACTACTGATTCTGAAAATCTTTTTTCTGAAGCCAGATTTCATTATTTTTTAAAAACATTAGTCCTTTTTAATGAATACTTAGATACCGATAATGGTTCTTTTAACACTACACAACTACGTTTTTTGCAACCTATTGGTAACAAAGCGTGGAACTTACGTTTTGATTTACCATTAATATCTACAAACACTAATTCAACCAATAAAACAGGGATAGGAGATATTGGTGCCGGTGTGAGCTACATTCCCTATCTGAATCAAAGTAATGGCATTGCCATAAGAACACGGATTATTTCAAATTCCGCATCGGATCCTAATTTTGGATCTGGAAAATGGGTTTTCATTCCAACTGTTTTTTATGGAAAGTATCTTCAGAACAAGAAACTTTTATGGATATCTTCACTCGAATATCAGGCTAGTTTTGCAGGTTCAGCCAATCGGGCCGATATAAATATAGCCGCTTTTGAAAATGTCCTGTTTTGTTTTTTTGGAAAAAACTGGGTTGCCGCCGATGCTGCTTTTAGATATAATAATACTGTAGATGGATTCCAAAATAATGCCTTTTTAGAATTTGGCCGAAAAATAACACCTGTCAACCTTGTTTATATTCACCCCAGTGCTGCATTTGGAGGAAAAAAGACATATAATTACGGAATTGAAGCCGGAATACTTATTCTGTTCTGACTTATAATTTGATATTTTATGCTACGCCTGATTACTACATTTATATTAATTTTCTAAAAATAGTAATAATTCATAATTTAAATTTACTTCAACAAATCGACAAATAAACGTTTAACATAGATCAAAATCAGACTAAAGGATATGAATTTCACCTCAAAATAGTGTATAAACAAACGAATTATTTTGTATTTAGAAACTCCTTTAGTATCTTTCGCTCTGTTTAAATAATAAACCTTATACATTTTAAAATGTTAGAAGAAAAGAATGATAACCTGCAGGAAGCAGACGGAAAATTAGAAATCGAAATTAATGATTCTACTCAGGAAGATGTTATTGAAAATTCGAATTCTGAAACAGCAGCTGAAAGTTTAGTTTCTAATACTGAAAATGAACCAATCAACTCTGTTGCTCAGGAAACTGATCATCAAGATGCCTTAGATGCAATAACGAATTCGAATGCTGAAGAAAGCGAAGATGAAACGCTGAAAGAGCGTCATGACATTCCTATGCAGGATTATGATACTTTTCCGTTAGATGCTCTCGTAGATGAATTAAAAAAGCTTATAAATACAGATAAAGTAATGTCTGTAAAGGGTCATATCGAAGAAATTAAAAAATCATTTTCATTACAATACAATCATCTTATAGAGGAAAAAAGAGAAGAATTTAATGCTTCTAATCAGGATCCGAATGAAGAATTTGAATATCATTCTCCTTTAAAATTAAAGTTTGATGAATATTACAATATTTTCAGAGAAAAAAGAAATGAGCATTTTAAACACCTGCAGACCAATTTAAAATCTAATTTAGAAATTCGGCTTGCTATTGTTGAAGAACTAAAAGAGCTTATAAATCCACAGGAAAATATAAAAGATACTCTCAAACATTTTAATGAATTAAGAGAGAGATGGAAAAATGCAGGTTCAATCCCAAAAGACAAGTATAATCACGTTTGGAATAATTATCATTTTCATGTAGAAAATTTCTATGATTATCTGCATTTAGACCGTGAAGCAAGGGATTTAGATTTCAAATACAACCTTGAGCAAAAACAAAAAATCATTACCCGTGTTGAAGAACTGGTAAACGAAACTGATATCAGCAAAGCATTTAGGGAACTACAGGATTTGCACAGAATCTGGAAAGAAGATATTGGGCCGGTTTCTAAAGAACACCGTGATACAATCTGGAATAAATTCAGTGAACTGACTAAAAAAATCCATGACAAAAGAGAAGTTTTGTTTGAAAGCCAAAGAGCCAATGAACATCAAAATCTGGAAGTCAAAAAGGAAATAATTAGCAAACTTGAAGTTCTTGGAACTGAAAAAGTAAACTCTCACTCTCAATGGCTTGTACAGATCCAAAAAGTTGAAGCATTAAGAAATGAGTTTTTTGCTGCAGGAAAAGTTCCTTCGGATGTAAATGAAGAAACCTGGGCTGCGTTTAAAACTGCTGTCAGAAACTTTAATTCGTTTAAAAATTCGTTTTATAAAGACATTAAGAAAGACCAAAACGACAATTTAAATAAAAAAATGGCATTGGTCGCCAAAGCAAAAGAATTACAGGAAAGCACCGATTTTACCTCTACTACTCCAATCATGAAGCAAATTCAGGAGGAATGGAAACAAATTGGTCATGTCCCTAAAAAATATTCCGATAAAATCTGGAAAGATTTTAAAGATGCGTGCAACCATTATTTTGACAAATTAAAAGAGCACAAATCTGAAGAGAATGGCGAAGAAGTAGCTGCTTTTGATAACAAAAAAACGTACTTAGATACCTTAAGAGCTTTTCAGCTTACAGGCGATCATAAAACAGATCTAGACGCTATAAAAGCACATATAGAGACCTGGAAAGGATTCGGAAAAGTTCCGTTTGCAAGACGCCATATCGAAGGTAAATTCAATAAAATCCTGGATGCTCTTTTTGAAAAGTTAAGCCTGAGCAAAAAAGAAACTGAAATGATGCGTTTCTCTAACCGAATAGATTCTTTGTCAGACAGTAATGATACGCGCAAATTAGATAATGAAAAAATATTCCTAATGCGTAAAATCGAAGAAGTTCAAAATGAAATCTTTCAGTTAGAAAATAATATTCAGTTTTTTACCAATACCAAAAATGCCAAAAAAGAGAATTCTATAGTTCTTGAAGTTCGCAAAAACATTGCAATTCACAAAGAAAGCCTTGAGGTTTGGAAGGATAAATTAAAACAATTAAGAAACTTAAATCAGGAATAAATTTAGTTTCTAAAAATAATGAAGGTGTAATAAGTATTTATTGCACCTTTTTTTATGCCTTTACGTTTTGCTTACAAATTGATAAAACAATTCTGTAAATTTTTCTTTATATTTGATAGACCACTATTTATTGATCAAATAAATAATTATTAATCCTAACAACTATAAATATGAAATTTACTAGAAAAGCAAATGCCAACTGGAAAGGAACCGGTATGGAAGGAACAGGAAAAATCAGTACACAAAGTACCACTTTAGACAATGCCCAATTATCTTTTAAAACAAGATTTGCTGACGGTGTCGGAACCAATCCGGAAGAATTAGTTGCTGCAGCTCACTCAGGCTGCTTTACAATGCAATTAAGTTTTTTATTAAATGAAGGAGGCTTTACTGCAGATGATCTAAACACAGAAGCTACAGTTACATTTGAAGACGGAACAATAACTCTGATACATTTGGACCTGAAAGGGAAAGTACCTTCAATTTCTGCAGAAGAATTTGAAAAAACAGCTGCAAAAGCAAAAGAAATCTGCCCGATTTCTAAATTGTTAAATACAACAATTACTTTATCTGTCACTTTGTTAAGCTAAAAAAAAACTATAAGGCATAAAAAAAACCAAGGTAATTAGCCTTGGTTTTTTTATGCTTTCTTTTTTAGATTACATTCTTGCTTTTAGCTCTTTAGCCTCAGCAGTCATTTCTAATGCTTTGTAAACACCTAGCAACGTTTTAAAAACATCTTCGTTTTTAGGATCAAGTTCATTTGCTTTTTTAAGATAAGGGATAACTCCTTTAAATACAGATTCTCTCTGAGCTTTTAAAACATCGTAACGTTTCATATCTTTTGCAGAAGTACCCAATTTATTCATTTCATCAATGATTGGCTTTTCAGCATCAAGCTTTAATGCTGCAAGGTTTAAATATGCATTTGTATAATTAGGATTGATTTCGATAGCTTTTAGGTAATATTTTTCAGCATCAGCACTGTTTTTTGCATTAGCACTAATTACCCCTAAGTTAAATACTAAATCAGCATTGTTTGGATCTTTTTGCAAAGCCTCACCAACTAATTTTTTGTATGTTTCAAAATCTTTTGATTCAAGATATAAGTTAGCTTCTGTAAGAATTAAAGAAGCATCTTCCGGATTCGTTTTTCTTGCATCAGCGATTGCTTTTTTAGCATCTTCAATACGTCCTTTCTGAACTAAAATCAAAGCCAGGTTTTTGTAAATCTCACCTCTTTTAGAAGGAATAGCTTCTGTTTTTGGTTTCTCGTGAGTTCCCAATTTTACAGCCAAATCTCTTTCTTTAGCATTATTAAAACCATCTTCACTCTGATTAGCTTTATTAATAGCAGTGTAGCTTGTACCTTTTCCAGAATAATTAAGTTTTTTTAATTCTTCATACATAGGAAGAGCAGAATCATAATCCTGAGCATTTACTGCTGTAGAAGCTGCATAATATAAGTTGATTGTATCGTTTTTATCCAACACGTAAGCATCATATAACTTTTTAGCTCCTTCAGAATTTTTGTTCGCCTGAGTATCAGCAATAGCTGAGTTAATCAGTTTTCCTTTGATATCAGTAATTGAAGCAGCAGCCTGAGTAGAATATTTTTGTTTTCCGGATGTTTTTTCAACTTCAATTAATTTTTTATAGCTCTCTGCTGCAAGTGATAAGTTTTTACTCTCATCTACTTTTTTAGTAGCTAAATCCAAATAAGCATTCCCCTGAACAAAATAAAATTGTGCTTGTTCTGTATCTTTTGCATTTACAATAAGATTTTCTGCATCTTTTAATTGTGAAATTGCACCCTGAGCATCTCCGCCTTTCAATGCTTTTTCTGCACTTTTAATTTGATCTTTCTGAGCAAAAGTAGCTACTGAAATCAAAAATGCTGATGCTAGTATTACATATTTACTTTTCATAATATTCAATTTGTATTTAATTTTAATATAGTGGTTTTTATTTTTATTCTTCAGATTCTTCTTCAGAATCGTTTTCGTCTTCTGCTACTTCATCAGAATCATCTTCGTCATCATCATCTTCAACTGTTCCTTCATCTTCCAAAACTTCTAAATCAGGCTTAACTCTTTCAATTGCAGATTCAATAACATTTCCGTCTTCGTCAACAACAACCTCCGCAACATCATCTTTCATAACTTTTGTCACAGCAGCGATAGAATCTTTACCTTTTAAGTTAATCAATCGGACACCTTGTGTTGCACGACCCATAACACGTAAATCTTCAATTGCCATTCTGATTGTTAATCCGGATTTGTTGATAATCATCAAATCATCAGCATCTGTTACAGCATTAATCGAAATTAATTTTCCTGTTTTCTCCGTAATATTAAGAGTTTTAACCCCTTTACCTCCACGGTTTGTAATTCTGTAAACATCTTCGCCGTCTTCATCTACCAGCTTAGTACGTTTTCCGTATCCGTTTTCAGTCACAACTAAAATCTGTGAATCATTAACGTCATTTTTACCTACAGTAACCATACCAATTACTTCATCAGTATCATCTTTTAAAGTAATTCCACGAACTCCTGAAGCTGTTCTTCCCATCGGACGTGTTTTAGTTTCTTCAAAACGAACTAATTTTCCGGATTTCACAGCTAAGATAATCTGGCTTTCCCCATCAGTTAATTTAGCTTCAAGTAACTCATCACCTTCTTTAATCGTGATGGCAGCAACACCATTTACACGAGGTTTAGAATATTTCTCTAAAGAAGTTTTCTTCACCTGGCCTTGTTTGGTAACCATTACAAGATTATGGCTGTTGATGTAATCTTTATCTTTTAGATCCTGTGTACAAATGAAAGCTTTTACTTTATCATCGCTTTCAATATTTACAAGGTTCTGAATCGCTCTTCCTTTTGCTGTTTTACTACCTTCAGGAATTTCGTAAACACGCATCCAGAAACATTTTCCTTTTTGCGTAAAGAACATCATATACTGGTGGTTGGTAGCAACGAACATGTGTTCAAGGAAATCCTGATCTCTTGTTCCGGCACTTTTTTGTCCAACTCCTCCTCTGTTTTGAGTTTTGTATTCGGTAAGGTTTGTACGTTTGATGTATCCTGCATGTGAAATGGTAATAACTACATTCTCATCAGCAATTAAATCTTCGATACTTACATCACCTCCGGAATATTCGATTTGAGAACGGCGTGCGTCACCATATTTCTCACGAATTTCTTCTAATTCTTCCTTAATTAAAGCAGTTCTTAAATTTACGTCAGCTAATAACGCTTTTAAGTGTTCAATTAATTTCATTAATTCTTCGAACTCAGCTCTTAATTTGTCCTGTTCCAGACCTGTTAACTGACGAAGACGCATCTCAACAATGGCACGGGCCTGAATATCTGATAATTTAAATCTTTCGATTAATTTCTCACGGGCTTCTTCAGTATTTTTAGAACCTCTTATTATAGCGATTACTTCATCAATATTATCCGAAGCAATAATTAATCCTTCTAATATATGTGCTCTTTCTTCTGCTTTTCTTAATTCAAACTGTGTTCTTCGAACTACTACATCATGACGGTGCTCAATAAAATAGTGAATCATATCTTTTAGATTCAACATTTGTGGGCGACCTTTTACCAGTGCAATATTATTGACACTAAAAGATGATTGTAATGATGTGAACTTATATAAGGTATTCAAAACTACGTTTGGAGTAGCGTCACGTTTCAGGATATAAACGATACGCATACCATTTCTGTCCGATTCGTCACGAATATTCGCAATACCTTCAATTTTTTTATCGTTAACTAAATCAGCCGTACGTTTGATCATTTCGGCTTTGTTAACCTGATATGGAATCTCGGTAACAATAATACATTCTCTTCCGTCAACTTCTTCAAAACCAACTTTAGCACGCATAACAATACGTCCTCTACCTGTTTTAAATGCTTCACGAACGCCTTCATAACCGTATATTACACCACCAGTTGGAAAATCCGGAGCTTTAATATGTGTTATTAATTCGTCGATTTCAATATCGTTATTATCAAGGTATGCTAATGTACCGTTGATAACCTCAGTTAAGTTATGTGGCGGCATATTAGTTGCCATACCGACAGCAATACCGGTTGCTCCGTTTACTAACAAAGTTGGAACTCTGGTAGGCATTACTTTTGGCTCATATAATGTATCGTCAAAGTTCAATTGAAAATCAACTGTTTCTTTTTCGATATCTGCCATAATATCTTCAGATATCTTACGCATTCTGGCCTCAGTATAACGCATTGCTGCAGGACTGTCACCATCAACGGAACCAAAGTTACCCTGACCATCCACTAATAAATAACGCATACTCCATTCCTGGGCCATACGTACCATTGCATCATAAACAGATGTATCACCGTGCGGGTGATACTTACCCAGAACCTCTCCCACGATTCTCGCAGATTTTTTGTGGGCAGATCTTGAAGTTACACCTAAATCATACATTCCATAAAGAACTCTTCGATGAACTGGTTTCAGGCCATCTCTGACATCAGGAAGCGCTCTCGATACAATTACTGACATCGAATAATCGATGTAAGCTGATTTCATTTCATCCTCTATGTTAATGGGAATTAACTTTTCTCCTTCAGACATAAGTTGTTATATTAAATAATTATATTAGTTTCAAAGCGTGCCAAGATACGTTTTTTTGAAATTTTTTCAGCTATTTACTTACACTTATTTCAATGATTTATTAACAACATTTTTCTACCTTTTAGTTAATAAATTAAGCGTTTTTTAACGCTTTTATTGTTATTTTTTTTGTCTATTAGCTGTCAGGAGATATTGAAGGGTACGGTTTTTGTTTTTCAAACTGTAAATCATTAAATTTACTATATCAATTATATATTATGGATGATAATTTTTCACCAAGAGTAAAAGATGTTATTACTTACAGTAAAGAGGAAGCCTTACGTCTGGGCCACGACTTTATTGGTACTGAACATCTAATGTTGGGCATTTTAAGAGATGGTAACGGAAAAGCTATTCATATACTTAATAACCTGGCAGTCGATTTAGACCATTTGCGCAGAAAGGTAGAAATACTTAGCCCTGCTAATCTGGGCGTTGAAGTAAATGCCGAAAAGAAAAATCTTCATCTTACCCGACAGGCTGAAAGAGCCCTGAAGACTACTTTTCTGGAGGCTAAAGTATTTCAAAGCTCTTCAATTAGCACAGCACACCTGCTATTATGTATCTTACGCAACGAAAACGATCCAACAACCAAGCTGTTGAATAAACTAAAAATAGATTATGACATAGCTAAAGAACAATATTTAAACATGACGCCAAACGAAGAAGAATTCTTAGAAAACTTACCGAGAAACGAATCATATAATGATGATTCAGGACAAGATGACAGTCTTAAAGAGAGTAGTTTTAATAATCCCGCCAATAAGTCAAACAAAAAATCTAAAACTCCGGTCTTAGATAATTTTGGGAGAGATTTAACAGAAATGGCCGAGGAAGGAAAACTTGATCCTGTTGTAGGACGCGAAAAAGAAATTGAACGTGTATCTCAAATTCTAAGCCGTAGAAAAAAGAACAACCCACTCCTTATCGGGGAGCCTGGTGTTGGTAAATCTGCGATTGCTGAAGGATTAGCATTACGTATTATCCAGAAAAAAGTATCACGTATTCTTTTTAACAAACGTGTGGTAACTTTAGATCTTGCGAGTTTAGTTGCAGGAACAAAATACCGCGGTCAGTTTGAAGAAAGAATGAAAGCCGTAATGAACGAGCTTGAAAAAAATGATGATATTATTCTTTTCATTGATGAAATTCACACTATTGTAGGTGCCGGAGGAGCAACGGGTTCGCTTGATGCTTCAAACATGTTCAAACCTGCTTTAGCAAGAGGCGAAATCCAATGTATTGGTGCTACAACTCTTGATGAATACAGACAATATATTGAGAAAGATGGTGCACTCGAAAGACGTTTCCAAAAAGTAATTGTTGAACCAACTTCTGTTGAAGAAACGATTGCTATTTTGAATAACGTGAAAGACAAATATGAAGATCATCACAATGTTACTTATACTCAGGAAGCAATTGAAGCCTGTGTTAAATTAACAAACAGATATATGTCTGAGCGTTTCTTACCGGACAAAGCTATTGATGCAATGGACGAGGCCGGATCCCGCGTACACATTACCAATATTGATGTTCCTAAACAAATTCTTGATTTAGAACGTCAGTTAGAAGAAGTGCGTGAAAACAAAAATATGGTTGTTAAAAAACAAAAATATGAAGAAGCAGCCAAACTTCGCGATGATGAAAAACGCATTGAGAAAGATTTAGCTGTTGCACAGGAACAATGGGAAGAAGATTCTAAAAACAACCGTATCGAAGTTACAGAAGATAATGTAGCTGATGTTGTTTCTATGATGACCGGAATTCCGGTAAACAGAATTGCACAAACAGAAAGCAACAAACTGGCTAAATTACCTGAATTGATTCAGAACAAAGTAATCGGTCAAAATGAAGCTGTTCTTAAAATTGCACGTTCTATACAACGTAACAGAGCCGGACTTAAAGATCCGAACAAACCAATTGGTTCATTCATTTTCTTAGGTCAGACCGGAGTTGGAAAAACACAATTGGCAAAAGTTCTTGCAAAAGAATTGTTTGATTCTGAAGATGCATTAGTTCGTATCGACATGAGTGAATACATGGAGAAATTTGCGATTTCACGTTTAGTTGGAGCGCCTCCGGGATACGTTGGGTATGAAGAAGGTGGTCAGCTGACTGAAAAAGTCCGCAGAAAACCATATTGTGTTGTTCTTTTGGACGAGATCGAAAAAGCGCATCCGGATGTATTCAATATGATGCTTCAGGTTTTAGATGATGGATATCTGACTGATAGTTTAGGTCGTAAAATCGACTTTAAAAACACAATCATTATCATGACTTCTAACGTTGGTGCACGTCAGTTAAAAGATTTCGGACAAGGTGTCGGATTCGGAACTGCTGCGAAAGTAGCCCAGGCCGATGAAAACTCAAAAAGCATTATCGAAAATGCTTTGAAGAAAACTTTTGCTCCTGAATTCTTAAACAGAATTGACGACGTAATTGTATTTAATGCATTAGAAAAAGCTGACATTGATTTAATTATCGAAATCGAGCTTAAAAAACTATACTCACGTATTGCAGAATTAGGATACAATTTAAGTCTTACTGATAAAGCAAAAGCATTCATCGCTGAAAAAGGCTTTGACAGACAATTTGGAGCAAGACCTCTAAAAAGAGCTATTCAGAAATATGTGGAAGATTTGTTAGCCGAAGAAATCATCACTTCTAAAATTCATTCAGGTGACGAAATCTTAATGGATCTAAAAGACGATTCTCAGGAGCTTTCGGTAGAAATACACAAAGCCGAAGAGCCGACAAATCAATAAATTAGTTAAAATTTATAACAAAAATAAAGTACCCGTTACGTTTTCATAACTTAACGGGTATTTTTTTTGCGGAAATTAGTATCTTTAGTAAAAGCAAATAGCTACTTTTGGTTTTAAATTCTATAATAAAAAAACAATATATGCTTCAAAACAAAGTCATTTTAGGCAGTGAAGAATGGTGCTCATTTCCAGAACTTGGAATTCCGACAATTAAGGCTCGTGTAGATTCCGGTGCCAAAACTTCGGCAATGCACGCCATAAACATAGCTCCCTTTATAAAAAATGATGCGAACTGGGTAAAATTTGATATCAACCCAATTCAGAACAATATAAAAACGATTATTCATTGCGAAGCGCCGCTGGTTGATAAAAGAATAGTAAAAAGCTCAAGCGGATTCAGAGAGCACCGATATGTAATTCAGACCAGCCTTAAAATAGGCGATGTAAAATGGCCTATTGAAATGACTCTTACCAATCGTGACTCAATGGGTTTCCGAATGCTATTAGGCCGCGAAGCAATGAGCGGACGCGTTTTGGTAGATCCTGAAGAAAAATATTTACTGGGTCAGCCAACAACCGAAGCATTAAAAGAATTATATCAAAACTCCGAAAAAGCAAGTTCAGGCTTAAGAATCGGGCTTTTAGCCAGTAATCCTGAATTGTACAGCAATAAAAGGATAATGGAAGCCGGTGAAATGCGCGGTCATGAAATGCATTTTTTGAACATCAAGGAATGTTATATGAAACTGGACGCAAAGACTCCCGAAATTCATTACAGAGGCGGGAAAATCCTAAATCAGTTTGATGCTATTATTCCTAGAATTCGACCAAGTATTACTTTCTATGGTTGTGCTTTGACACGTCAATTTGAAGCTTTGAAGGTTTTCGTCTTAAATTCGGCTACAGCCATCACACAATCGCGTGACAAATTATATTCACTGCAATTATTATTAAACAGCGGTATTGACATTCCAACAACCGGATTTGCCAATTCTCCTCTGGATACGGATAATTTAATTAAAATGGTTGGCGGTTCTCCCCTAATCGTAAAATTACTCGAAGGAACACAAGGAAAAGGAGTTGTTCTGGCCGAAACCAAAAAAGCGGCAGAAAGTGTAATAAATGCTTTTAAAAGCTTAAATGCCAATATTTTAGTTCAGGAGTTTATTAAAGAAGCAAACGGAAAAGATATTCGTTGCTTCGTAATCGACGGAAAAGTAGTTGCTGCCATTCAGCGTGAAGCCATGCCAGGCGAGTTTAGAGCTAATATTCATCTTGGCGGAACTGCATCTGTAATAAAAGTAACCGCAGAAGAAAAAAAGATCGCCATTAAGGCTGCAAAAGCGATGGACTTAAAAGTAGCCGGTGTTGACATTATTCGTTCTTCTAAAGGTCCCTTATTGCTTGAAGTAAACTCTTCTCCGGGTCTTGAAGGAATTGAAGGAGCAACGAATAAAGATGTAGCCGGAGAAATGATTAAAGCAATTGAAAAGAATTTTAAACTCATATAGACATCTTCGTTTCTTTAAGATTCATTGAAACTTAATGTCTTTGAAATATTTTAGCAGCTTTGGTTAAGTTTTAAAACTTTGCCAAAGCTTTTTTTTATAACTTTAAAATAAAAATATGCTTTTTCCCTACTCAGACATTATTATACGAAGTATAGCAGTCTATTTTTTCATGACAATAGCTTTGAGAGTTTTTGGTAAAAAAGAACTTTCTCAACTCAATACTGCCGATATTATCCTGATTCTGTTAATCAGTAATTCTGTCCAGAATGCCATGGTTGGTCCGGATACCAGTCTTGAAGGAGGTCTGATTGCTGCTTTGGTTTTATTTATAATAAACTTTATAATCAAAAAGTTAACCGGAAATACAAAGTTTTTGGAGATTTATTATTAGATAAACCAGAAGTTTTAATTCATGATGGAAAATTAGATTTTAAAGCTTTGAGCAAACTCGATATTTCTGACGAAGAACTAAAAGAAGCCATGAGAGAACACGGCATAGAGTTTTTTAAAAATGTAAAATTAGCAATGCTGGAGATTGACGGAACAATCAGCATTATTTCTGAAGATGAAAAAAAATTAAAGCAGACTCATTATAAGCGCAAGCATAATCATAAGAATTTGCAGAAGTTTTAAAAAAAAGGTCTACCTTTTTATAAAATTTGACAATCCTAAAATGTCTAGAGGTTTAGAAATTGGAAAACCATATTTATTAAATTTTATTTCTGTTATTGCAAAATCATAATTAAATTCTTCTATTTTGTCATATTTAATTGGAGTTATAAGTTTATTATTCTGATCAATGGCTCCCCATTTTCCATTAATAGAAACTAAAGCAACTTTTGCACTGGATTTTTCTATTTTATCATATTTTAAAGTTTGTGTTGCCTTGCCTTTTTTATCGATAATATATGATTTATTACCAATAGTCCCTATAGAAAATCCCTTAGCGAAATCTGTCATACTATCATATTTTGGTTTAATTATATTAACCCCTGTACTATCAATTGCTCCCCATTTATTATTCTCTTTAAATATTAATATTCCTTCATCAAAATAAGTACTCATTTTTGAAAGCGGTGTATCAAATCTTACTGGTATCGTTTCTTTTCCATTTTTATTTATATATCCACATTTTTTATTGATTTTGACAAATGCCCCGCCATGAATAGAACGTTCAATCGAATCATATTTTATTGGAGTTATAGAAATTCCTTTTTTATTTGTAAAACCATATTTGCCATTCCGATGCAACAACAACAAAAGTCCCTCCTCAATATATAAACTACGAACTTTATAAAAAAAATCAGGATTGGTTATGCAATCATTTTCAATAGAAATAATAATTTTTCCTTTACTATTTATATAACCGTATTTATTATTTTTATAAACCGCACAAATATCACCCAATGCATCAATTGCATCATAAACAGGCGAAATTATCTTTTTCCCATTTTCATCAATAACTCCAACTTTATTATCCGATGTAATTCTGGCCATTTTTTTAGTCGAAGAAAAACCCGGATGATCTTCATTAAACGTTTGCTGATATTTTAATGGAGTTATTAATTTCCCTGTTTGCTCATTTACAATACCCCATTTATAAACTTGAGGATAAATATTAATGCCTACATATGCAAATCCATCATCTAATCGTTCTAGTTCATCATAAATTATTGGTACAATTTCTTTTCCATTTTTATCAATCATACCATTTTTAAAATCTGAATTTAATACTTGAGCCCTTCCATTTTCAAATTTATATCCATTACGATATTTTATTTCAGTTATTTCTTTTCCATATGAATTAACATAACCATATTTCTGATTTATAGAAACACATAAAATTCAATTACTAAAAGTATAAACATCATCATATTTAATTGGAGTTATTTCTTTAGCAATTTTATTAATAACCCCCCATTTATCATTCACTCTGACAGCATAAAAACCTTCTTCAATATATTGAAAATTGTCATATTTAAAGTCTGTAACCTTCTTTCCTGTTTTATCGACAAATGCAAATTTATTCTTATTTAGTACTGCTGCTAAATTTCCATTGAATCTCCAAATACGAAAGTATTTTTTTGGTACAATTATTTTACCGGTAGAATCAATAATGCCCCATTTATGATTTTTTCTAACTGTCACAAATCCCTCATAAAAATTAGAAACATCATTGTAAATAGTCGGAATTATTTCTTTAACATATTTATTAATAGCGACATATCTGGAAAAACCTTTTCTTATTTTTTCTGTTTTTTTATTTGTTTTGTAATTAAAACCATTAGTCTTATAAAACCTTCCAGTAAGAAAAAGACAAGCTAAAACCAAAAATAGTTTAAATATGTAAATTATTCATTTAATTTTTAAAAATTATCAACTAATATTTTTACAACTGCTAAACCTTCTTCAACATTATATAATAAATCATATTTT
>NZ_QETH01000073.1 GCF_003105115.1 Flavobacterium sp. HTF | reverse complement strand
TTTTAATGTAGGTGATGCTAATTATAAAAATACATTTTTATTTTCGATAAACTAAATAAATTGATATGCCTGATGGGTGGATTTGCAAACCGTGCCCGCAAAGTATCTTAATAAAAATAAGAATTCAGTTTTTAACTACATATTTTACATCTGTTTTTCTTAATTAGAAAAGGTCACGGAAAGAATTTCCGAGCAATCAGGACTTTCAAAAAAATTGATAAATCTATACTCAAATAAAAAATAAATTTTATAAAAATGGGAGGAATAACATTATTTGAAGGAAAACCAATTGAAAAATTGATTGAAGTCATAAGTCAAGGAATAGGAACCCTATACAGACCTAGAGCAATAAGGAAAGAAGCAGACGCAGAAGCCTATAAAATTCAAGTTTTAGAAAAAGCTAAGACTATAGCCAACGCTGAAAACAAATTAATTGAATTTGAAATGTTAGGTACAATAGAACAAAAAATTCTATTTCAAGAGATAAGAAAACAAAATAATATAGAGCACATTCTAGAAGTTGCAGTTGAGCAAATAAATCAAGAACCTGAAATTTCATCTAAATCAGTCGATCCAGATTGGACAACAAGATTTTTCAATATAGCAGAAGATATTTCTAATGATGATATGCAAAAATTATGGGGAAGAATACTTTCTGGAGAAGTTAAACAGCCAGGTTCTTTTTCATTAAGAACTCTTAACTTATTAAAAGATTTAAACAAACAAGAAGCTGAAATTTTTACAAAATTTGCTCAATTAAACGTAAAACATGCAACAGGGAATTTTATTCCTTTCATAGATATAAATTATTTTCAAGAACAACTTAATATCCCGTATTCTGAAATCTTACTCATGAGTGAGTTAGGTTTACTTACAAGCGGAAATTCTTTAGGTTTAAATTTTCCTGCTTTAAAAGAACCTATGAGATTACTATATGAAATTGGAGAAACCGGAATTTATGTAACAACAAATGCTCATAATAAACCTCATAGTTTACCAATATTAGCATTTACAAAAATAGCATTAGAGCTTTTAACACTTATAGCCATTGAAATAAATCTAGAATATGCAACTTATGTTTGTAAAGCATTGTCAACACCTAATACAAAGATTATAGTCGGAACAATTATTAATGAAGAAGATAAAAAAAGATTCAACCCCTCATTTGAATATAGTCCCTAATAAAAAATTAAAAACTAACCAGTACTTTAAAGTTTTTTACACCTTTTTACTGGATTCCCTAATGAGAAAAATTATTTAAGATTTAAGTGCACTAGATCGAGAATTCGAAAGACTGGAAAGGAATTTCAAAGGTTCTACATAATGTGGGTTTTTGCTAATCTTTCCGTCCTTGATTACGTAAGGATGTGTAAGCAATATATCGGTAAGTGTACCTGGACTGAAACTATTGATATCGTACATACAAATTAGTGAAACTGCATGTTGTGGGGTTAACAGATTCAGTCTTGCTTCATACTCTAAGAGTTCATCTGTTCCGGGCAGGTTTTTGAGAGCCCAAACCATATCTCCGCAAGCCCTTACACTTTCATAACCAGCTCTTGAAGCCGATAATAAGGTGTTTTCTAGCATTTTGTACATTTTATCAGCAGCAAACTCGCCATTCTTGATATAAGTATTTTCAGAAGCCAATACTTCCAATTGACCGCTCGACAGTTTTTGAGCAATAGATATCCCATTATCAGCCAGACAACGGCAATGTTCACCATGTCGGTTTCCTTCGAGAATGTTAATTACTTTATCATTCGTTTCTAAGCCCTCCATGATATAAGGAATGATTACCTCATATTGTTGTTCTCTGGAATCGAAAAAACCGCAAATGTGCATTGGAGCCGACAATGACTCTCCACATACCGAAAAGGGTGTCTCTGTTTTCATATATCAAATATAAGTAATTAGTTTTTTTAACACAATTACTTTCAAAAGAGTTTTTCGGTTGTCTATTTATATGGGTTACTTGCTGTAATTGTATCAATTACTGCTGAGCCGCACGGTAGTTTATTGTAATTGAAATATTGTATTTCTTCAAAATCATCATTATTAGTATTACTTTTTAATCCTTTTTTTCTAATCGTGACCCATACTCCGGGCGAATCTATATTTGGTGTTGATGAACAATAATAATCCAAACTATCTACAACAATATTATACCCTGTAGTTTTATTTTTAAAATTAATTATCCGGCTTCCTTTCATAGTGTCTTTCAACTCCATAACATAATATTTTGTCTGATTGTTTTTCATCATTACTGACTCAATTATATAATCATCCGACAGAACTTTGATCGTTTTATCTTTATAATTTATTTCTATTTTTTCTCCATTAAATTCAAAACAGCTTCCAAAATGAAAACATATAATAATCAGTAAAACTATTTTTTTTATAGTCACGTTTTTTGATAATTTCATCTTGTTCATCTGTTGCATCCTGAATAATCTTATTATAAATTAATGTATATCATAGCGCAACCTAATTTTTTAAATGATTTCTGTATTGGTAAATGTAATGATAAGTTTCATTATTGAGCATATAAGACAAAAAAGCCTTAAACATTTTCGTTTAAGGCTAAAAAATATCTTTAATAATTCTACTTTACATCGTCATCAGCATTTCGATTTCAGAAAGATCAATTTTTGGATTTGCGCCTGGTGCCTCAGCAACTAAAGCTCCAACGGCACAGGCAAAATCAATAGCATTTTGGGGCTCTTTATCATTAAGCAATGAAGTAACTAAAGCCGCTAAAAAAGAATCTCCCGCTCCCACGGTATCAGCGACTTTAATGGGATAGCCTTCATTTTCATATATTTTATCTTTCCAGAATAACAATGCTCCGTGCTTGCCTCTGGTAACGCAAATTGCTTCTGCTTTTGTTTTTTCTACAATAAAATTCATATTTTCTTCGAGACTTTCAAAAGGCGAATGCATTGCTGCGGCAATCTCCAATAACTCTTCATCATTAAACTTTATAAAATTAGCCGATTGCATCAACTGATTTAGAATTTCATAGGAATAATGCGGTTTGCGTAAATTAACATCAAACACCTTGTAAACGTTAGTAAGCAGTAGCTCTTCCAGAGTATTTCTGGAAACGTTGTCACGGCAAACCAAACTTCCGTAAATCAGTACATCGGCTTGTTCTACCGTTTTCTTTGCTACCTCATTCAGTGCAATTTTGTCCCAGGCTGATGGATAATTGATTTCATAAGTGGCAGATCCGCGCTCGTTTAAGGTAACATTTACCAAACCCGTCGGAAAATCTTGTGAAGTTGTGATTGTACTGGTTTCAAGTCCCAGACTTTTAACTTCATCAATTATTGCTTTACCGTCATTATCATTTCCTACGCAGCTGATCATGGCAACTTCGCAGCCTAATGTTTTCATTCGCAAAGCGACATTTAAGGGTGCGCCGCCAATCTTTTTTTCAGTACCAAAAACATCCCAAAGCACCTCTCCGTAAGCTACCGCTTTTAGGTTTTTCCCGTTATTCATTCTAAAATCGTTTAATATATTATTGTAATTCAAATTACCTTTTCCAACTTTTAGTAACCCGGATTTTGTTTGTAAACTCCCTGGCTAAAATTGATTTGTTTTAAAGGAATTGGGCAATATTCTTCTTTCTGCGCATCAAAAAAGGCATCCTGATAATACGCTCGTTTTGTTTTTTCTCCTGCATAAAAATCATTCAAAACCTGATCGGTAACGCCCCAGCGAACAAGATCAAAAAAGCGGTTTCCTTCCATGGCCAATTCTAATCGGCGTTCCCAGCGCATTGCTTTACGGGCAAAATCCTGTGTCCAGTTGCAATTTGTTCCGTCCACATAAAGATCAACTTTAAAGTTATTGGCATACGGCAGTCTTCCTGTACTCTGAGCGGCTCTTTTTCTGATTTCATTAATTAACGGCAGGGCTTCGGCTTGTCTTCCTAATTCAATCAAAGCTTCGGCCCGCATTAAAATCACGTCGGCGTAACGAATCTGAATCCTGTTTTTTGAATTCCCATAAAACGGATCAATATTGACGAAACAACCGCAGCTTGGAGCAACATTTTCTTTTAACGAAGCAAAATATCCGTATGTTCCCGGAGAGCGAACCCAGGCTTCAACATATACATATTCGGGATCGTATTTGTATGGCAGACCAGGCATTGCTACCGTATGATACAATCTCGGATCGACCGTATTGGCATTTCTGTTTTTATAATCAAAATCCTGATTGTTGTACGTGTCAAATTGCGGCAACCCATCTGCTCCTGTTTTAAAAGCATTTACCAGGTTCTGACTTGGTTTATGAAAATCGCAGCATCCTAAACCCTGAGGTGTTGAAAGCACATCTGAGAAATTCAACCTTCCGTAAAGTGTTCCGTCATTATCTGAAAACTGAATGGAGAAAATCGATTCCTGACCATTTTCATAACTTCCCGGCAAAAAGTTATTGGCAAAATCAGGTTCCAAAGCTGCTTTTCCTATCACTTTATCCGTTGCAGCAATTACCTGCTCCAAATGTTGCGCATTGGTTCCTGTAACTTTAAATTTATCATCCTGCGTATAAGCCTGATACAAACGTGTTTTGGCTAAATAAGCATTCGCTGCTTTTTGAGTAGCGCGCCCAACCTGTGGCTGCGTTTCTGGCAAAACATCGGCTGCAGCCTGAAAATCTTCGGCAATTTTGTTCCAAAGTTCTTCGTTTGAAAGCGCTACGTTTGAAATGGTTTTATACTCTTCAACCGGAATATCTTCTGTAATATAAGGCACATTTCTAAACATGATTTTCAGCATAAAATAGAAATGTCCTCTTAAAAAACGCATTTCGGCAATACGTGTTTTTTTCAGCGGAAAATCGGCTTCCGAGATTTGTTCCAAAGCTTTCAGGGCTTTATTGGCTCTTCCAACCCCAACATAACTGTTATACCAAAAAGTGTCCAGTTCTCCAAAATCCGGTCTGATGTTATTAGAAACTTCAAAAAAGTGAAACACCTGAATGTCATTTGTACCGCTTCCGCCTTTGTACGCATCGTCTGAACGAACGTTACCAAAAGGCCACAAACTATAAGGCGCATCATAATGGTCGTTTCCTAACTGCGCATAAGCGGCATTCATAAAACCTTCAATTGTTTGGGGCGTTACAATATCGTCTTCTGATAAAACACCACGAGGATTATTTTCTAAAAAATCGGAACAGGAAGCGAATAAAGCCATCACTAAAAATCCTGTTATATAGAGTATTTTTTTCATTTTCTAAATCTTTGGTTATAAAGTAAAATTAAGACCAGCAGTAAAAGTGGTTGGCTGCGGATATCCAAATCCTGCATTTTCCGGATCAACTCCTGTAAAGTTTTTGGCATCCAGAATCAATAAATTTTGTCCGCTGATGTACAATCTGAAACTTTCCATATTCATTTTCTGCAACAAATTTTTTGGCAGATTGTAACCCAATTGCAAAACCCTAAGTTTAAGATAACTTCCGTTTTCGACATAATAAGTTGAAAATCTGTTTTCTGCATTTCTGTCTACGGTGGTCAAAGCCGGAATTGTCGAATTCGGATTATCAACTGACCAGGCATTCAGCAATCGTGTTCCTTTATTAGATCCAACATCGTCAACACTCCAAAAATCGGTTTGATATTTTGTATTGTTAATTACATCTACATTTCCTGTTCCTTCCCAAAAAGTGGTAAAATCAAAGTTTTTATAGGATAAATTCAGGTTTATTCCATACTGAAATCCAGGATTCGGATTCCCGATCCAGGTACGATCTTTGTCTGTAATCGTTCCGTCGCCGTTAAGATCCACGTAACGAATTCTTCCCAAACCTTTTCCTTCCTGAATTGGGGAATTATTTACCTGCTCCTGTGTGGTAAACAGTCCGTCTGTTACATAACCATACATGGAATTGATTGGACGGCCTAAAATATTATCGTTTAATCCATCGCCTCCGTAGTTATTTTTAACTTCATCCGGCAATTGGGTAATCTTGTTTTGGTTTGCTGAAATATTTCCTGAAATATCATATTTCAATCCAAATGAAGTTTCATCCTGGTATCCCAGAGAAAACTCCCATCCTTTATTTTCCATAGATGCACCGTTTACCCAGCGGTTCCCTCCTTCTCCAATAACTCCCAAATAAGCCGGAAGAACCAAAATATCTTCTGTTTTCTTGATATAATAATCAATCGATCCGCTTAATTTTTGTTTGAAGAATCCGAAGTCTAAACCAATGTTGGTTTGCGTTGTCGTTTCCCATTTTAAATCATCATTTCCGGACTGCGTTGCGATAAAACCGGATGGAAGCAAACCATTTCCGTTTCCTGCAATATCGTAAGCCGTTCCGTAAGAAGTTGACCAGGTTGGGCTCGCGCCTGCATAAGTAGCCAGATAAAGAGCATAAACGGCATTGTTGCTGATTTCCTGATTACCCGTTTGTCCCCAGCCTGCTCTTAATTTTAAATCGGAAATAACGTTGATATTATTTTTAATGAAATTCTCGTTGCTGATTCTCCATCCTGCAGAAACCGCCGGAAAAGTACCAAACTGATTGTTTTTTCCAAATCGGGAAGAACCGTCACGACGAATCGTAGCCGAAAGCAAATAGCGATTATCAAACTCGTAATCTGCTTTTCCAAAATAAGAAAGCAAAGAATAAACTGTTGAAGTTCCGCTGGTAAATGATTCTCCGGTTCCTGCGTCAGGATACATATAATCCGGCGTTTCGATCAGGAAGTCGTTTTTACGCAAAGTCGTTGTATCATAAGTATCTTTATACATTTCGGTTCCTGCCATCAGATTCAGATTGCTTTTGCCAAAATTCAAACTGTAAATTGCCGTGTTTGTCCAGGTCCATTTATCGCTTACAGACTGGTCAATCGTAACAGAAGTCTGATTGTTTTGCAGATAACCCGATTTGTAGCTTCTTTGTAAAGTACGTTTTTTGTAAAATCCGTAATCCATCCCGAAACTCGTCTTGATATGAAGATTTTTAATGATTTCTAAATCGGCATAGGCATTTCCGAAAAGACGCAAATAATCGTATTTGTTGTCTTTATTATATTCTAAAAGACGAACCGGATTTTGCCTGTCATTCATTCCTCCAACCGGTCCGCCCCAGCCTATACCGTCAACCGTATGTACCGGAATAATGGGAAGCGCACGCAGCGCCGGATCTAAAACTCCGGGATCTGTAACTTCATTGGTACGGTTTAATGTAAAGTTTTCTCCGATAACCAGTCTTCCGTCAAAGTATTTATAAGAACCATTCATTCTGGCAGAAATTCTTTCAAAATCGGTTGTCTTTACTACACCTTCATTTCCATAATAACCCAATGAAAAAACATAGCTTCCTTTGTCTGAACCATTAGAAACAGACAAATCATAAGATTGTGCCACTCCCGTTTGAGAAACGGCATCGTACCAATTTGTATCTGCCGATTTTATAGTTTTTTCTGCATCTAAATATTCGGGAATGATCACTCTGTTTAATTGCGCTTTACCATTAACATTTGCCCAGTCAAACTGATAACGGACATTATTACTGTTTGGATCTAAGCCGTCATTAATATTAGCCTGCCACAACGCTTGCCCGAATTGATTGGCATTCATTACATCCAGTTTATTTGAATAGCTTGAAAGTGAGGTATAAGTACTGAAATTAATTCTCATTTTGCCTTCTTTCCCTTTTTTGGTGGTAACGATAATCACTCCGTTGGAAGCTCTTGAACCGTAAATACTGGCTGACGAAGCATCTTTTAGAACCTGAATCGATTCAATGTCATTCGGATTTAATTCGTGCAGTCCGGATTTGGTCGGCATTCCGTCAATTACATAAAGCGGATCTGTATTGTTTAATGTTCCGACTCCACGAATCACCACTTTTGTATTGGCACCACTTGGCGAACCGTCAGAAGAAATTTTTACTCCGGCAATCCTTCCCTGCAAAGCTTTGATTGGGTTGGGTTCCGGTTGTTTCATGACTTCCTTCATGCTCACAACGGCAACCGCTCCGGTAATATCTGTTTTCTTTTGTTTGGAATAACCCGTTACGACCACTTCATTCAATTGATTGTTATCGAGTTTTAAAGTTATACTGAACGTTTTTTGTCCGTTTACAGCAATCGATTGCGGAGCATAGCCAATAAAAGAAACTACAATTGTAGCATTTGAAGCTATATTTTGGAAAGAAAAAATTCCGTCAAAATCTGTAGCCGTACTTGTGTTTGTTCCAGCAACAGTTACGGTCGCGCCAGGAAGAGGCATTCCGTCATCTGACGAAATTACGGTTCCTTTTATTTCGATTTCCTGAGCCGACATGATCAGCACCGGAAAAAAGAAAAATAGAAAATAAATAATTTTACTTTTCATAAATTATTGGTTTTGGTTTATTGATAGTTGGTTAAATACGAGATTAGAAATTTCAATTCCTTGGTTTGAAGAAGCTGAAATCGAGTTAAATGGCTGGTTTAGGAAAAAAATTTCGGTCATTACTTTTTCGCCATTGTTGTAAAATATTTCTATTGACGTTTTGTCGAGAACCACTTTAAAAGTCGCTGCTTTTTGACTCTCGTCTAATTTTGCTTTATGCACAATCGACGCAAATTTCTCTGAAAAGTCAATTTTTCCTGCTTTTGAACGATCCACAAATAAGTAGTTTTCTGAGTTATTCAATCCGAAGGTTAAAGACTCTCCTACCGCATTTGAAAGTGTAAAAGTGTAGGTATCCTGTTTTAAGTTTTTTAAATCGAAACTGATAACGGCCTGTCTTAAATCTATTTTCGCAGCATCAAAAAGTTCCAGTTTGCCTTTTCCTTTTAGCGTTTTGTTTTTAATGGATTTTGAAATGTACTTGTTAATTTCCTTAACCGGATTGCTAATTAAACTGTACTCCTTTCCCTTTTTGATTAATTGCATTTCACGCGGCGTTGTCATACTGCTTCTCCATGCGTTTGTTGGCACACTTCCGCCATAATCCAGACTCACCATCCAGCCGATAAACAATCGTCGCCCGTCTGAAGTTGGAATATTATTCCACGTTACTCCTGCATAATTGTCTTTTCCGTAATCGATCCAAACGGCTTTTTCTCTTTTTATTCTTTGTTCAAAATTGGGATCTACAGTAAAATTAGTTCCGTCAAAATCACCCACATAATATTGTGTTCCGGAACCTACGTTTGCCGCTCCCTGACCTAAACTCTGCAGTAAAACCCATTTCTTTTCATTGGTTCCTTCTACTTTAATCGAAAAGAAATCAGGGCATTCCCAAACACTTTCGTGCGCTCCTAAATCTTTTCCGAATTCTGATAAAAACTGCCAGTTTTTTAAATCCTTAGAACCATAAAAATGATCCCGGTCTGAAGCTGCCACAACCATTATCCATTGTTTACGGGCTTCATCCCACGAAACTTTCGGGTCACGAAAATCCCGAATTCCAGGATTTTTTACGACAGGATTTCCGACATCAAATTTCTTATACGTAAATCCGCCATCGTTAGAATAGGCAATATCCTGCTGTTCGGTATCCAGTTTCCCGTCTTTACCTTTTTCCATGTCGTGAAGCGTGTAAATAGCCACAATTGGTGCTTTTCCTCCAATACCAAAACCCGAAGTATTTTGTGCATCGACAACAGCACTTCCTGAAAAAATATATTTTTCCTTATCCGGATAAATGGCAATTGGCTGTTCTTCCCATTTGATCATGTCTTTGCTAATCGCATGTCCCCAGTGCATTGGCCCCCAGACATTTTTTTCCGGATAATGCTGAAAGTATAAATGGTAATAACCATCTGCATAAAACATTCCGTTAGGATCATTCATCCAGCCTTTTTGGGGCGTAAAATGAAAATTAGGCCGGTATAGTTCTGCTTCGGTAACATCGGCAGCCGGTTTGGTCTGTGCCGTTACAGAAGAAAAACCAGTACTTGCTAAAAGAAATAGCGCGACACTGTAAATTCTAAATGATTGTGATGTGCTTAATCTCATTTTGGTGTTTTTTTGGTTGATAATTAGAAGTTGTAAATTTTCAGAAAAGAGCATAAAAGGTCGGAAAGCATACACTTTCTGGTGGTTACAGCGACTGATTTATGATTTTCTAATTAAAAGAAAAATAATTTTTAGCGGTTATTCTTTATTGTTTTTGGAGACATTCAATTCCTGTATTACAAGATTACTGACTTCGATTTTTTCTGTAGCAGAAACAGAAAAAGCCGTAAAGGGTTTGTTTAAGAAAAAGATTTCGGTCATTACTTTTTCACCGTTATTATAAAATATTTCAATGGAGGTTTTGTCCAGAATAATTTTAAAAACCGCTTCTTTCTGATTTCCGTTTAAAAAAGCTTTACTGATTGTGGAAGCAAATTTTTCTGAAAAATCAATTTTACCCGCTTTCGAACGGTCAACAAACAGATAATTTTCTTTATTGTTTAAACCGAATTTTAAAGATTCTCCGTCAGAATTGGAAAGCTCGAAAGTGTATTGATCATGTTTTAAATTTTTAAGATCTAAACTAATAATCGTCTGAGCTAAATCTGCTTTTCCGTTTTCAGTTAAAACTAACTTTCCATTTCCTTTTAAACCTGATTTTTTAATGGTTTTAGAAACGTAATTATTGATTTCTTTTACGGGAATGCTTTCCAGATTATAACTGCCGTTTTTCTTAACCAGTTTTAGTTCACGTGCAATTGTGGTGCTGCTCCTCCAGGATGTTGTTGGAACTTGCTGCGCGTATTCCCAGTTAGACATCCAGCCGATAAATAATCGTCGCCCGTCTGAACTAGGAACGTTATTCCACGTAACTCCTGCATAATTATCTTTTCCATAATCTGCCCAGACTGCTTTCTCGTTATTCACTCTTTTAGCAAAACCCGGATCAAGCGTAAACGTTTTTCCGTCAAAATCGCCCACAAAATATTGCACTCCAGAGCCTCCGTTTGGTCCGCCTGGGTTTAAGTTTTGAATTAGAACCCATTTGGTTTCCTTAGTTCCTTCTACTTTTATCTGAAAAAAATCAGGACATTCCCAAACGCCGCCGTGCGCTCCTGTTTCTTTTCCAAACTCAGATACAAATTCCCAGTTTTTCAGATTAGATGATTTATAGAACTGCGCTCTGTCCTGCGCAGCCAAAACCATAATCCATTGTTTGTGCGTTTCATCCCAGGAAACTTTTGGATCACGAAAATCACGAATTCCGGGATTTTTCACGACAGGATTTCCTTCCTCAAATTTCTGCCATGTAAAACCGTTATCGTTAGAAAAAGCAATGTCCTGCTGCTCCACATCCATTTTGCCTTCTTTTTCTTTTGTCATATCATGCAAAGTATAGATGGCAATAATGGGATCGTTTTTTCCCGTTTTCAATCCGGATGTGTTGTTCACATCTACAACGGCACTTCCGGAAAAAATGTATTTGTCCTTATCCGGATAAATCGCAATTTGCTGTTCTTCCCATTTTACCAGATCTTTACTAATCGCATGTCCCCAATGCATTGGTCCCCAAACACTTTTATCCGGATAATACTGGTAAAACAAATGATAATATCCGTTGGCGAAAAACATTCCGTTTGGGTCATTCATCCAGCCTTTTTTGGGTGTAAAGTGAAAATTAGGACGGTACATTGTTTCTTCAGATGCATTTTCAACTGATACAGCTGTCGTTTGTGCAGCTGCCGAAAATGGTTTGCAACCTGTAACGGACAACACTAATGCACTATAAAAAGCCAGCGGGAGATATTTCGTTGATTTCATTTTTTTTGATATTTTTTTTTGTTAATGTTCCACTTAATACTTCCAGAGAAATTCCTTTTGTTTCCGGCATTAAAAAAATCACGAATACTAATTGCAATACCATCATTAAGGTGAAAATCAGGAATACAATTTCGGGTCCGATTTCTGAAAACAACATCGGAATCAAAGACGGAATAATGGCTGCCAAAACCCAATGTACTGAACTTCCAAAAGCCTGTCCGGATGCACGAATGTGATTCGGGAAAATTTCTGAAATGAAAACCCAGATTACAGCTCCCTGACCAATGGCATGCGAAGCAATAAACAGGAACAGGAAAACAGGAACCGATAAACCGCCCCAATTGTAATAAAAAGAAGCCGATACTAATCCGAGTGAAATGATATAGCCAACAGAACCAATGTACATTAACAACTTTCTTCCTAATTTGTCAATTAATGCCACACCGATTAAAGTGAAAATAAGATTGGTAACTCCAATTCCGATACTGCTCAATAAGGCTGTATTTTGTCCTAAACCTGCTTCTTCAAAAATTCTTGGCGCATAATAAAGGAACGCATTAATCCCCGAAAACTGATTGAAAAAGGCAATTAAAAAGGCTAAGATTAAAGGGAAGCGGTATTTTTTCATGAATATATTTTCATGTTTCGTTACTCCGTTTTCGCGGGAATCATCTATAAGATCGGTGATACTGGCAGACGGGTCAATTTTATGTAAAACTTTGCGCGCTTCTTCGTCACGGTTTTTAGACAATAACCATCTTGGACTTTCCGGAATAGTCAAAATAAATAGAATGTAAATAACAGACGGAATTGCCTGAACGCCAACCATCCATCTCCAGGCATTTTCGCCAATATCTTTTAAAAAGTAATTTGAAATAAAAGCAATTAAAATACCCAATACAATATTAAACTGGTACAAAGCCACTAACCTGCCGCGTTTGTCTGCCGGAGCAATTTCTGATACATAAGCAGGAGCTGCAATTGTTGAAGCACCAACTCCCAAACCTCCGATAAATCTAAAGGCGGCAAAAACAAAAGGATCATTTGCAAAAGCGGCACCAATCGCCGAAACAAAATACAAGATTCCGATCCAGAACAATGTTTTTTTACGTCCTATTTTATTGGTAGGAATTCCTCCGAAAATAGCACCCACTACAGTTCCCCATAATGCCATAGCCATAACGACTGAACCATGAAAAGCATCAGATGAATGCCAGAGAAGCTGTAATTGTTTATCAGCTCCAGAAATAACTACGGTATCAAAACCGAAAAGAAAACCTGCCAGTGCAGCAGTAACAGACCAAATCAATATCTTATTCATTGTACATATATTAAAACTGTTGCTAAGATATCTGCAAAAAAAACAACTTATTTTTAATGATGTTACAATTTATTTCTATAATTATTGATGGATTACCATTTTACCTTCAAAACCTTTATTCACAAGACTTTACAAAGGATGAAAATTATTTACGAAAACCTTGTAGTTTCGATTGTGTTACATAAACTTCAAAATTGATACGTAAAATGTAACCATTTTGGCTGCTAATCAACTGGAGGTTTTGTATTCTTTTGGCGAAACTCCAAATTTATTCTTAAAAGCAGTAGAGAAATAGTTTGGAGAGGAGAACCCAAGTGAGTAGGCAATCTCCGAAATATTCATCTCATTTGACTTTAAAAGCTCTGCCGCTTTTTCTAATTTGACATTATTAATATGGTCGCTGATATTAATTCCGATAATGGCTTTTACTTTTCTGTATAACTGAACTCTCGAAACACCAAGCTTATCCGCTAAGTCTTCAACAGAAAACTTCGGATTCTCTACGTTCGTCATAATTATAGTATTCATTTTGGTTATGAATGTCTGTTCCTGATTGCCAAATTTAGATTCCGGTTCAATTCGGTAAATGTTATTTGTGTAGTAATAACGTAGTTTTTCTCTATTGAAAAGCAAACTCGAAATGGATTGTTTTAAAATAGAAAGACTGAACGGTTTTGTCAAATACTGGTCTACCCCGCTCTGCAGCCCTTTCAGAATGGATTCTTTATTGCTTTGCGCTGTCAAAATAATAATCGGAATATGAGACGAACGAAGGTCTTTTTTCAATTCCTTGCTAATTTCGTAACCGTCTTTGTCAACCAGATTGATATCACAAATAATAATATCCGGAATAATTTCCAAAGCTTTTTCGACTGCATCGCTTCCGTCAGAAATAGTTATCAGATATTCGTTAGAAAGCTTAGATTTTAAGAAAATAACCAGATCACTATTATCTTCGATAATCAGAAGTGAGTGTTTCTCAGCATCAGCAATCGTGTTTAATTCCTTCAGGTCTGATTCTATATCCAGATTATCGGTAACCAAACTCGGAATACTTGAAATATTTTCAATTTTCTGAATCATTTCCGAAGGTTGCAAATGACCGTTTCCTTTTAGTAAAGTAATCACAAACTCACTGCCTTGTTTTGATCGTAATTCGATAGCACCTTTATGCAAAAGCACAAATTCTTTGGATAAATGCAAGCCTATTCCCGAACTGTTTTTATTGTTATTTGAAGCCCTGAAAAACGGATTAAAGACATTTGAATGTTCATTTTCGGGAATTCCAATTCCGGAATCCTTAAAATGGATTTTAACTTCATTTTCCTGATTTTCAACAATCGAAATACTGATTTTTCCGTTATCCGGAGTAAATTTAAACGCATTCGACAACAAATTGAAATACACTTTATCCATCAAACCTCTATCAATAAAAAGTTTCAGGTTTTTATTTTTACAAATCAGCTGAAATTCAATGTTTCGGCGTGAAGCTTCTCCCTTAAAATTTGCCATCACTTCATTCGTAAAATCATATATTTTAGTGTTTGAAGCTCTTAAAGTAAACTTCTGCTCTTCTATCTTTCTAAAATCCAGTAACTGATTAATCAGTCGCAATAATCTGTTGGAGTTTTTATGAATCAGTTTGACTTCATCTATTAGAGCGGTTCCTTTGATTTTTTCATTTTCGATTAAAGATTCCACATAGCTCATTATCAAAGTAATCGGCGTTTTGAATTCATGCGAAAGTCCGGTAAAGAAACTCAGTTTTGCTTCGTTGCTTGTGGCCGCAATTTGTGCCATTTCCTGAATTTCAACATTTTGATCAATAACCGTTTGATTGATTCTCTCTAATTGTTTTTTCTTTCGTGAAATCGAAATGGTCGAATAAATACTGTAAATCGTTAAACTCAAAATAATGACAAGAAAAAAGCTCAGCAAACGAACCAAATTATTCTGGGAAGCATATTCCTTTTCCTGAATATTGATCGCTCCCTGCTGCGATTCGATAACCAATTGCTGCTGATCAACCTTGTCCATTTGGTTTTTGATGATTTCAGCATTATTCTTATCAATTACAATGGTATTGAGAATATTATTTTTAGCAACTGATTCTTTATTATAAATTTTCAGAGCCAGTTTCAACGCTTCATTTCCTCCGGTTGGATACAAAATCGTACCGTCAAGCACGCCGCTTGTTATTAATTCAATTCCGCCATTTACGGTATTCAGGGCGTCAACCCCAATAAACTTTATTTTCTTTTCCAGACCAAGATTTTTAGCTGTTTCCCAGGCACTCAAAGCCATTCTGTCGTTATGTGCAAAAACATATTCGATATCCGGATTTTGCTGGAGAATGGTTTTCAAAGGCAATTTTACAGATTCCTTTTCCCAATTTCCCTGAATCGTATTAACGATGCTAAAACGCTTATTTTCGTTGATAATCTGATTAAAACCAAGTGTTCTTTCATAAGCCGGAGATGAGCCGCTGGCACCCGTAATTTCTACGATTTTGCCGGAACCTTTGCTGTGCGAAATAATATAGCGGGCAGCAATTCGGCCAATTTCAATATTATCTGCACCCAAATAGGCAGTGTAATTTTCGCCGTCAATTTTTCGGTCAACAACCAAAACAGGAATTCCGGCCTTAATCGATTTTTCGACAACAGCCGTCAAAGGTTTAGACTCAATTGGCGATACAATAATAACATCGACTTTATTCGAAATTAAACGCTCAATATCTTCTATTTGCTTGTGAATGTTGTTATTGGCATCTTTTATGGTCAAATCTACTTCGGGATGCAATGACGCTTCAATTTTTAATGAGCTGTTCATTTGCTTGCGCCAGTCATCTGTGGTCATCGCCTGCGAAAAACCAACTTTGATTTTGTCTCCCTGTTTTTGTTTACAGGAAACTAAACTTAATGATACTGCAAAAAGCATCAAAATATATTTTAATAGCTGATACATGGAAATTATGAATTTATGTAAATGAATATCTTTGGAATTATCTTCACGAATCAAAAACCTGACAAAATAATTAGGAAGGAATATTTTGTTGCGTCAAGCGATAAGAAGACCTGTAATTCAAAAAGTAAAATTAAACTTTTATTTTATCTGTGCAAGTAAGCAGCCTGTCAATATATTGAACCAAACAACAATAAAGATGTTAATCTGACAATAAAAAAAATATATTATATAACGAAGAATAAGATAACAGTCCTAAATTTGATTTTTTACTACAGTTAAGTTTTACGATGTAAAATCTGTCTGCCAGTAATTGATCAAATGAAAAATAACTACGATTGGGAGTAAATGACAGTATCATTATTTTGCATAAATGCATTATATTGAGATATTACAGAATAATCAAACATTAACCGTTTAATTAACCTATATTCGTTCAATATCAAATTACCTTATATTCAATTAAGGCTTCCTTTTTTAAATAATTACTAAAATATAGGTGCTTTTCCAGCAAATTACTGCCATTATTTTTTTCAAATACAATTTCGCTTTATATGGGCACAAAAGAAAAAAATGGCGATGAGGAAATCACCCTTTCCGCGGAACAAATCGTTTCTCTAAAAAAAGAAAACAATCGAAACATTGCAGCATTTACTATTGCTGAAACAGAAATTAAAAATCTCAAAGAAGAACTTCATACAAAAGAGCAACAGTTAAGAAACCAAATTGATGCTATCAACACCACAAATGCATCGATAGAGTTTGATCTGGAAGGAAATATTTTAAACGCCAATAAAAATTTCCTCAAAATTATGGGTTACGCTGCCAAAGATTTGATCGGAAAACATCATAGCATTTTAGTTGATCCAGCCTATTCAAAATCAGATGCGTATCAATTTTTCTGGAATAGCCTGAAAAAGGGGATTTATCACAAAGATGAATTCATAGCGGTTGCCAAAAATGGCAAATTAATATGGTTTTTAGGCAGTTACAATCCTATTTTTGATGCGTCGGGCAAACCTTACAGAATACTAAAAATTGCCACTGATATCACACTTGTCAAAACACAATTTTTGCAGCTGGGTGTTCAGGCAGAGGAAAAAGAAAAAAGAGCATCTGAATTAATTATTGCCAATAAAGAACTTGCTTTTCAAAATAAGGAAAAGGAAAACCGGGCAGCTGAATTAATTATCGCGAATAAGGAACTTGCTTTTCAAAATAAGGAAAAGGAAAATCGTGCGGCAGAATTAATTATTGCAAATAAAGAGTTGAAATTTCAGAATGAACAAAAAGAAAAAAGGGCTTCTGAACTGATTATTGCCAATAAAGAACTGGCCATTCAAAGTACAGAAAAAGAAAAACGTGCCGCTGAGCTTATCATTGCAAATAAGAAACTTGCTTCTGAAAAGATCCTGAAAGAAAAAAGAAAAGTCGAAAAGCTAAAACGGGCAGCAGAATTAATTATTAAAAACAGAGAACTTGCCTATCAGGAAAAACGAAGCAGTGAGCTGACTCTTGCCAATGATGAACTAAAAAAAGCTCAGGAAGAACTGGGATCATTTTCCTACTCTGTTTCGCATGATCTGCGCGCTCCGATCCGGGCGATCAACGGGTACACACAAATCCTGATAGAGGACCATGCAGATTGCATAGATGATGATGGAAAAAAAATCATACAAGCCATAATTAACAATTCTACCAAAATGGGAATGTTGATAGATGACTTACTTGCTTTCAGTAAATTAGGACGAAAAGAGGTTTCTTCTGCCAATATAAATATGACGGCACTGGTAAATGCGGTTATAAACGATATAGCAATTGAAAAAGGCGAAAACACACCCATATTTGAAATTGAAGAACTTGCCTATTCGCATGGAGATCCGTCGCTAATTAAACAAGTCTGGATCAATTTAATCTCGAATGCCATTAAATATTCAAAATATAAATCAGAAACCAGGATTAAGATTACTTCTGTTCCGGAAAAGGACAAAATCATTTACAGTGTAAAAGACTCAGGAGCAGGATTCGACATGGCTTACTACGATAAATTGTTTGGCGTTTTCCAGCGTCTGCATTCACAGGACGAATTTGCAGGAACAGGTATTGGTCTGGCTATAGTACAAAAAATAGTCAACCGTCATTCAGGAACAGTGTGGGCAGAATCAAAACCAGATGCAGGTGCTCATTTTTTCTTTAGCCTGCCAAATATTAAACATTAAAAATCAAAAAAATGGATTACGAAGATATTGAAATTTTATTTGCCGAAGACAGTATGGAAGATGCCATGCTAACAGTACGTGCCCTTAATAAAAGCGGTTTTACCAACAAACTCCTGCATGTAAAGGATGGTGCCGAGGCGCTTGATTTTTTATACTGCAGGGGAATTTATTCTGAGAGGAATCCTAAATCATATCCGAAGCTTCTTCTCCTGGATTTAAAAATGCCAAAGATGTCCGGAATGCAGGTACTTGAAAAGGTGAAAAGCGATGATGCGCTTAAATCTATCCCGGTAGTCATTCTCACCTCTTCTCAGGAAGATCCGGATATTGCCAAATGTTATAGTCTTGGTGCTAACAGTTACATTGTAAAACCGGTAGACAGTAATAATTTTTTTAATGCAATAAAAGAACTTGGAATGTACTGGATGATACTGAGCCAGCCTGCCAATTAAGGATTTAAGTAATATATCCCAAATGATTCCTCTCAAATGAAAAAAGATATTAGAGCATTGATATTAGAAGACAATACTGCCGATGCAGATTTACTGGTTCGCCATTTGAGAAAATCAGGACTGTCATTTGTATCAAAAGTTGTTGAATCAAGAAAAGTTTTTGAAGAATCTCTTGACACATTTTTGCCCGATATTATATTATCGGATTATTCACTGCCTTCATTTGATGCTGTTTCTGCTTTTAAAATAATAAAAAACAAAAATCTTAATATCCCTTTTATAATTGTCTCCGGTATAATTGGCGAGGAAAACGCTGTAATGCTGATAAAGGAAGGTGTAACCGATTATGTTTCCAAAAATAATTTCTCGTCCCTGATCCAAAAAGTAAACCGGGCGCTCAGGGAAGCAGAGGAATTAGTCCAGAAAGAAGATCTTATCGAAAAGCTTAAAATACAGACCAAAGCACTGCTCATAGCAAATACGGAATTAGAACTTCAAAATGCTGAAAATGAAAAAAGAGCCGTTGAATTGATAAACGTAAATAAAGAACTTCTTGCTTTTAATTTCATCTCAAGTCATGATCTTCAGGAGCCTCTTCGAAAAATCCAGACTTTTATTTCCATTATTATGGAAAAAGAAATGGAAACCATGAGTGATTCCGGAAAAAGTAATTTGAAACGTATGCACGTCTCAGCAACAAGAATGAGACAGCTTATTGAAGATTTATTAGATTTTTCGAGGGTAAGTGTTGTTGATCATCCTTATGAAATGACCGACTTACATGAAATTATTGATGATATAAAATCAGAGCTTTCGGACACGATTGAACAAAAAAAAGCGGTCTTTGAGATCAATGGATTAGTGCCTGTATTTATAAGGCCATTCCAATTTAGCCAGCTTCTGTGCAATCTGATCAGCAACTCATTAAAATTCTCTGTCCCTGATACTGAACTTCTTATTACCATACAATCCGGTATTCTAAAATATAATGAGTTCAGGTTGCTTAATCTGCCTGATAGCCCGCAAGTCTGTGATTATTGGAATCTTACATTTAAAGATAATGGAATTGGATTTGAAGAACAATACAATCAAATTGTATTCATTATCTTTCAAAGGCTTCATCACATAGAAGAATATTCCGGAACGGGAATTGGTCTTGCTATCGTAAAAAAAATTATAGATAACCACAACGGAATTATAACTGCAGACGGTAAATTAAACAAAGGCGTAATATTTAACATCTATATACCCATTACTGAGCAAAATCCTCAGGATTTAAATATTTCATTATAAAAACATTCATAAAATGGTGTGCAATTGTTGCGTATAGTCCCAAAAATAAAAAAACTCTAAATCCTTGATTTAGAGTTTTTTTTTTATCTTTTATAATCTTATTATTGAGACAATTCAGCTTCTGTATGCAAAGCGCAAACCCAAGTGTTGTTTTTCTTAATCCATGTAGAAGTACAGGCACATTTCATTGGCGAATTTTGTTTATTGTCTGCTATTCCCAATTCGATTACGTATCCTATTATTGCCGTATGGTCGGCAATACTTTTTGCTTCTACATCAGAAATGCCCAACACTTTTATTTTGTCACCATCTCCGGATTCAAACATTTTCTTAAACTTAGATTCGTCTACGCTTTGTACGCCATTTTTGCCGGCAATAATGCAAGGAAACAGGGTAAGATTTTTTACCGTCTCATAATCATGATTTTCCATTCCCTCCCAGTATTTTTTTTCCAGTTCAATAATTTGCGTTTCCATAATAATCAGTTTTTAATTAAATATTTTGCACAAGATTTGCTGAGAAATATTATTTCTGATCAAATTCTTTTCGGTTGTAAAAAGAATCATCATCACTATTATAAGAACCAAAATCATTTTCAGGATAATAGGAATTCATTACTCTTTTTTCGTAGTCCCTGTCAAAATTGTGCTGTCTGTTGTATCGGTTAGTGTTTCTAAAGGTATCGTATCCGATATTACCTGCCATAACAATTTTCGTGTCTTTATTTATACTTACAGATCCAATCGGTATAATAATATGGCTGTCTCCGTCTTTATAAATAAACTCTCTTCCGTTATCGTTTGCTATAACATCATGCACCTCATGCTTGTCCTGAATTAATTCTTTGGCTACTTTCACATCCAGGTAAACAACGCGCTGCATATCTTTATTTACCCACAGATTATCAATTGTACCAATAGTGTGGTTGTCAGCGTCTACGATTTTCCATCCTCTTACATCCGAATAATTTGATGCAATCTTATAATCAGATAATTCGTCCAGTCTGTATAAATTTTTATTTTCCATGATTTCTTTAATTATATGTATATATTCTTTTTCTGCCGGGTTAACGACTATTGCCCACTTGAAGTGTTTTCGATTTCTACACTGTTATCATTCTGAACCTCATGCTCTACAAAAAAGATGTAATATATAAGTGCTCCGATTATCAGCAAAGCTGCAATCCATGGCCATACGGGCTTTTTCTTCTCAATTTTAATTTCTGCCATAACTTTATTTTTTTTGATTTTATAATGGTTTTTTAATACACTATTAAAGGTACAAACGAGAAGAAATTACGAAGTATTAAATTTCAGCAGGATGTTACAAAATTCCCAGTAAATTGATTTGGAAGAGTTTAAGAAAAAAAACATAAATCGTGAAATCACATTTTAAAATTTGAAGAAAGAATATTTTATTCCATGACAGAATCAACCTGATTTATTTTCCTGATTTTCTCTACTCCCTTTCTCGTATTAGTTCTACGGCATCGAGCATTTTGATTAAATGAATATAAGGCGTCGTGAGGTCAGTGTTGATATCTCCGATTTTTGTAGATAACGAAAGTTCCAGGATTTGGCATAGAAATAATTCAAATTCTTCGGGAGTTTTTTCTTCAAATGCTTTTTGAAATACAAGAAAAGGATTATCGAATTCTTCCTTCGTGAGGGAAGAAGGATGAAAAACCGTCTGACTATGTAAAAAACCTTTCACTTTCCATTTTTTGCTTTTCTTTTTAAGGCAGTAACAGACTTTGAGAAAAGAGCGCATAACCGTATAAAACACAAAAACGCCCGAGGGATTTTCCTGTTTATACACTTGTTTCTTATAGCTATACGTTACGGCTTCACTTAAAGTCCGTTTATAATAATCAAAGTGCGAAAAGTCAAAAAAAGCATCGATGACCTTAAATGGATTTTCTGTCTCATACCCTCCCCAAAAGCCGGTTTCGAAAGATATTTTATTCTTTTTCATAGTACGTAGATTTAAAATTTGCAGACGAAATTCTATTCTTTGAAAAGAATAATCTATTCGAAAATCGGATATATTAAACCATCGTATATTCAATACAGGCCATTTGCATGGTACTATTTTCATATTATATCGGCAGTACAGGAGAAAACATTGGAATAAAACACAAATAAAACCGGTATAATATCTGACAAAATTGATGTATTATGGGATATTTTTTTATCTTTGAAATTCAGGTTTTTTAATCCAAATGGCTTTATCTTTGAGCCTTTAGAAAAATTGATATTCATTATGGAACAGAAAATACATCAGGGAAAAAACGTAAAACGTTTCAGAGAAATGCTTAACATAAAGCAGGAAGCTTTGGCTTATGATCTGGGAGA
>NZ_QETH01000072.1 GCF_003105115.1 Flavobacterium sp. HTF | reverse complement strand
ATAGGCAGAGTTAAAAAGGAGTGGTTAAGAGAGAACGGTACGATCTGCAAAATATGCGAGAGAAAATTAAGTATGCTGGTTAATAATAAAATCAAAATGTTGTGGTGTAGCTGATTTTAAATTGTTGATTTCATTCTGAATTAATTCTTCTAGTGAATCAGCAACAATATTTCGTTCCCAGGATTCGTTTTGAAGTTCTATAATTTGTCCTAATTTTCCTTTTTCAGCAGGATCAGTATCGTAAACTAAATAATCTCCATTCAATTGGTAATCTAGGCTCTTTAATTTTTTCCTCGAATGCAGAGATGTCGATAGCCGTTATTTTATCATCTTCTTTATTGAACCAAACGCTGATTCCGTTAAGAATAAAAGCACCGCTGCCATCTCCTTTAAAAAGCTTTACAAGTTTATTTTTATTGAATTTATAAAAGTCAAATAGCTCATGACCATCAAAAATAAATTCTCCAGAAAAGGGATTTTTTGAACAATAATCATAATTGCCAAATTCTAGGTCAAGCATAAAACTTTCTATTTTTAGACCTTCTTTCGAGAACGCAATTATACCGTGATCATCCCAAGTGTAAGTGTGGTTATACTTTTTCTTTAAATGCCTATAATCTCCTAATAGATTTTTTAAATTATTTACATCAATAGGAAATTGAATAGCAACATCATTAATTTGAAATGTTGTTTTTGATAATGAAATTTTCAGCATGTTTTTTTGCTCAAAAGTAAGAATTTTATATCAAAAAAAAGAGAGACTAAATAATCTTCTTAATCACACGCAGATTGTGAGTATGTTTGTTTAATTCGGCATTGTAGATTCCTAAATGGTCTAAACGATCTATACGTACTTTTCCACTTGCGTGAATGATGTAGTTGTTTTCCATTATGATTCCAACATGAATTATATTTCCTTCTTCGTTGTCAAAAAACGCCAAATCACCAACTTCACTTTCTTCAATAAAGCTCAAAGGTTCTCCTTCAAGTGCCTGTTGTGAGGCATCACGATGTATTTTATAACCGTTTAATTTATAAACCATTTGTGTAAAACCGGAACAATCTAAACCAAAAGGGGTTTTTCCGCCCCAAAGATAAGGCGCATTCAGGTACATAAAGGCTGTAGAAATTAAAGCGTTTTTTGGTTTTATACCACTGGTTTTTGTTCCTTCAAAATCAAAATTAGAAGTATTGATTTCGCTATTGTTTAAAAACGATAAGGAAGCACCAAGCGGAATTGGCAGTAATAAATTGTTAGGAGCTGTAATATAATCAATTAAGTCAGCATTTAGAATAATGGCTTCATTGCTTAACTGATTATAATTTGCTTCAGAAATTATTTGATATTGCTTAGAATCGACCCAGCCTATATAATCATCAAACTGAATTTTTATTCGCGCCCATTGATTTTGGCGTTCTAAAATTTCGATGTGTTCTCCAAACAAAAGCTGCGTTACGATTTCGCTTCTGTCACTAGGTTCAGCTCGAACGGGTACTATGGCAAGATTACAGATTCCGAACATTTAGGGTGATTTATAAGTTGAAAAAAATTAGGAGTTAAGTTTAGATAACTCCTAATTTTAAGTATTATTATTTACGCTCTTTCGATAACAATTGCCGAAGCACCGCCACCACCGTTGCAAATTGCTGCTGCACCGGTCTTGGCATTATTCTGCTCTAGGACATTTAATAAAGTTACGATAATTCTCGCTCCCGAACAACCCAGCGGATGTCCTAAAGAAACGGCACCACCGTTTACGTTTACTTTCTCATTATCAAGATTAAGTATTTTTGAATTGGCTAACCCAACAACAGAAAATGCCTCGTTGAATTCGAAATAATCAACATCTCCGATTGCGATTCCGGCTTTGTCCAGGGCTTTTGGTAATGCTTTTGCCGGACTTGTCGTAAACCATTTTGGTTCCTGAGCGGCGTCTGCATAGCCTTTTATGTAAGCAAGAGGTTTTAATCCTAATGCATTTGCTTTTTCTTCAGACATTAAAACTAATGCAGCAGCTCCGTCGTTAATTGTAGAAGCATTTGCGGCAGTTACAGTTCCGTCTTTTGTGAAAACGGCACTTAGAGAAGGTATTTTGTCTAATTTTACATTAGTGTATTCTTCATCTTTAGAAAAGATAACAGGTTCTCCACGTCTTTGCGGAACTTCAACAGGCACAATTTCATTATCGAATTTTCCTGCATCCCACGCTTTTGCACTTCTTTCATAAGACTGGATCGCAAAATTATCTTGTTCTTCACGGGTAATTTTGTATTCTGATGCACATAAATCAGCGCAAACTCCCATTGCGTTGTTATCGTAAGCATCTGTCAAACCATCTTTTTGCATTCCGTCCAGCATTGTAGCGGGACCAAATTTGTTTCCGGCACGCATCTGTACATAATGCGGAATCAAACTCATATTTTCCATTCCTCCGGCTACTACAATTTCAGCATCTCCACAGGCGATTGCCTGAGCAGCTAACATTACAGATTTCATTCCTGAGGCGCAAACTTTGTTTACAGTAGTACAGGAAACCTCTTCAGACAAACCGGCAAAAAGTGCCGCCTGACGTGCCGGTGCTTGTCCGACTCCGGCCTGAATAACATTCCCCATAAAGACTTCATCAACTAATTTTGGGTCTAGGTTAATTTTTTGCAGTGCTCCTTTTATAGCGGCAGCACCTAATTTTGGTGCGGGTACGGTAGATAAACCTCCCATGAAACTTCCGATAGGTGTTCTAACGGCAGAAACGATAACAACTCTTTTGTTCATTTTCTGTGTAATATTAGTTAATCTAGCAAATTTACTCATTATTTGAACAAATTCAAATTTTGCTTCAATTCGGGCGTATTTTAAATTAAGATGAAATTTTTATTAATTCTATTTGTTTGATTGTGAAGTCTTTTAAAAAAAAGATTAAAAAAATATAAAAAAAAGCACCAAAATAGTTGTGAGATATTGAATGTTGTACTACATTTGCAACCGCAAAATAGGACACGATCCTTGAGCTTGGAGAGGTGCCAGAGCGGTAATGGAGCAGATTGCTAATCTGTCGACGGGTAACCGTCGCCAGGGTTCGAGTCCCTGTCTCTCCGCTTAATTTTTGCCTCGGGGTGTAGCGTAGCCCGGTTATCGCGCCTGCTTTGGGAGCAGGAGGCCGCAGGTTCGAATCCTGCCACCCCGACTAAAACTTTGCCATAAAGTTTAAAAAGAAATGGACGCATAGCTCAGCTGGATAGAGCACCTGCCTTCTAAGCAGGCGGTCGAAGGTTCGAATCCTTCTGCGTTCACGAAAAGCCACTCATACCGAGTGGCTTTTTTGTTTTCTATTGTTTTTTAGTAGCGTAGCTCGGCAGGATAGAGCATCCCGATTTCAATCGGGACGGTCGAAGGTTCGAATCCTTCTGCGTTCACGAAAAGCCACTCATATCGAGTGGCTTTTTTGTTTTCTATAATTTCGCTGTTTTTAAAATCGATAAAAAAATGTGGTAAAACCTTAGTAACCGGTTTTTGAAATTACTGAAAGTATAGCATTGATGCGATAATCTGAACAAGGAAAAATTTCCTAATCACTCTTCGAACAGCGTGCCCTTAAAAAAATTAAATAGCCTCATTTTCTATATTGAACTTACAAAGTGCAATTTGCTTTTTTACAGCCTTCAATTCCTTAATTTTTTCATCTATTTGAAGAAGCTTCTTATCTAAAACTTTAATTTTTGATTTTTTGTTGATCTCTTTTTTATACCAGGCATCGATAACTTCTTTTATTTCAGACAACGTAAAGCCTACTGCTTTCGCCATCTGTATGAATCTGAGCTTATCTATAACTTCATCACCATAATAAACATAATTGTTGGTAGTTACTTCTTTTTTGGTTTCACCATTAAAAAGTCCGCTTTTTTCATAAAATCGAATTGTACCAATAGGTATACCTGTTTCTTTTGAAAGCTGATTGATTAATTTCATTTTTGATTTTTTTTAAAAAATATAAAACTATACAGTATACTGCATACTTGTAAGTTGCGAAAATAGTACTTAGTTTTGCATTTTACAACTTAAGAAGTATAAATCAATTAAATAAAAAGCAATATGGGAATGCAATATTCAGACGAAGAATTAATCAAATTATCACCTAATTTTTCCAGCCATTATGCTGAAGTGAACGGCACTAAACTGCATTATGTGTCTGGCGGACAAGGCGAACCATTATTTTTAATTCCCGGCTACCCGGAAACTTGGTGGGCTTATCATAAAGTGTTATCAATACTTGAAGTAAAATATCATGTCGTTGTAGTCGAAATGCGAGGGATGGGAAGTTCAGACAAACCAACAGGCGGATACGAAAAAAAGAATATGGCAAAAGACATTCACGAACTTGTAAAAATATTAGGATTTGACAAAGTTAACATTGGCGGACATGATATTGGCGCTCATGTGGCCTTTAGTTTTGCGGCAAATTATCCGGAGACCACTTCTAAATTAATTGTTTTAGATACGCCACATCCTGATGCCGGCATGTATCATTTACCAATGTTACCAATTCCTGGTTCAAAATATCTTTATCCCTGGTGGCTTGCGTTTAATCAGGTGAAGGAACTTCCTGAACAACTTCTTACAGGACGCATGGAAATTGTAATAGATTGGTTATTTAACAATTTAATGAAAGATCAAAAAAGCTTAAATGATTTTGATAAAGCGGTGTATGCTTTTGCATATAATAATAAAGATGCAATTCGAGCTTCTAATACTTGGTATCAGGCATTTCCACAAGATATTGAAGATAGCAAAACATACAACAAACTCACAATGCCTGTAATTGGAATTGGCGGCAGCGGATATGAAATGTTACAAATGTCATTGCCAAATACTGCAACAGATTTGCAACTCAAAAAAGTAGAAGAAAGCGGACATTTTATACTTGCTGAAAAACCAAATGAAACTGCAAGATTTATCATTGAGTTCTTGGGATAGTAAAATATGACTACTTTTCTATTTAATAGTTTTACAGATTTTTGTTTTAAATAGCAATATTAATTCAAGAGAATTGTTACTTAGTCTTTATATTCAAAATTTTTATATATCCGTTTTTTGGTAATATCTTCATCAGAAAATATCCTCAAAACAGTCAGCTAAAAGTTTAAATCTTCAAGTAAAAGGATGGAATTCAGGACTTTTGCGTTCACGAAAAGCCACTCATACCGAGTGGCTTTTTTGTTTTCTATTGTTTTTTATCAAAATTTTATGGTTTCAAATTAACTGTGACTTTTTCAATTTCTCCCTGAAAGAAAAAGGGTACGTCATAGTCTCTTGTAACCGGAGTTCCAAAGTCTTCTCCCACATCCAGCGTTTCATCGGCAGAAAACCTGCTGGGTACTGTTTTAGGGATGTCGCCTTTTGCGACTTCTTTGCCGTCGACTAATAGAGTAACTTTTGCTGCTTTACCGGCGCCACCGCCTGCGTAATCAAAATTAACAGTAACATTGTGTTTACCGGCTGTTAAAGCTGAAGGTGATTGTATTGTCCATTTTGATTGTGGATAATGAGAAAAAGCATAAGAAAAAGTTGGTTTTCCCTTTTGAAGCATTAATGCCAAACCGGCGAAATAACCGCCCTGAGTAATAATCATTCCTTCATCGCCGGCTTTTACTTCTATATCTGCAATAATACTAAAGGATGTGTTTTTCATATTTGGTGCCATTCCCTCTGTAATTCGGGAGTTTCCTTCATGATACACATAACTTGTTCTGCCTTTATTCAGGTTTGGACGATTTTCAGGATTTACTCTGTCTATATATCTGTCATCCAATGGAAATACATTGAATTTTCTTCCTTCTTCTAAAAAGGCTTTTTGCAGTTCTTTTAATTTTTCAGGATTTTTGGCCGCAACATTATCAGCCTGGCTGAAATCTTTTTTAAGATCATATAATTCCCATTTATAATCTTTCATTGGATCTTCTGACGGAACAGGATGTCCTTGCCAGGGCAGATTACGTGGCGTAGTATTGGCTAACCAGCCATCTTTATAAATACCTCTGTTTGCGATGATCTCATAGTATTGAGTGGTATGTGTTTCAGGAGCTGTAGCGTTATCAAAGCTGTATATAAGGCTTTTTCCTGCAATTGGGACTTGTTTAAAACCGTCAACACTTACGGGAGCCGGGATTTTTGCAGCTTCTAAAATAGTGGGCACAATATCTGTAATGTGTGCATATTGACTGCGAATTTGCCCGGTTTGTTTTATTCTTTTAGGCCAGGAAATAACCATTCCGGTTCTTGTACCGCCCAAATGCGATGCTATTTTTTTATCCCACTGGTAAGGTGTATTCATGGCATGAGCCCAGCTGTGAGAATAATGTTCCTGTGTCCAGGGGCCTCCAAATTCATCCAGATTTTTCAGCATAAATTCTTCCGTATCTTTTTCACCGTTCACCATGATTCCAATTTCGCTGGTAAGTCCTTGTCCTGTTGGGTCTTCTGCACTTGCTCCATTATCTCCCATAATATAGATGATAAGTGTATTGTCTAATTCTCCCAAATCTTTGATGGATTGAATTACTCTTCCAATTTGGTCGTCACAAAAAGCCAACTGTGCAGCATAAACTTCCATTTCACGGGCAACAACCTTTTTTCATATTTGGACTAAGTGCATCCCATTTTTGATAATCGTCAGGAGTTGGTGCTAGTTTAGCATCTTTAGGTATAATCCCTAATTTCTTTTGATTTTCATATGTTGCAATACGCTGTTTATCAAATCCCTGATCAAATTTTCCTTTAAATTTGGCAATCCATTCTTTTGGAGCCTGATGCGGGGCGTGTGCAGTTCCGGGCGTATAATAAGCAAAAAAGGGTTTATTTGGAGATACTGCTTTCTGTGTCTGAATCCATTTAATAGCGTGGTTTGCCAAATCTTTATCCAGAATATAATCAGGATCTACTTTTCCATCAACCAAATAGGGATCAATAGGTTTTGTGCCTTCAATTAAAGAAGGTCTGAATTGATGCGCATCTGCACCAAGAAAGCCGTAGAAATATTCAAAACCTAAACCAGTCGGCCATAAATAAAAAGGCCCGGCGGGAGTAGACTGCCAATCGGGTACGTTATGATTTTTACCAAACCATGAAGTGCCATAACCGTTATCAGTTAATATTTTTCCAATAGTAGCCACACTTTTTGGAACTAAACTGTTATAGCCGGGATAAGGTGTAGAAAATTCCATAATAATACCGGTTGCGGCAGTATGATGATTTCTTCCTGTAATAAGCGCTGCCCTTGAGGGTGAACAGACTGCAGTAGTATGGAAACGATTATATTGTAGGCCATTTTTTGCCAGTGCATCAAAATTGGGAGTAGGAACAGGGCCTCCAAAAGTGGAGGTAGCACCAAACCCAACGTCGTCAATCAGAATAAGCAATACATTTGGAGCTCCTTCGGGAGCACTAATTTCTTTGGGCCATTCAATCGGATCTGAATCTTTAATGTTTGGTTCAATTTTTCCTGTTTTTTGATACGCTTCAATTGGCAAAACTGTTCTGTCGGGCCAGTTTTGTGCTGAATTTTTTTCTTGTGCCTGCATTAAACCTAACGGAAGCAATACAAATACTGCAAAGAGTAAAAATTTACTTTTCATAATAAGGTGTTTTTAAATTATTTAAAAATGGTAAATGCCTAATAAAGAGATGTTAAAGTAAAGTTAGTTAATTTTACAATGTGTATTAAAAATTTTGTTAAATATTTGTAATTAATTGTTTTTTAGTACTTTATGTTTTTTATTGTAAAATCGTAGTAATGATTAAAGATTATCGGGACAGGCAGGTGGTAAGTATATGCTCTGATAGCATGAAATGCCCTGAAGTGCAGGCATCAATAAAACGGGTAAAGCAAGTTTATTATTTAGATCTTTTATTTTGTTGTTCCGTATAATATTCTTGTAATAATAGTTTATATTAGCTATAGCAAATACATTACGGTCATAGATGTTTATTAGTCTTGATACAAGAGATGATTTATGTGTAAAAAAGTTATAGTTAAGATCAATAATTAAAAAGAAAAAGCAGCTTTGCTTATATATTAAAAGCAACAATGGACTTAACAGAAAATAAAGATCTCTTTCAAACCGTTTTTAACTCTGCATCAAATGGTATTGCTGTGATGCAACCTGTCTATAATGATAAAGGCAGGGTAGAAGATTTTTCGATACTGCTATTCAATAATTATATATTTAAATGGATTGGTGATACAGACTATAAGGGAAAATGGTATAGTGAACTTTTTCCTTTGGCAAAACAAACCGGAATCCTCGAAAAATTTATTGAAGTTGCCGAAACAGGTACTACTGCTAATTTTGAAGAATGGTATGCAGGTAAAGAAATGAACCACTGGTTTCGATTTACAGCTGTAAAGCAAGGCGAACTGTTGATTGTAACTACAGAAGATAAAACAGAAAAAAAACAAGCAGAACTACTTTTAGATGATGTATTAATTGCAGCTGAGCAGCAAAAAAGATTATTTGATTCTATAACAAACAATACACCCGATCTTGTATATGTTTTTGATCTTTCGTATAGATTTACTTATGCTAACAAGGCTTTACTCACGATGTGGGGCAAGTCAGAAGAAGATGCAATTGGGCGAGGATTAAGAGACAATGGATATGAGGAATGGCACGCCCTAATGCACGAAAGAGAAATAGATGAAGTAGCTGCTACAAAAAAACAGGTTAGGGGAACCGTATCTTTTCCGCACGCTGAATTAGGTAAACGAATTTATGATTATATTTTAACTCCGGTTTTTAATGAACAGGGAGAAGTAGAAGCTGTTGCCGGAACGACCCGGGATATCACAGAGCTCACACTGGCCGGAGAAAAACTACAGCAAAGCGAAACCCGTTTTCGTACTATGATTGAACAGTCACCTATTGCCATGTTACTTTCTAAAGGAGAAGACGTTATCATTGAAAGTATCAATAAGCCAATGTTGCAGTTTATGAATAAAAATACTGCAGAGGAAGTACTTGGAAAAAAAATGATTGATGCTTTGCCTGAACTGAGCGGACAGCCGGCACTCCAAACGGTTATTGATGTTCAGAGAACCGGAATACCATTTAGAGGAAGTGAACAGCCTGTTGATTTGATAATCAATGGCAAGCTGGAACGCCGCTATTTTAATTTTTCATACGATTCTATTTTAGAATCAGAAGGAAGTTCTGCCGTGTTGCACATGGCTGTAGATGTAACAGAACAAGTACTGGCCAGAAGAAAATTAGAAGACAGTGAGAGAAGGTTAAGATCAATGATCGATCAGACTCCTTGTCCGACTTTAATATTGAAAGGTGACAATCTGATTATCGAGCAGATAAATAAGCATATGCTGGAAATGATTGGCCGCGGAGAAGAGATAATGGGCATGCCGCTCATAGATGTTCTGCCAGAACTGAGAGGACAATATGTATGGGAACAGGTGGAGAAAGTTTATCATAAAGGAATTCCTTTTGATCAGAGTGAAGTACTTGTTCAGCATAACCGCACAGGCGTAACGCAAGACTATTATTATAATCTTTCTTACCGGCCTTTAATTGAAGAAGGTAAGATAACAGGTATGATTCAGGTAGCCATTGATGTTACTCAGCAGGTAGTGGCAAGAAAAAAGATGGAAGAAAGTGAGAACCGTTTCCGTGCTTTGGTCAACGCTTCATCTGATGTTGTATATTGTATGAATCCGGATTGGACTATAATGTATAATATGGACGGACGCGGGTTTTTATCAGATACGAGAGAGCCGATCTTCAATTGGCTTGATAAACACATCCATCCTGATGATCGCGAAAAAGTCGAAAATCAAATTGCTAAATCTATAGCTGATAAAAGCATATTTGAATTAGAATATCGAATTTTAAATGAAAACGGTACTCTGGGCTGGACTTTTTCAAGAGCGATTCCTATTCTTGACCATCAGAATAATATCTTAGAATGGTTTGGTGCAGCAAGCGATACCACTTCACAAAAAGAAATAGAGCAAATAATAAAGCAAAGCGAAGAAAAATTCAGACAGCTGGCTGATCTTGTTCCCCAGATAATCTGGACATCAAGGGCAGACGGCCATCTTGATTACTATAACAAACGCTGGCAGGAACTTACCGGTGTAAATGAAAAAGAAGCTGTCGCAATCGGCTGGGCACCTTTTACACATCCGGATGATCTGAAACGGGCAACAGATACCTGGTACGGCTGCGTAAAAAGCGGTGAACTATTTCAACTCGAATTCAGAATAAAAAACATCAGGACTGGCGAATACCAATGGTTTTTAGGTAAAGCTGTACCTATAAAAGACGACGCAGGAGTTATTACAAAATGGTTTGGTACCTGTACCGATATTCAGGAACACCGATCTATTACCGATAAATTAGAAAGCCTTGTAGCCGAGCGTACCAAAGAACTTCAGCGTTCTAATGAAGATCTGCAGCAATTTGCCCACGTCGCTTCCCACGACTTAAAAGAACCGGTGCGTAAAATAAAAACATTTACCAGCCGCTTAGAGGAACATCTTGAAGAAGGACTGGATAAAACATCAGCACGATTTATTGACAGAATTCATGTGGCCACAGATCGTATGTTTAATATGATCGATGGTGTTTTGGCCTATTCTAAAATCAATGCCGATCTGCAAAAAAATACATTGGTAGATTTAAATGAAGTAATAAAAAATATTGAAACCGATTTGGAAGTTTCTTTGCAAAAAACAGGAGGAAAAATCCATTATCACAACCTCCCAAAGTTGGAAGGGGCTTTGGTATTACTGTATCAGCTTTTCTATAACCTGATCAATAACTCCATCAAATTTGCCAAAATTGATACGCCTCCGGAAATAACGATATTGTCAGAAACGGAAGTTAAAAAAGAAGGCAGTTTTGTGGTAATCACCTTAAAAGACAATGGAATTGGTTTTGAACCGAGTCAGGCCGAACGTATATTTGAAACCTTTACCAGGCTTAATTCTAAAGATAGTTATGAAGGTACAGGTCTGGGATTGTCACTTTGCAAAAAGATAGTAGAGCGCCATGGCGGAAACATAAGCGCAATTGGAAGTCTGACTGAAGGAGCTACTTTTGTTATAACACTTCCGTTAACTCAAAATGAAAATGACATTTAATATGGATAAGAAAATAATTTTACTGGCTGATGATGATATGGATGACACTGAAATGTTCTGTGAAGCATTAGAAGATGTAAACGAAAATATTATCTGTCATTGTGCAGCAAATGGTAATGAAGCGTTAAAAATACTTGAAGGGCTTGATAGCAACCCTGAGCTCATCTTTCTTGATGTAAATATGCCCATTATGAGCGGATGGGAATGCTTAAAAATCTTAAAAAAAGATAAACGCTATCAGGACATACCGGTAATCATGATCTCGACATCTTCCCATAAAAAAGATATGGATATTGCTTCTGATCTGGGCTCTGTTTGTTATTTTGTGAAACCAAATGATTTTAATGATTTAAAACATGTATTGCATTCCATTGCATCAAATCTTGGTCCCGATTTAAAAAATGTATTATCTAAATTACAAACAGACGGCTCCCGTCATATTTTTACTTGTTCAGATAATAAACCATAGTTATTGATAATCTGTATGTTTTAGTGTTTTTTTAAGGGTTTATTTTTTTAAATTGGAGTAAAATAGTGTAAATTAGTGTAAAAGCTAAGTAATATACTCCATTTTAAACAACTCGAATGTATTTAAAACACCTATTAATTTTCTGCATTTTATTTTCCATACAAGCAAATTCACAAATTTTAGAAGAAAAAAAGAATTTTCGCGCCGCAGATTCATTACTAAAAGAATCCAGTTTTTCTATCCACAGGGATAATTATTTTTTAACAGGCGTACCTTTGGATGATGACATCACCCGCAATACTGCTGACGTAAAATATCAGGTCAGTTTTAAGCAACGATTGAGCTCAAAACCAATATGGGGAGGATTTTTCCCTTATTTGATGTACACCCAAAAAGCTTTTTGGGATATATATGCAAATTCAAAACCATTCTCAGAACTTAATTTTAATCCCGGATTTGCGGTTGTCCGTCCGTTTTATTTAAAAGGAGGAAGGCTTACCTACGCAACAATTTCTATAGAGCACGAATCAAACGGAAGAGATTCAATTTATTCAAGAACCTGGAACATGCTGGCTTTCTCCTTAAAATCACAAATTTCACCACGCTGGACTGTCGGATTAAGAGGGTGGATTCCGCTTGTTGATAAAGAGGATAATCCAGAACTGACAAAATATGTGGGTTACGGAGAAGCAAGTGCCACCTATAAAATATCACCAGAAAGATGGAGTGCCGATATTCTTTTCAGAAAAGGAAGCGGGCTCATTAATTACGGATCTTTGCAGACACAGGTAAACTACAGGCCTTACAAAAACCAAAATTATTATTTTACGCTGCAATGGTTTATCGGCTACACCGAAAGTTTGATTGATTACCAGGAACACAAAAGTATGCTGCGATTGGGATTTGTGCTCAAGCCTGAGAATATGGGAATTTTTTAATTTTCTTTAATTCAAATTTCTATAATCCAAAGGCGACATACCTACTTTTTGTTTGAATAAACGGGTAAAATGCTGAGGATATTTAAAACCCAGTTCATAAGCAATTTCACTTATAGATTTATTGACATCAAAGATCTTTTCTTTGGCCAGATCAATTACTTTGGACTGAATAAATTCCTGAGCAGTAAAACCGGTATCTTTTTTAATTAAATCACCAAAATAATTGGCAGACAGATTTAATTGCTCTGCGCACCATCCTACAGAGGGCAAACCTTCATTTCGTGGTTTTTCTGAATTTATATAAGTGTTTATCAGGTTTTCGAATTTGTCCAGAACGCCTTTATGAACGGTATCGCGTGTAATAAACTGCCTGTCGTAAAAACGGTTACAGTAATTTAGAAATAATTCTATGTTAGAAGTAATCAGGGTTTTGCTGTGTTTGTCAATAGACTGCTCCAGTTCATACTCAATTTTTGAAAAACAATCGAGAATAATCTTTCTTTCTTTTTCTGATAAATGCAGCGCCTCATTGGTGTTGTAAGAAAAGAAATTATATTCCTCCATATGTTTGCCCAATGTGGTACCATGAAGCAAATCAGGATGAAAAATCAAAGCCTTTCCATACGGCTGATAGTATTCGCCATTATTGTTCACTTCTACAACCTGCCCAGGGGCAAAAAACACCAAAGTGCCTTCTTGGTAATCGTAATAATTATTGCCATATTTAATATCTCCGCATTTTGTATCTTTCAGAATAACACAATAAATCCCAAAATTCATTTTGTAATCCTTGCGCGGAGCAGCTTTAGAAAGATCTACAATACTTACTAATGGATGAAGCGTTTCATTATTGTTGAAAGAATTATAGTCACTGATACTGCTAAAGTTTATAATAGAATCCATATGTCGTACATTTATATAAGCAAAATTAAACCTTTTTTAATCAGTACTTTACAACGTTGAGGTCAATCAGTAATAATGGTATGTAATACCGTAATCTGTCTACCATTTGTTGTTGTCGGTATGCTGAAATTTGCAATATCAATTTGAAACAATAATACAGAATTTAAAATTTAAATAATAAAAAGATGAAATCAAGAACATTAGGAAAACAAGGTTTAGAAGTTTCTGAATTAGGTTTAGGCTGTATGGGACTAACATTTGCTTACGGGCCTGCAGCAGATGAAAAAGATGCAATAGATTTAATTAGAAATGCTTACGAATCTGGTATCACCTTTTTTGATACCGCAGAAGCCTATACGCAGGGCGGAAACGAAACCTTATTAGGTAAAGCAGTTGCGCCGTTTAGAGACAAAATTATTATAGCGACAAAATTTGGTTTTCTGGATGGAGATGCTACCAAAGGGGTTGACAGCCGTCCGGAGAGAATTCGTCAGGTTGCCGAAAATTCATTAAGATATCTCAATACAGATTATATAGACTTGTTTTATCAGCACAGAGTAGATCCAAATGTACCTATGGAAGATGTGGCAGGAACTATTCAGGATTTGATGAAAGAAGGTAAGATAAAACACTGGGGACTTTCGGAAGCAGGGGTAGAAAGTATTCGCAAAGCACATGCAATACAGCCCGTAGCTGCTTTGCAGAGTGAGTATTCTATGTTTTTTCGTGAACCGGAAAAAGAAATTCTGCCATTACTGGAAGAATTAGAAATTGGTTTTGTTCCTTTCAGCCCGCTTGGAAGAGGTTTTCTGACAGGAGCCATTAATGAGGACACAAAATTTGATCCAAACGATTTTAGAAATGCACTTCCAAAATTTTCTGATGAAAACAGAAAAGCGAATCTGGCGCTTGTAGATTTACTAAAAAACATTGCGGCAGAAAAAAATGCAACGCCGGCTCAGATTGCACTGGCCTGGCTTTTGGCTCAAAAACCATGGATTGCCCCAATACCGGGAACGACCAAAATACATCGTTTACAGGAAAATATCGGTGCGGTAAACGTGCATCTGACTACTGAAGATCTGGCTAAAATTGAAATCGCTTTGTCTGCTATAGAAATTGTTGGGGAAAGATATCCGCAGTACCTGCAAAAAACGGTTGGGAAATAATCATTTGATTTGGAAATAACAATAAAAAACCACTCCTTAAGAGTGGTTTTTTATTTGCAAACTATGATTCGCTGACTAATGATTTGATCCTTTCAATAGAGTTTTTGTTTTCTGTAGCAACTTCGACGAGTGCAAGAAGAATATCATTTCTTAGAATGGTTTTGTTTCTTACATTTCGTATTAATGCCTTATTTGGGGACTTGTGTCCTTTTTTGATTAGCCATTCTACCGTAAGGTCAACATAGGTGTATGGTAAATGTTGCTCTAAATAGCTGTAAGCCTTCTCATTATGTGATAAAGGTTGCTCTTGCTTATTATTTTTTACTAATTTTGCCATATAATTAATATTTATTGCTTATTCTTGTTAACGAATAAACAAATGTAGGAAAAATATTATACAATAGGTGTATTTCTTGTTAAAAAAATCTACCTCATATATAATTTATAATAATTACAAATAATGTATTACGAAAAAATAAGAGAGTTTTTTAGAGAAAAAGGACTTAAGCAAAGAGAAGTTGCAGAAATTATGGGATATAGTGAAACCATGATTGGCCGATACTTTAAAGGCATCAATAAGGTCGATGCTGTATTCATAACTTTACTGGTTGAAAAATTTCCTGAAATAGATTTACAGTATATTTTTACTGACAGTAAAGAAAATGATTCAGAGGCACTGAATGAACCCACAGAAGAGTATGTAAAAACCACAATTCTGAATGATATTGGAGAAATTGAAACTAAATTAAAAAGGATAAAAGAAAAGCTGGTCCAAAAAGGATTAGAGTAACAGAAAGGCGCCTTATCAGGTTAAATTTAAATCATCGGGTTGAAATCAAACTGGTCAGAAAGATCTGGTCTGTTGATTAGTTTTTAATATTGCAAATGAATGGTTGTTAGTTGTTTATGTTTTTTTTAGTAAATTTGAAGAACAATTTCTAACCAGAACCATATGGAAAAATTAAAACGACCGGTTTTTGTAAAAGCCGGAACTGATGATTTTTTTAAAAAGATGCGTTTAGAAGTACAAGAAACGGTCTTAAAGAATTCATCTTTATACGTGACAAATATTATAAAGTCTCTGGGACTTTTAGTAGTTTTCTTTTTGTTCTATGCCTGTATTTTAGTTTTCGGAAATCATACCTCGTTACTTTTTCTTTTTTATATCCTTTGCGGAATAACCATGATTGTGTTGTTTATCAATGCCTTTCATGATGCGGCGCACGGAGCATTATTCAAAAAATCAAAAAATAATGACTGGTTTCTGTATGTGCTGGAATTGTTTGGAAGCAATCACTGGCTTTGGGTGCGCCGGCATATAGGCCTTCATCATGCTTTTACAAATGTTCAGGATTGGGATATTGATATTAAACAAAGTGATATTATCAGGATTTTTCCAAACAGTCCGTTGTATAATTATCATAAGTACCAGCACATATATATGTGGCTGATTTATCCTTTTTACAGTCTTAACTGGATATATATAAGGGACTTCAAAGATTTTTTTGGAAAGAAAAACAATTACGTAAAAAAAATAGTAGAGAAAATCCCTCAACAGGAAATCTACAGGCTGTTTGCGGCAAAAATCATTAATCTGGTTTACCTCCTTTTTATCCCGATGTTTTTTTTAACCCAACCGTGGTACTTGGTTTTGGGCGCCTGGTTTGCCATGCACATGTCTGCAAGTGTAGTTGGCGTAGTGGCGCTTGTATCTACGCATGTAGATGAGGATGCACATTTTCCTGATACAGATGAAGACGGAAATCTTTCGAATACCTGGGCGATGCATCAAATGGTGGTCACCAAAGATTTTAGTACAGAAAGCAAGCTGGCTAATTTTTTATATGGAGGGTTTACGCATCATGTGGCACATCATCTTTTTCCGAATGTTGGCCACACTTATTATCCGTATATAACGCCTATAATCAGACGTTATGCTGCAGAATATAATCTTCCGTATACCTCGTATCCTTTTTACCATGCGGTGCGTTCTCATTTTAGAATGCTGAAGAATAAAGGGGTAAAGGAAAATATTATGAGAACGGGAGAGATATAGGGCAGTTTAAGCTATTACATTATTTTTCACTCCTTTTACCAAAAGCCAAAAAATCATTGCAAACTCTGCAAGAGAAGATGTTATTCCGACCAAAACACCTGTTATAGGATGATAATCAGGAAATAAAATAAAAACTACTGCATCTATTAAATATGCTGTTCCTCCGGCAATTAAAAGTATTCCAAAAATCTTAGGGATAAAATTGGATCGATAGGCTAATTGTCCAAAAGGAATTAACCACAGTCCCCAGAAAATCCCAATTATTACATTTCCTTTTCCATACATCTTTAAGCTTAGCATTGCCAAAGTATTTTGCTGAATGGAAGAAAAATTGGTCATAAAATTTTCTTTCAGGATTAAAAGGATATAATACTGGTTAAAAATGATCAGAAATGCGATTGGAACACCTACAATTACCAATGCAACCAGGGTTCGCGACAAGTGTGCATTTACATTTTTAAATAAATTATATAAGGTCAGTGCCAAAAACACAAATACAGTCTGACAGATTAGACTGCTCAATATACCAAATCGAAAGAGTAATTCATTTTCTAAGATGTTTTTTGCTGTCAAATTAATATCACTGGTTACAAATAACTGTACCGGAACATACATAATTCCAAACACACCGGTAATTAAAATTATTAGATATAATAAACCGGCTTTTCTTGCTGTCTGTTTTTCTGAACTCATAATTACAATAATTTAGTTAGAAGTAAGACGCTAATGATTTGTTATTGTTACAATTACAAACTAATTTACCTGTTTTAAAAGTTCTTAAAAAAACGAAAATTTCAAACTTAGCCCCGATAGCAGCGGCATCCTCCGGTGGTGAACCACACCACCGGAGATATAGCGGATAGCGGGGACTAAAGGTGTTTTGGAAATGAATATTTTTGCTTCAAAATAGCATTCGGAAAATAGTATGCTGTCGCTTTAACTGGATTTTGCCTGTAAATATTTCAGGCTTTTCAGTATATTAGGAATGTCTTTTACTTTGGTTTCTGTCCAGAAATATTTGTCTTTGTAGTTCGTGTCTTTTATAATGATGGTAAAGGTCTGCGTGTTGTTGTAGATTTCAAATTTGAACTGAATTTCTTTTGAGTTGAAAATATATTTTACGGTTCTTTTCTTTGAATTATCCAGACTCGGAATCACATAGTTTTCGAACCAGACAATCAGTTCAGGAATTTCATCGACTCCGATCCAGGCAGTTTCTTTTGTGAAGACTTCGGGTCTGTTGTCGTAGTACTTGACAATAAAATTGCTTTCTACGGCTAATCCGTTTAGTTTTTTGTTTTCCTTTAAATTGATTATTTCGGCGGGATAAAAAGCAACGGTTTCTCCAAACCCGGATCTGAATATTGCTTTTTCATTTTCATCCATATTGACCTGAACGTAGCCCGAATCTTCTATAATTTTGAAGGTTCAGAATATTGTTTTTCCTGAGAAAATCCAAGAAATGGGAGCAGAAGCAATAATGAAGTAAGTTTTTTCATGGTTTTAGGTTTTAGTAACGGAATCGCAGGTTGAATTTTTCTTTAGACTTATTATTTCTATATTTACTTTGAAAAAATTTTCACCATCTTAAAACGCTAATTTCATGCCAAAATCCATATTATTTTCCCTGTCTGTTTTCTTTCTTTTTGTCTTTACTGCCAAGGCTCAGAATGAAGTGTATTCAAGTCCGGTAAAACACGAAATTGCAGATACGACTTTTGTAAACCTGAAAGATTTTAGCAAAGATTTTGTTTATGATATGAAATACGCAACAGAAGATAATTTTCTGAAAGCCAAAGTATATGATTGTGCTGAATGTTTTCTGCGTTTAAAGACTGTTAAAGCGCTTATTTTGGCCAATAATGATTTTATAAAGCGTGGCTATAAAATCAAATTATATGACTGTTACAGGCCCTTGTCTATCCAGAAAAAGATGTGGGAGATTGTGTCGGATCCCAAATATGTGGCGGATCCAAAAAAAGGCTCCATCCATAATAGAGGAGGAGCCGTTGATATTTCTATAGTTGATGCCAGTGGAAAAGAAATTGATATGGGAACTTCTTTTGATTTCTTCGGAATCCAGGCCAGTCATAATTATACTAAATTTTCGAAAGAAATACTCGCAAACCGAAAATTCCTGAAAAAAATAATGATCAAAAATGGTTTTAATTCATTTGATTCAGAATGGTGGCATTATAATTTAAAAACCGGTTTGAAAGAGAATGTTTCAAACGAAAAATGGAAATGCGATTAGTTTATTCTACGCATCTGATATTTTCTATGAAATAGGTATTCGGATGTGTGACTTTGCCGTTTAATTCAGACGTCAGTTCTCTTTTTACGATATAATCTTCGGTATCCGTTAGGTATTTTACACGCATAATCGAAATTGGAGATTTTTTTAGTTCTTCATAATTGTCTTTCATAAACATAAAAATTCCTGTAGTCACGCGGTTGTCAAAACCTTTGTCATCACGGATAAGAGTTCCGCAGTTTTCCTGATTGATATGCATCAGCGTTACTATTTTACCATTTTCTAGTTGCAGGAATACTTTTGAGTTTTTGTCAAAGCAATTCGCTTTTATAAAATCTTTGCTTTTTTGTATCAGCTGAAGGTTTAAGGTTGGCAATCCATCTGTCTGGGCTAATGAAAAGAAAACATAACTGAAGCTTCCTCCAAAATATTTTTCGCTCATCAGGTATTCGTTTGTTACTTTGTAAGTACCAATTGAGTCATTTACATTTGCACTGTATTCACATGGTTTTTGAGCAAATGCAGTCAGGGTTAATAAAAAAAAAGTAAGGGTAATTAGTTGTTTCATTTTTAGGTTATTTTTCTGCAAATTAAAACTATTTTGTTTTCATTTTTATCAGTTGTAAAAAAACAATACAAATTTCCTCCATTTTTTATTTTCCATTTTTTTCTGATGCTCTCGACCGTGTCCGGAAAATTCCTCGTTGTTACGTTTGCCTGTTGGTTTAAAAGCTCCGTTTTCATATCGGTTTTGTTATATGAAATCGCTTTTTCAATCTCAAAACGACGGCCCGGAAAATCAACTAATTCTTCTGAAGTGTACAAATGCGAGTGTTTATGAAGTTTATTGATTTTAAAGAATGGGCCAACTTCATCAAAACCTCCCGATTTCATAATCGCCGCATTGGGTTCGTAAAGGTATTTTTGCGGTAGGTGGTAAGGCTCAAAACCAGAATCGTTATCCAGGACAAACTCAAAAGTTTCTGTTTTGTCTTTTAAGATGTTGGCTGTTTTTACGGTTATTTCGCCAGAGTAGCGATTGTGAATCTCAAACAGAAGTTCTTTAACTTCATTTTCGAGCGCAATTATATGAATGTTTTTTACAAATTTTAATTCGGATAAACCGGCAGAAATATCTAATAACGGTGCTGTTTTAATTAGAACAGAATCTGCTTTTTCAAAGTAAAAATCAAGTAATTCGGGAACATTTGGCAAACAGTCCTTCAGCATGAAAACTTTGCCTTTGACATCATTTCTTCGCGACGGATCGATATAGATCCAGTCCCATTTTTGATTTAGTTCGTTTAAAATATTGGTGGAATCGCCTGCGTAAAAAGTACAATTTTCTACTGCTAACTGCTGAAAATTATGTTTTACAATGGCCGATAAACCTTCATTTATTTCGCAATGTGCAACGGCTTTAAATTTCTTTGAAAAATAATAATCGTCAACTCCAAAACCTCCGGTCAGATCAATTAATGTTTTTCCTGAGATTAGCGAAGCTTTATAGGCAGCCGTTTTTTCTGAAGAAGTTTGTTCGACAGAAATTTTACCCGGATATATAATATTTTCGGTTGCGAACCAGGTTGGTAATTTTTCTTTTGCTTTTGATTTGGCTTCTATCTGATTTAAAATTAAAATCCAGTCCACTTCAGGAAACGGATTTTTCTGAAGGGCTAATTTTGAAATCGGCGCGCCAATATTCTGGTTTATAAAGTCCTGAATATTTTGGTGCAGGATAGAAGTGTTCAATGCTAAATTCTTTCGGTTAATACGGATACAATTTTGTTTTCAGGAAAAAACTCTTTCAGAATTACCTTTAACATTGTAAAAACGGGAACAGCGATTACCATTCCGACAATTCCAAAAGTGATTCCGCTGATTAAAGTAATCAGAAATATTTCCAGCGGATGCGAATTTACACTTTTTGATGAAATTATAGGCTGGCTAACGTTATTATCAATCGCCTGAACGATCAAAAAGCCGATTATAACATAAATTGTTCTTGGAAGGATTTCAGTTTGAAAATCGCTTCCGATCATGCTGATCATGGTCAAAATTCCGGCCAATACGGTTCCGATAATCGGACCGATGTAAGGAATGACATTTAATATGGCACAAAGAAATGCTATGACAAGCGCATTTTTATTTCCAAAAATAACCAGAACAATTAAATAAAGAATAAAAACAACAGTCAGTTGAAGCAATAAACCAACAAAATAGCGGGTTAGCAAATGGTTTATTTTTGTAATTGAATTTAGAATTTTGTCTTCGTTTGAATCCGGAAGAATTTCTCTTGCCTGTGATTTAAACAACTCCTGATCTTTTATAAAAAAGAAAGTAATGAAGAATACAGAAACCATTCCCATTCCCATATCTGCCACAAAACCTAAAATTGAATTGATAAACCTGGTAAAATAACTGAAATCTAACATTGAGGTTACTTTAGAGTCTTTCAGCATTTTATTCAGATCAACATGCTGGATATTAAAATAAGATTCAATACTTTGTTCTGTTGAGATAAACTGTTCCTGTAACTTATGAGTATCTAATAATGATAAATTATTTGCCTGTGAAATGATCAGCGGAACAAATAAGAAAATGAAACCGGTTATTATTAATATAAAAAAAAGGATGGTTGTCGCAGCGGCTAAGGAATTACCAAATTTTAGTTTATTCTTTAAAAACAATACCAAAGGGTTTGCAATAAGGCATAATATGAGCGAAATACACAGATATACGATTACAGTTTGTATTTCATATAAAAAGTACAATACAGCAGTAATAATTAATATGGTTGCCAGTGCTCTTAGGATTCCGTTTGATATAGTTTTTGATGTTATCATATTAGATTTTAAATAAATTCTAAAGTAAATATAGGAAAAAGCTTTTGAATTTATTGACCTTAACGAAAAAAGCGGGATGAATACATCCCGCCTTAAAAATATATTTATTTTTTTTTGGATTAGATTCCAAAAGCAGCTCTTGGACCTCCTGAAACAAAGATCGCAGCCATTCTGCTTTTTTGACCATTTGAGAACATGTACATACCAGCATCGTCAGTATAATCCATGTAGTTCATAGTCATTTCTACAGGAGTTCCTGAACAAGTACTGTAGTGAGGGTAAGCCGGTACACCGTAGTTAGCAGTGTTATGAGTTGGAGTATCAGATACTAAATCGCTTCCGCAAGTTGCATCTCCCCAGATGTGACGTAAGTTCATCCAGTGTCCCACTTCGTGAGTACCGGTTCTTCCTAAGTTATATGGTGCATTTGCAGAACCAGAAACTCCGAAATATTTAGAATCAATTACAACACCATCTGTAGATGAAGCTCCTCCGGGAAATTGTGCATAACCAAGAATTCCGCCACCAATAGCGCAAGACCATAAGTTAAGTTTTGTTGTCGGAGAAGTTGGTGCTATTCCGCCCTGAGCTGTTTTTTTCATGGCATCGTTTGTTCCCCATGACGTTTTTGTAGTAGATTTTCTGATTACCTGATCTAATACAAATGTAATTCCTACATTAGCTTTTACACCTGAAAATAAAGCCGGTACGCTATTGAAGTCTGAATTTAATGCATTGAAATCTTTGTTTAATACATCAATCTGAGATTGAATTTGTGCATTTGAAATGTTTTGTGCTGTAGTTTTATATAAAACGTTTACAACAACAGGAATTTCGATTTTACCGTTTACCAAACGGCCTGAAAAACCTTTAATAAGTTGCTCATTAGTAAAAGCTTCAATTTGATTCATTCTGATTGCCAAAGTAGGATCGGCTTTCAATTGGGCTTCTAATACATCCTGAGTTGCACATGCACGGCGTGACAATGCGCTTGTTTCTGAACCAGCAGATTCAGATTGGTCATTTTGACAAGAAAACAGCAATAAGGCTGTAATTGCAGATAAAAAAACTTTTTTCATAATAATAGGGGTTTTTGTTACAATATTGTTGATTAGTTAAACAATAACGCAATTTTATAACAAAATTGTATTGTAGCAAAATTTTCACAATAAATTATTTGTGAGAATTTTAGCAAACCCTTACATAGTCTAGTTCTTACAAAAAAATCATTATTTTATTTATGATGAAAATTCTTATAACGCTATTTTTCTTAACATTATCTTATTGATTTTTTGTTGTTTGTAAAACATTTTTTACCAAAAAAAAATACTTGAGATTAAAAAAAAAAAGGACAAAACTCTAATTAAAGTTTTAACTCTGTAAATTTGAT